>NZ_RYFF01000067.1 GCF_004138165.1 Candidatus Chloroploca sp. Khr17
AAGGTCAGGCTGCGCACCTCGGCGAGGTTGCTGAGCTGTTCCAGGCGGCCCTGACGACGCTGCTGCTGCTCGGTCTGCGTACAGGCACAGCGGATCAGTTTGGCGAAGCGCGGATGGCCGTAGGGCGCATCGGCGACCATGTAGCCGGCCCCACGGCACGTTGGGCACACATCGGGCGGCAGCGGTGGCGGCTCCATCGTGGTTTCGGCCTGGTATTGGGTCACAGCCAGCGTCGCTCGCGCGGCGGCGATGATCCCGATCAGGTTGCGGGTCGGCTCATCCGGTTCGCCGGGCGGTAACGCTTGCTCAGCCGCCTGGAGCCGCGCTGCGACGCCGTTCGTCCGGCCGGCAACCAGGGCCAGGGTGGCCGACTTCACCCACAACGAGGGTCGGGCGTCGAGCACTGTTGTGGGTAATGCCCATAGCCAGTCGAGGATGGCGTTCACGTTGCCGCGCACGTGGAGGGGCATCTCCTTGTGCTCAATCAGCCGCTCGGCGCGCGCGACATCGTCGGCGGCGGCGGCATAGTGAAACGCCTCAGCCGGCAGGCCGTGCTCTTCAAACCACCGGCTGGCGCGGATCTGATACTCAGCGACCGGCTCGGGCGGGTGGCGCTGCCCCAGCCGCTTGCGGAGCAGATCGCGAAACAGGTGGTGGTAGCGGTACCAGTGCCGCTCGCGATCGAGGGGCACGATGAAGAGGTTGGCGTGTTCGATAGCCTCCAGGATCGTCTGCCCGGATCCGGCGGGTTCATCCAGTACGGCATCGCACAGAGAACCGCACATGCGATCGAGGATCGCCGTACGGAGCAAGAAGTGCTGCATCGGTTCAGGCTGGCGCTGCAAAACCTCCTCCACCAGATAATCGAGCACGAACTGATGGCTGCCGGTGAACGCGGCGATGAATTCGGCGGAGTCGGGCTGCCCCTGGAGCGAGAGGGCGGCCAGGTGCAGGCCGGTGATCCAGCCTTCGGTGCGTGCATCGAGCACGGCAATGGCGTCGTCGGCGAGATCCAGGCCCATCACCCGGTTGAGATACTCGGTGGCTTCGGTGGGCGTGAAGCGCAGATCGGCGGCGCGCAGTTCGCTTAACTCGTGACGGGCACGGTAGCGGGCCAGGGGGATGTTCGGATCCTCGCGAGTGGCGATCACCAGGTGCAGATGGGGCGGCAGGCGATCGAGCAGGAATGTGAGCGCCTGGTCAACCGGAGCCGCCGCGATTGTGTGGTAGTCGTCGAGGACGAGGATAAGATCGTGAGGGATCGCGGCGATCGCGTTAAGCAGGTTGGTCAACAGTGTCTCGGCCGGCGGCGGCTGTTGTGAGGCGAGCAGGGCCGGCATCTCTCCGCCAAGCTGTGGCGCACACGTCTGTAAGGCGGCGACGAGGTAGGCCAGGAAACGGCTGAGGTCGCTATCGGCCTCATCGAGCGACAGCCACGCGACCGGGCGATCGCAGCCGGACAGCCATGTGCTAAGGAGGGTCGTCTTCCCGAAGCCCGCCGGGGCCGAGACGAGTGTCAGTTTCCGCGCGAGGCCGGCGTTCAGGCGCACGATGAGCTGGTCGCGGTAAATGGCATCAGACCGCGGCGACGGGAGAAAGAGCTTTGTCGCAAGGAGTGACTCCGGCATGGTGTTATTATACGCAATTGCTCGGCGGCGGCGTACACCTCTGGCAGCGCACTGCCTTCGGCTACACCGTCGGGCCGGGGCTGTTGCTTGGCTACGGTATTCTGGCGCTCAGCGTCATCTCCTTCTGCATCGCCGAGGCCCAGGCGAGCGGCGCGCCGGTGGATTGGTTGCCTTCCCCGGATTGCGTTCCCCTGCTCTGCCTCCTCTGTCTCGCATCTTTCCCTTGCGCTGCACTGAGTCTCCACCGAGCGTCTGTTCCCTTCAAAAGGAACAGATGGGGATGTGGTGGGGATCTTGTGGGGAGGGAGTGGATAGTACAGCATAATCCTCCGAATAGCTCGGAAGAGGTATGACACGCGTCCACATAGCCAGTATGCTCTAAGTAATCGATGTCACTCATCGTAGCGTCATCAACAAGGAGCCGCAACGATGGCTACCACCCAGAAGCCGAATACACATACCAGGACCGCACGCGTCGTGGGGGCGTTGTTCCTGCTCGCGACGGTCACGTATATGACTGGCACGGGTCTGATCGAATCGCTGCTCACCGGATCGGACTATCTCCTGCATATCTATCCCAACCAAAGCCAGCTGATCGGCGGGGTACTCCTGCAGTTTGTCGATGCTGCTGCGGTTGTCGGGATTGGCGTACTGCTCGTTCCGATTGTGAAGCGACAGAGTGAGCCGATCGCGCTGGGCTATGTCGCCACCAGAATCCTCGAGTGTGTCTTCCTGGTCGTTGGGGGGATCGCGATCCTGGCGCTGATTGGCGTCAGCCAGGCGACGATCCAGGCCGGGGCGCCGGATACGGCCGCCCGTACCCTGGGCGCACTGCTTGTGGACGCACGCACGACGGCGTATCACATCGCCATGGCCGCGCTGGGTCTGGGGAGTCTGCCATTCTGTTACGTGCTCTACCGATCACGACTCATCCCGCGATGGCTGTCGCTCCTGGGCCTGATTGGTTACGCCGCGCTGCTGATCGGATCCGTGCTAGAGATCTTTGGGCAAGATTTGCAGCTTATCCATAATCTGCCGGGCGGCATCTTTGAGCTCATCCTCCCGATCTGGCTGATCGTGAAGGGCTTCAACCTATCAGTCAGCGGTTCCGATCCTGCCAACAGCGAGCGCAACGAGCGAACTGGAATGCCGATCTCACGCGCATAGGGCGATCAGGGCGCGCAGCGCGTGGTATGTGGCCGTGCGAGGTACAGGCTCATGGCACACAAACCCAACCCAACCGCCGATCCCGCGAGCCCGGTGATCTATCAAATCAGGATCCAGGGCCGGCTGGGCCAACAATGGAGCGACTGGCTTGACGGGATGGCTATCACGCCGACAGACAACGGCGATACCCTGGTCACCGGCTCGGTGATCGATCAGGCCGCGTTGCACGGACTGCTCAGAAAAGTGCGCGATCTCGGACTGCCGTTGCTCGCAGTCAATCGCATCCAACCCGGCCAGGCAGATAGTTGTGGAAAAGTGGTCATCGCGGTGGAGCATACGAGCAACTGACATTCTGAAAGGAGCAGACCCATGGAATCCAACACTGCGACGCTAGGGAGTGTCGAGCTGAAGCAGCACACCGATGACCGCTCACCACAGGCTATGGCCCGTTTTGCCGGACTGCTGTACATCGCCATTGCCGTCTTTGCGGGTATTGCCCAGGGCTATGTACCGGCCCAGCTGGTCGTGCCTGGGGATGCGGCTGCCACCGCGAACAATATCCTCGCTTCCAGTGCACTCTTCCGCATCGGCATCGCCAGCGAGCTGGCCACGCTGCTCTGCGAGGTGGCCCTCGTAATCCTGCTGTACATCCTCTTGCGGCCGGTGAGCAACACACTGGCTCTGATCGCGGCGGCCTTCCGGCTGACCATGACCGCAATTCATGGTGTCAACCTGCTCAGCCCTTTCGCCGTCCTACTCCTGCTCGGTGCTAGCCCGGCGGTCTTCGCAGGCGACCAACTGCACGCGCTAGTCGCGCTCTTGCTGAAGGTGCACAGCATCGGTTTCACAATCGGCATCGCCTTTTTCGTGCCCCACGTCTTTCTCGTCGGGTATCTGATCGTCAGGTCGGGCTACTTCCCCAGAGTCTTCGGCGGCCTGTTTCTGCTTGCTGGCTGTGGCTATTTCATCGACGTTGTGGCACGGCTCTTCCTGCCCGGCTACAGTGAAACGCCGGCGGCGCTCGCCCTTCCGATTATCATCGCCGAGATCGCCTTTCCGCTGTGGCTGCTCGTGAAGGGCGTGAACATCGAGCAGTGGAACAAACGCGCGCCGGCGCCTGCCTGAACGGAGCGCGGCGCACCCAACGGAATAATGAACAGTGGCGGAGACCGCGAGCAATCTGGCGACCTCACCCGAGGTCGCGGGGATGAGCGGCAAGCACGTTGTCACGTGCCGTGCTGTGCCTCCATCGCACGCGACCTATGATCAGGCATTAGTGCGCCGCCTGTGGGACCTCAGCGCACAGCTTGGCGGCCTCAATACGCTGCATACACCGTAGCTGGTCTAACGGAGCCTGCCATGCAGAACGAGCCAACCACATCGCGTGACCGCCGGGACCTGATCGTCTACTTTATCCTGGCCTATGCCATCTCCTGGTCGATCGGCATCCCGCTGGCCTTGGGCAAGCAGGGGCTTATTCCGGCCTTCCTGCCGCCGTGGACGCACTACCTGGTCGCGTTTGGCCCACTGCTCGCCGCCCTGCTGGTAACTGGGATCAGCCGTGGGCGCGTGGGGTTGCGTGAACTTGGTAGCCGCATGATCCGCTGGCGGGTTGGCCCGATCTGGTGGATCGCCGCACTCTCGCCACTGCTCATCGGGCTGGTGGTCGTAGTGATCCTGAATCGCATGATGGGCGCCGGGGTGACTCTCGCATCGCTGGGGGACGTGAGCTTCCTGCCGCCACTCGGGATCGTGGCGCTGGCGCTCTGGATCCTCACGTTCGGGATTGGCGAGGAGGCGGGCTGGCGCGGTTTCGCGCTGCCCCGCCTGCAGAAGGAGCACACGGCCCTCACGGCGACGTCGCTCCTGGCCGGCCTATGGGCGCTGTGGCATCTGCCGCAGTTCTTCTACCTGTTCGACCCGGCGATTGCGGTAGGATGGGCCATCGGCCTGTATGCGGGCGCGATCGTGTTCACCTGGCTCTATAACAGCGCCGATGGCAGCATCCTGATTGTGGCAGTCTGGCACGGCTGCTTTAACTTCATGAGCGCCTCGGATGCGGGCAACGGAATTCTTGCCGCCGTGGTCAGCACGCTGGTGATGATCTGGGCAGTGATCGTGGTCGTGGTCTTCAAGCCAAGAAATCTGGCACACGGTGAGCGGCAGGTTGTCTGAAGCTCTATAGTGAAGTTAGCTCTTCGCGATCCGTCAGGTCTCGTTTCTGCCGATCCTGATCAGCATGTGTTCTATAATGGCACCATGCTGACGCCAGTGCTCACAACGAAGCTGTTTATCCCGCCACCGCGGCCAAATGCGGTTCCCCGTGCACGCCTGATCGCGCGGCTTAACGAGGGGCTGTACCGCAAACTCACGCTGCTCTCTGCACCTGCCGGCTTCGGGAAGACCATGCTGCTCAGCCAGTGGCTGGCCGACTGCGCACGACCGGTTGCATGGCTTACGCTGGACAGTGCAGATAACGATCCCACGCTCTTCCTCACCTATCTTGTCGCTGCGCTGCAGACGGCTGTCCCAACGATTGGCGTTGAGGTCCTGGGGGCGCTTCAGGCCCGGCCGCATCCGCCTATCGAAACCTTGCTGTTCACCCTGCTCAACGAGATCGCGACGCTGCCGCAGCAGGCGATCCTCGTACTTGACGACCACCACGTTCTGGATGCCAGCGCTATCCACAAGACGGTCGCCTTTCTGGTCGAGCACCTGCCGCCACAGCTGCACCTGGTCATCGCCACCCGCGAGGATCCACCGCTTCCGCTGGCCCGCCTGCGCGCCCGTGATCAACTGTCCGAACTGCGCGTCGCCGACATGCGGTTTACGCCGTCTGAGGCGGCCACGTTTCTCAACCAGATCATGCACCTGAGCCTCGCCGCTGAGGACCTGAGCGCGCTCGAGCGCCGAACCGAAGGCTGGATTGCGGGGCTGCAACTGGCAGCGCTCTCGATGCGGGAGCGAGAGGACATTCCAGGCTTTGTTCGGGCATTCGCTGGCGACAACCGTTACGTCGTGGAGTACCTGACTGAAGAGGTTGTGCAGCGTCTGCCGGAGCATATTCAACGGTTCTTGCTCCAGACTGCGATCCTCGAGCGACTCTGCGCGCCGCTCTGTGATGCCGTATTGCACGATCCCGATTTACCCGGGCAAGCGACGCTTGAGTATCTCGAGCATGCCAACCTGTTCCTCGTCCCGCTGGACAGCGAGCGGCACTGGTACCGCTATCATCAACTTTTTGCGGATGTGCTGCGCCAGCAATTGTATCAGGGCCACGCGACGCGCTCTGGGGAGGCAGTGGGCGATGTCGCCGAACTCCACATCCGTGCGAGCGTCTGGTATGAGCAGCAGGGGCTGGAGCGTGAAGCCTTCCAGCACGCGGCTGCTGCCAACGATAGCGCACGGGTCGCCCGTCTGGCCGAGCAGTCGTGGCAGGGCATGGATCGCAGCTTCCAGTCAGCCATGTGGCTCGCCTGGGTGCGGCAGTTGCCGGATGCGGTGATCCGTGCCAGGCCGGTGCTGAGTACCCAGTATGCTTGGGCGCTGATGGACAACGGCGACCTGGACGGTTGCGAGGCCCGCCTACGCGATAGTGAACGCTGGTTGGAGAAGACGGGAGCTACAGCCGCACAGCCGCAAACTTCATCTGATGAGATGGTTGTCGTGGACAGGGAGCAATTTCAGGCGTTGCCAGCGATGATCCCATTTGCTCGTGCATACACTGCCCAAACGCGCGGCGATCTCGCGGCCGCCGCGCGGTACGCTGCGCTCGCTTTGAACCGTACTCCGGAATCGCACACGATCCTGCGCGCGCAGACCTCCGCACTCCTCGGGCTGATCACCTGGGCGAGCGGCGATCTGGAGGCAGCCTACCGCGCGTTTGCTGACTGGGTAGAGCAGATGCGCCAGGCAGGCAACCTGGAGCTTGCCCTGGTCGGCATCTTCGGCCTGATTGAGATTCGGGTTACTCAGGGCCGACTCCGCGATGCGGTCCGTGTGTATCGACAAGCACAGCAGCTGGGATTGGAGCAGGGGCCGATCACAGCCTATCTGGATATCAGCTACGCGCTGCTGTGCCTTGAGCTTGGTGATCGGGAAGCCGCCGCGCATTACCTGCAACAGAGTCGGCAGCTGGGAGCGCGGACCGCGCTCGTCGACTGGGCCTACCGCTGGTACATGGCGCAGGCCCGGCTCAAGGAGGCTGCCGAAGAATGGGACGCTGCGCTTGACCTGCTCGACGAGGCCAGGCGCCGGTATGTCAGAAATCCAGTGCCAGATCTCCGCCCCCTCGAGGCAGTCACCGCGCGGGTGTACCTCCGGCAGGGGCGTCTGGACCATGCGCTTGCCTGGGTTCGTGAGCGCGGTCTCGACGAAGGGGAGCAGCTTACCTTTCTGCGGGAGTACGAGTATCTGATGCTGGCCAGGGTACGGATCGTCGTCTATAGACGCGATCGTGACGCGCGCTCCCTGGTCGATGCCCTGGCGCTCCTGGCGCGCCTCCTGCAGGCGGCGGAAGCCGGTGCCAGGACTGGCAGCGTGATCGAGATCCTGGTGCTCCAGTCCCTCGCGCACGCGGCCCGCGACGACTTCCCGCAGGCACTCGTGCCGCTGAAGCGTGCGCTTACCCTTGCGGGTTCGGAGGGCTACGTCCAACTCTTTGTGGACGAGGGGCCGCCGATGGTACGGCTGCTCCCTGAAGCCCTCGCCAACGGGCTTGAGCCAACGTATGTGCGAAGGCTGCTGGCCGCATTTCCGCCTGCCGAGCCCGAGCAGCCGACCGCATTGCCCTTGAGTGATCCCGAAGCCACACTGGTTGACCCGCTCAGCGAGCGCGAACGTGAAGTGCTGCATCTCATCGCCGAAGGGCTGTCCAATCAGACCATCGCCGCCAGACTGTATCTCTCGGTGCATACGGTCAAGGTCCACGCCCGCAACATCTATGCGAAACTTGGCGTCACGAACCGCACTCAGGCGGTTGCGAGAGGCCGAGTGCTGGGGTTACTGTCGCGGGCATAACCGCACGCCTGGCCCTATCTGGTAGGGTTCATCGCTCAACGTCTGGCGCGGTACATCACCCCCTCCAGCAGTTTCGCAACTTGCTCAGGCGCCGGGAGCTGCCCCTGCAATTCGGTCGGCAAAGACGTGACAATCCGGTAGGTCGCCACGCCGATCGCTTTGTTCGACTCGCGTAGCGCATACTCGACGATCGTCTTGTCTTTCGATTTGCAGAGGATAATGCCGATCGATGGGTTCTCATCCGGCAGACGCACCAAATCATCGAGGGCAGCCAGATAGAATTGCATCTTGCCGACATACTCCGGCAGAAACTCACCAATCTTCAACTCGAGCGCCACCAGGCATTTGAGCCGGCGATGGTAGAGCATGAGATCGATGAAGTACTCGGTTTCGCCGATCTCAAGCCGATACTGGCTCCCAAGAAAGGCGAAGTTGCCGCCCATTTCGCGCAAGAACGGCTCCAGGATGACCAGGTTATGCGTCCAGCCAATTTCTCGCACCAATGGTGCGAGTTTCTCATCCCTCGCATACGTTTCATAGAAACGACGCATCCGCCACAGGTTTGCTATCGAGCCGCACGGATGCGCTGTTTCAGCTCGCCCAGCAGCGCCGTGTCGTGCATGGGTTCGATGGTGCTCATGATATTCTCGATTCCAACGTCGCAAGCGTGTCTCTGGCAGGCATGCCAGTGAGGCATATAGTACCATAAGAACAAATATGCTATAACTAAGGAGTGGAGCACGGCGTGGCGAGTTATGCTGCGACTTCTTGCCAGGGAACGTACCTCCGAGGAATAGTCGTTTTCGTGAATGAAATAGTGTACGTGCTCCCGAGATGATCGTGGAGGGCCAGCGCCAGAACCGTCAGCACGAGGCCGAAGACTACATAGGCCAGCAGGTTGAAGCGGATTTCGCGTTCGGTTTGAACCTGATCCTCGACGGTCTCCAGCGAGTCCTGGATTCCACCCGGTCCTGAGCTTGAGGCACGATTGGTGCCTTCGGCATAGGCGCTGGCACGATCACGAGCGATGATACGAACGATTGGATGCTCCTTGAGCCAGGCGGCGACGGTCTCAGCCTCGCGATCGTTGAGCAGCGCGTTCGTGCCCTGTCGCTCCAGATCAACGATGATGGTGCCTCAGCCCGCAGAATGCTGCTGTTGAGCAGATCCCGTTCTACACCTACGCTCTACGTTATCATGTGGTTCGGGTACTCGCGCATTGTGGACTCCCGCTACGTCCGCTTCCCGCGTCGGCGCGGTAACGTAACCTCGCGGTCAAGGATGACAAGCGGCGGCTCGCGCTCGCTCTCCACCTCGGCGAGTGCCGGCGGTAAGGCGCTCAGCACGCGCCCGAAGATCAGCATCGCCTGCCCCACGGCGAGCACTGCCACCAGCAGGGCTATCTCCAGCCCGACCGCCGGCAGCAACCAGTGAAGCAGCAAGGCGACGCCAATGCCCAACCCTAACAACAGTGCTAGTACAACCACAAAGATCAGGAGCATCAACAACAGAAGACTCATCGCATTTCACCCTTACTCGCGCAGCAGCGCGTCCAGCGTCTCGACTAGTCGCCGCTTACGCTTGTTCGTCGCCCGCAGCTGCTCGACCAAACCCCGCCACGCCGCGGCCTTCCCCTGTGCTACCCAGACGCGCCGCAGCTTGCGCAGGAAGAGCGCCGCCTCCTCGTATGCCGCCGGGCTAGTCTGCGCGATGCGCGCCTCGGCCAGCCCCTGCCAGATCGCCGCCGCCCGCTCAGGGTAGGCCCGCGCTATCGCGTCGGCCACGATGTCGGCGTTGATCGCGGCGTAGCGGGCCTGCTCGCGCTGATCGTACCAGCGCAGCACCTCGTCGGGACGCCCCTCGCTGATCGCCAGCTCGATCAGCAGCCCTAGCTGGGGGAACTGGAGCGGGTGGCGCCGCTCGGCGGGCGCGATGCCGGTCTCGGGGAGGGGCCAGGGCGGGATGACGGCGCCGCCGACGCTGCGTGCCTTCGGCTGCGGTGGATGGCCGGTCTCCAGGTAGTGCCGCGCCGCTGCACGCACCTCCGGGCCAACTCCTGCTCGCTCGGCGGCCGCCTCGAGCGCCCGTAGCGACGGGAGGGCAGGACCGTCGAAGAAGACCTCTGCGCGCAGCGCGGCCGCCATCGCCCAGTCGCCCGCCTCTTCACGCAGGTTGCGCAGCACCTCGCGCAGGGCGCTGGCGATGCCCGGGTACTGGCGTGCCGTCGCCGCGATGCCGGTGCGCGCCCACTGCTCGGCCTCGGCGCTACGCCCGGCGGCCAGCAGCTGCTCGACAACCCGCTGGTAGCTGCCCCCCGTGCGTGCCTCGCGCTCGCAGAGCGGGATGATCTCCGCTTCGCGCCCGGCCCGCTCGAACGCCAGGATCGCGAAGTCGGCCAGCCTTCGCCGCTGGTACTCACGATGGAAGTCGCCGTTCGACGCCGGGAGCTCTTCCAGGCGGTCGAGCAGCGCATCGGCCACCGTGCTCCAGGCATCCGGCGGATACGGCTCGTCGAGCACGTCCCGCGCACCGTCGCAGAGACCATAGTCGTCACGCAGCAGCGCATCGATCGCCCAGGTGAGCTGCTCGTCAGGCTCGAGCGATGAGGCCGGCAGCGCCGCAAAGACGACATCCAGGCACATGGCAACCGCCGCTGCCGTCTCGCCCTCGTCGCGGCTCTGCTCCACCTGGTTGATCCCGGCCTCCAGCAGGTGCTCGCCGAGGCTCAGAACCGCGTCGGCATGGCCCTGGTTGAGCAGGAGCTTGAGGCCATCGTAGACGGGGCCGTAGTCGGGCTCGTACCCGTCTCCATCCCAGCGGTTGCGCCAGCCAGGATCAGCGCTGGCGGCGACGATCCGACCCAGCACCTCGGCCTCGAGCTGGTCTGCGTCGTCGTTCGCCAGCATCTGGCGCACCGCAAGGGCATCGCGCACCTCAGGGAAGCGCTGCGCGAGGTCGAGCAGCAGCGCGACCAGCTCGGCCTGGGTATAGGCGGCGAGAAAGGCGTGGAGGGTCGACTCCTGGGCTGGCCCTGCGTCAGGCTGCGCGGGCTGCGCGGCCAGCGCTACCGTGGTGGCCGCCTGGCGCTCGAGCAGCACCAGGCGAGGGTCGCTCGCCAGGGCGATGGGTAAGGGCGACGCCTGATCGGGGCGGTTGAGGTAGGCCAGGGCTACGGCGATGGCGTGCTTGCAGGTGCCGCTGTAGGGGCAGGTGCAGTCCACAGCCAGCTGATCCGCACGCAGGTTCACCCGGGTCGCGTAGCGCTCGCTGCCATGCACCCACGCGACGAGCCCGCCCTCGGGGGTGGCGGCAAGCTCGCGCACTCGCCCCCGCAGCTCGTAGTCCTGCCCGCGCTTGAAGACTACCTCGCCGGCCCATGCGCGGAACTGCGAGAGCGCGATGCGCGCATCGCTGCTCGTCATCTCTGTCCTCCTGTACTAAGGTGGTAGTTGTCATCTACCCAACCGTAATGGACGCACGACCCTTGAACCTTTGACCCGGCAGAGGACTGCCTGCCGGAACCCCGAAGGCTCAGTTGGTGACATGCCAGCCGGTGCGCTACGGCGTCCGGGAGCGTGCCTGTACACATCTGTTCGTATTGTACGAGAAACAACGGCTTGATGCAACCTCGTGGGCGAAAGCCGGTAAGGCGGCAGCATCAACCCCACGAAACCAATCCCGCCACTCACCGTGACCAGCGTCCCGGTCAGCAGGGCGCAGAGCGCGAAGATCTGCTGGCGAAAGCGGCTCGTGTCAACTCCGAGCGTCGCCGCCGTCTCTTCGCCAACACTCAGCGCGTTGAGCGAACGCGCCTGCACGGTGAGATAGAGCGTGCCGAGCGCCAGCGCAAGCGCCAGCATGCCCAGATAGTCCCAACGGGCCCCACCCAACCCACCGAGCATCCAGAAGATGACACTCTTGACGAAACACCGAGCAGGTACGGGTCGGCGAGTGGATTGCGTACAAGGGCCTGCATCGTTGCGCCGATCACTGCCAGGCCCGCCCCAACCAGGCCGCCGAGCAACACCCGCGGAAAACGAAGTTCCCAGATGATGTTACGCTGAAACGCTTCCCAATCAGGCGTGACGAGCCCCGGCGCAAGCTCGTGGAGGGCGACGCGCCAGACCAGGTCCGGTGCGAGGGGCACCGGACCAATCATCACGGCCAGCGTCACCGAGAGCAACAACAGCAGGGACAGCCCACTCAGCAATGCGCCAACGCCGAGCCGCGACGTCGTGATGCGTTGGGCCAAAGCCGATGCCGGTGTCGTCGCTGCCTGGTTCACAGATGACACCGCGTAGCGTGCAAGGGCGACCATCCCCCGGTAGGCACGCCCTCACCGAATAGCTCGGGGTAGAGGGTTGCCGCCAGCAACTCGACCGCATCGGCGAGGCGCGGGCCGGGCCGCGAGAGAATGTCGCCATCAAGCGTGTAGACCCGCCCATCGCGCACCGCCTGCAGGTCGGCCCAACCAGGTCGTTCGCTGATGGCGGCAACGGTGAGGAACTCGCCATGACTGTCTGGCCCGAGGATCACCTGGGGATCACGTGCAAAGACGGTTTCTGGACTGTGCGAAGGCCCTGCCCTTGTGAGCGGGTTGGTCTGGACTGATTTTTTCAAGTCTTTTGTGCGACTTCTACTCTATTCCTCCCATACTCCTTTGCAGCTAACAACGCACTATCTACTGATCTCAAAATTTCACCACTATTCATCCCATGATGCGGATATGCTGCAACTCCTAGCGAAATCGTGATCGGTTTTAATCTTTTCGCATTATATTTAACTTCTAGATTTGATGTCGTTTGTCTCACATATTCTGCTCTTTTTTTTGTTACTTCCAACTCTGTCCTTGGCAAAACCAGCACAAATTCTTCACCTCCATATCGGCAAGCAATATCATATTCGCGCACACATTTGCTCAAATGATCACCTAATGCCATCAATACCGTATCACCAGCCGAGTGGCCAAGCTCATCGTTAAATTGCTTGAAATGATCAATATCCAGCATAATTATCCCAATTGAACTCCTTTGACTCTCTGCTTGTTTAATTTCTCGTATCAGTGTCTCATCCAAATATCGCCGATTATATAAGCCTGTCAGGTGATCACGAACAGATCGCTCTTGCAATTCAAATTCTCGCAATTTTAATTGCTCGGATTGATAATCTATGTGAGCCATATCTCGCTGTTGAATAATATTCGCCAGAATACCAAGCACTGACGACATAAATATATATACCAAAAAACTAGCCCAATTTACTGAAGCCATTGAAGATACATATATTGACACGAACACTAACCCAAGCCACTGAAACGCTGCCACTGCAATAGTAATTGCTGGCGGTAATAGCAAACTGGATAACAGAATGGATATTGTGACATACGTCAACGGAACAACATCACCCTGTATTACATTGGGATCAAATATCAGTGGGAACCATGAAGCCAGGATTGTGATCGCGATCGTCGATAGAGCCGACAAGTAGTACTTTCCTTTTTGATTAAATCTATAATTGAATGACATGATCAATATCAAGAATATAATCAATCCTTCATAGTTATTACCCCGATCTACATTTTCATAACTTGTAGTAAAAACCAGTATTAAAGTCAAAATTAATAGAACAATAATAAATCCCTGCAACCACTCCAGCATTCGAATTTGCCTGCTGGTCGGTTTAGATCGCAATAAGACGATCTCCTTTATTCGAATTGCTATTTCTTTCACCATCCTCAAACTACTCCAGTATTGCTCTTTCGTTCACTGCAAACCAACATAAAGAAGTAGACGGCGCTTCTGCCACCGAGACGGCCGTACCTGTGGTATGCCACGATTATACACCTGAATCGGCCCTGGATCGGCCTCACAAGGGTATGTAACAATTAGCCGCCAATCCCCGCCCTATCGCGCATTCACTCGGTAATGCCTGTTTCTGAGTCCTCTACGCCACCAGTGCCTGTTGCAAATCATCGAAGGAGGGTTTTCATGCTGAACGCTCCGCATCAGCCGTGCCACCGACAGATCAGGTCACGCGGGCCGATTTCGGCGTTGGCGGCGATGTAACTGGCAATGGCGCGCAGCCATTCGATCTGCGCGGGGGTGTACTCGCGGCCCTGGTTCTTTTCGCGCCCGATCCAGAGGTTGAAGCGTTGCTCGACCTTGGCGCTGAACGGCTCCAGGATCTGGTCAAGCCCGAGCGCGAAGCGTACCAAAACGATATCGGACTTCTGCTTGATGTCCTTCAATAGCTGGCGCAGCTTGGCATCGTCGAACCGCGCGCACGCGATGCCGGCTAGTTGCTCGGCCACAGCGTCACGTTCTGCTTCGCGGAACGCGGGGCCGTACTGAGCCTTGGCAAGCGCCTCGTGCTTGTCGGGGTCGAGGGCATCGAGCAGGGCATGCGCCAAGTCGCACAAGGGCGGGCCACCGGTCTGCTGGGCGACACGGACGCGGTCGTCGTCGTCGAGTTTACGGTCGAGCATCGCCAGTCGGCCAGCAAGACGAGAAAGCCCGTCGTCGTCGCGCCGGTCCTGGGCCACCTGGTCGATCAGCTTGGCGAAGCTCACATGATGATTGCGCTCCAGCGGCTGCGACGCATTCTTCTTGCCCTCGGTAACGCCGACCGCATCCACAACACCTCAGATTTGCCGTCGTCGTGCTATCATGGCGCTAACGAACTGGCGAACCGGAGGTAGATGATGGAACTCCCGTTTCCTGGCATGGATCCCTATCTCGAACAGCCTGGCCTGTGGCCGGATGTGCATACCCGGCTGATCACCACGAGCTGTGACGCGATCCAGGCGCAGATCGCACCGGGCTATGTCGCCCGGATCACTCCGTATATCGCCCTAGAGCAGATTGACATTGCAACGTCGCGCCGCGCAATCGTGCCTGATGTGGGCGTGTATGAGCGCGACCTTGCCGGCGTCAGTCCATTGGCAACGGCCATTACCGCCCCATCGTTGACCGGCACAGCGCTGGTGCAGATCCCCACCCGTTATGCGCGCATCGAGATCCGCACCGTACACGATGATACGCTGGTCACAGCCATTGAACTGCTTTCACCCGTCAATAAGCGCCCTGGTGCGGATGGGGCCGACGCCTATGAGCAGAAGCGCCAGGAATTGTTTCAAAGTGGTGTGCATCTGCTCGAAATTGATCTGCTGCGCGGCGGCAGACGCCCACAACTTGCGCCTTCCACCGTTCTCCCCACTGCCCCGTACTTCGTCTTCCTCAGCCGTGCCGAACGCTGGCCCGAGATCGCGATCTGGTCGTGCCCGCTTCAGGGTTCCCTCCCAACCGTGCCGGTGCCCCTGCGCCATCCCGATCCCGATGTGCCGTTACCACTGACTCAGGTGCTGCAACAGGTCTACCGCAACGCCCGCTACGATCTGCAGATCGACTACCGCGCCGCCCCGCCCCCGCCCGAGCTTGCCCCAGAAGCTGCGGTCTGGCTTGATGCACACCTGCGCGAGCAAGGACTACGGGCTTAGGGTCAGGGGTTAGGGGTCAGGGGTTAGGGGTCAGGGGTCAGGGGTTTAGGGGGCAGGGGGCAGGGGTCAGGGGTTTAGGGGGCAGGGGTCAGGCCGAGGCACGCGCCAGCCGAGGCGCACGGCCGCAGGCCCGGCGTATATGGCGCGTACTGCCGCGCTGCTCCAGGCTGCACGGAAGATGCAATCGCCCTAGCCGCTCAAGCGCGTGAAGGGCTCATATCCCAGCGCTGAAGCTGCTGGGCTTTACGCCCTATTTTCGTAATCAATGCTCCATCAGC
This sequence comes from Candidatus Chloroploca sp. Khr17, assembly GCF_004138165.1. Taxonomy (GTDB): domain Bacteria; phylum Chloroflexota; class Chloroflexia; order Chloroflexales; family Chloroflexaceae; genus Chloroploca. The sequence continues at coordinate 15,588 of NZ_RYFF01000067.1, forward strand.
GCGGTGAAGCTCTGCAGCGCCTCAACCGTCCGTGCCCCAGGCCAGGTCAACGCCATGCCATCACAGCGCATGATCCGCCCGTTGCGCACGGCGGGCACGTCCCCAAAGGGCGCAAACGGCTCCCGATCACGCTCGGTAAAGGGGTAAGGCTCGCTCGGTAGCAGGATCACCTCGGGCTGAAGGGCCAGAAAAGCGGCGAGTGCGGCACGCGGGTAGCGCCCGGGCAGTTGCAGTGCGAGGTTTTCAGCACCGCAGAGCCGGAGCAGGTCGCCCGCGTAGGTTTCGGCACCGACGGCCATCCAGGGGTCGCGCCAGATGAAGGCGAGCATTTTGCGCGGGCGTCGCCTGGGGTGCTGTTCGGCAGCCCGGATCGCGGTGCGCAGCGCCTCCAATCCCGGTGCGGCCTGGGCACCAACCCCCAGCACCGTTGCCAGAGCGGCGAGTTGCGCTGGCACATCGGCGACGCTGCGCATCGCGGTCACGTAGACATTGATCCCGGCGGCGGCGAGGGCCAGCACATCGCACTCGCGGTTCTCCTCCTGGTCGGCAAGCACCAGGTCGGGGCTCAGCGCCACGATCGCGCTACGGTCGGGGTTCTTGGTGCCGCGCAGCCGCGGCAGCCCGACCAGGGCCGCCGCTGGCTCGATACAATAGTCAGTCACGCCAACGACGCGCGCCCCGGCTCCAACGGTAAAGAGCCACTCGGTGAGACTTGGCACCAGCGAAACGATCCGCTGTGGTGAGCCGGCCAACGCAAGCCGGCGCTCAAGGGCATCCAGGATGATCATCAATACCTCAGCGGATGGTCTTTCCGTCCATCATCTCTACGCGAGATGGGTAAGACCCAATACTGTGCAAAGAAGCTCACGCGAAGCCGCGAAGCCGCGAAGTCTTGGCTCGAAAACCATCAGTCAGGCAAGAGTGGCGGTACCGCCACGGGCCGGTCGTCATCGCCGAGGGCCACCAGCACACACTCGGCCTGACACGCCAGCACCCGCTCGTCATGATCCATTGGCTCCCACCACAACTCAACCGCAATATGCATCGAACTCTCCCCAGTACGGACAAGACGCGCCACCAACTCGATGATCGAACCCTGGCGCACGGCGTGGTGAAAGCTCACCTCCCCGAAATGAACCGTCACCACCTTACGGCGGCACCAGCGCGTCGCACAGATAAAAGCGGCCTGATCGATCCAGGCGACCGCCTGCCCTCCAAAGAGTGTCCCGTAATGATTAGTATCGGCAGGAAAGATCGGAAAGACCATCCGTGTCTCGGCGCGATTTGGTTTCGCCATACTATGACCTCCTAAAACAGTGCGGGTGCAACAGGCGGGCCACCTGCTCGACCAGATCGACAACGCGCGGCGCTGGCCGCAGGCTCGCAGCGCGAGCATCAAGGATATGCACACGACCGTTACGCACCGCAGGGAGCGCATTCCACCATGCGGGGCGCTTCAAACTGAACCATGTGCGTCGGGCAGACTCGGTCGAATAGCCCCATGGCATCAGCAACAGCACATCAGGCTGGGCAGCACCAATCTGCTGCCAGTTTAACACAAAGGATGGCCGATCCTCACGGCCCAAAAGCTCGTGCCCTCCGGCACGGCGAACAAATGCCGGCGTCCAATCTCCCGCCGAACATGGCGGATCGAGCCACTCCAACGCCACGACACCGGGGCGCGGCGCTCCGGCGACGCGATCTTCGACACGTTCCATGCGCGCCCGCAACTGGTCGTTCAACACCCGACCGCGCTCGGGGAACCCGAGCGCCTCGGCAATGACCATCACGTCGGCGTGCCAGGGGTCTATGCCGCCGGCGATGCCACAACGCTGATGCAGCAGGCGATCGTCGCTGCCAGCGCAGGCATGGTTGCTGCCAGCATGATCAACCGGGCGCTGTTGCTCGAGGACTTCACGTAGATCCTAGCTTGCATCGCAACGATGACCCCAGAAAAGGCATCGTCACAAAAGCAAAGAGGCTATAAACCGTCGCCAGCGTGCGCCGCCGTTCGGGATCGTCCTACACTGCCCGGGGCTCGGCGAACTACTCTTTGGCGGTGCTCATCAGGAAGTGTTGGACTGACTATAACACCCGACCCCCCGCGGCGGCATCGTCATTTATGCATGGCAGGAATTGCCATCAGAACGTGAAGTCCGCTTGCCTGAACTGCTTAGTGCAAACCGCTACTTCTGGCAGGCCGATTTACGTAGTTTTTGCGATGCGGTCACCCCAGCCCATCGTTAGACTTTGAAGCACTGTCTCATACAGAAACAGCCGATCTCGCTACATTTGCACGAAGCCATGGCTTCGCTGCGCGGCTTTTTACGTTACCGTTTTGGGAGAGGCGTGGAGAGCAGAGCCCTCCCCATCTACCCTTGCCTTGCGGGGGCCGGATGCCCCCGCCGCCCCCGCCGCGGGCAGCGTCGACAAGCGTAACTCGGTTACGAACCTTGTCTAAGGCCTCAGGAAGTGCGGTGGGAGCCAACCTCGTTAACGAAGGATGAAACTGTGGTAGTGCTCAAGAAAATTGGCAGCGGAGTGATCTTTGTCCTGGCCGTGCTCACCCTCCTGCTCTGTGTGTCTGGCATCATCGGATCCTGGTTCGCCAAGGCCTCTGTGGATGAGGCCTCTCTCGCGGCGATCGATCTGGTGTCCAGGTTGGTCGGGCTGGCCGGACAAGTTGTTGACGACCTCGACGACGGGCTTGCCGAGGCCGAGCAGAACGTGGTCGCCTTTCAGGCTGCGGTGGGGAGCCTGCGCAACGGCGAGGCTGCAGGGCCAGAGGCCGAACGCCTCCAACGTGCCCTCGGCGATGAGCTCCTGCCGAGCCTTGAACGGCTCTCCACCACGGCGGAGGGGCTGCACACAGGGCTGGAAGGCTTCAACGCGGCCGTGACCCAGCTCAACACACTACCCTTCGTCAGCCTGCCCATCGCCGAAGATGATCTGGCGACGATCAGTCAGCGCATCGCCGAGGCGGGGGCGTGGGCCGACGATTTGCGGGCCGATATCGCGAGCAGTGATGGCTCGCGCCTGCTGGCGTTAAGCCAGCGGTTGGCCGAGCGTCTCACAGAGTCGCGGTCATCTCTAGGGGCGACGAGGGAGCAGCTCACGTCGACTCAGACCGACCTGGCCAATCTTCACCAACAGCTCACCTTCTGGTCGACTGTTGGCACCGGGGCCTGAACGCCCTGCTCCTCCTGTTCGCGGCGGGGCAGGCGAGTCTCGCTGCACGTGCGTGGGCCTGGATGTGGGCCACGACGGGGCAGCGAGGAGCAAATCAAGCTGTTCCTCGGCGCCGGTAGGGTGCCCGGCCAGGCGCGCTACCGTGGCTCTTCAACATCGGCTTCACGTAGGCGGCTTCTGGCCGGCGCTCTTCGGTGCGCTCGTGGTCAGTGTCGTCTCGTTGCTGCTCTCGATTTTCCTGCCCGATGACAGTACGGAACCCGCCTAACCGCACGCCCTCATTAGTCTGTCAACGAAGTTTGCTGATCCTTCGCGCCCTGGGTGCGCGGGCGTCCCGCCCGTTGGTGCTCGCGAAGCGGGCGGGACGCCCGCGTACCCAGGAAGATCGGAAAATTAGGTTACAGACTACTCATGGTGTTACAGTACATGATCCGCTCTGCGCCTGATGCCGTGGGGCTGATGGTTTTGCAGTACATGATCCGCTATCCGCCCGATGCCGTGGGGCTGATGGTCTTTCAGGAAATAATCCGCTCTGCGCCTGATGCCGTGGGGCTGAAGCCCTCGGCTAGGGGAAGCGAAGCCCACCTTCGTGGGCTAGACCGGATTCATTGCTGGAAGACCATAAGCCCTCGGCGAGGGGAAGCGAAGCCCGCCTTCGTGGGCTAGACCGGATTCATTGCTGGAAGACCACGGCCCCGCGCCCCAGCGCCCCGCTCGCGGCGAGAGCGACGGTGAGCCAGACGGGCGTGAGATCCGAGCGATCACACATCGGCTTGTCGCTGATCACGCGGGGCCTCCTTGAACATGCGCGGCTACCCAGTGGCCGGGTTTCGTGCGCGGCTCGGCTCTGAGCATCGGTGTGCGAGCACCAGCGTAGCACACCAACTTCCCGGCCGCGATGGGTGCAGGCCCCTATACGAGTCGGGAAGCGTGGATGCTATGCTTATCCCACACGGCATACGGTACCAACACACGGAGGGATGACGATGACCTACGAGACGATCATGCGGCGGCTGCTCGGCCTGGCCTGTCTGCTGGCCCCGGCGCTCCAGGTGCTGAGCGCGCTGCTCTACCTGGCGGGCAACCTGGCCTGGGAGGCGGTGGTGGGCATGTACGCCTGGACTTTCACTGTGGCGATGTACCAGGGTGTGGCGATGACGATCGGGCGCAGCAAGCCGGTCTACGGCGCGGTCGTGGCCGTGATCGGCTTTCTTAACGCCGTCGGCGTCGCGGCCTACACGATGCGTATGGCCGGCCTGATGATGGTGGAACTGGGGCTGTTCGAGAGCCAGGCGCAGATCTTTGCTGCACCCAGTGTGGTACCCGCGTTCAACGCCTATGGCCTGCTCGGCCTGTTCGGGGCGCTGACGCCGGCCATCTGCGCGGTCGGCCTGCTCCAGGCCCGCGCCATCCCGGCTTGGGCGGCGGGGGCGCTGATTGTCAGCACCGTCAGCTTTCTGCTGGCCCAGGTCCGCGAGGTTGCCTACAGCGTCACCTACCCGCTCTACGGGCTGCTGATGCTGGCCGGCTTCGCGCCGGTGGGGCTGGCGCTGCTGCGCGGCGAGCCCGGCGCCCTGAGCGCGACGCAGGTGCGAGCGGAGCGTGTCTAGCAGCCTGATCACCCGGCTCCGAGAGGGCTTCATCGTCACAGGGGGGTGGGGGTGTGCTATGCTTGGCTCACACCCCCCTCCACATTTGTACATACAACGAGACCTCACGCCTGCAGAGTAAGTGGACAGGAGGTACCAATGCTCGAGAACCGCTCCGCGATCGCTCCGCCGCTCATCAGCGCCGCGTTGCTGGCACTGCTCCTCGTCCTGAGCCTGGTGCTCGGCACGTTGACACCCCCCAGTTCAATCCCGGCGCTGCGCACCTCGCCGCACCCGTTGCTCGCGCCGCTGGCCATCGCCGAGCGTGCTGCACCCGTCCCAAGCCACGCGCCGCTCGCCCCATCCCCGCTCGCGCTACCGGCGAGGCTGCCATGAAGCTCCTCCACGTGCTCTCCATCCTCTGCGCCGTGGCGCTTGCCGCGTGCGCCAGCCCACCACAACCACCGGCCGACTACCTGCGCAACGCGCTGGACTGGATTGAGGCCCACGCCGTGCTCCACGACCGGGTCGCCGACTGGCCCGCGCTGCGCGCTGAGGCCATAGCATTGGCGCCCCAACCAGCCACCGCCGCCGACACCTACCCGGCCATCCGCCACGTGCTCGCGGCGCTCAACGCCGCAGGGGACGACAACGCCTTCCTACTCGACCCCGGCAATCTGGGCGCCAGCCAGCTCACCCACGGCTACAACGAGCTCAAGCGCGACGGCACTATCGTCTTCCTGGCGCCCGGCGGCCCGGCCGAGCGGGCCGGCCTGCGGCTCGGCGACCAGATCACCCATGTCAACGGCGTGCCCCACGCGGAGTATATCGCGGCGCGCACCAACCTGAGCTGGCGACCCATCGTCCAGCTGCGGGTGCAGCGCCCCGGCGAGGCCAACCCACGCGAAATCACCCTCGAGGCCGCAGAAATTGGCTACGAGGGGCGCCCACAGGGGCGGCCCATCGCCGTCGGCAACGCAACAGTCGGCTATCTCGATCTCCCGTGGGATTGGGGCTCGGCCCAGTACCCGACGCGGGCGCAGGCGGCCATCCGCGCCGCCGGCGAGGGCTCCGCTTGCGGCTGGATCATCGACCTGCGGCGCAACACCGGCGGTAACATGTGGAGCTTCCTGGCCGCCGCAGGCCCGATCCTTGGCCCCGGCGAGCTTGGCGGCTTCGTCGACCGAGACGGGCGGCACACGCCCTGGAGCTACCGTGACGGCGAAGTGCGCTGGGACGGCCAGCGCCGCGACGAGAGTACGGTGGAAGGGACGCTCGCCGTGGTCCCGGCGCGGCCGCTCGCGCTCCTGATCAGCCCCGCCACCACGCAGGGCGCGGAGACGGCGCTGGTGGCGTTCATCGGCCGCCCCGACACCCGCCTCTTCGGCGAGCCGACCTACGGCCTGCCGCTGCTGGTCGATCACACGCCGCTGAGCGACGGCGCCGAGCTGTTCGTCAGCGGCGCGCGCTCCTACAATCGCGGCGGCGCGCTCTACGACGGGCCGATCGCGCCCGACGAGCTGGTGGCGACCGACTGGCTGCGCTTTGGCGCCGACGACGACCCGGTGATCAGCGCAGCCCTGGCCTGGCTGGCGACAAGGCCGTCTTGCAGCCGCTAATAGCTTATACTATAGCTACCGTGCAGATTACCTATCACAGGCGGCGATACCATGACTTTTGCCGACAGGGAGACCACCCCGCGCATCGTGTCCGGCACCCGGACACGGCAGCTGCGTGGCGTCCCGCTTGCGCTGGCGCGCCTCACCTTGCTGCTGCTGACAGGCTGCGCGCTGCTCCTCTTCGCCGCTGGGATCGCCGTCCAGCTTACGGCTCCGTATGCCTATACCCCGCCGCTCGCCGCCGACATCGTGCGCGATGCTACCGGCGAGGTTGTGCTGCACCCCTGGAACGGTGGGGATGTCGCCGCCGCAGGCGTGCTCAGCGGCGATCGCCTGCTGGCGGTGAACGGCGTTCCGGTATCCCGTGCGCCGGAAGCACCACCGCCCGACCTCGTCGACGTCCCGCTTGGCGCGCCGATCGAGCTTGTCGTCCGCACGGGCCTGGCCGAGCCCCGGCCGGTGACCCTGATCGCCGGCGGGCCGCAGCTGCAGCCGCTTGCGCCGCTGGCCATCCCGGCGGGCGCGCCGCCAAAGGTGCAGTTGGCCATCGACGTCGCGGTCGCGCTGCTCGTCACCACGATTGCCGTGCTGATCGTCCGGCACCGCTCGGACGACCTGGCGGCGCTGCTGAGCGCCGCGACGCTGGTGGTCGTCTTCGTGGGCGGCCTCTCGTCGCCGGTGCAGGCGCTCTACGGCCTGGCGCCGCGCTGGGTGCCGCTCCTCGACCGCTGGTTCGGCGTGGCGTTCGTCTGCCTGCTCGCGTTCCTGCTCCTGTTCCCCGACGGACGCCCGGCGCCCCGCGCCTCGCTTGTCCTGCTCACGGGGACGGTGGCCTGGATGGCGGCCGCCAGTATGATCACGCCCGAGCTCTTCCCGTGGCGGATGCTGCCGACCGTCGAGTTGACCCTGATCTGCCTCGTTCTCGCCGCCGGGATCGGCGCGCAGATCTACCGCTTCCAGCGCGTCTCGGGGCCGGTCGAGCGCCAGCAGACGCGCTGGGTCGTGGCTGGCGCCGTGGCGGCGGGGCTGGGGCTCGCGCTCCACATGGCGGCGGGGCGAGCGCTCGACGGCGACTCCTACAGCGCAAGCCTGCTCTTCGCCACCGTCATCTACCCGGTGGTGCGCCTGCTCCAGGCCGCGCTGCCGCTCGCAATCGCCGCGGCAATCCTGCAGTACCGCCTCTACGACATCGACCTGCTCATCAACCGGACCCTGGCGCACGCTGGCCTGACGCTGGCGATCACCATGCTCTATCTGCTGATCGTCGCCGGTACCGCATCGCTGAGCCTGGATCGGCGCGGAGGGTTGCTCAGCCTGCTGCTGGCCACGGCCGCCTCGGCAGTGCTGATCCGCCCGCTCCACCGGCGCATTCGCGCCGGCGTGGATCGGGTGGTGCCAGTGCCGCAGCGCTCGCTACCGGTGGAAACGAACGACCACCCACGACCGGTAGCGGGCGGATCCCGACGGGCGTGGCTGGCATGGACGCTGCTACTCACCACGTCGGGCGTTTCGCTGTTCGGCTTCGGCTGGCTACACCTCGCCGGCTGTGGCCCCGTGCTCGACGCGCAAAGCTACTCCGGGTGGCTGGTCGCGCTCGCCTACGCCGGGATCGGCTTTCTGATCGTGCGCGCCCAGCCAGCCAGCCGGATCGGTTGGCTGTTTCTCGCAGCGAGCCCCCTGGCGACCTACTTCAGCGGCGCGTTTGTCCTGTGCGCCGGTGCCGGTATTATCCCACCGCTGGGGCTTGCGCCGCTCACCTGGATCCATTTCGTCCTGTTCAACCTCTACGGCCTCGCAGTCTACATCCTCATCCCGCTCTGGTTCCCCGACGGGCGCGACCTGAGCCCGGCCTGGCGCACCCTCACCCGCGTCCTGCTGGGTTTGATCGCCCTCACGGTGGCGGGGAAGGCCGTGGCGCCTGAGCTGCTTGAGCCAGGGATGCCGGACCGCTACGCCAACCCGCTCGGGGTGGACTGGTTGCCGCCCTGGTGGAGCACCTTCTTCGCTCAGGCGAACATCCTGCTGCTGCTGAGCGGGGTGATGCTCGGCGGTGCTGCGATCGTCACCAGGCTGTGGCGCGCGACCGGCGTGGAGCAGCAGCAGCTCAAGTGGCTGAGCTACTACTTCGTGGTCGCGATCGGAGTCCAGATCCTGATCTTCGAGCTACCCGGGGTGCTCTGGCGCCCGGAGATCTTCCAGAGCGTCTGGTACCTGCCGGTCGCGATGAGCCTGCAGGTCGCTTACCCGCTGGTGGTCGGTGCGACGCTCTTCCGCTACCGGCTCTACGACATCGACCGGATTATCAACCGCACGCTAGTCTACGGCGGGCTGAGCGCGGCGATCGTCGCGTGCTACGCGCTGATCGTCAGCGGGCTGAGCGTCGTCTTCCACATGCAGCAGAGCTTCCTCAGCGCCGTGCTGGCGACGGGCGTGGTCGCGCTGCTGGCCCAGCCGCTGCGCGAGCGGCTGCAGAAGGGGGTGAACCGGCTGATGTTCGGCGAGCGTGACGAGCCCTATGCGGTGCTCTCGCAGCTGGGCCGGCAGCTGCAGCAGTCGGTGCTGCCCGAGCAGATCCTGCCGGCGACCGCCGAAACGATCTGCCAGACGCTGAAGCTTCCCTACGTCGCGATCAGCATTCAGCGCGGCGACGGCGAGCGGCAGGTGGTCGCCACCAGCGGGCGGCCCGCGCCGACCACGGCGGAGTGGCCGATGCAGTTCCGTGGTGAGCTGGTAGGCTGGCTGGCGGTCGCCCCGCGCTCGCCGGGCGAGGGGTTCGCCCCGGATGAGCGGCGCCTACTGGCCGACATCGCCAACCAGAGCGGCGCGGTGGCCGCCTCGGTGCGGCTCACCGCGGATCTCCAACGGGCGCGCGAGGCCCTCGTGCTGGCCCGCGAGGAAGAACGTCGGCGCATCCGGCGCGACCTGCACGACGAGCTGGGGCCGACCCTGGCCAGCCAGACGCTGCGCCTGGACGCGGCGATCGATCTGCCCTATGTGCTAGACTACCTTTGGACACCATGCTCCCAAAAACCCGTTGCATGCAGGGCGGTACGAGAGGATCGTTGTGATGACTACCCACAGCCCTGAACAGCCAGCTCCCGCCGCCGAAACGCTTGACACGGAAACCCCGGTACGGCCTCCGTCATCCTGGTCGGC
>NZ_RYFF01000013.1 GCF_004138165.1 Candidatus Chloroploca sp. Khr17
GCGCACCTTCGATCGTCCGCTGCCGGTATTCTGGTTTGTGTACGTTTGACACCATAAAAAAGTGACACCTGGTGAGGGGCATGTCCCGTCACCACCGCCAGGGCTGATGCACCGTCCACCTGACCGGAGCACCGTCGGGCTGAAGTCCTCGGCGACGGGTCGCCAAGGCCGCCTGCGCGGCCTCATCCAGCCCGCGCAGGCGGGCTTTGTGCCGCACGCATTCGTTCATTCGTGGCCCCAATTCGTGGACGGCTGAGGACGCCAGGAAACTTCATTCCCAGACTAATGATTAGTCTGGGAATGAAGTTTCCTGGTATGCTGGAGTGCCGACTAAAGCCGACCCTCCCTTCGGCAGCAGAGCAGAAAATGTATGAGACTCAGTCCTCTATGCTCGCCTGTGTGCGGCGGCCTAGTGCCTTCTCCCATGCGTAGCGCACGGCTGTCTTGAACTCGTCCCAGGTGTTTGGATGGCTCTGATTCCAGATACGGCGCAAGTCTGGCTCAACCGCATCCCATGTGTGACCATCAATACCCGCGTCGGTGGCCATATCGGTACCAAAGATATAGGCCCGAGCATAGTCACTGTAGGGCCGTCCGCCCGCTGCCAACCTCGACTGATAGTGGGTTTGAAAGTCGCGATCATTGTTGTCGTTGGCGCTGTGCATACCGTGGGCTACGTCCGGGTGGTTTGTGCTGGATGGCGCAGTACGCTGACCCTGGGCAAAGTCCGGGTGGCTCGTGCTAGGTGGCATCGTACGCTGGCCCTGGGCAAAGTCCGGGTGGCTCGTGCTAGGTGGCATCGTACGCTGACCCTGGGCAAAGTCCGGGTGGCTCGTGCTAGGTGGCATCGTACGCTGACCCTGGGCAAAGTCTGGGTGATTCGTGTCCGTTGCCAGCGAGGGGTTCCAATCGGTTTTGTGCCATTCCTTGCTGCGCTGATCGATGTCTACCACCCCATAGTGGCGCATCACCGCATCGACATTGACCCGCTCGTCTGTGGCTGCATCGACGCTCACGGTCAACAGCACGCCGCCCCGTCGCACACCCTCGGCATAGATGTGGGCCGACTCTTCGGGCACTCCGGTGCTCATCAGGACGCCAGCCAGACCACCGATGCTCGCGCCGACCCCGGCCCCGAGGGCGGTAGAACCCACCGCAGCGCCGATGCTGCCGATAATTGTCGTACAGCATTGATGGAGATATGGAGAGGAGGAAGTGTCCCTTCAGTCTAGCACATGTGGGGCGAAGAGCGCTAGGCGATAAACTCCGACTCTCGTATCAATGGATAGAAGATGCAATCAGGGCTACGCTGAACATGGGGGAACGTGGTTCCCCCATGTTCAGCGTAGCCCTAAAGATGCAATTGCCCTCCTTGCGGCTCCCTCTAAGAACGTGTATACTTCAGAGACGGCAATCCTGCCGTCCGCATAACCTCGCAGAGTAACGGAATAGCCTGTGGAGTAGCCATGAAAGCCGTCGTCATGGCAGGTGGCGAAGGCACCCGCCTGCGACCTCTGACCATTAACCGCCCCAAGCCGATGGTCTCGCTTGTAGATCGTCCGGTGATTCAACATATTATCGAACTCCTCAAAATCCACGGCATTACTGATATTATTATTACCGTTCAATACCTTGCGAATGCGATTCAGGATTATTATGGTGATGGCAGCGCCTATGGCGTGAATATTACCTATTCACTCGAGGAGATGCCACTTGGTACCGCCGGGAGTGTCAAACATGCCGAGCATTTGCTTGATGAGCCATTTCTGGTTATTTCTGGCGATGCGTTGACCGATTTTAATTTGAGTAAAATCATCGATCATCATTTTACAACGAAATCACAAGCGACTATCACGCTCTATCACGTTGATAATCCGCTTGATTATGGTGTGGTGATTATTGATGAAGATGGCAATGTCCGTCAGTTTCTTGAAAAGCCGAGCTGGGGCGAGGTCTTTTCCGACACCGTCAATACTGGCGTCTATGTGCTTGATCCCTCGGTGCTGGCCTATATCGAACGAGGCAAATCATCAGACTGGTCAAAAGATATCTTCCCGCATATGATCGAGCGCGGTGACCGCATTCAGGGCTTTGTGACCCAGGGCTACTGGACGGATGTTGGCACGATCGAAGAGTATATGCGAGCGTGTGGCGATTACCTGGCGGGCAAAGTTAATCTGCCGCGCCTCGGGCATAACATTGGTGGTGATGTCTGGGTTGATGGTGACGCCGAAATTGCCCCTGATGCGCAACTTCACGGGCCGATCTATCTTGGACATGGGGCTAAGATCAAAAGCGGGGTCATTATTCATGGGCCTTCGGTGGTTCGTGATTATACCATTATTGACACACGGGCCAATATTGATCGTTCGATCATCTGGCGCAATTCGTATGTTGGGGAGCGTGCCGAGTTGCGGGGCGCGATTGTCTTGCGCCAGTCCAATATTCGTCAGCGGGCGATGCTCTTTGAAGGGGTTGTGATTGGCGATGGTGTGCAGATTGGGGCCGGGGCGGTGATCCAGCCCAATGTGAAGATCTGGCCCAGCAAAGAGGTTGATGAGGGTGCGACGGTTAGCAGTAGCATTATCTGGGGTAGCCAGGGGCGACGGGTGCTTTTTGGGCGCTATGGTGTGACTGGTCTGGTTAATATCGAAATCACTCCTGAATTATGCGCGAAACTTGGCGCTGCTTTTGGGGCTACTTTGACCCGTGGGTCAACGGTGACCATCAACCGTGATGCCCACTATACCCCCCGGATGCTCAAACGGGCGATTGTTGCCGGTCTGCCTTCGGCCGGTATCAATGTCTGTGACCTGCAAAATGTGCCCATCCCTGTGGCGCGCTATTACACCCGGGCAATCAATGCCTCTGGCGGCATCCATGTGCGGCTCTCTCCCTATGATAACCGGGTCGTTGAAGTCAAGTTCTTTGATGAGCATGGCCTCGATATTGTGTCAACCGTCGAGCGCAAAATTGAAAATACCTTCTTTCGTGAAGATTTTCGCCGGGCCTATCTTGATGAGATCGGACGGATTCGCTATGGCGATGCCATTGCCTCAACCTATACGTCCGCTTTTCTCAAGGCGCTGCGGCCTGATGCGCTCGAGATGATTGGGCGGAGTTTTCACCTGGTGATTGACTATGCCAATACCAGCGCCAGCATGATCCTGTCGCCGGTGCTACGCCGCTATCGGGTTGACTCGGTTGAGTTGAATGTCAATCCCGATGAACAGATGGTCTTTCAAACAACGGCGCAGTTTGAGGCCGCAGTCCAGCGTTTGACCCAGATTACGCCGGTTGTCGGGGCAAGCATGGGGGTGCGGCTCGATAGTGGTGGCGAGAAGATTTTCCTCGTTGATGATAAGGGTGTGCGGCTCCATCCCTTGCGCGCCTTGGCGGCCGTTACCGCGATGGCTATGCAGGCCCACGGCGGTGGCACTGTCGCCGTGCCAGTTACGGCACCACGCGCCTTCGAGAAGATTGCTGAACGGTATGGGGGGCGCATTCTGCGTACCCGCGCCACGATGGGCGCGTTGATGCAGACCGCCTCGCAGCAACCCAATCTGCTGATGCTTGGTGATGGAACCGGGGGCTATATCTTCCCCGCGTTTTATCCGATTACCGACGGGATGTTCGCGATTGTTAAACTTATGGAGTTGCTAACGCTCACCGAGGCTCGCCTTAGTGCGGTGATCGCCGAGTTGCCACCCTATTATATGGCGCAGAGTCGCGTCCCGTGTCGCTGGGAATCAAAGGGCAAGGTGATGCGCATCCTCAACGAGCAGTACGCCGAACGCCGCGCCGAGCAGGTTGATGGTATCAAAATCGATCTCGGCAACGAGTGGGTGCTGATCTTGCCTGACCCCGACGGGCCTTTTTTTCACGTCATCGCCGAAGGCTACAATGAAGAACAGGCCCGCGTTCTGGTCGAGAAGTATACGGGTCTGGTCACCAGTTTGCAATAATGATGCCTTGCTTCGCACAAAAAAAAGCCAGCCGAAGCTGGCTTTTTTTCGTGCGAAGCAAGCAAGGTTAATCAACCTCGCCAGGGAGCCGGGTGGTCTGGCCTTCGTACAAGGCCGGGCCTTCGCTGGCGATGGGCAACCGAATAATTTCGAGGTCGCCAAAGATGGTCGTGACATTGAGGTTGAGACGTATCGGGGCGGTGTCGTAATTTTCGCTGATGTAGTCGGCTCCGCCACTTGCGCGGTCGTTGCTGCTGATCTTTTCGACCTCGACATCGCCAAAGAGCGCAAAGCCGTCGATCTTCAGGCCGACATCCTCCGAGAGACGCAATTGGACATCGCCAAAGACGGTCAATACGCGCATCGTGTGTTCGCCATACTCAGCCGGTTTGCGCACGAGGTTTAAGCGCACATCTCCAAAGATCGTCGAGATATCTTCCTCTTCAAAACGCCCCGAGCGATGCGTCCGGTTGATATCGTGAAAAATGGTTAAACGAGCCATGGCTATTCCTCCCTTGTTCCATCACACCTGTATCATGCGACGTTAGCGTGGGGGGGTTTGTTGCACAAAAGTCTTTATATAGTCATAGATCCTGCGGGTTTAACCCCGTATGCCTGGCAATACGTGCCAACATACGGGGGCCAATTTCTTCGCCATCGTGAAAAGCAAAAACAAAATCAGGCCAGCCAGGGCGCTGTAACGTGCGATGTGAACCTGTCGTACGCTTAAGTGGCCTGTAACCTAAGTTTTCTGGTAGCGCCGCCGTCCACGAATATGGGCGTTGCGGTGCGGTATTCGTTTATTCGTGCCCCCATTCGTGATCGGCGGCGCTACCGGGAAATGTAGTTCCCAGACTATAGCGAAGCATCGCTGCCGTTGGAATGCCTGAGACCCTTCGCTGCGCTCCTGATAACATCCCCGGATGTTATCTCGGCATCACTGACCCGCCGGCCATTTGGTACTCAGCATGACACGTATGCGGAGACCTCAAAGGTAATTGCTACAACAGAGAAGAGCGCCCGGATCTGCTATAGTATAGGGGCTAGTAGCTAGCATTGAAACCGGTTGGTTAGGATTAGGATGGCAGTGCAACGGCAGAGACAACGACAACGCGTGCTTGATGGTTTGCTGGCACTTTACCCCATGGGGCTGATCGGGTTAACCCTGGTTGCGCTGGTTGCGCCGCAGCGCACCGGGCTCATGGCGCTGACCCAGGTCTTTGCGCATTTTCTGTTTCTCCCGTTGCTGCTGCTGCTGCCGCTGGCTCTGTTGATGCGCCTCTCGTTCCTCCGGCTGGCCCTGGGGGCGGCGCTCGCGGTCTTTCTGATCGTCTATCCGCCGGCCTTCGCTGTCGGGCCACCTGCACCTCCTGCGACGGGGGCGCAGGTCCGCATCATGACCTGGAATCTCTTTTATGGGCGGGTGTCGGCTGCGCAGTTGCAGGTACAGCTAGAAGCCTATCAACCCGATATTTTGTTGGTGCAGGAGATGCTTGGCGAAGGCTTTGTGGTGAGCGAGTGGTTGACGACGCAGTATCCCTACCACTTTATTGGTTCGTATACCACGGCGCCGGGGATGGCGATCTTTAGCCGTTATCCGATCTTGGAGGCGTCAGTGCCACAATTCGCCGAGGCTCACTGGGATATGCCGCGTATCATCTGGGCGCGTTTGGACATCGAGGGCCATAGGCTGAGCGTGATCAACGCCCATCCTATTCCTCCGCGTACCTTTGGTACCAACTGTGCGGTGTTGCGCTGTTATAATCAAGGGCCACGCGATGCCCAAATTGTCGATCTCCGGCGTTTTGTTGATGAGATCCGGGCGCAGTCTGACGATCCGCTGATCCTTGGTGGCGATATGAATGTGACCGAGCGCGAAGAAGCCTATTTTGATCTGGCGCATGGGTTGGTTGATGTGCATCGGGCGGTTGGCCGTGGCTTTGGGGCCTCGTGGCGGCCTGGGATGCTGCAGGTGCCGTTTGGCTTGCTGCGCATTGACTATTTCTTTACCGCACCAGGTGTGCGTCCACGTACGCTGATCACTGATTGTCAATGGTATGGCAGCGACCATTGTCTGCTGGTCGGGGATTTTGGTGTTGAAGAGCGAGGGGTGGTAGGGAAGCCGTGATGCAATTGCCCTTTTTTGTCTATGGGACGCTCAAGCCGGGTGAGTCGAATTATGCCCGCTATCTGGTGGGCCAAACGCTTGCGGAAGTGCCTGCATGGCTTGCTCAGGGGGCGCTCTTTACCGAAGGGCCGTACCCGTTTCTGGTGTGTGAACCCGATCTCGCCCGCCCTGAGGAACGGGTTTTTGGGACGTTGATCACCTTGCGCCCGTCGGTCTATGAACTCGTGCTCCAGGATCTTGATCGGCTCGAAGGGTATGTTGTGGATGGCCCACAGAATCTCTACGAGCGCATCATCATGGATATTCTGACCGAGCACGGCCCCTTTCGCGCCTGGGTCTATGTTGTCGGCACCCAGATGCTGGCTCAGATCCGGGCCGGGAAGCTGCGCAAAATCCCTGGCGGCAATTGGGCAGCATAAAATACTTCAGATATCAGATGCTAGCTTTGCTGGCATCTGATATCTGAAGCCTTTGCGCCTTTGCCTCTTTGCGTCAAATCATCAGCGCGCCATGTGACGGGCAGGCAGGGCTAGGTGCTCAAGGGCTGCTTCACGCAGGCCGAGTGGCTCGAGGCGAACGCTGCCGTCTTCGGCGGCGTAGGCGAAGATAGCCCGTTCAAAGTATTGGATCGTACGCGCTTGCCCATCGGCGGTGAGCGTGCGAAACTCTTCCGAGAGCGGTAGACCAAAGGCCATCAAGCCGCCTTCGCGTTGCCAGAAGGCTCGAAAGGCGTCACGGAGGCGGTGGCCTGTCTCGGGGAAGATCAGGGCGTCGCCTGGTTCGGTCAGGGGCACAAGGGCGGCGGAGCCGCCATAGGCCCGACTCGTGGCGGCACGGCTTCCAAGGGGTGCTGGTTGCACAAACCAGATGGTGTCGCGTTGCTCGTTGTCGATCACGAGTTCAACCGTGGCAAATCGCTGCCGTATCTGGTCGCCAGTCTGCTGCGCCGGACCCTGGGGCACGCCAAATTGAGCCTCGCCCCCGAGCGCACGCCAGTAGCGGTAGATGGGGGCGGGGATCGTCTCGCCAGCTACCTCGCCATCCTCGGGTAACGGCAACAGCTTGGCGGGATCTTCGAGCACTGCCAGCAGGCCTGCGAGATTCTGGGGGAATTCGCTGTCGGTACCCGTGATCAGTTCCGGGGTGATCGCGGCAAGGCCCATACTTCCTGCCCAGTCGTGCATGCCCCCGGTGATGGCGTAGAGCGGCCAGTAGCGGCTATAGAGATAGCCGGCGGCGCTGGCGTACCGTTCGGCCATGGCGATCGAAGGGGCGTGTTCGCACGTGGCGGGAAAGACCAGGCCGGCATTGGAGTGGAGAAAGATCGCCCCGGCAGCATCAAGGAGAAAGGCGCGCAAGAGGCGTACCTCGACCTGTGAGTCGGGATACGGACCGCCGGTCTCGGCGATCAGCCCATACGCCCCAAAGACCGTCTGGCTCCAGTCATTGTCAGGGCAAGCGTCGAGGTTGGTATTCATGTTGCGGTTGAGGTCAACCCCAGCCGCATCAAACCGCCAGCCGAGCGCAAGCCCATCGGGGTTGAGCGAGGGAATGAGAAAGAGCCGCACCGACGGTGGGACGAGCTCGGGATTGGCGGCAAGGTGGCCGATTAACTCATTCGTCAGGCGATAGGTATTCGCCTCGGGCCCGCCATGCGCATTGCCAACGACCACGAGCTTGCGCGGCCCGTTACCGAACTGCACGACCTCGATCGGGCGCCCCTGGGCTGACAGACCCAGGACAAAACGACGCTCTGACTGCTGTGGCGGTGCTGCCTGAGGCAGCGGCTGCCAGGCCAGCAGGGGACTGGTCAGCACCGTCAGCCAGAGCGTGGTAACAATAAGCACAAAGAACTGCAACGTCTACCCTTCACCAAGCGCTTTGCGCTTTGCTTCAACAAAATGGCGCTGTTCCAGACGGATACTGCTCGTAAGGCGGCTGATCGTCGCACTCTCTTCGCTGCTGATGCCGCCCTCGGCGGCAGCGACGGCAAAGAGCGCATCAAGAAAGCGGACACGCTCGGCAATCGTGGTACGCTGGGCAAATTCGTAGGTCATGACATAGGGGTCAAGTTGATCATCGGCGCTTTCAGCGAGGGCGACCTCGGCGACCAACTCGGCCCGTTCGTGGCTAATCTCCCAGCCATGCTTGAGTGCAGTCACGATCCGCGTGCGCTCGGCCTCGCTGACGGGGGTCTCGACGTGCGCAATGGTTGCGAGGATGCCCCCGGCAAGCGCCAGTTTGCGCGCCTCGTCGGGTGGAATGCCCAGGTCTTCTTCGGGGGCTTTGCCGAGGCGAACGCGCACCCCATAATAGACACGATTGTTAAGAAACTCGTCGAGGTACTGTTCACGGTTGGGGCCGCGGGCTTTGATGCCAAAGGTACGCCGTAGCAGCGCCCCCATCCCGGCGAGCGGGCCAGCATCGGCTCGCATGACCGCCTGACGAATCTCATTGCCGACCGTTCGCTCTTCTTCGGTGACGACTCGATCAGCGGCGAGCAGACGATCAAGCGCTTCGAGCGCGAGCGTACGATCAGTCGGGCCACGCAGGTTGGCTGCGAGTTCTTCCAGAAGGCGGGTGCGCTCCTCTGCTCCGACTGGCGAATAGAGGTAAATATCGAGTTGCGCCCAGTCCTGCATCGTCAGACTCATCTCGTCGGAACCGACGTTCTGGCCCATTTCGGCGAGGAGATTCTTGAGGCTGTTGACCTCATCAAGCGCGAGTTCACCGTCGGCCCATGCAGCGGCGATAATGACTTTGGCGAGCGCCATTGCCAGCGGAGACTTTGCCATACACCGTTCCTTATGCTGTTTTCATTGCGGCGTCGTCGAAAAGGCCGAGTTCCTCGATGCTTTGCCGTCGCATCAGGAATTTCTGGATCTTGCCGGTCACCGTCATCGGAAAGGCTTCCACAAATTTGACATAACGAGGGATTTTGAAGTGAGCAATCTGGCCCTGGCAGAAGGCACGGATCTCCTCTTCGTCAGCGGTCGTACCGGGCTTGAGTTTCACCCAGGCCATGATTTCTTCGCCGTAGCGGCGGTCGGGCACCCCGATCACCTGGACATCACTGATCTTGGGATGGGTATAGAGAAACTCCTCGATTTCGCGGGGATAGACATTCTCACCGCCGCGAATGATCATATCCTTGATGCGCCCGACAATATTAATATACCCCTCTTCGTCCATCACCGCCAGATCGCCAGTGTGCATCCAGCCAGCGCGGTCAATCGCCTTGTGCGTCGCCTCGTCGTTGTTCCAATACCCGAGCATCACACTATACCCGCGCGTACAGAGCTCACCCGTCTCCCCACGTGGCATGATCCGCCCGGTACCGGGATCGATGATCTTGACTTCGACGTGTGGATGCACCTGACCCACGGTACTGACCTGTTTTTCGAGCGGCGCACCAATGCGGGTCTGGGTGCTGACCGGACTGGTCTCGGTCATCCCGTAACAGATCTCGACATCGTGCATATGCATCACCGACTGCACCTGGCGCATCACTTCGACCGGGCAGGGCGACCCGGCCATCACCCCGGTGCGCAGGCTGGTAAGATCGAAGCGCTTGAAGTCGGGATGCTCAAGCTCGGCGATGAACATCGTCGGCACGCCATAGAGCGCCGTCGCACGCTCGGTCTCCACGGCCTGTAAAACGGCCAGCGGCTCGAAGCCTTCACTTGGATAGATCATCGTGGCCCCGTGGGTGAGGCAGCCGAGGTTACCCATCACCATGCCAAAACAGTGGTAAAGAGGCACCGGAATAACGAGGCGATCCTGCTCGGTGAGGTGCATCAACGCGGCGACAAAGTAGCCGTTGTTCAGAATATTGTGATGGCTCAGGGTCGCCCCTTTGGGGTAGCCAGTCGTGCCCGAGGTGTATTGGATATTGATCGGATCGTCAAACTGCTGTTCGGCCTGACGGATCGGCAAGGCTTCGGGGCTAACCTGTTCGGCAGCCGCGAGCAGGTCGGCCCACGTCAGCATCCCAGGCGAAGGTTGGTCACCGAGGCGCACGACCATCTCGAGTTCGGGGAGGCGGGCCGCTTGCACGTGTCCAGGGGACGCTTCATTCAATTCAGGTACGAGTTCATACATCATCGCGGTGTAGTCACTGGTGCGAAACTGGGGCGCAATGATGAGCATCCGACACCCGGCTTGACTCAGGGCATATTCGAGTTCGTGGAGACGATAGGATGGATTGATATTGACCAGAACTAGGCCGACTTTGGCCGTCGCAAACTGGGTAATCGCCCATTCGGCCCGATTCGGGGCCCAGATACCAACCCGCTCGCCTTTGACCAGACCGAGCGCCATCAAGCCACGGGCGCAGCGATCGACCTCGGTTTTAAGCTCAGCATAGGTATACCGTAACCCCTGCGCACAGCAGACCAGGGCTTCGTTCGCGGGAAAACGCGCCGCAATGCGCTCAAAACACGCCCCAATCGTCTCACCGAGTAGCGGCTGTGTGCTCGTCCCACTGACATAGCTCCCTTGCGTTGTCTCCATAAGCTCCTCTGCTTGGTTCTTCTGACGTACGTGTTCACATATAGGGTAACAGGCAAGCCTGGGAGCGAGCGCGTCCCGCCCTCGGGATGTCTTCGAGGGCATCCCGCTCTCGCTCCCAGGACACGTGTGTGGGCAACTCTGCCCCTCATCAGCGGTGGCTGGACGGCTTACCAACCACCACCAGAACGCCCGCCACCAAAGCTCCCACCGGAACGCCCGCCACCAAAACTGCCGCCCGAACGCCCGCCACTCCCCCAGCCGCTGCTGCCGCGACTCGAGCCACTGCTCCAACTGCCCGAGCCACCCCAGCCACCGCGGCGGCCTGTGCCCATGATGATCACAGGGCCAAGCCCGCCACCGCCACCCGAGGGGCGTGAGGTGTGTTTACGGATCTCATTGGCAGCTTCCCGGGCTTCTTGCGCAATCGCTTTGGCCTCCTCAATCGTTTGTTTCAGTTCTTGCTCACCGGTAATCGGCAAGCGGATTTTATCAAAGCGGGCGCGGGCCTCCGTGACTTGCTTTTTTGCCCCCGACGGCGTCCGCTTGCCGGCCTGCTGGTCCAGGCGTTCGGCCTCTTCGACGGCAGTCCGCGCATCAGTCATGGCGCTATTGAGATCGGTGCGCAACTGTTCAAGGCGTTGGGTATCGGCGAGTGCGGCCTGATAGACCACGCTGCTTTCGGTTTGGACATAACTATAGGCTTCAAGGGCCTCTTTGAAGGCCGTGCGGCGCCGCTCTTCTTCCCAGGTTCCGGCCTGCTTATGCGCCTGCTGGGCCTTTTCAAAGCGTTCCACCAGGACCTTGACCGACGCAGTTGTCGTGGCCTGGATATCGTTGCCGTGCAGATTGATAAAGCGGGCGATCTTATTGATCTCGCCGCTAACGAGTGGCCCGAGTTTCTCGACCTGCTGACGGAGTTTCTCCATCGACTCGGCTTCGCCGCGCGCGGCGGCGAGGGCTGCATCAGCCAGGCGATCGGCGGTGGTGGCGGCGGTCGCGAGGCGCAGCCAGTCTGGCTTGGCCTGAGCGGCCTCCTGCTGAGCTACGGCAAGCTGCTGCGCAGCCTCGTGCAACTGTTGCTCGGGGACTTTGCTGACATCGGGATCATTGGCTTTGACAAAAGCGAGACCAGCCTCGATGCTGCGTTCGGCCTCTTCCAGCAACTCACGCGCCGACGCACGGGCCGTTTCAAGGTCCTGCAGGCGGGTGATGATCGCCTCAATCAACTGATCAACATAGGTGAGTTCCTGCTCAGCGGCATCAAGTTGCTCGCTAGCGGCCACAAACGCCTGCACCTCCATCGCATTCTGCTCCTGGGCGCGTTCCCAGTGTTCGTGGGCGCGGTCGGCGGCAGCCTCGGCTTCGCTGCCATTGCCCCGAATATCGCTCCAGCTACTCTCGGCAAACTCGTCCACCTGATCAAAGACCTCGTGGCCCTCGGCAATCTTGCGGGCCGTAGCTTCACCACGGGCCTGGATCGCTGTGAGACGGGCAGCATTGGCGGCCCGCAGCGCGGGTGCGCCACTGCCCGAGGCCACAGCCTGGACGAGTTTCGCTTGCGCCATACCAAGCTGATCGCGGGCGGTATCATACTGCTGAGATTGCAGTGCATCGGCAGTTGAGCCGAGCGCCGTCTCGACCAACGCGAGCGCCTCGTGCATCAGATCGAGGCGATACCCCTCGGCGAGCACCGCCTCGGCAGCGGTACGTTCAGCGGCCGTATCGGCCAGAATACCGGCGAACTGGTTCGCCAGTGCAATCAAAATATCTGCTTGTTCCGACGCTACCTTAGCGGCTGCCGTCGCTTCTGGAGCCTGATACGACTTCATTGCGGCGGTCGCACGTGCAACCTCTGTACTAATCGGGGCGAGCGCGGCCGCGGGATCGGCAATCGCATCGCCCAGGATCGCAAGACGGTTGGTAGCGTCGGTCAGGCTTTTTTTGCGCGGTCGAGTTCCTCCTGCGCAATACGCGCCTGCTCATCGAGGTCACGGCGAAGTTGTTCGATGACGGCCAGTTCATCGCTGACCGTATCGCAGGCGACACTCACCTGATCGTATTGCACGGCAGCCTCTTCAAACTGCGCATTGCTTGGTTTTTCGTGACGCTCGAGTTGGTCACCGGTCTCCTTGAAGGTTTGCTGCGCCTTGACAAAATCGGCTAGCGCCGCTTTTTGGAGGGTCGCAAGGCGGTTGATATCCGCTTTGGCATACGAGACCGCATCAAACTTCGCCTTGTCGTCAGCGTTACGGAAGCGCTGGCCGAGATCGGTAATCTTGAGACTCGCCGCCTCGCGGGCGTCCTTAAGCCGTTGCTGAGCGGCAGCGCGGGCCTGCGCGGTACGGCGGCGGCGCGTAAACGCAAAGGCCCCGGCCCCGGCAGCGGCGAGACCACCAACACCGAGCACAACTGGCGTTGGATCAAAATTGACCGTTGTGCCGCCACCGGGTGTCGGCGGGTTCACGATCGCATTCTCGATGGCCCCGAGCGCGCTCACCACACCACCGGTAAAATCGCCAGACGAGAGACCAGGGTTTAGTTCGGTACGACGGATCGCCTCGGCATTCTCATTGACGCCAAGGGCGCGGGCCCAATCATCGCCATACGCGATCTCACTATACGGTGGATTCTCGGCCACATAGATCGCGATCAACGCATTGAGCATCGTGCCATCGGGACGCCCAACGCCATCATCGATCATGCGTTCCGTAAAATCATCGGCATCACCATTGGGCACAATATAGACCGCAACGGTAGCCCCGCGATTCAGCAATGGACGCGCTGCCTGCTCAACCTCGCCACGATCCAGGCGACCGTCTGGATCAGTAATGAGCACACGTCCTTGGGCAAACGCTGGAACAGCCAGAAGCAGGAGCAAGGCGATCGCTGCTACTAGTCGAAGAACATGACGCACAGCACTATTCCTCCCCACGAATTCTTTCTTGTACATGAGATTATAGCATGGGGGACTGGCCTCATCCGCATGATTGATGGGTCAACGAAGTTTTAGCCTTACCCCTCCTGCGCCTGGCGTTTCTGATCGAGGCGCTGCTCAGCGGTGAGCCGCTCTAGGCCATAGTCGTTCTGATCGACAAACTGCATGCCTTTGGCAAGCGTCGGGTGGACAGCGCTGATTTCACGGAACATCGCCTGGGCAATCTGGCGATAGGAGGGATGCCCCTGGCGTGTGCTGCGCAGTTCGATCAGGTGATACGCCTCGCGTAAATTCAATTTGATCCGCCAGCGCACGCGGAAACCGAAAGGAACTGCGTACTGGGCTTCGTTCGGGAAATCGGCTTGCATCGCGATGCAGACCTCGGCGGCCTGTTGCAAGGCGGCCCGATACGTATCGCCCACCCCAACCTCTTCAAGCTCGGGTGGCACAACGAACCCATGTGCTACCGTGAAGCGCTGGCGCTCCTGGGTCAGCACTCGGTGACGCTGAAGATCGCGGTATGCACCGATGTCCGCCAGGATATCAAAGCTGTAGTATGGCTCTTCAAACGCCCGCCCGGGGCGATGAAAGCGGCTCGCACGCTCGCCGATCGCGGCCTCAATCAGGGTGACCCGCTCGGCCTCGGGCATGGCCTCAACGCGTTCCTGTATGTCCATAAGCGGCAGATCCAGGTGAGGATAGAGAATCGCCGCCACGGTCTTCTCTTCCGCTTGAGGATCATAGTCAACCAAGCGAACTGTGACCTCGTCTTGGGATGGCTGAGATGCATCCATGTGCGCGGCGATAGCGGCGACGCGCTCGCGGAGCGTCGCGATGTAGGCTGCATAGGCGCGTCCACGGTCGCCTTTCGAGCGCTTCACAAAAGCCGGGATCACCAGATCCAGTTCGCCCTGCATCGCCTCGCCAAGCTGTTGCGTCTCGGCGAACGGGGTGGCGGCAAGCTTGGTGAGCAGATACTCGAAGGCCCGTCCATTGCCAAAGAGCCCCACGTTGGTGCGGGTCGCCATCGGGAGCAGGCCGCGCAGCAGGTCGAAAGCTTTCGCCTGGGTCGCGCTTGCGTAGGCTCGCTGCGACGTCACCGGGTCACGCGGAAACTGGGTCTGTACCCACGCCTGCACCGGGGCAAGCAGCGCACTGTAGGTACGAAACAGATGATCCATTGCGTCGGTGAAGCGTGCGGCATACGGCGATGCCATCAGGGCAGGCTCGCGCAGGTAAGCGTAGCCCTCAGGCCCCTGCTGATCGAAGCGGACATAACGGGTCGACTTTTCGAGCGGCGAGAGCCCGAGCCGACTATCTTCGAGCACCTTGGCCGCGATATTGCTCACGCCCTCGCAGGCAACATGGGCACCACCGAGTTCAGCGACCGAATCGTCACCGTAGCCGACCAGCACTCGCTCGTAGAAAGCCTCGGCCTGCTTGACGGCAACCAGTTGCGCAGCAGGATCATTGCCGGCCCCGGCCACGATCAAGTGGAAACCCGACTCGGGCGCGCTGATAAACTCATCAAGCAAGAGACGACGCAGACTTTTGGTACTCCGACTATAGCGTGAGAAGAGTGCGCCCTTCACCACCTCGGGAAGATTGCGCAAGCAAAAGATCGGACGCTCGGTATTGGTCACAAAGGGCTGGAGCAGCGCGATCTCCTCTGCGGTAAAGTGCTCGGCGTTCGGCTCAAACATCAAGGAGCTCCTGAATAGTCTGTCAACAAAAGTTCCCGCTATGCCTAGGAGCGCGGGCAGCTCGCCCGCTTCGGGCGCACCAGCGGGCGGGCCGCCCGCACTCCCGGGTCGCGCCTTATCAGAAAACTTCATTCCCAGACTACTAAAACAGATCGGTTGGGTATCCAGGGCCAATACGGTTCAAGGTATTGGATCGAGGGCATTGTACCGCAGACTGGGCAAAGCGAGAATTGCCTACGCGATCACGCAGACTGGACACCTTCAAGAAGTATGCTATAATCCACGCTATTGTCATCTGTACCTATTCAGCCCCGATAGTCTCGTGGTCACCCGCTGGCCCGGATGCCAGGGCGTACATGCATGCCCCTGAGCACCCGTAGCCTCTTGGGCTACAGGTTGTTGTCTAACCCCGGTTCTCGCAAGAAGCCGGTTTTTTCCGATCAATTTGCAATCTATCATTGAGGAACAGTGCATTATGCCTGAAGAGCCACTGATCGGCTCCCTGGTGCCTTGTTCTTCGCTGGGTACATACCTTAGATGGGTCGGATAGACACCGGCCCAGACTCCAAGAAATGGAGGGGTTCCGTGGGGTTTCTACGCTTCTGGTTCAAGACAATGCGCCTCTCGATCGCCCGTATTGGAGCAGGTTGGATGTTCGCCCTGCTGACGTTCAACTTCAACCGCGTTTCGATTGCCGATCTCGGTGCGCTTGCGGTTGTCGTTACGTCACTGATCGGCTTGCATCACTTCATCTCGTTCTTTCAGGTCTACTGGGGTCGTTTTGCTGATCGCTATGCACTTTTTGGCTATCGGCGCACGCCCTACATCTTCCTCAGCGGCATGGGCGCTTCGCTCATCTTTCTCTTGCTTCCCTCAATTGCGGTTGGTCTTGGCGAGCGCAGCCTGGCGGCGACCTTCGAGGCTTTCCTCTTGATCGGGTTTTTTGGGGTTGCGATGGCAATGAATGGCAGTGCCTCGAATGCCCTGATGGCCGAAGTTACTACAGAAAAAGAACGTGGCGGGGTTGTTGCCGTCGTCTGGGCTGCCATTATCCTGAGCGGGATCATCACGTCAGTGATAGCAGGACAGATGATGCCCAACTATGACCCTGAGGCGATGCAGCGCCTGTACAACCTCACGCCTGCGGTGGTCTTCATCACCACCTTTCTCGGCATCATTGGCATGGAGCGCCGCATTACGCCGGAGGAGCACGCCGCCTTGCTGGCTGCTGAACCTGACAAATCAGCCTCACCACTGAGCACGTTCCGGATCGCACGTAATCTGATGAGTTCGAATCCCCATGTGCGGGCCTTCTTCTTTTTTGTGCTGCTTGCGGTGATGGGCATCTTCCTTCAGGACGCTATTCTTGAACCCTTCGGTGCGGAAGTCTTTGGGATGAACCAGAAGGAAACAGCTGCCTTCCAGCAGTCCTGGGGCGGCGGAGCCTTGCTTGGCATCTTCCTTATGGGGATTATTTCGTCCTACACCTCGCTCAGCAAAAAGACGATTGCGACGCTTGGTGGCCTGATGGTTGCGATCGGCTTGCTGGCGATTGCTGGCGCTGGTCTGACGCACCAGGCTGCGCTGATCACCCCGGCGTTGCTGGTGATTGGTCTTGGCGTCGGCTTCTTTGATGTCGGTGCCCTCTCGATGATGATGGATATGACCATCGAAGGCCAGGTTGGGCTCTATATGGGCCTCTGGGGGATGGCGCAAGGCCTCGGAACCGGTTTTGCCAATGTCCTCAGTGGGGCTTTGCATACCGGACTCATCGAGACGGGCCTGCTTTCTGAGGCGATGGGCTATGGGGTCATCTTTGGCTTCGAAGCCGTTGCGATGCTCCTTGCCATTGGCCTCTTGCGCAGCATTAGTATTCAGGAGTTCAAAGGTCTGACGCGGGCCGATATTAGTACCGCGCTGGCGATGGATACGGCAGGGTAAGCCCACATGTTCGTGTTTGCGTATCACGCTTTGCTCTTGATCCATGTCGCATGCTTTGCCATCTGGATGGGCGCGATTGTGGCCTCCTCACTGGTCGTGCGAACCTTTGAGCCACGTCTGACCAAGCCAGATGGCCTTGCCTCGGATGGCGAACTCCTGCGCGCTTATATTCGCCACGAGGTGAAGCTTGTTGACGTCGTCTTTCTCGGCCTGATGATCTCTGGGATCGCCCTTGCCCATTTTTATCTTGGTTGGAACACCTGGGTTTTTCTGAAGATCGGTCTCTTCATTGCTCAATTCGCCGCAACGATGGGCTTCATCTTCCTAGGCATCCGCCCGATCACCTACCCTTGTACTCCGGCGACCTATCGCCGTTGGTACCAACTCTTCGGCGTCTCGTTCAGCTTTTTTGCTGTAACCCTGTTGGTCGTCTACTTTGGACGGTGAGCTTTGCCCTAAGTGCTGCTTCGCCCTATCCATGCGTCGCTTATTGCGCTCCGGTGATGTCGCGGCGGGCGATGGTACGCCAGGCCGTGTAACCAAAGAGGAGGCTGTAGAGGCTGACGACAATGGTGGCCTGGAGTGGCGAAGGGAGCACGGTTGGGTCAAGGGCATTCGTCAGTAGCGCTTGGTCGAGGCCAAAGAGACGCCCATTTTGCATGACGAGGCTGTTGATGTTGGGTTGCAAAAGCAGGTTGAGCACCTGGCGAATCAGTGGGTTGACGAGACCGAGTGACGTGAGCGAGCCGGCCCCGATGTCGAAGATGAGGAAGATGATGCCGCCCGCAATCCCGGCGAGCGTGGAGCGACCCAGGGCGGCACTGGCAAGGGTAAGCAGCAGGTAAGGCAGGATGATCAAGAGCGCACGTGCGATGCCAATCGGCAACACGAGCAGATCACGTGCGCCTAGTTCATGCGGGAGACCGAGCCAGGCGCTGGCAATGAGTGCGATCAGCACGCCAACGAGCAGACCGAGCACGACCCCGATGAGCAGACCGAGCAGCAGCGCCATCGTTTTGGCGAGCAGATAGACCCGACGATCCGGCGCGCGACTCAGCAAACTCCGCAGCGTTCCCCAGCTATAATCGCCGCCGAGCGACCCCGCCGCCAGCAGGATCGCCAGGATGCCGCCGGTGCTATTGACTTGCCCGAGCACCATGCCAAAGATGCCCGGCAGACTCAGTTGCCGCCGGATCTCGGCCACCTGTTCATCCCGCAGCACCGTGATACTCATGCCAAGTGCCCCCTCGTGCAGCGCCACCACCAACGTCCAAAGCACCAGCGAGAGCGCAAGCAGGCCAAGAAAAATCGCCAGCATGGCCCACGCCAGGGGCCGACGCCAGAGCTTGAGCCATTCAGCGGCAAAGAGACGAGTGAACATACTGTACCATCATGGTGCGCTAGTCACCTCAAGGAAAAAGTCTTCGAGTGAACTGAGCTCCGGGGCGAGTTCGGCGACCGGCACCCCGGCTGCGGCGAGATAGGCATTGAGTTCAGCGGCCCGACTGGTGGGCGTCACCACGATCAAATGGTCAGCAGCAGTTTCGACACCCGCCACCCAGGGTAATGCCTGAAGCAACGCGATCGCCTTGCTTGCATCGCCCTCGATGCGTACCCTGAGGCGCTGATCGCGCTGGAGCAACGCGGCCACCTGGCCCTCGGCGAGCAAGCGCCCGGCCTTGAGGATCGCCACGCGCTCGCAGACCTGTTCGACCTCGTGGAGTTGGTGGCTACAGAGGAAGATCGTCTGCCCGCGGGCGGCTAGGCTGCGGATCAACTGCCGAATCTCGGCCGTTCCCGCCGGATCAAGGCCATTGGTTGGCTCATCAAGCAGGATCAGTTCGGGATCGGGCAGCAGGGTTGCGGCAAGGGCCAGGCGCTGTTTCATCCCCTGTGAATAGACCCGCACCTTCTCACGGGCGCGGCCGGTCATTTCGACAACCTCAAGTACCTCGGCAATGCGCTGCTCAGCGATGCCACCGGCCCGACAGAGCACCCGCAAATTATCGTAGCCCGAAAGATAGGGATAAAACGCGGGGGCCTCGATCATCGCGCCGACGCGGGCCAGCGCTGTCACCGGGTTCGCAGCGACATCAACCCCAAGCACCACAGCCTGCCCCGCCGACGGCCTGACCAGACCAAGCAACATCGCCAGCGTCGTCGTCTTGCCGGCCCCATTCGGCCCCAGAAACCCAAACACCTCACCCCGCTGCACCGTGAGCGTCAACGCATCGACCGCAACGCGCTCACCATAGCGCTTGGTAAGGTTGCTGGTCGCAATCGCCGCATCGGAGGTTTGAGTTGACATAAGATCAGTTTATAAGACAACTGCAAGGGCAAGCAGCGCTGCACGGGGGAACAGAGCGCAGCCAAGGAACAGCCTGACTAAATTATAGCCGGGCGAGGAAGAGATTTCAAGTCTGCTACAATGCCGGCAGAATCTCAGGCTATGAGCCCTGAACCTGGTTCCCATCGCACGTAGCCCAGGCTTTGTTCGACCACATAGGCGGCGCGGAGCAGGGTTGCTTCACGCCAGGGGTGGGCAACAAGCTGGACACTAAGCGGCAAGTCGTCACTGCCGAACCCGGTTGGTTGGGTGAGGGCGGGCCATCCGAGGCAGTTGAAAGGGATTGCCAGGCCATTGGTTGCCGGTACGCCACGTTCTGGAACTGGCCCCGGATGGATCGGCCCAATCAACAGATCAAGGTCGGCGGTGCGCGCACTGATCGCACGGCGCAAGAAGGCCCGCGCCTGCTGCGCACGCACAAAAGAGTCTGCTTCATAGGCAAAGGCCGAGAGGATGCGCTGGCGCATAAATTCGCCATAGTCACCGAGTCGCGTCTGCAACCAGGGCATATGAAACGAGGCCGCTTCCATGGCGAGCAGCGCACTGCCAATTACCCGTAGCCCGTCGAGTTCAGGCATATCCATCGCGATGACGGTCGCGCCGGCGGCTTCAAGGGCCTCGGCGGCCTGGCGTACGGCATCGAACTGCTCGACTCCGGCCATCGGCAAGCCACTGCCATCACTGACCATCATGCCGATCCGCAGGCCACGTACCCCTGCCCCAAGCTCGCCTGTGACATAGGGTGGTGCCGCTCGCAACGTGCGCCCATCGCGTAGATCAGGCCCGGCCAGCACCTCTAACATTGCTGCGGCATCAGCGACGGTGCGCGCCAATGGCCCAAGATGATCAAGCGACCACGAGAGCGTCACGGCACCGGCCAGGCTGGCGCGTCCCCAGGTGGGTTTGAGTCCAACTAGGCCACAGAAAGCTGCCGGAATGCGGATCGAGCAACCCGTATCGGTTCCCAGGGCAGCATAGGTCATGCCGGTCGCCGTGGCCGCCGCCGAGCCACTACTCGATCCGCCGGTATCACGGGTCGGGTCAAACGGGTTGGCGGTTGATCCATAGTGGGCATTGTTCGAGCCAGGTGAATAGGCGAACTCGGACATACGGGTGCGCGCCACCAGAACCGCCCCGGCGTCACGCAGGCGTGCGACGGCCGTCGCATCCTCAGTTGCCACGTGCCCGGCGCAAATCAATGAACCAGCCGCCGTCGGCAAGCCGGCCATATCCAGGAGATCTTTGATCGCCAGGGGGATGCCGTGCAGCCAGCCACGATCATGACCTGCCGCGAGTTCCGTTTCAGCCCGTTGGGCCGCCTCATAGGCTTGTTCAGCCAGCACCATTTGTACCGCATTCAGCGCTGGATCATAGGCCGTAATGCGGGCCAGCGCCGCTTCGAGCAGCGCCGTTGGGGTCGTTGCCCCGGCGCGGAGCTGCGCGGCGACGCCAAGCAGGCTATCAACAGAACCATCCAGTGGCAACGGCGCTACCGCAACAACCTCAGATGGAACAGGCAAACTCTGGGCATCCAGGTAATCTGGAAGGGTCGCCGTAGGCACCGCGGCAACAATGCGCGCAAAATCGGCCAGCCGACTCAAGAAGCCCTTCGCCGCAATCCCCTCAAGATCCTCATCACTCGCCGCGATGCCCGCAGCGTGCAAACGATTGCGCAACCGATCATCAAGTGTGGTCATAGCTTTATCCTCGTCGTACGTTCGAAGCACTTGGCAGGCATCACCTGCTCTCCTTGGCAAGAGTATAGCGGTCAACGAACAAGATGCCAAGCGCAGGAAGATAGAGCCCCACAATGAGCCAGGCTAGCGGCGAACCGGGCCAGAAAAACCAGCCAAAATAGGTCAACCAGCTACAGAGCACCAGGACAAGCAGGCTCTGCATTGTCCGAGGCACCGCAAACACAAGGAGTTGATCATAAAAGGCGCGCTGTGGCACAAAACTCAACAGCAACAAAAAGCGCCCCTCACGGGTACGCCATTGCAGCCCCGCCAGCAACAACAAAAAACCAGGGAAGATCAAGAGAGGGGCCAGGTAGTCGTCCATCGCCCCGATCCGCCCTGCCAGCGCGAAGGGCCAGGTTGGCATCACCAGCAGACTCACGACGCCGATGACCACCCCCATTGCGACGGGCCAGGGTCGCCACGGGGTTGTCAGCGCGACCGCCGCACCGACATGCGGTTTCGCGAGGGTTAGGGCGAGCAGCGCAGGCCAGAACCAGACGGCCAGCAACAGCGGTGACCATTGCACCGTCACCATAGCCTGCCAGTAGGGCAGGGCGAGCAAGGTCAACAAGCGCCACCAGTCACCAGTTCGCGTCAAGGCCCAGGCGAGCAAGCCTGAACTGAGACCAAAAAAGACCCCGGCAGCAATGCTAGGCGGTAGCCAGAGCAGTGGCAAGGTAATGATTACCGTAGTGAGCGGATTCGCCGTATTTGGCGTAACGCCGTCACTCTGAAAGCCGCGACAGGCAGCATAAGGATCAGCGTCGGCAAGCAGAGCTTCACCCATACACAAGGGCATCCCAAGATCGCCGGCCCCCCGCGCAAAGGTCTCCTGATAGAGACTGCACATTACTCCGCTTACCAACCCGATCGCCAGGCACACGAGGATACGTACGCGCAGACTCATCGCCTGATCGCCTCGGCATAGATCGTTTCGATCCGATCGAGCATCGTGTTCAGGGCAAATTCGGCTTTGGCGCGCAGGCGTCCGGCGTTGCCATAGGCCTGGGCAAGGGCGGGATTCGCCAGCAAAATGCGTAAGGCACGTGCCAGGGCTTGCTCATCGCCGGGTGGCACAACAATGCCAGTCTGCCCGTGCCTGGTCACATAACTGGTTCCGGTACCAAGTTCCGTGCAGACAATCGGCAGCCCTGCGGCTTGCGCCTCGACCTGGACAAGGCCAAAAGACTCGCTTCGTTCAAGCGAGGGCAGGGCAAAAACCGTCGCGGCATGATAAAACGCACGCAGATGCTCGTCATCCTGGGTACCGACAAAATGCACGCGTTCGGCGACCCCGATCTGCCGCGCCAGTTCGATCAGATCGGCCTGGCGCACCGTTGCATCAGCACCGACAAAGACCGCCTGGCCTGACACTTCAGCCATAGCTCGGACGAGGATCTCAGCCCCTTTATAGTAGCGCAACCGACCAACAAAGAGCACGATTGGGCCTGGGTAGCGGGCCTGGATCGTGGCGACCAGGCGTTGATCAGCCTGACCAAATTGTTCGATAGGTAACCCATAAGGCACGACGCGGCAGTGTTCAGCGATTGGTGCTAACCATGGCGATGAGTGCAGATACGCCGGGCTACCAACTACAATGCGGGCAGCGGTGCGCAAGGTATGGCGCACCAGCGGGGCCACGACCAGTTTCAAGCGGCGCTGGCGGATGATATCGCTATGATAGGTCACGACAAAGGGGCAATGCCGACCAGCCAAGCGGATCGCCAGATCGCCAGGAGGATAGGGATGGTGCAGATGGATCAGATCGGGGCGCAGGCGGGCCAGTTGGCGTGGTAGGGCAGGACTCAGGGGGGTCGACGCGACCGTTGCCAGACGCCCAACGGCAATGATGCGCACTCCTCGCTCTTCATACGAGCGCGAGCGCAACCCCGGGGCGCTGACGAGTACCGTCACGTGATGACCACGCGCCACGAGGCCTTCGGCGAGCAGGGCCAGATGATGTTCGATCCCCCCGGTAACCGGAGGGTAATCTTTGTAGATCTGCACAACATGCATAGCCGAACTTTCCCCGCAGGGTTACGGCTGACGGGCAAAATAGGCTTTGACGCGCCGATCAAGATCCTCAAAATCAATTGGCTTGGTCATATACTCGTTGACCCCGCTTTGCAGCGCTTGCTTTTCGATATCGCGTGAGCCAAACGCGGTGACCATGATAATATAGGCCTCGGAACCCTGGTTGCGTAGCGTCCGGGTTAGCTCAATGCCACCCATGCGCGGCATATTCATATCGGTGATAATGACATCGCAGGGGTTGCTTGACAGTATCTCCAGCGCGGTGATACCATCTTCGGCCTCAAGCACTGTGAAGTTGCTATTCACGAGTAGAAAACGATAGAGCCGACGAGTTGCTGGCTCGTCTTCTACAACCATCACCGTATTCGTCACATCAGCCTCGCTCTTGTCCCAGTTGATCCTGTTGCAAACTATACCATATTCCTGCCAATCAGGATGCAGAAGTGTACTATTCTTTGTAGCAAAAACCCTATCTTTCACCCCGAGCGCGTGTCTGAGAGGAGCATGCCCGTTTTGTGCCGCATCACCGAGAGCGGCGTAATAGGTGACCCTTGCCCATGCATAAGGGCATCATACCGATGCAGATAGGCCTTCCCCAGGGAGGTGTTGCCAATCTGAAGATAACAAGCCCCCAGATAATAGAGTGCCTGGGCGTGACGCGGGTTGCGGCGCAAGACTTTTTCGAAAAAGGGAATCGCACGATTGGGTTCGGTCAGTTCCTTATGGCAGATCCCAAGGATAAAGTTCGTTTCAAGATCGTCGGGCCAGTGCGCCAGCACTTGCTGAAATTCGCGCACCGCCAGATCGTAATACCCACGTCGTACATACAGATAGCCCAGGTCATAACGCAGCGATTGGGCCTCGGGGGCCAGGTTGACAGCTTTCCGCCACGCCGCGAGCGCCCAGCTCTCACGACCAAGCAGGTTATACATAAAACCGAGCAGATAGTGGGCCTGAGGATCATTGGGCAACAACTGCACTGCCCGTTCAAAGGCCCGCACTGCTTGCAGAGGCAAATTCATATCGTAGAGGAGTTTGCCCATCTGCAGAAAGAGCTGTCCCTCGCTCGGATTGAGCCGGGCACATGCAAAGAGGAGCTCATACGCCTCGCGGGTCTTCTGTTGAAGGCGCAGGATCGCACTCATCCGTAGGCGTGCAGCCACAAAACGACTATCTTCGGCTGGCACGGTGCGATAGTGTTCCATGGCCTCTTGCCAGCGGTGCTGACGGGCCAGCAGATTGCCAAGATGATAGTGGGCCAGATACTCATCAGGCCGCCATTGCAGCAACGCCCCATAGATACGTTCGGCCTCTTCTTGATACCGCTGGTGTTTCAAGGCATCGCTGAGGCGATAGTACCATGCAATCACCTCTTCGTCACTGCGCACCACGGGCACTCTCGTTTCGGCTTCAGGATCAGGGGGGACAAACGTTGGTTCGACGCGCCGTGCTTCTTGAAAATAGCGCTGGGCAAGCTCGTATGCACCACGGCTCTGATGCATCCGGCCCATATGGTAGCGAGGTTCGGCGGCATTGGGGCGGAGCGCACAGGCACGGCTATAATGGATATAGGCGTGCCCCGCATCATCAGCTTGCTGATAGCAGCGCGCCAGGGCAAAATGGGCTTCGTAGAGCTGTGGATTAGCTTCAAGGGCAGCGCGAAATGCACCAATGGCTGCTTCAAGCTCTGTGAGAACGGTAAACGCCACCCCCAGGTTGTAGTGCCCTTCGGCGAGGTGCGGATCGCTCTCTGCCGCTTCGCGGTATCCGCGTAGTGCGGCGGCCCAGTCGTGTTGAAACGCAAGTGCATTGCCAATATACACATAGATAATGGCGCGTTCATGGGCAAAGGCCTGCGCTTGCTCTTCACCATCAACATACACCGCAATCAGGGCGGCTTTGAAATGCTCAATCGCATCATCGTACGCTGCTCGCAAATAGGCACGCAGGCCCTGGCTATACGCTGTCCCCAGCCGTGTCCCGGCCATTAAACGCTCACTCCCGCTGTACATCCCTGGATCGAGCGGCATCAATTGCAATTGTTCACTGGCCGACATAGTGCGCTCCATCAGTCCTGGCACATCACTGGTTACAGGTTGTATGTGCGCTCAGGACGTAATCCTTCCATCGAATGCTGACATGTCTCCCTGAGCCACCGTGCCGCCACGCCATCAAGCAATTTGTCGGGCGGATGGAGGGTTAGCTGGTGCATACAGTTGCGATATTCGCGGAGGGCATCATCGCGCCGGCCCAGTTGACGATAACACTCGGCAAGATGAAAGGCGAGCACGGGTGATTGATTATCAAGATACCGCGCTCGTTCGAACTGAACCAGGGCCGCACTGTGGCGATTCTGTCGCGCATAGATCAGCCCGATCAAGAGATAGGCTTCGGTCGTCAAGGGATTTAACGCAAGGGCGCGATGCGCCTCGGCCCCAGCCAGTTCAAAGTCGCCCCGGTTGGCATGCGCCCGGGCCATCAAGGCGAGGATCTGCGGCGCATCGATGCCGACTAGGGGCAAGCTCTGCAAGCGAGTTAGCGCTTCTTCCGTCTGGCCGGTATCAAGCAAACCCTCGATCTGCTCAATGATGGCGCTGGTCGCACGATGATCGATGTGCGGCTCGCCCGAGCGTGAATGGTGTCGCGCTGCGCGTGATAGGTCTGGCTGGCTTGCTGGCGCTGGAGCAGGTAACCCGCGTGACGTTGGGCCAGGATCGGTGGCAAAGGATACCGTACGGCGATACCGTTGCTCGCTTGTTCTTTCGGAGTCTTTGTAGTAGACAAAGGAGTCTCCCACTTCACGCCAGCGCAACTTGTTAAAAATATTCCAGAGAGTCTCGGAAAAACCAAGAAAGAGCACGCCTCCATCATTGAGCGCATCGTAAAAGCGTTCCATCAGGGAGCGACAGGTATTGATTTGAAAATAGATCGTGACATTTTGACAAAACAGGATATCGATGCCCTGCCCCTGGGCCGGAATAGGATCGAGTAGATTGAATTGCTCAAATTGAACGAGGCGGCGTACCCGCGAGGCAACCGTTAATTCAGCCCCGTGGGCTTCAAAATAGCGGACACGTTGTTGCGGGGTGAGGTGCGCCAGACTCCGCCCTTTATAGACCCCAGCTTTCGCCCGCGTGAGGGCTGCGCTACTCAGATCCGTTGCCCAGATACTGACGGGGCGGGGTAATGGTTCGCCAAACGCTTCAAGCACGGTAATTGCCAGTGAATAGGCCTCTTCGCCCGTCGCACAGCCAGCACTCCAGAGACGTAGCGGTTGACCGGGGGGCAGGCGTTGATGCAACTCGGGCAAGATGACGTCACGGAGCGCCTGCATATGCGGTCGGTTGCGAAAAAACTGCGTTTCGTGATTGAGCAATTCTTCCGTGAGGAGTTGGAACTCTTGCTCATCAGGTTGCTTGGTGAGTTGCTTCGCATAACGCTCAGCCGACATACCAAGCGTGCTACTCCGTTGTTGAATGGCTGCTTCCAGCGTTCTGGTGCATGTATCATCCAGATAGATACCATAGCAGGTTGCTATCATGTCCCGCAGGAGCACGGGATCAGGTTGCTTAAGTGGTTCGGTTCGCGCCAGCGCCGGGTTCATAGGTTCCACTCTCTTGGCCATGGTCATTGAGGCCCTGGGGCAAAGCGCTTGATCAACGTGGCTGCAATGCGTTCAGGGGGCAACACGAGATCGGCTGCCCCAAGTTCGATGGCCGCCCGTGGCATGCCAAAGATGGTCGATGTTGCTTGATCCTGGGCAATCGTAAGCCCGCCGGCACGCCGGATCGTGCGCATGCCGATGGCACCATCACGCCCCATCCCTGTTAACAATACGCCGGTGGTCGCTGCCCCAAAGACGGCAACAACCGACTGCATCGCGATATCAACGGCCGGACGTTGCATCAACAGAGGCAAGCCACTTAGATGAACGCTACAATTCGGCTGAATGAGCAGATCAAACTGATCAGGAACCAGAAAGACATGGCCTGCTTGCAGGCGTATCCCTTCGGTGGCAAGGTGAACCGGCAACGTAAGCTGATCGCTGAGCCATTCAGCCATGCCGGTACTGAACCCCTGCGCGATATGTTGCACCACAATCACGGTTGCTGCAAAGTCACCGGGCAGGCGCGCCAGGATCTGGCAGACCACCCGTGGGCCGCCAGTTGAGGCCCCGATCACCACGGCATCAAAACGACACGCCGCACTTCGCATGGGGATCATCGTGTGTAGTGGTGTTCCTGCGGCGAGCGGTGCCACGGGCTTGAATGGTGGCGATCCGCTCGCCCCTGGCTGTGGCAATAGTTTGGCAGGCACTGGCAGCGCGGGTTTCTCGGGTGCAGCTGCGGATGTTTCGGTTGGCACGACATAGGTGTCACTCTGCTTGCCGCGCCGCCCTCGCAGGTGGGTCACGACTTGGATCCGGGCGAGCATGCGCACCTTGCGTACGAGTGATCGCCGTGCCTCTTCGAGCGCCCCTGGTTGATCAAGCCGCGGTTTCTCCATCACATCAAGGGCCCCCGCACCGAGCATCTGGAAGGTAATGTCAATATCATAACTACTGAGTGAGGTTGTCAGGACAAGGATTGGGAGCGGATGGTAGGCCATGAGCTGGCGGGTGGTCTCGACCCCATCCATGATTGGCATCCGCACATCCATCGTGACGAGATCTGGATGCAACGCCACAACCTTCTCAATCGCTTCACGCCCATTGCACGCTTCACCCACGACCTCGACCAGCGGATCGCTTTCCAGGAGTTCGCGGAGCAGCCTGCGCGCCAGGGCTGAGTCATCAACGATCAGAATGCGCAAGGTTTTGTTCATAAAGAACCCGATTTCTGGGTTACATCTCAAGCACCAGCTTGATGCGATTGGGGAGATTGAAGAGCTCGACATCCTTGTTAAGATAATCGTCAACTCCTACCTCAAAGGCGGCATGTTTTTCATCACTAGAAGTTAACATAATGATGCGTAGTTCATCAAGCTCTGGTCTGCTGCGCACACGGCGGCAGACTTCAAAGCCGTCAATGCCCGGCATCTGAACATCAAGCACCATCAGATCAGGGACTTCTTCTTCGATCATGGTCAGGGCTTCTTCGCCGCTGCCAGCTAGGCAAACAGTGTACCCAAACATTTCCAGGCGCATCTTGACAATATCGGTAATGAGTTTGCTGTCATCAACGACAAGAATCTTGTGTGTCATGAATCCTCCTTATAGTGCTCTTCTGGTCGGCATGGATGGTCACTTTGTGGTGTCAAGCAGTTGCTGCACCACATCAAGCAGGCTCTCTTGATTGAACTGACTCTTCACAATATAGGCCTGTGCGCCTGCCTCCAGCCCGCGGCGGCGATGCTCTTCTGAGGCCAGGCTCGTAATCAGGATGACTGGGAGGCGACTCGTGGTTGGATTCGCCCGGATCTTGCTGGTCAGCCCAAAACCGTCCACGCGTGGCATTTCGATGTCACTCACAACGAGATCGTAGGGTTGCTGCTGCAAGCGTCCGAGGGCATCCGCGCCATCAACGGCTGGCGTTACCTCATACCCTGCCGATTGCAAAATGCTGCAGATCAATTCTCTAGTGGTAAACGAGTCATCCACCACGAGCAACCGTGAACGCTGGAGGACTGGGGCCTGGCTGACAACGATGTTGCTCCGTTTGCTCTGGATGACCTGGACGGGATTGAGCAACAGCACCAGGGTGCCGTCACCAAGCTGAATGGCCCCACCGAAGTGTTGGTGCTTCTCGAACAAGGGTCCAAGGGGTTTGACCACGGCTTCACGCTCGTCGACCAGTTCATCCACCAGCAGCGCAACGGGGCGCTGGCTGCTCCCCGTGATAATGGCTGGGACACGGCTGTGGCGGCTGAACGGCGACGGTTCTGACAGACCGAGCAGTTCAGCCAGGGCGATCAGGGCGAGCGTGCGCTCTTCAACCAGGATCGTTGGCTGGCCCTCAAGCGAGCGGATCTCGTTGTGATAAGCCCAGATGGTACCATAACAACTGGTGGCTGGCAGCGCAAAGATTGACTGCCCCGCGCGTACCAGCAAAATACGGGTCGTGACGAGGGTCAAGGGCAACGTAAGAATGATGCGACTCCCGTGGCCAAGTGTCGACTCGACTTCGACCTGTCCACCGAGATCGGTCAGATTGGCGCGCACGACATCCATCCCTACGCCCCGCCCCGAGATCTCGGTAATCTGCGCTGCCGTCGAAAACCCGGGTTGAAAAATCAGTTCGAAGGCTTCGTTATCGGGCATCAGTGCGGCTGCCTCAGCCGCGAGCATACCGAGCCGCACGGCGCGCTCACGCAGGCGTTGCGGATCCATGCCTCGCCCATCATCACTGATAACGATTCTTACTTTGCCGCCAAGCGTTTCGGCGCGCACTTCGATCAAGCCGTAGGGTGTTTTGCCTGCCGCCTCACGTTCGGCGGGAGGTTCGATGCCATGATCAACCGCGTTGCGCACGATATGCAGGAGTGGGTCGTTGATCAATTCCAGGACTTTGCGATCAAGCTCAACGGTCTCGCCGTACAATTCGATCCGAGCCTCGTGGCCGGTTGTCTGCGTGAGATCACGGACGGCGCGTGGCAACCCGGCATAGACCGTCGCGATGGGCAAGAGCCGGGCACGCATGACTTCTTGTTCGAGATCTTTGACTAGTTGGGCGTGCTGGTTGGTGTGGCGCATGACGCGATCACTCTCTTGATGGATCAGCCCACGGACTTCGTGGCTGATAGCATGCAAGTTCCCCAGGTGCTGATCGAGTTGTTTGCGTTGCCCTCCCGTCAGAGGCATGCTTTCCAGGGCTTCTTCAAGCGCAAGCATCGCAGCTTGTTGTTGCGCGCATTTGTTTTGCAGTCCTTGCCACTGCTCGCCATGATTTGCCAGGCTCTGCTGGCTGATAACCAGTTCGCCGGCAAGGTTGAGCATCCGATCCAGGCGGTCGACCCGTACCCGAATCGTCGGTTGGTTCTGATAACGCTGATTGACAACACGGCTTAAGGGCACGGTTGTTGATGGAGGGGGCGTGGCATTGGTCGGAAGTTCGCGTGGGGGAGGTGGCGGTGCGGCAGGTGCGGGTGGAGCGGCAGGCGCAGCCGTTGGCGGCATGGCGATTGGCGCTGCGTCGGGCGGTGCGCCGCCCAGACCACCAATGAGTTCATCCACATCCACGGGACATGGGCGAGCCTCGATCG
Source organism: Candidatus Chloroploca sp. Khr17 (assembly GCF_004138165.1). Classification (GTDB taxonomy): domain Bacteria; phylum Chloroflexota; class Chloroflexia; order Chloroflexales; family Chloroflexaceae; genus Chloroploca. The sequence continues at coordinate 30,505 of NZ_RYFF01000013.1, forward strand.
TGGCATTGATCATCGCGAGGATGGCATCGCCGCTGCGCAGCAAGGCATTGGCGAGCGGGCGTTCCAGCGCACGTTTGCCCTGGCGCATCTCGCCCAGCACGGTCTCGAGCTCGTGGGCCAACCGGCCGACCTCATCAAACCCGAGCATGCGGGCCGAACCCTTAATCGTATGCATAGCGCGAAAGATCTGGGCAATCGTCGCCTGTTGCGCGCCCGGATCAGTGGCTTGCTCTAGGCTCAACAAGCCCTCACCGAGAACACGGACATTCTCGACGCTCTCTTCACGAAATTGATGATAGAAACTCGACAGATCCATAGCGGTTACTACTTTTCATTCGCCACAATGCCGTGAAGGCGATCGGCAATCGAGGTCAGCGTAACAGCCGCTTCCGCCATTTGCCGCGAGCCAAGGGCCGTCTGGCGGGCCACCTCAGCGATCTCGCGCATTGTTTCGACCACCTGCTCGCTGGCACTCTGCTGTTGCGCAGTCGCCAGGCCAATCTCGGCGGCACTCTGCACCGTTCGTTCGGCGACCATCACGATATTGTCCATCGTCTGGCCGGCGCGATGGGCGAGTTCGACCCCTCGTTCTACCTCTTTGCTCCCCTCTTCCGAGGCCAGCACCGAGGCCGAGGTAGCCTGGCGGATCTCGGCAATCACCCCTTTGACTTCGCGTGCTGCCGCCAGCGTTCGATTGGCCAGACTCTTGACTTCAGCGGCGACCACGGCAAAGCGTCGCCCGTGTTCACCGGCCCCTGCCGCCTCGATCGCCGCATTGAGGGCAAGCAGATGGGTCTCGTCAGAGATATCGTCAATCAGGTCAATAATCTCGCCGATCTGCTGCGAACGCTCGCCGAGGCTGAGCACGCGGTTCGAGACATCCGACACCCGGCCACGAATGCGTTCCATAGCTTGAATGCTCTCATCAACGGCATCCTGCCCACTGCTCAGATTTTCGAGCGTCTGTTGGGCGGCTTGCGAGACATGGTCGGCCAATTGGGCAATCTGACGGGCCGTGCTGCCGAGTTGCTCAATCGTCGTCGAAACCTCAGACACGGCGCTCGCCTGATCGGTCGCGCCGCTCGCCTGCGATTGCGAGGCAACTTGCAACTCGCCTGCGGCAGCAGCGAGTTCACTGCCCAGTTCGATTTGCTGGATATTCTTTTGCATCAATTGATCGGTCTTCTCGATCAACTGCTGCGCCCGCTGCTGTGACTGGGCGACGACCATCGCCAGATCGCGGCCACTCATGCCCGACATATAGGCGATGAAACAGCCCGTCAAACTGAAAATAACTGCATTGACCGCCGGTGAAAGATGGAGGGGCGTGTAGAGGTTCCTGGTCTGGGTAATGAACAGCACCATATAGATGACCAGCGTCGCTGCGGCGACAAAAAAACTATCGCGCCCGTTGCCCAGCAAGCCTGCGCTAATTACGGGCACCAGAAACATAAACGCGAGCGGGCCAAGTGGCCCACCGAACAGGATGACACCAATCGTTGAACAGATAATCATTGCATAGAAAAGGATGCGTCGTCCCAGGACGGTACTCCGGTTCCGGATAAGGAAAAAGGCCGCGACATACATTACCAGCGAAACAATGATCAGCACCGCCACAATCCAGACCGTCACCTGTCCAATGCTTGCCGAATTCCACAGAAAACCCAGCGAAAAGAGAAAGACGATCGAGAGCGAAAAGCCGCTCGCGTTTAACAGATGCATCATGCTCTGGTGATCAAGGAGCAGGACGATCTTCTCGTCTTCTTCCTGATGGTCAAACCTTCCCACAGTTGCTGTCGTTTGCATAGGTTTCATTCCCGATCAAGACACGATCTCACGCAACTCCGAGCGCGACATCGGTCGCAATGCGCTGCAGATCAAGCACAAGGAGCAGGCGCTGTTCAAGGATCACAGCCCCGGTAAACCACGGACGAGCGAGGTGTTTGCGCATCAGCGCGGGCAAGGGAAGCACCTCTTCTGGCTGCGTCAGGCGGTCAACCCGATCGACCAGCAAGAGCACGGTGCGGCGACGCAGGGTAATCGTCAAGGCATGGTATCGGTCGGGCTTTTCCTTCGCTTGATGACCAAGCAACGCCCCAAGTTCAGCATGCAGCATCGGACGACCACGAGCATCTTGCTCAGGGGCCATCGTTGGCAGCAACTGGCTCAGGTGATCGACGTGGGTTTGCGGGGCCAGGTAGCACTGGTCAGCAATATGGATCTCAAGCAGGAGCATGATAGCTTTCGCCTCACTCAACCAGGGTCGTGCGCGTACCCTCACTGTTACTCTCTATGATACTGAGCGAACGAACGAAACAGGCACCAGGGTGTGCTTCAGAGTGTGTCGTGGAGGGCCACGACCAGTGCGCCAAGGTTGAGCACCGCCAGGGTTGCTCCTTTAAGGGTGGTGACTCCGGCGAGCAGACGTACCCGTTGGGCCTCAAGGGCCGCCGGTGGCGGCGTGATGCTCTTGGCGGTCAGGGGCACAAGATCGACGACGGTATCGACGAGCAGGGCCATCCTCGTGGCGTCGTGCTCGACCAGCACCAGGCGGGTCGCACGGGTTGTGGGGGTCAGCGTCAGACCAAGCATCAGGCGCAGATCGATCACGGGAAAAATCACGCCGCGCTGACTAATCAGCCCAGGCATGAGCGCAGGCGCTCCGGGGACACTCGTTGGGGCTTGCCAGCGCATGACTTCGCGTACCGCAATCCCGGGGATGGCATAAAGCTCGTCGGCCAGATTGACCACCAGGTATTCCTGGATCTCGGCGAGTACGTCGGCTTCGTTCTGATTCATTATGAAGATCGCTTCCTTTGCAGACTTGCCAAGGCAGTTCAGGCGCTGTATCATGTTGCGTTACCATAAAAGATACCATAGCTGGTATGAGGTTTGATGAGAAAGGTATGCATTCTGTGAACAAGAAGATCCGGGTCGCGATTATTGGCGTTGGGAACTGTGCCTCGTCGCTTGTGCAAGGCATTCACTATTACCGTGAGGCCCGCGAGGGCGATGATATTCCAGGGCTGATGCATGTAACGATGGGCGGGTATCACATTAGCGATATCGAATTTTCGGCGGCCTTTGATATTGCTGATACCAAAGTTGACCAAGATCTCTCAGAAGCGATTTTTGCTGAGCCAAACAATACCTATGTTTTTAGCAAAGTACCGCACCTCGGGGTGCCCGTGTCGCGGGGCATGACCCACGATGGGATTGGCAAATATTTGAGTCAGGTCATTACCAAGTCACCACGTGATACCGATGATATTGTTGGCATTCTCAAGCAGACCAAAACGGATGTCGTCATCTCGTACCTGCCGGTGGGCAGCGAAATGGCCACAAAATGGTATGTCGAGCAGATCCTTGAGGCTGGCTGTGCCTTTATCAATTGCGTGCCCGTCTTTATTGCCAGCCAGGAGTACTGGCGGCGCCGTTTTGAAGAGAAGCGGTTGCCAATCATTGGCGATGATATCAAGAGCCAGGTGGGCGCAACGATTACCCACCGTGTCTTGACCACTCTTTTCAAAGAACGTGGGGTGCGGCTGGATCGCACCTATCAACTCAATTTTGGTGGCAATACCGACTTTTTGAATATGCTCGAACGTGAGCGGCTCGAGAGCAAGAAGATCAGCAAGACCAACGCCGTGACGAGCCAGTTGAACTATGAACTCCCGGAGGCCTCGGTGCATGTCGGCCCGAGCGATTATGTGCCGTGGCTGGGCGACCGCAAATGGGCCTATATTCGGATGGAGGGCACGACCTTTGGGGATGTGCCGCTCAACGTTGAGTTAAAGCTCGAAGTCTGGGATTCGCCCAATTCAGCCGGGGTCGTGATTGACGCGATCCGTTGTGCCAAATTGGCGCTTGATCGTGGCCTTGGTGGTGCCCTCTATGGCCCGAGCAGTTATTTTATGAAGACCCCGCCCAAGCAATACACCGATTATGAAGCGCGCGAGCTGACCGAGCAGTTTGCTCGTGGTGAGGGATAAGAAGACAAGCACCTGCGCCGGGCGAGCCCGGCGCAGGTGTTGGTGCGAAGAGGCCTCCTCAGGCGCTTTTCTTACGGGGCGGCTCTTTTTTTGTGCTCGTTGTCTTTTTGCTCGTGGCCGCCTTTTTGCTGGTCGTTGTCTTTTTGCTCGTGACCGCCTTTTTTGTCGCGGTTGTTTTCTTGGTGGCCTTCTCTTTGCCCGCGGCCTGCACTGGTGTCGCTTCGACCGGGGCCATCTCTTCGAGGCTGTTGGTCAGATAGTCGCACTTTGGATAGCGCGAGCAGCCAAAGAAGGGCCGCCCAAAGCGCCCCCGGCGCCGCAGCAGCTCGCCCTCGTGACACTTGGGGCAGGCCACACCGGTCGGCTCGGGCAGGGGCACAGGCTTGCCGTCTTTGCCGAGGCGCCGCGTATTGCTGCACTCGGGATAGCCAGAACAGCCGAGGAAGGGCCCAAAGCGACTCTTCTTGATGACCATTGGCCGCCCACAGAGATTGCACATCACATCGCTGGTTTCGGGGGCGCTGGCTTTATCAAGGACGATTTTGCCATCACTATCGCGATGAAAATCACTGGTGAAGTCACACGAATCTGGACCACCATCTTTGCTGTACCGGGTACAGGCCAGGAACTCACCATTGCGGCCGAACTTGATGGCGAGCAAACCCTGTTGACACTTGGGACACTGGAGATCGGTGACAATCTCTTCGCGCTTGAGATTGCGCATCTCAACCTTCGCATCAGCGAGGGTCTTTTGAAACGGCGCATAAAATTCGTGCAGGACAGGCACCCAAGCTTTTGATCCGTCGGCAATATCATCAAGTTGCTGTTCAAGGGCCGACGTAAAATCGTAGTCAACAATATTAGGAAAGTGGAGCACAAGGAGCTCGGTGACGACGCGCCCGAGGGTCGTTGGGATCAACTTTTTGTCGGCAGCCGTCACATAATCACGTTCCTGGATGGTTGAAATAATCGAAGCATAGGTGGAAGGCCGCCCAATGCCAAGGCGCTCAAGCTCTTTGACCAGGCTTGCCTCGGTAAAGCGGGGCAACGGCTCGGTGAAATGCTGGATGGGCAGAAGTTCGAGCAGATCGAGGGCGTCCTGTTCGACCAGGGCGGGCAAACGGCGCTCGCTATCTTCGTCCTCTTCGCCCTCATCAAGGCTAACATTGTAGACCGCGAGAAAACCGGGGAACTTGAGCACCGAGCCGGTTGCCCGGAAGAGATAGGGGGCATTGCCGGTTGGCGTTGTCGGTGTCCAGGCCCCAAGATCAACGGTCGTACTATCAAAGATCGCCGGAGCCATCTGCGAGGCGACAAAGCGCTTCCAGATCAACTCGTAGAGCCGGAAGAGATCGCGTTCGAGGATCGCGCTGACCTGCTCGGGAGCCCGCTCACTACTTGTCGGACGGATCGCCTCGTGCGCCTCTTGGGCTCCTTTCGCCTTGGTTTTGTAAACGGGGGGCTTGTCGGGCAGATAGTCGCGCCCAAAGCGGCTTTCGATCAAGCGCCGCGCCTCGGCTTGCGCTTCACCGGCCACATTGGTACTATCGGTACGCATATAGGTAATCAGGCCACTGACCCCCTCGTTGCCCCCGAGATCGATCCCCTCATAGAGACGCTGCGCGAGCATCATCGTCTTTTTGGCACTGAACCCGAGTTTGCGTCCGGCCTCTTGCTGGAGGGTCGAGGTTGTAAAGGGCGGGGCGGGGCTGCGGCGCTTATCTTTGCGGGTCACCTTGACCACGCGATAGGAGGCGCGGTCGAGGTCAGTCACAATCGCATCGGCCTGCGCCTTATCGGGCACCGCGAACTTATCGAGTTTCTTGCCGGCGCGCTCAATCAAGGTCGCACGGAACGCATCGCGCGGGGCCGTCCCCCCGGTCTTGAGCAGATCAGCCTCGATCGTCCAGTACTCAACGGGCACAAAGCTCTCGACCTCTTGCTCACGTTCAACAATCAGGCGCACCGCGACTGACTGCACCCGGCCAGCGGAAAGCCCGCGCTTGACCTTATCCCAGAGCAAGGGACTCAACTGATAGCCGACGAGCCGATCGAGCACCCGGCGCGCTTGCTGGGCATTGACCAGATTCTCATCAATCGCACGGGGATGATCGAGCGCCTGTTGCACCGCATTGCGCGTAATCTCTTGAAAGACAACGCGATGCACGGGCGTACGCCCGGGCTTGATCGCCTCGGTAATATGCCACGCAATCGCCTCACCCTCACGATCGGGGTCAGTCGCGAGATAGATCGCATCGGCGTTGCGCATCGCCTGGCGCAATTCGTTGACGACCTTCTCTTTGGTTACCTCATAGACGGGTTGAAAATTGTGCTCGACATCAATCGCCAGATCACTCTTGGGCAAATCGCGCACATGGCCCATACTCGAAGTGACCCGATACCCACGACCAAGATATTTCTGGATCGTCTTCGCCTTCGACGGCGACTCGACGATAACAAGTTTGTCTCCCATAGCGCCCCAGGCTAAGCCAAGAATAGTAACAAACTGCGGCACGCAATTCGCTATAGCACTATACGCGGGCTACCCATCCTTGTCAATAGCCGGTTGTGGGGACATCAGGGCGATGGCATCTTCCGTGTATGCACCCCGCCAGGGCACCCGCAAGGGGTGCCCGTCCACCGGATCCAGCCCCCGGCCGGTAGGGGCACCCCTTGCGGGTGCCCTGAGAGAGCGTCTTTTTGTCTCCGGTTTTGTATGATGCAATCGCCCTGTGTGGGAACATTACACCGTCAAACAACGCGGGCAGTGCCCAAAGAGTTCGAGCACATGATCGTTGATGTGGTACCCCGTTTGCTGCTCGAGCGTCGTGATGAGATCGCGTAACCCACAGTTATCGAAGCTCTTGAGCGCCCCACACGAGACGCAAATCAGATGATGCGCGTGGCCCCCGCTAATGCTGTAGCGGTGACAATCTTCGAGACCGTGGATCCGCTGAAAGAGTTCAAGATCACAAAGGAGCTTGACGGTACGAAAGATACTGGCGATGCCGGGCGACTCGTTGCGTTCCAACAACCACTGTTCAAGTTCATGCACCGTAAACGCTTTATCGAGCGCAACAGCCGCCCGCAAGACAGCGAGGCGTGGTTGAGTCACTTTGTACCCGGCCTCAGCCATCTGTTCAGCGAGCTCGTGGGCTGGGGCAGGGAGGAGCGCTTGTTGCTGTTTGAGCAGACGACTCATCATATGCCTCTTGAAAGAAGGAAATAGCAAATAGGAAATAGGAGCGAGGAAATGAGGAACTAGCTCCCAGGGCTGATTGTAACACAATTAAATGATACACCCTATCATTCTTGACAATTTACCCTGCAAATGATACTCTATGTCAGGTAGTGTTGATACAATATCTCAATATATGATGATGTTGCGGACGGATGAACCTTGTCACCCTGAAGATCTCACCGGTCTTGAAGACCTGTGAGGTCTGTGAGGATAGAAAAGATTGAGGGGTATGCAGATGCTTTTGTGGAGCAAACGACGAGCAGTGGTGAGTCTCTTGGTGGTATTGGCGTTCTTGCTCGCTGCGTGTGGCGCTTCGCCAGCCGCACAGTCACCAACGACTGCACCGACCGCAGTGACTGAGGCCGCACCAGGTACCGAGGCGACAACACCGCCGACCGATGCTTCCTCAAAGCTCAAGGTTGTGGCAACCTTTAGCATTCTTGGGGATCTAGTTACGAATGTGGCCGGTGATCTGATTGACTTGACGGTGCTGGTTGGACCGGATAGTGACCCGCATGTCTACCAGCCGGTGCCTCAAGATAGTGTGACCCTAGCTGGGGCGGATCTGATTATTGAGAATGGTCTGGAATTTGAAACCTGGTTTGATGCGCTCTATGAAGCATCAGGGTCGCAGGCACCACGGGTCGAGCTTGCCGAGCGGGTGACGCCGCTGCCTGCTGGCGAGGGGCATAGCGCGCACGATGAAGAGCACGCGCACGACGATGGCCTGGCCCATGCTTGCCAGCACTTTGGCGATGACCCGGTGGCGGTGACTGCGGCGACAACTGCCGCCGAGGCGACGGCGGTGATGCCGGATGATCATACGCGCTACGACCTTACGTTGAGCAATGGCGCGGGCTTTGTCGTGTTTGAGCAAGACCGTGACGGTGATGTGCTTTTCTTTTTGGGCAGCGATGCGAACCTGACGCTTTTGGCAGGCACCACACCGCTCGCTCCTGAGAACGTTGCGCCGATCACCGAAGGATGCGATGCGGTCAAGATTGTCTATACCTTTGATCTTGAGCCTGGAAGCTATTTTGTGCAGTTTGGCTCGCAGGCCCCAACACCACTCGCGCTTGTCTGGGAGCGGGGTGAAGAGCATAGCGACAGCGAGGCTGGACATGAAGATGATCATGGACACAGCCATGGTGAGTACGATCCGCATATCTGGCAAGATCCCAATAATGCGATGCTGATGGTTGAAGTGATCCGCGATGCCTTGAGCGAGGCTGATCCGACCAACGCGGATACCTATCAACTCAATACCGAACGTTATCTGGCGGAACTGACCGCGCTGGATGCGTTTGTCCAGGCCGAAGTGAGTCGGCTGCCGGTTGAAGCACGCAAACTGGTCACAACCCACGATACCTTTGCTTACTTTGCCGATCGCTACGAGTTCACGGTTGTCGGCACGGCGCTTGGCACCACGACCGAAAATGCCGATCCTTCAGCGGGTGATCTTGCTGCGCTGGTCAATGAAATTCGCGCTGTCGGCGTGCCGGCTATCTTTGCCGACAATGTGTCGAATCCGACGTTGATGGAGACAATCGCCCGCGAAGCCGGGGTGACACTGGTGACTGACCTGCATACCGATGCCCTTAGCCAGCCGGAGGGGCCTGCGGGCACATATGTGGCGATGATCCAGCACAATGTCACCACGATTGTCAATGCGTTGGCCGAGTAGGGGGGTGTGCCCGCTTGGGCGAAAAGAGACCTCACAGGTCTTGATGATGGCGTTCCAACGCCGACGAGCAGACCTGTGAGGTCTTCTACAAACAGCCGCCTTCTTTGCAAGGTATTGGGTTGAAGAGGACAACATATGGCTTTCACATATAGTGGGCGGCATCATGTCCATCCCATTGCGAATGCTCTGGCGCTCGAGCTCGAGCAACTGGTCGTAAACTACCCTGGCTCGCCTGAGCCAGCGCTCGATCATGTCTCACTCAAGCTTGCCAGCGGGTTGCGGGTGGCCCTGGTGGGGGCCAATGGCTCGGGCAAGAGCACCCTGCTCAAAACGGTGGCGGGCTTGTTGCACCCGCAGGCTGGCACGATCCGCATCTATGGGCATCCGGTGGGGGCGTGTCATCACCGGGTGACTTATCTGCCGCAGCGGGGCGATGTTGACTGGCGTTTTCCGGTGAGCGTCAAGCAGATGGTGCTCGCCGGGCGCTATGTGCATCTCGGCTGGCTGCGTCGTCCTGGGCCGAAGGATCAGGCGATGGTGATGGAGGTACTGGAACGGCTCGGGTTGAGCGAACTGGCCGAACGGCAGATTAGCCAACTTTCGGGCGGGCAGCAGCAGCGTGCGCTGCTGGCGCGGGCGCTCGTGCAAGAGGCGGATCTCTTGTTGCTCGATGAACCGCTGAGCGCCGTTGATGCGCCCAGTCGGGCGATTATCGCCGGGGTGCTTGCCGATCTGCGCAGCGAGAATCGGACAGCGCTGGTTGCCACGCATCATCTGGATCGGCTTGATGACGAATTTGACCGTGTCATCAGTCTTGAGAACGGATCTTTGCAGACTGATCGGGTGATTGAGGAGGCTGGTCGTCGCCTGGCCCCGGCCAGAGCACCGCGTTATGATCAACTGGTTACTCGAACCATTTAGTTTTACCTTTATGCGGATCGGCCTGGTAGCGGCTATTCTGGTGAGCATCACCTGTGCCGCGCTGGGCTCGTATGTTGTTTTGCGCCGGATGGCGTTCATTGGCGATGCGCTGGCGCATACTGTGCTGCCTGGACTCGTCGTTGCGTTTCTGAATGGCTGGAACCTCTTTGGCGGCGCGATTGCCGCCGGGCTTCTGACGGCCCTCGGCATTGGATGGGTCTCGCGGCGCGGGGTCGTCCGCGAAGACACGGCCATCGGCGTGCTCTTCACGGCCATGTTTGCCCTTGGCATTCTGATGATGAGCCGGATGAACAGCTTTCGTGACCTGAGCCATATTTTATTTGGCAATGTGCTCGGGGTGCGCCTGGGCGATCTGTACATCACCGCTGCAATTGCCGTGGGGGTACTGCTCACGCTGGCCTTGCTGCACAAAGAACTGGAACTAACGAGCTACGACCCGACCTATGCCGAGGGCATTGGCTTGCGAGCGGATCGCCTCCGCACCCTGCTCTTAATCTTGCTGGCCTTTACGGTCGTCAGTTGCATCCAGATTGTCGGCGTTGTCTTGACGAGTGCCCTGCTGGTCACACCGGCGGCGGCGGCGGCCATGCTCACCAACCGGCTCCCCCGGATGATGCTGCTTGCGGCTGCAATCGCGATCAGCTCATCGGTGATCGGGCTCTACGCTTCATACTATGCCAACGTCGCCTCGGGCGCAGCCATCGTACTGGCCTGCACGGGCAGCTTCTTCCTGGCCTGGGTTGCGCATATGCTTCGCACGCGCGTGGTGCGGGGGTAGCACGACAGCGAAACGTGTCATGTTGAGCGGAGCCTCGGGCGTCTAGACGCCTGAGGACCTGCGCTCCGCTTAGGGTGACAAAACCCGGAAAACGTCGTTTACACACTAAGACAAGGTTTCAGAAGAACCGGATCAGCTTTACACGTTCAAGAGTTCGCCGGTCCTCCTGCGGTGGTAGCGCTCCACTTTTTCATCTGCATCTGGTACGGAACCTTGACCGAGTGAGGGTCTAAATTAGAGGGGCTTCGCCCCCACAAGGCGGGGTAGGTGTCACTGATTCAGGTAGTGAGTGATGACCGCGAGAGCCTGCTCGGCGGCACCGGCACGTACGGGGGCCGGTGAGTGGCGGAGTTGGCTCAGTCCCTGGGGAGTGAGCCAGGTTGCGGCTCCGTCGATGATGGCCTGATAGGTGTTGCCGATCAAGACGGCTGCCCCAGCGTCGACCAGATAGCGCCATTCGGTCTCTTGGCGCACAATGAGGAGGGGCGTTCCCAGGACGCCGGCTTCTTCTTGCAACCCGCCCGAGTCGGTCAAGACGGCGCTCGCTGATCCGACGAGGCGTAGCATATCGAGATAGCCGAGCGGTTTGCTCTGGCGGATCCGGGGCGACAGGGTCAGACCCTGGCGTTGCAGGGCGACGATGGTGCGGGGATGCACGGGAAACGCGATGGTGTAGGCTTCGGCCAGTTCGTTGAGCGCCTGCACGATCCCCGGGAGCACGTCCGGTTCGGTGTTTTCGGCGCGGTGCAGGGTGAGGGCGAGGTAGTTGTGGGGTTCGAGTTCGAGCTGTTCAAGGATTTTTGCGTGCTCGGCGTGGCTGCGATTGCGCAACACGGCGTCAATCGCGGTAGAGCCAATGACGCTGATGCGCTCTTCGGGGAGACCTTCGTTGCGCAGGTTGGTCGCCGCGATTTCGTCGGCGGCGAGCAAGAGTTCGCTGATGTGATCAACGATGATGCGGTTTAGCTCTTCGGGCATCGCCCGGTTGAACGAACGCCCGCCTGCTTCAAGATGGGCGACGGGGATGCCCTGCTTGGACGCGCAGATGGCCCCGGCCAGGGTGGTATTGGTGTCGCCCTGCACCAGCACCAGGTCAGGCTGGCGCTCAAGGAGGATTGGCTCAAGGCGACTGAGCATGCGGGCGGTCTGCTCGCCATGACTGGCTGAACCGACGCCCAGGCTATAGGCCGGGGTTGGCAAGCCGAGTTCTTCAAAAAAGATGGTGTCGACTTCATAGGAGTAGTGCTGCCCCGAATGCACAAGAATGTGGTTGACGTGCTCGTCGAGCAGCGGAATGAGTGGTGACAGTTTGATAATCTCCGGGCGCGTTCCAAGGATGGTCAGAACCGTAGGCATACTTATTCCTCCTCGGCGTAGGCCAGTTGTACGCCGTAGTAGCGTTTGAGAAAGAGGGCCAGTTCAACGTAGATCGGGTCACGATCAGTCGTCATGAAGTTGTTGGTAAGATCAAGCCAGTGAGGTGAGTCAGCGGGTCGCCAGTGCGGGCGTGTGACGAGCCAGATGGTCGTGTTGCCATCAGCAGTGATGGTCGGAGTTGGGCCGACGCTCGTTGCGATGGCGAGGCGGTAGTTCTTTTTGCCGTGGCGAAAGCGGACGGCCCCAGTGCGTTCGGTCTCGACTGGCAAACTCATGATCCCGGTGAGCATTAGTTCGCTAAAGTGGCGCAGCATATGAGCGGCGGCGGCATCAAGGCGTCGCGGACTCATCGTGCGGCGCATGCGCTCCATCTCGCCAACGGGGCGGGCCGGATTGCCCTCGGCGATCGTGCCGGGCGGCAGGCTACCGCCCACGACCGAGCGCGAATTGACAAAGCTGTGGCTCCCGATCGCGCTGCCTGGTTGGAGAAAGACGCCCGCCGCGCACCAGACATAATCGCCGAGCGTTACCGCGCCAAAGCGCACCCAGTAGCCCTCGGTATAGGGCAAAAAAGAGCCGTGGGTATAGACCATACAGCGGGCACCGAGGGCGCTCCAGCGTCCGAGCCGCACATCTTCGTCGGTATTGATCAGGCATTGTGGCCCGATATAGCTATGCTCACCGACAAAGAAGCCTGCGGCCCCATAGACAAGGTTGAAACTGCTCACGATGGCATACGGGCCAAGCACAAGATCGCCGTCACACTTGATCAGCGTGAGGGCCCGCACCTCGCTATAGTCGCCCAGGGCGATATGGCGCCCCATCACGCTGGCGAACCAGCCGATCTTGACGTGCCGACCAAGCTGCGCGCCGCAAAAGACGCGCAGGATCCACGGTTTGATGACCGGCGGGCAGAAGAAGAGCATGGCAAAGATGAGGGTTTTGAAAGACATAGCGGCTTCCTCTTAGATCGTCACCACAGGCCATGACGCACTCAAGCCGCTGCTTGCCTGCTCAAGCGTTTTCGCCCGTGCCACCCAGTGTGCGGCCAGTTCGGCGGGTGTGGCAAACCAGACATCGCCACGACTAAAGAGCGTTTCCCAGAGCCTGGCATAGGTAGCGGCCCAGTCAGGAAAGAGTGCGTCGTCATAGACATACTCATGTACATCAACGAGCAAACAGCCCTGCTGGTCGGCCACGCGGTCAGCGAGCCCGCCGAGCAGCGCCTGGCGACCACCGGGATTATTGACGTGCTGCCCAAAGAGATGATCGTCCATCCAGCCCGTCGGCACCTGGAGCGTGCGCACGGGGCGACGGAGCCCGCTATGCCACGGATAGAAGGGCCAGGTCGTACCGCGCCGCCAGCCGAGGTAGCGGTCGTGGGTGAGTGAGGCATCGTAGGTCAAGCCGACCTGCTCGTGCATCAGCAGGGTTGCCTCGGGGTCTGCGGGATCGAGATGCCAGTAGTGGTGGCGATTGCCGACGACGGGTGTATTGCTGGCGACGGCAAGGGCGGCCCGTTCCGCGCCAAACTTCTCGGCACTGGTATAGGCAAGGTAGCTCGCGTGCAGCCCGATCTCCCATCCTTCGGCGGCGAGTTCGCGCAAGAGCAACCGAAAGCGCGGCGCATTCACGTCATAGAAGGTATCAGGGAGGCCACGGGCGTACTCGACCAGCGACCCCTGGCGGGCGACAAAATAGAAGGCCGAGCGGCTCTGGAAGCGTTGTTCGAGCGCCATCCACGACGCAAAATGCCAGTGGGTGCGTCGTCCGAGGGCCACGTCGAGGGCAGGCTTCAGGCCGCGACGGCCCTGGCGAGCCAGCACGCGGAGCGGCTCAAGCCAGCGCACGACCTCGGGGTAATCAACATCGTGGCCGCAGGCGGCGGCCATCGTCTTGCCCACAGGCCAGCGGCGCATCCCTGGGGCCAGCCCACATGTCACAAGCTCGCGTTCGAGACTCGTCCCGACGCCCGACGCAAGCGCCTTGCGCAAGAGACCCTGTTCAACGCCGGGCGACCCACTCAGATCGCTATAGCCATGCTTGCCACGGGGAAGCTGGCGTTCTTCTTGCCCCGTGAGCAACCAGAAGGCATCAAAGATGACATCGCGCTCGATCAGCGCGGTGCCATGGTGACGCGTCACCTGAAGCGCCTCGGCTAATTCACCCTGGAAACGCAGATGTTCCCAGGTTGGCGAACGGACAATCCCGGCGAGCAATTGCGCCGCCGGGGTTGTCCAGCGCTCGGGCCGGGCGACGATCACCAGGCGGGCTGTAGGGGCCTGAGCAGGATCGGTGGCATAGGCCAGATCGATATCACTACTCCCCCAGGGCACTTCGACCCAGGCATAGCCCATCCCGGTGAGCAGCGTCCGCCAGACCCAGGTTATCTCGGGGCGCCAGGGGGCGAGGGCAGGATCGAGGGCAATTCGTACGTGCGTTGGCATAGTTATCCCTTGCGCATCTTTTTGAAACGAGCGCTATGCTGTTCATCTTCGGTGAGCGTAATCTTGACTGGTACCTTGAAACTGGCGAGGCGATCCTTGCAGAAGGCCCGGACACGTCGCTTGAAAGCCCCGAGTTCTTCGGGTTCAAAGAGATTGAAGCGAGCCGTGACAATCTGGCCGGTGATCGGATTGGCCTCGCCGACCACGGCCACATCACGGACATTGGGCATCTGGAGCAGCACACTCTCGACCTCGGCGGGATAGACCTTTTGCCCACCGACATTAATGATCTCGGTATGGCGTCCAAGGATGCGCAGGTAGTCGCCATCAACCTCAACGACATCCTGCGTATTCATCCAACCCTCGGCATCAAAGGGGCTTGGCGCATTGAGATAGCCGAGCATCGCCGATTGCGCACGGATCCAGAGCACATTGTCAACAATTTTGGTCTCGAAACCCTCACCGCCGACCTTCACCCAGAGCGACCCTGAATCGCGGGACTTCGAACGCAAAATGCCAAGCTCCGACAGGCCATAGGTTTGCAGGAGTTGCACCTTGGGGAAGATCGCGTGGAGGCGTTCGAGCGTACTGGCCGGCATCACCTCGGTGCCATAGGTAATCAAGTCAAGCGAACTGAGATCGTGGCGCTCGTAGGCTTCCGAGATGAGCAACAGATTGAGAAACGTCGGCGACGTTGGCAGCGTCTGAACCTGATGAGCGGCAATCGTACGACAGACCACCTCGGGATCGCGTGATGGCACAGCGACCACCGTACCGCCATTGGCAAGGGTATAAAAGAGCGTATTGATGCCACCGATATGGTCGAGCAACAGAAAAGTCAGCGTCGTTCGGCTATGGCGGGGCAGTTGGAACTTCGCGAGCAGCGGCGTAAAATTATGGAGTGCGGCCTTGCTCTTGCCGGTCGAACCAGACGAGAAGAGCACAAGGCCGGGATGACCGCTATCGATCAAGTTGCGCGTGAGCGGATTGGACACCTGAAGCGCGCGGCGCTCGAGGTGCCACCCATCCTCATCGTCAAAACTGATCACCACCTGCACCTCGGCGATCGCGAGGAACTCATCACGATGGGCCTCGACCGAGCGAGTCAGCGGCACGACAATCGTATTGCGGGCAATCAACGCCAGCAACAGACTCACCGCATTCGGCGAATAATCGCCTTCGAGCGTCACCACGAGACCGGGGCCAACATCGTGGCGGTCGAGTTCATCAACCCAGGCTTGCACCCGTTCAACGAGCGTGCCATAGGTATAGGCCTGATCATGCCAGACAATCGCCTTGCGTTCAGGCCACTGCTGCATCCGCTCAAGGAGCCATGCAATGCTCATCAGCCACCTCCTCCCAGGTAGATGACCTGGCCGGTAATATAATCACTTGCGGGGTGTACAAAAAAATCAATCACATTCGTCACATCGGCAAACGTGCCCAGGCGACGGATCGCCAGATCATCAACAATCTGCTGGATCTTCTCGGCGGGCACCCCGCGGATCAGATCGGTCTCGATGGGCGTAGGGCCCAGGGCATTAACGGTAATGCCAAACGACCCGAGTTCTTTCGCCAGAATGCGCGTCAGCATCTCGACGGCACTCTTGGAAGCTGCATAGATCGCCTCGCCCTCGAGGCGGAGCGGCACGGCAATCGTGCTGAAATTGACGATCCGCCCATACTTGCGCCGCTGCATCAAGCGGGCCGCCTCACGGCAGACGAGGAAACTGCCGACCACATTCGTTGCCAGTACGCGGGTCAGGGTAGCGCTGGGTACCAGCAGCGCGTGGTTCATTGACGCAATGCCCGCATTATTGATCGCAATATCGAGGCGGCGATGGCGCTTCTGGATGGACGAGAGCATCGCACGCACCTGCATCTCATCAGTTACATCAACCTGATGATGGGTGTAATTTTCGAGGTGCCAATCAGGTGCCTCGCGGGAGCATCCTTCGACCAGCATCCCCTGACGCACAAAATGCTCGGCGAGACTGCGCCCGATACCCTTGCGTGTCCCGGTAATCAGCACCACCTGACGCTCAGTCACGGCCCATCTCCTCACTGATCAACTCGGCGATATAGTGCGTGAGGCTTGCGACGGTACGGAAGGGGCTATGTTTTTGGGACATGGCCCGATCATCGGCAAGGGTCAGCATCAGGTCATACTCATCCTCAAGACGTTGTTCAAGTTCAACAATCAGCGTAACCAGGGCCAGCGAATCGAGCACCGCCTGCTTGCCAACGAGACTGGTCGAACCCTCCACCGCGTCTGGCACAGGCTTATTGCTCTGCTCGACGACCTCAAAGAGCGTTGCGATCACCAGGGTTTGCAGCGTATCAAAATCAGGGCCAGATGACATAAGATGCTCCATATGAATTCAAACAACAACCACTCGTAGGGGCGAAGCACCCGCCCCTGCTGCCTCCCGACGCGGCACCGTTGTCGCGGGCGGGTACTTTGCCCCTGCAACCCCCGTTGCAGGGGGCGCGTTTTTGGCGGGCGATACCCCCCACCCCACGAGGGGGGAGGGGCGTTCGGTCGCATCAGCATCAGGCGTGGACGATCCCCCCCCTCGCCCCTTGTGGGAGAGGGGGGCCGGGGGGTGAGGGAAAAAGGCCACCAGGACGGGATCCGACAAAAACTCTCCACCTGCAAAATACTTCTGGTTTATGCATACGCTGGCTGGGAGCGCGGGCCGCTGGCCCGTATGCGGGCTAGCGGCCCGTGCTGGCGAGCCCCGCTTCATGTGAGGGCATGCCTCTTCAAGGTGCATCATAGACGATCACCGGTAAAAATAATTTATATGGCCTTGCCACGTCTGGGTGCGCTGTTGGGGTCAGTGTAACACACGGCTCAGAAGAAGCTACTGCTTGCGGTATTGGACAGGGTACAGGTGTACTGGTAACAGTTGGGGTGCCGGTGGGCAAGGCGGTGCTCGTCGTCGTTGGCAGGGCGGTGGTGGTGCTCGTTGGGGCGGTGGTGGTGGTGGTGCTCGTTGGGGTGGCGGTGCTCGTCGCCGTTGGCACGGCCGTGGTGGTGCCGGTGCTCGTCGCCGTCGGCAGGGCGGTGGGCGTGTTCGTCGGCAGGGCAGTGGTGGTGCTCGTCGCTGTAGCAGTGCCGGTGCTCGTTGGCAGGGCGGTATTCGTCGCTGTTGGGACGGCGGTGCTGGTGTTAGTCGGCAGGGCGGTATTCGTCGCTGTTGGGACAGCGGTGCTGGTGCTGGTTGGGACGGCCGTGGTGGTGCCGGTGCTGGTCGGGGCGGCGGTACTCGTCGCCGTTGGTACGGCGGTGCTGGTGCTGGTGGGCAGGGCCGTATTGGTGCCGGTGGGGAGCGCGGTGTTGGTGCTGGTGGGCAGGGCCGTATTGGTGCCGGTGGGGAGCGCGGTGTTGCTCGGCACGGCAGTGTTGGTATTGGTGGGGAGGGCGGTATTGGTGTTGGTCGGGAGCGCGGTATTCGTCGGTACGACGGTCTCAGTGGGGGTAGGTAGAGGTGTCTGGGATGGTTCAGGTATCATCACGAACGGCGTGTCGCTTGACCAATGCTGGGCTACGCCCCCACTCTGGGGGCGCAAGATGCCAGGGCTGGCATTACCTGTCGCGGTATCGTTGATCGTCGTGCCGTCGCCTTCATCGAAACGGTAGAGGGCAACAGTCTCGGCATCGGCTGGGTGTGGTTCCACTGGACGGACGAAGTCTGTGGCATAGCGCACGCTGTTCGAGATGCGTATGTCGTCCAGCAACCCGTTGTAATAGAGGCTTCCAGGGTAGTCGTGTTTTTCGGCCCCAAAGACGAGATAGGGATCACTGTTGGGCCAGTCTGTTGCACGGTTCAGTGGGTAGGCAAGCGATCCCGCCGGGCCTTGCAGCGTCGCATCAAGTTGCCCATCAACAAAGATCGCCATGCTCCCGCTGGCTGCGTTGCGCGTCACGGCGAGATGCCGCCATTCATTGTTGGTGACGATGGTGTTGCCTACCAGCAAGCGATCATTGTTGCCTGCATTCACGCCAAAAACAAGCCGCCCCGCACAGAGCGCAAGGCCGTAATCGGCTGCATCATTGCCAAAAACATCCCGGTCAATGATGATGTTGCCATAGTACCAGCCCCGACCAGTACAGTCTGCAGCGGTGTTATTGTTCGCCTCTGCTTTGATCCAAAACTCAATGGTGAAATCGTTGTCGATATTTACCGGATAGGAGGTTGTTATCCGTCCCTCGTTGTCGAGCAGACCAAGGGGAATCTTGACGCGATCAAGATCATTGGCACTGCTGCCGTAGAGGCGTAACGCATAGGTGCTTTGTGCATAGGTTGACGCCGAAGTGAGTCGCCAATAGCTCGTCATGGTCAGGCCTATCAAGAGCAAGGCACCAGTCACGATCAGTCGGTGCAGACGGGTTGCGCACCACATCGGAGTTGTCATGTACTCTCCTGCATAGTCTCGCTACCAGGTTTGCGCAGGAATAGTTGTAGGTTTGACCTTAGCAGACCTGTGTAACATCGGGCTAAATGCCCTAGCGGTCTGGATGTCATGTCGTTTAGGCTCACGCTGATGTGCGGCCAAACATGCTTATTGGTGCGTAACCTGCGTTTTCTGCTCTAGGGCTTGGCTTCGACAAGCTCAGCCAACGGCGGACGATGGGCGTTGCGCATGGACGGAGGCTGAGCCTGTCGAAGACCCCGTTGGTAGAAAAAAACTTCGTTCCCAGACTACTTACCGCACCGCAAAGGGAATCCATACGATGTTGCGTTGGCTGGTTGGGGTTGGCGTCACCGTGGGCTGCGTCGTTCGGGTTGCGGTGGGCGTTGGTGAACTGGTGCTGGTGGGCGTGATCGTGCCGGTACTGGTGGGGGCGCTGGTGTTGGTGGCGGTTGGTGTGGGTGGGACGCTGGTGTTGGTGGCGGTTGGCGGGACGCTGGTATTGCTAGCAGTCGGTGTGGGTGAGACAGTGCCGGTACTGGTGGGGGCGCTGGTATTGGTGGTCGTTGGGGTTGGCGAGTTGGTGCTGGTGGGCGTGGGTGGAGCAGTCGTGTTGGTGGGCGTGGGTGTGGGTGTGGGTGTGGGTGGCGCGCTGGTGTTGGTGGGCGTGGGTGAGCCGGTGGGGGTGGGTGTCACCGGCTCGGTTCCGACGGGTGCCAGCGCGATAATGGCACCGTCCACGCTCTTCCAATAGAGCACGCCGTTGTCAAAGGCGGGGCCTCGCGCCGAGGGGGTCCAATATTGGTCGTAGACGTTCTGGCTGCTGTAATAGAGGTAGAAGCCCCGGTCTAGTTGATACCCTTCGCCCCCACCGGGGGTGTGGCCCTCGGGGCAAAAGCGCCGCGCCGAGTCACGTGAGGCACATTGCCCCGCTCCGATCGTATTGCTCACCGAGAGATATTCGACGCTCGGGATGGGATCGCTGAAACTGCCGCCGCCTGTGGTGCGGTTGGTAATGCGGATCGCTCCCATCGACATCCAGTGCGAGTGAAAGAGCACATCGCCGACCATTGATAATGTCCCCTGCTCATCGGTCGGCATCCTGATCGTGCCCTGATTTTTGTGGTCATCCACAAAGCGAATGGCCCCGGTCGCAAGGTTCATCTCGCCAAGCGTGCTGTCTTCGCGTCCATCACATGAGCTAACGCGACACGCGCTGCGGTTGCGCCAGATCAGATACGCCACGTCGGTGCCGTCACCAAGGCGTTTCACGACGGCCTGTGGAGGCGATGAGTAGTAGTAGCTGCCGTTGCCAATGGCGCCCCCAAAGACTGGAGCCGGCAGATCAAAGCGATTGGTGCCATCACTTAGGTTGAGCACAAACAACGATTGATGGCTTGGGTTGTTCTGAAGGTACTGGCGCGTTTCGTTCTGATTGACTGGTGCGCCGGCACTCAAGGCCCAGGTGTTATCCCAGTTGTAGTACGAGCGGATGATGACCACGTTCGCTGCTTCGGCAACCACCGGGTAGGTGTCGGGGAAGTAGCGTGTGTCCCGTGGATGCGTTGAGGTCAGGTTGCGCGGCGGGCGGGCAAAGGCATTGACGGGTGTGCGCCACGCCCGTGCGCCGGTAGCGACGCGGACGGCATGGACGGCCTGGTCTTCGGCAGGCACAATGATTAGGCCATTGCTGTTGGCACTGTAGGCTGGTGAGGCGGCAATGCCCGCTCCCGCGTTGTAGACCCACGTCTGTTGCATTGTTGTCGTGTTGATCCGGTAGAGGTTGCCGCCCATCGTGCCAACATAGACGCTGTCGTTGACCAGCAATACCGCTCCTTCGATTGCGGCCCCGGTGTTAAATTCCCCCAGGATGACGCCATCAGAGGCGCGTAGTTTGTAGAGGTTGCCATTGGTTGAGCCAAAGAAGACCGCCCCGGTCAGCGCGTCATACGCCCCCGTGTTGAAGATGCTCCCTCCCAGGTTGCGTGTCCACGCGACACTGCCATTGGCCGTATTGATTGCCCGCACCGCCCCGTCGTTGTGCCCAATATAGAGCCGTCCGTCACCGAGGATGGGCGCGGCGCTATCAGGGAGGTGCAGATGCCCTGCGGCTGGGCCGCTATCCCCATTGGCCCCGTTCCAGACCCAGAGCACGCGCCAGGTTGTGTTAAGTTGGCTGCCGCTGGTATCGGTAGGCAGGGTGGCGTCAACATAGTGGGTGCGTTGCGCGTTGCCGCCGAGTTGATGCCACCCAGCGCTGTTGGCCAGAGATGCACCAGTGATGGATGCCTCCTGTGCGTCGGACTCAGCCGGAACGGATGCCTCCTGCTCACCGGGCTGAACCGCGATAGCCTGAGCAGGTGCCGATGCTTGATCGGTGGTGTGATTGGCCTGGGTGGTATTGCGGAAGAAGCCTGTGAGGATGAACGCGAGCAAGATCATGGACAGGATAATCAAGGGCCATGAGATCAGGTGTCCCTTACGACTCATCGGTGCTGCTCCTTTCCATGCCAGCTTGGCATGCTATAGCAGTCCTAGACGATTGGTGTCTGAGGAGTGCCGGCTTATGGTTTTACAGGAAATGATCCGCTATGAACCCGATGCCGTGGGGCTGAAGCCCTCGGCTAGGGAAGCAAAGCCCGCCTGCGCGGGCTAAACCGGATTCATTTCTGGAAGGCCATAAGCCCTCGGCTAGGGAAGCAAAGCCCGCCTGCGCGGGCTAAACCGGATTTCATTGTTAAAAACCATAAGTTGGCACGCCTGTTTACAACCCAGATAGGACTGCTCTATGGATGATGCGGTTACAGACTATGCTCGGAGGGGGACGCGTTGGTGATCAAGCCAATCGAGCAGGCTCGCCATGGCACCACGATGGTACCGCTCGGCCCATCCCGGATCTTGCCAATCAATTGGACCAGCCGTGAGGTCGAACAAGGTGTGTTCCGCACCTTCCGCAACATAGAGGCTGGCACCGTACGGCAAGGCGGCCTGGTGCGCGGCGACGGCTTCGGGGCCGATCCGGTTCAATTCGGGTTCGCTATCGGCAACGATAACGTGGATCGGGGCCTCGATGGCCACGATCATGGCTTGATCAAGGAGATTGGAGAGCAGAGCAACGCCACGCGGGGGGGCGATCGTCTGGTACGCGGCGAATTGCTCTGCTACATTGTACGTGCCAAGGCTCTGCGCGGCAATGAATAAATAGTCCCGGTTTATTTCGGCTTCACTGGTAACTGCTTGATACGCGGCCAGGGCATCGTCGCTCTCGCAACAGCCATAGGTTCCCGCACTTGCACCAGTGCCGCGTTTGTCAAAGCGGAAGACGGCATAGCCCCTGGCAAGCAGCAGGGGTTCCATATAGGCATAGGCCGTGCGGTCAACTGGCCCTGAGTGGTGAATAATCACCACCAGGGGGTAGGGCGGCGATCCCGCCGGCAGCGCAAGTTCGCCCGCCAGCAGGGTGCCGTCGGCAGCCGGAAAGCTGATCTCGCGTCGCGCTTGGGCATTCGCGGTCGGCAGAGGCGTGGGCTGAAGCGTTGGTACAGAGGCCTGCTCGCTTGGCGCCGGTGCTGTGCAGCCGACCAGCATAACAACCAGGAGAAGTAGGCCGAGCCATCTCCTCATGGTTGCCGTTCCAGCACCACACGGTAGACGCTCACCTCGTTCTCGGCAAAGACCAGTTCGAGTTCGGGGGCGGCGGCAAGCAACGCCTCACGAGGCACATCCTGCTCACGCGCAATGACGTAGCTCACCGTAAACTGGTTCAGGATCGCCTCGCGCTCGGCAGGTTGCGCCACAGGATCGAGCACGACCTCGGCCATGCGCAGTTTCTCAAAGTAGTCGAGCGTGCCAGCCCAATGCGCCAGAAACGCCCGCGCATCAGTCCACACCGGCACGTGCTGGTTGATCATCAAGGTGCCGAGCACGACATCATCCCGCGTGGTGGCGGCTTCGAGCCAACGCAAGCCGGCAACTTCGCTCTGCGAGAGATAATAAGGCTCGCTGTAGCGCGTCAGATCATAGAGCCGCCACGTCCAGAGATAGACATTGGTCGCCACACTCAGGCCCAGGATAAGCACAAGCAAGAAGGGAGCCAACCGCGGCGTGCGCTGTTGCAACCAGGGCCAGACATAGGCATAGATCGCGGTAGCCGCCAGGATCGCGATCGGCATCTGCCAGCCAAGTAACAGATGGATCTGAAATTTGAGCGGCAAATAGATCAAGACAAAATGAACGAGGAACCAGATCGCGACGAGAAGCTCGGTATCGTTGCGGCTCTGCAGCATCCGTGGGCGAAAGGCGATCAGCGCGAGCACCAGCGGCACGCCCATCAGAATCGGCAGATGCAACAGATTTGGTGTCCAGGCACCCGCGTTATCAAACTGGGCAAGTTTGCCGCCCCAGGTCGCATCATTGAGCACCAAGTAGGCGAGGTAGCCTGCCGGGGGAATGGTGAAGGCCGCAATGATCGCCGCACTCTTGCCGAGAAAGACCGGAAAACGGCGCTCACGCCACCAGATCAAGATCCCCCAGAGCCCGAGCACGCTATAGATAGTCAGTAGATCATAGGCATGTTGCAGCCCGATCAGTGCACCAACGAGCCCGGCGGCCACGGCATAGCGCAACTGTTGCCGCTGCTGCGCATAGAGCGTCAACCCGATCATACCGATGAGCAGGGCAAGCGCGATCGCAAAGTGGGGAAACGCCATAATCTGAAAGAAGCTATTTGCCTCTGACGTATAAATATCAAACGGAAACGGCGCATCAGGGAGGTCCCGGGCATACTTGACGATGATCCAGACAAACCCGACCCCACCGGAAAAACAGAAGAAGAGGAACGCGAGCCAGCGCTGCTTCACGTCAGGCACCGCAATGCGCAAGAAGGCATACGCAACGGTTATGAGCAAGACCGTCGCCACAACGCGCAAGAGGGTGAAGATAGTATAGTATTCAAACCCGAAAAAACCCCCGATCCGTCCTGCGCTCCACCAGAGCAGATGGAAGAGCGCGGGCTCGTTGGGCTCGGCAGTCAACCGATTCGGGGCGAGGTGCTCGTGGCGGAGATCACGCATCCAGGCGAAGTACTGATTATGATCGGGAATATTGAAGATAACCCCGGTGAAAAAGCGATCGTCTGGTGCCGTCACATTTGCATAGATGGTCGGGATCAGGCTGAGCACCACCATCACGAGGGTGATCAGCGCCACCAGTCGCCATTCTCCGCCATAACGACGGGTCTCTACCTTGGCCGAGTTGGTGCTTGATATCGTCAAAGGGCGCTCATTGATCGCCATCTGTGCCTCCGTTATCTTCTGCGCCGTAGCATCCACACCCGCAGCCCAATCACCGAGCCAAAGATCAGCACGACTGGTATCAGCGCCAGACCAATCGCCTCGTAGCCTGTGGTCTCCCAGTGTGGGCGTTCACCCAGGGGTGGTGTTTGCTGGATGCCTGCCGGCAATGGCGTCGGGGTTGGGGTTGCTTCGATCACGCTTACCTCGACGACAGGTGTCGCCGTTGGCACCGGGGTAAAAAAGGGCAGGGGCGTTGTTGCCGGTGCGCCCAGGGGCCGACTGCTATACCAGACCCGGTAGCGTGCCCGTTCACTGTCAAAGAGATCATCCCGACTGCGCGTAAACCAGACCGCGTGCAATTCGTTGCCATTGAGCACGGCCAGTTTGGGATATTCGGGATAGAGGTCGTTGCGTACGATTTCGGTTGGTTGCCCCCAGCGCCCGTTGCTATAGGTCAGATGCCAGAGGCCGGGTGGGGTAAAGACATCCGCGACATCATCAAAGGGGCGAAAGGCGACCATCAACAGATGGACATTGCCGGCCCCGTCGGTTGCCATATGGTAAATATCAAGATCGGAAGGCCGCGCACGCAAATTGGGCAGTTCGACCGCTTGCGTCCACGTCTTGCCGCCATCAGGCGAGGATTGGGTATAGATGCGGTTGACGGCGACGCCGCGAAAGACGATCACCGGATTGCCATTGCCATCGAGCCCGAGTGTGGTCTGTTGCACGGCATCAAGCGGTACTTCGGGGCCGGTCGCTGGTTCGGGCGTGAGCGAACGCTCGGCGGGTTGGCGGGCAGCCTGCTCATACGCAGCCAGGGCGACGCCACTCGCTGGTAAGCGGAAATAGGTCGGATCGCTCCAGTTGCTCCCACCATCATCCGACCGCCGATAGACCCCGGCACGTGGCTGGCCTGCACCCGCGTACCAGTCGATGCCTTCATCCCAGACCACGTGGATGCGATCAAACCGGTCAATTTGGACATGGGGCCGATTCTCACCGTCATTGGGGGTACCCGACAGATTGACCGGCGTGCTCCAGGAGACCCCGCCATCGTGCGAGTTGCGGTAGAAGAGGTCGGCACAATTAGGACAGACCAGATTGGGTGGTTGACCGGGTTCGTCGCTGATCGCTTCTGACCAGAAGGCGTGCAGCACACCACGGCTATCGCTGGCTATTTCAACATAATAGGCTGCGCCAAAACCACTGATGCGCACTGGCTCGCTCCAGGCTGTCGCATTGCGTGCCTCGGCCAGGGGGGCGCTGGCGTGCATAATATTCGTATTGCTGCGATAGATCACGTGCAGACGCCCATCACGCGCCACCGTCAGCCGGTTACGCACGGTCAAACCGCCGGTCGCCGGCGCAAGGATCTCGCTGATTGGCGACCAGACGCCATCGCGCCGTTCGCGGTACATCAGCAGATCGAGGCTTCCACCCTCACGTTCAGTCAGGCCAATGCCGCTGTACCAGGTGACATGCACGGTTCCCGGTGGGCTCACCGCGATATCAGGGAACCACGACGAACCATAGCGCCGTGCATTGGGCTCATCCTCAGCTGGACGTGGCGGCGACAGCTCCAACGGCGTTGACCAGGCACTGCGCTGGGCTGCGACAGGGCTCACCATCACTGCAAGCAGGATGAGGACATAAAGAGTCGAAAAAAGTGCTTTCATCGTCGTGCGAGGGGTTCAGGCTGTGGTGCAGCGACCGGCTTGGCTTCTTGAGTCACGCGATCAATGCTGATCAGCAAGCCGAGAAAGATCCAGTTATAGGCAACATAGCTAAAGCCGGTAATGCCCTGGTTATAGGCAAAGGGCAACATCCAATCACCAAACAGCATTGAGACATGAGCTCCGATCCACCCAGTTACTGCAGTAAGAGCAGTAAGGCGCAAGAAGCCTTCGGGAGCTTGCTTGAACACACGCCACCCGTAGCGCACACTTGTCACCGTAAACCAGAGCCAGACCCCCATCCCGACAAAACCAAACTGCGCCAGGATATCCATATGATTATTGTGGGTCGAGCGGGCATCCCACGGAAAGTAGGTCATATTGTAGGGGGCATACCCGGCCGGCCCAGTGCCGAGAAACCAGTGATCCATGATCACCCCAAAGTTGCGTCCCCAGATGTCGAGGCGTTCCATCCCCCCTTCGTGAACTTCATTGGTTACCACTTGATCGAGGTAAGCCTGGCCAGGCCCAAGAGCGGCAAAGGTAAGCGCAATGGCGAGGGCAATGGTGAACATAAGCCTTGAACGCTTAAAGAGCACGATAGCCATCGCTACCACGGTTGGCAACCATCCGGAAAGCCAACTGGTATTCAGCACAACCACCAGATAGAGGTGCCACCCGATCAGGCCAATGATCAACACACGCCAGCGCCAGCGCAAGGTTGGCGTGAAAAGCAGCAGGGTAAAGAGGGGCACCGTCAACCAGAGCCCCCAACTCCCCCGGTCATTGAGGATATTTTGACGGATATGCAAGAACTGGGTCGCTGTCATCAGCACGCCAACGACAATGAAACAGCCCACATAGAACTTGATCTTCCACACCTGATCGACAAAACGCCCCACCAGAAAGGGCACGCACATCAGGCTGAGCATCGTCACGAGCGCCCCGACCTGGGTCACGAGGAAGTTTCCCCCCATCACCCGCATATTGAGGATCGGATCACGCCAGAGCATGCCCCAGGGCAACGAGATGATGCAGATTAGCATAAAGATCAGCAAGGGCCAGGTAAAGGGCGACGCTGGCACTTGCCATTCATGCCGGACGAGCATCGTCAGCCCCCAGACGGCAACCATGCCGAGGGTAAGCACAAGGCTGGCCGGCAGGGTGCTCTGGGTTCCCGTTGGCAATTCAATGAAACGAAGCAGCAGTGCAGTCAGGGGTAAGACCAAGACCAGGGTGTCAAAGTAGCGCACCGAGGCACCAAAGCTTACGGCCATAAACGGCAGGGCCACCAGTGCCAGCATCGGGAGGATGCGTCCCGAGCCGCCAAGCAGCCCTATGAGCACGGTGAGGCCAAGCAACCCGAGCAGCACCACCCCGATCTTTACCGTTCGGGGAAGCTGATGCAGCCGGTAGCTCAGGTAGCCAATGGTATCGCCACGTACAATGTGCATGGTTTACGCGATCTCTTCGGCGACAGGCCGCCGCCAGGTGTGGCGCTGCACTGCCATTAAGAGGAGCGCGCCATCGCGGGCGAAGGCGTGCCCCGTCGGGTGTTTTGCGGCGGTCGCCAGGAGGATGATGCCCCCAAGCGTCGCTTTGCCCAGAAAAATGGTCTGCAAGCCAACCCCGAGCGTTGTGCGGGCCAGGTCGCCATAGTGCTTGCCAAAAAAACGTAGTTTGCTCAGGTAGAGTTCCGCTTTCATCCGGGTGGCTGAGCGCTTGCTGCTCTGCCCGCCAAAATGGATCACTTCAGACGCGGGAAGGTAGCAGACCTTCCAGCCAGCCTGACGGGTGCGATAACACCAGTCAACCTCTTCTGTATACATAAAGTAGCGCTCGTCCATCAACCCGACCTGGCCGAGGATGCCACGCCGGATCATCAAGACCGCCCCATCAATCCAATCAGTGCTATAAGCGATCGTACCATCAATCGTCGGGTAGCGCCAGCGCAACCGGATTTTCTTGCCGACCAGTTCGGTCAACAGGTTGGGAAAGAGCGCCCACGAGCGCTGCAATGATCCGTCGGCATTGAGCAGACGCGACCCAACGATGCCAACCTCCGGGTGGGTGTCGAGGAAGTGAACAAGGCGCGTGATCGAAGCGGGTTGCGCAATGGTGTCGCTGTTGAGCAACAAAACATGGCGCCCGTCACTCGCCCGGATCGCCTGGTTGTTGGCGGTGGCAAAGCCGCGATTGTCGCGGTTGGCGATGATCTGTACCTCGGGGAACGCCTCTCGCACAGCGGCGACACTGCTGTCAACCGAGCCATTGTCAACCACCCAGGTTTCGGCTGTGATGCCCTCGGTTGCTTCTGGCAGCGCCGCAAGACAGTCGAGTAGCAGTTGGCGGGTATTCCAGTTAACAATGACAATCGTGACATCAGCCTGTGGTGACGACATAGCGGTACCTCCCCCTGGTTGCAATTGTCTGTAACAGATCTTCGAGGCGTTGCGCAAGAACCGGCCAATCATAGTGTGCGGCAACAACCTGTTGCCCGGCCTGGCTGAGTTTGGCCCGCAAGGCGGCATCTTCGAGCAGGCGCACTGTCGCTCGCGCAAAAGCGTCTGGGCTATCCGCGATGAGTAGGTGCTCGTCATGAACCAGGGCCAGCCCTTCGCTGCCTTTGCTGGTGCTTACGACCGGCGTGCCTACGGCGAGCGCTTCAAGGATCTTGAGCCGTGTCCCGCCTCCTTCGCGTAACGGCACAACCTCGACACTGCTCTGGGCAATCAGGGCACGGATATCTTCGACATAGCCGTTCAGCACCACGCCGTCGAGGTTGGGCAGCGCCGCTCGCTGCTCGGGAGTCGTGCGCCCAGTGATGCGCAGGAGCGTCTGCGGGCGTTCCTGGCGGATGCGTGGCAAGATCGCCTCGAGAAAATAGCGCATCGCATCAAGGTTGGCACTGTACGAGAGCGCCCCCGGGTAGATGAGGGTATCGGGATCTGGGTGGTAGGCATAGTCACGGCAGCCTGCAACATCGGCCCCATTGGGAATAACTACAATGTCCAATGGATGTTTGCCGGCAAGATCGCGTACGGTCTTGGCTTCACCCTCTGAGACGACGGTGACTGCCGCAAGCCCGCGTAGCAAACCCGCCACATAGCGGCGGTGTTTCATCGCGGTTAGCAAATAGCGTAGCCGCCGCTGCACATCCTGATAGCTGCGAAACTGTTCCAGCATATAGCCGAGTTCGAGTTCTTCGAGCACCACCGGCACACCGGGCAATTGCAGGGCATAGGGTGCGACATCAATCTCGAAGGCGAGCACGACGTCAGGCCGTATGCGGGCTGCCGTGTTCTCTACCGCACTGGCAAATGCCTGACTCCACGTTGCGCGCACCGAGGCTGGCTCGGTGACGATCAGACTCTGCACGCGATCAACCAGGGTCAGCGGGCGTCCGGGCCGCGGCATCGCCTGCAACGACGCGCAGATCTGACCAAGCTCGTCGGCGCACACCTCGGTCGTATCACCCTGGGTAAAGGCGAGCAGATGCACTTCGTGCGTACGGGCAAGGTGGCGCAGCAGGTGCATAATGCGCATCCGCGAACCATTATCGGCAGGTTCGGGCCACCAGGTTGAGAGGGCCAGTATACGCATGATTCAGCCTGTTCGCTCTTCTTCAATAGTTGGTGAATGAAGTTGTCTGGTCGCGCCGCCGACCACGAATACTGACCACGAATAAACGAAGATGGGCGGTGCGGTATTCGTTTCTTCGTGGCCCCAATTCGTGGTCAGCTGACGACACCAGAATACTTCATTCCCAGAGCATTCAATCACGGTGTGGCACCGCAAGGTCTGTGGCCGTACCTGGACGGCGCTGGCTGCTTGCGGCAACAAAACGCTGATAACTCGCCAATGTCTGTTCGGCGGTCTTTGCCCACGAGAAGGCTTGCACCCGCTGGTAGCCACGCTCGCGCAGCCGCTTGGCTTCGGCTGGGTCAGTGAGCACGGCCTCGATATGGCGGGCAAAGGCATGCTCATCTTCGGCATCGGCGATCAAGGCGGCGTCACCGGCGACTTCGGGGATCGACCCGCGATCCGAGGCGATCACCGGGGCGCCGCAGGTCATTGCTTCGAGCAGTGGAATGCCGAAGCCTTCGATCCACGAGGGGAAGAGAAACGCTGAGGCCCCACTAAACAGAGCGATCAGATCTTCACGCGAAGGGCGCAGCAAGAGCCGCGCAAACCCGGCCTCAACCGCTTCCTGTACGACCGGTAGCGGTTGTTGGCGCGCAAAAAAGACGATCTCGTATTGCTCACGCAGCGCGGCAGGCAGTAAACGCCACGCCCGTACCAGCACCGCCGGGTTCTTCAGCCCATCGGCCAGCAGATAGGGTCGCGTAATGCCGTGACGTGCTTGCACCTCGGCGAGCACGGCTTGATCGCTGATGTGCTGAAGATCGGGCGTTGGGGCGTGGTGGATGGCAACGACCTGCGCTGGCGCAAGCCTGGTATAGTGCAGAATCGCACGCCGCGCATGCTCCGAGACGGTCAGGATGCCGTGCGCACCCCGTACCGCCTGGCTGCTCATCAGGTGCAGGTAGGTCATCATTGCGATTGTCCGTGGGTTTTTGGCGTGACCGGCGATGATCTCGCGCAGGGGCATCACATTGATCGCATCGTGCAGCGTGATGACGCTTGCTACCCCCGCTGGCCCAAAGCCATAGTTCGTCGGGAAATGCGCCACGTCCAGGGCATCCTGGGCCATCGCCCGCCGCAGCTTGACGAGATCGTTGACGAGACTCGAGTGCGGCCCGCGATACGGCAGATAGCGCACCGTCGCATGGTCGGGCAGATGCTGCAACTCAAACGGAGCCTTGGTATCCGCATAGAGCACAAAATGATGCGTACGCCCTGCTTCGATCAGCGCAGGAACTAGGTGTTTGAGATAGGTATGCACGCCGCCCACAAGCCCATGCGAGAGATAGCGTACATCAAGGCCAATCCGCATAGCTAGTCTCCTCACAGGGCCTGTTCAAGGCGCCCAAACCTTCCCCGCCAGAAGTCCATCCATGCCAGGCCCATCCCGATCCGTCCGCGCCGCGTACGCCACTTTGGGCGCAGCCAGAGGCTGGCGTAGGTGCGCAGATCCTGCAGCACCAGGGCATGCAGCCAGGTGCCCAGTCTGGCCCCAATTGCCTGGAGAAAGAGCAGCCGATTGCGCGTCATATAGTAGGCCAGGTACTCTTGGTCAAAGCGGGCATCGAGCGGGATTTTGTGCCAGACCTGCGCCGCCGGTACGTGCAGAATGCCGTAGCCCGCCCGGGCCACCCGCACCGACCATTCCGTCTCTTCGTAGTACATAAAGAAACGTTCGTCCAATAGCCCGGCCTGCTCAAGCACCCCGCGCTTGACCAGCAACGCACAGCCAGTGACGAAGTCCACCGGGCGCAATCCGGGATACTGGCCTCTGTCGCGCTCTCCGGTGCCGTCCATCAGGCCGACGCCCCGCTGCCAGTCGATCCATCCGCCCGCCGACCAGATCAGGTCTGGGTCGGCGTGATAATAGATAGTCGGCCCCACCACCCCGGCCCGCGGACTTGCCTCAGCCGCCGCAACCAGGATGCTCAAAAAGTCAGGGGCGACCTCGGTATCGTTGTTGAGCAGCAGCGCATAGTCATAGCCATGAGCCAGGGCATAGCGCAGACCGACATTATTGCCTGCCGCAAAGCCCAGATTCGCCCCATTCTCAATCACGGTGACATCAGGAAACGCCGCCCGCACACGCTCGGGCGTGCCATCCTGCGACGCATTGTCGAGCACCACGATGGCATAGCGCTCACGGGGATAGGTCAGGTGCTGCAACGACGCCAGACACGCCAGCGTATCTTCGATGCCGTTATAGCAGAGCACAAGAAGCGCAACCTTGGGTTTCATCATGCAGCCTCCGGGAGCAACGTTGGCTGGTGTTGAGCAATGATGCGCGTGTAGGTTGCCAGCAGACAATCCAGTTCTTCATCAATGCTTGTAGGGGGGCGCACCCCCGCCACGAGGCGGGCGAGCAACCCTGGCTCATCACGGAGCCGTTTGATCTGGCGGGCCAGATCTTTCGCCTCGCCGGGGTGGAAGTGCAGTCCGTCGACCTCATCCTGGACAAGTTCGGCCATGCCGCCAAAGGCCGAGGCGAGCACAGGCCGACCGGCGCTCTGGGCTTCCAGGATGGTCAGCGGGCTATTTTCGTACCAGATCGAGGGCACAATAATGGCATCAACCCCCGCCAGTACCTCGGCGATCCGTCCATTCGCAAAACGCCCGGCAAGCGTGATCCGAGCATCTTTGCCCATCAGATTGCGCAGGCGCTGCGTATACGTTGGATGCTGGTCAAGATCGCCATACACGTGCAACTGAACCGTGCGCTCGCCCCGCGGCAGCAGGCGCAATGCCTCGATGATCAGATGGACGCCCTTATGCTGCGCAATCTGGCCGATATAGGCGAGGTGCAAAGGATTGTCCTGCGGTGGTGGCGGTATCTGACGCAAAGGTTCAAGCTTGACGCCAAGGCGCACCACCTGAAGCCGCGCGGGTTCAACCAGGTCACGAAACATGTCGGCGAGAAATTGTGAAGGCGCGATTACCAGGTCAGCCAGACCGAGGGCCTTGCGTAGATAGGCGCGTCGTGCGGCCTGCTCGTGTCGGCCCGCCTCACCATTCAAGGCAATCCAGGTACGCCCGGCGGCCCCCCCACTCAGTTGTTCCGTCAGGCGATAGCGCCGCTGATCCTGCTGCAAGCACCAGGCACACTCTGCCGGGTCGGCTGGTGGCGTCGTGCAGACCTTGCCATCGCTGCGCAGCAGGGTAATGCGCGGGCAGAGGAACCAGTAGTCATGGAGCGTTACAATGCTCGGTACACCACATTGATGGGCGGCCTCGATCACCCCCGCGCCAATCAAATAACCGCTGTGCAGGTGCAGTAGATCAGGCCGTGCGGTGCGCATATAGTCTGCGATCCACGTTGCCACCATCGGGTTCGCGTAGCTCCAGTTGCTTGGTGCATTGCGCAGCCCCAGATGCAAACGCCAGACCGGAACCTCTTCATAGGTATCCTGAATGGCCTCAACCCCGGCTGGCCTTTGTTCATCAAGTGTCTCGATACAGACAACCTCGGCCTGGTGGCCGTGGGCAAGCAGCCAGCGTGCCAGTCGCAACGTGTACAACTCGGCCCCGGCATTGTAGTGCGGTGGAAAGTGGTGAACCGCAAGCAAGACCTTCATACTGCCCCCTGCTGTGGTTCAGCCGCCGCACGTCGTGTTGCCAACAAGCCACGCACAAAGATCGCCTCTTCTCGCCCTACGACCCGCAACGCAAGGAGCAGCCCAGCATAGACAAGCGCGCCCAACGCAATTGTCACGACCACCGGCCACTCACGTCCAACATAAACGAGCAAGCCCATCACGCCCACCGCGGCAACGGTTCGCACGAGTTCACGCCACTGCATCTGGCCGAGCATATCGCGCAACAGCCAGAGATACTGGCTCACCAGGACAACCTCGGTGACAACGGTAATGATCGCCGCAGCGGCGACACCATAGAACGGGATCAAGGCCAGGTTCGCGACGATATTGAGGCTACTACTGATCATAATCGCTCGCGCCACCTTGACCTCGCGCCCGGCAATCACGACCACATACCCAAGAAACTCGGACAAAAACATCAGCGGTACTGCCCAGATGAGCACCGCCAGTAACGGAGCCGCCGGTGCATAGGCTGGCCCAAAGAGCAGCGCCACAATGGGGCCTGCCAACATATAGCCACCAACCGCAATCGGCAAGGCCACCAGCATTAAATAGCGCAACATCCGCTCGTAGATCTGCGGCAACGTCTCGGGGGCCGTCGTCGCCTGCCGCGAGAGTGACGGGTAGAGCGCGGTATTGAGCACATTCGAGAGCGTAACGAGGGCAAAGATCAGATTGTAGGCCGCATTGTAATGGCCGGTAGGCGTATCGCCGCTAAAGATATTGAGCAGCACGGTATCAAAACGGTACGAAATGCCGAGTGTCAGCCCAATGACCCCAAAGGGAAACGCCGCCCGCAGCAACGAAAGCCAGCGCTCGCGACTGATCCGCCCGAGCCTGATCCCAAGCGGCTTCAAGGCCCGGATAACCAGCATCGTCATTACGAAGACCCCGGCCATCGTTGCGAAAATCAGGCCATAGTAGCCAAAACCAAGCCAGAGGGCAACGCCCCCAAGCGTCACAAAAATCAACTGATTGACCACCTGCACACCAGCGGTCAGATCAAGCCGCTCGTAGCCGGCAAGGATCGCGCTGCTACTGCCATGCACGGCATAGATCAGCACCGTAACCGAATTGAGCGCAATCGCGCCAATCATCAGCCCGGGTCGTCCGGTCAGTACCGCAGCGATTACCACACAGATCCCCGCCACAATCGCCAGCACCAGGCGCAGCACAAGCACATCGGCATAGAGATCTCTGATGCGCTCGGCGCCATCGGGGGTATCGCGCAGACGCGCCACCTCGCGCACCGTATACGGGGCTAGCCCGAGATCAGCGATGAAGAGAAAGACCGTGCCAAAACCGATCACCGCAGCATATTGACCAAAATCGGTCGCCCCCAAATTGCGGATGATCAGCACCGTGAAGGCAAACGACAAAAGCTTGATCGCAACTTGTGCGATCAAGCCCACGGCGGAATTACGCAAAATAGTTCGCGAAAGTTGCTGCATCAGAATGACACTTTCCTTGGCAAGGCCTTGCTCCTGTACCCTGGGGATGACTACAGCATACGTGAGTGACTTAACTTCCCGCTAAATTCAGGCGCAACAGAAGTGACAGTTTTGTATAGTTGCGCCTCACTCACCCTCTGCGCCTCTGCGCCTCTGCGCCTCTGCGCCTCCGCGTTAAAAAGGGGGGGGGGTTAACGCAGAGATGCAGAGACGCGGAGACGCAGAGGGTGAGCTACATCCAATTGTTTGTGGGTAAGTTGATGGTACAGCGCTTCGAGCCGATCCATCGCTGCCTGGTGCGAGAAGAACGGCATCGCGTTGGTGCGCAGGTGCGGCAGCAGATCTGGCTCATCCAGCAAGCGTTGCAGATTCTGTGCCAGTTCGTCAGCATCATCCACCGTAAAAAGAAGACCGTTGCGGTTGTGCTCAACGAGCTCGGCAATGCCGCCAAGCTTTGTGCCCACAATTGGCACACCGACAGCCTGGGCCTCGAGAATGCTGTTGGGGCTATTCTCCACCCAGCGCGACGGTACCACGACCACATCAAGCTGTGCCAGCACTTCCCACACCTCACTGCCCTGATAGGCACCGTGCCAGGCAGCATCGGGGAGTTGTGCGAGCTCCTGGCTCAGTTGGCGCTCGTAGTCTGGTTCACCTGCCGCTGAGCCGTAGATCTCAAGACGGCGCGGTTGCGTCCCGCGCAGCTTCTTCCAGGCCGCAATCAGCAGATCAACGCCTTTGTGGGGCTTGACCTGGCCGAGATAGCCAATGCGCAAGGTGGCTTCATTGGTACGCAGAGGGCACTGCGTCAACTCGACCCCCTGCCGCCAGACGTGCATGCGTTTCCCATTCGTGCCGTGGCGCTGATAGAAATCAGCTAGGAATTGCGACGGGGCCAGCAAGACATCGGCTTTGGCGAGGGCTGCTTGCAGCCGTGCTGAGCGTGACGCCTGGGCTGGCAAGCCGAGCATGGGGCCAAGCAGATTGTCGGGTTGCACAAGTGACCACGCCATATCAGCATTATTGGGTGATAGCTGCGCCGGCAAGCGAAAACGACGATGCTGTTCCGCATGGCAGCGTGCGCAGCCAGCCTGACTTGGCCCGTCACACCGTTTGCCCAATGGGGTCAGCAAATTGATCCGGTGACAATGCCACCAGTAGTCGGTGAGATCAATCACCACATGTACCTGGCGAGCAACTGCTGCATCAACGGTGGAAGCCCCAAGCAGATACCCGCTGAAGAGATGCATCAACTGGGGATGCCATGCGTCAATCACCCGACCAACGGTGGCTCCAAGCTCGGGATGATCGTAACTCCAGCGAAACGGATCGGGGTTCGCGCCACCATTGAACGCAATGCGCCACACCTCGATCCCATCCTGCAAGCTGTGGGTGATACGGAGATCCGTGTGTTCGGCGTTATCGGTGTGAATACAGACGACGGCCACCTCATGACCGCGTTCAGCCATCGCTCGGGCTGTGCGCTCGGCTCGTCGTTCGGCACCTCCATTATGTTCGGGTGGATACCCATGCACTGCAATAAGAATACGCATCCATATGTCTTTCTTGTTTCATCGTTGATTTTGCCACATATGCAATTCGCGTTTCACATCACGTTCCCAGTGAATGCCCCGGTCGGCCACCTGGCGCTCGATAATTTCATAGCTGCCAAAGTGTTGCTCAATAACTTCTTCAGCTAAGATTGGATCAAATGGCTTGCACGAAAACACATCTAAAAATGCTTGGCCGAGGTGTGGGTAGGTGTGGATCGCGGCGTGTGACTCATAGAGGATCACCACCCCTGAACAGCCTGCATGATCGGGTGGGCCATCTTCACGCCCGGCGAGCGGCCCCGCTAGGATGCGCATCTCGAGCCGCCTGACCAGATCAACAAGAAACCCATTCACCGACGCTTCATTATCCAAGGCTTCCTGGTTGGCAATCGACCCGAGCCGCATCGTAAGGTGTACCCCGTAGACATCACGTGACATAGTCTTCCTCCTTGGTTGCAATGAGCTCTCTTCCGTCTGGTGCTGCGTCCTCAAAGAGCCGCCGCATCACCATCTCCAGGGTCAGCAGTGGTGCAATTTTGCCAATCGTCCAGAGTTGGTCGCCGGCAAGATGCTGCTGCCACAGCGAACGCACCGTTGCTTCGTCAAACAGGCCGCGCTCGAGGGTGCGCTGATCAAAGAGAATGCTCTCGGCCCAGTTCCGAAGATCAGTGCGGAGATACGCTTCGTAATCAGCATAGAGACGCGGTCGTTGGGGAAAGAGCCCCCCAACACGTCGGTTGAGCCAGGCCTTGCCTCGGCGCAAGAACCCGTCACCGTTGCGGAACAACTGGTTGCTATGGGGCAACCGGTCGTCTTTTTCGTAGGGCACTAGGGCGAGTTCCGGTTTGCGTCTGGTGAGTATAGCGCGCCGGAATTCGGGTCGCGTGCGGATCGTGTCGGGCAAGCAATACATAAAGTCAACAAAGCTGTAGTCGAAATAGGGACAACGTACCTCAAGCATTGAGCGTTGCGTGACGATCTGATTTTGCAGGCTCCGCCGAATAAGATTCTGGATGATAAAATAGTCGGTGCGATGCGCGGGGCGATAGTGGCGTGTCCGGACGAGTTCTTGTCGCAGCGACTCAAACGCTCGATCCCGCAGATGGGTGCGGCCTGCGCCACTGAGCAGGCTCGCCGCTTCGCCTTCGCTCATGCCAGGCCAGGTGACATCCTGGCAGAAGGCGCGAAACATGCGTTCATGCAAGGCCATCTCGTCGGGTGGATACCGGTAATAGCGGTCAGCCTGATGCTCTTCGAGCACGGCAAACCCGCCCATCGTCGTGCCCCCATCCCAGCCGCTCAGGTTCACATCCATATGCTGGCGTGCTGTGGCGAGCATGCTAATTCCGTGGGCGTGCATCCAGCTATGCATCCCTTCGGTCAGAGCCAGATGCAGGTCGTGATAGGTCAGCACCCACCGTCCATCTTCCAGGGGTACCCAATGATGTTCGGCCCCGGCGCGGCGGGCGAGCCGTGCGGCATAGACGACATCACGACTACCCGGCGCACCAAAGGTGAAGGTCACCGGCGGTGTGGGCTGATCGGCAAAGGCAAGAATGATGCGCCCATCCAACCCGCCACTCAAGAAGATGCCCGGGCGTAACGGTGGCGCGGTCATCGCCTCAATTGCCCGTTGAAAGCGGCGACTCGCCTC
Organism: Candidatus Chloroploca sp. Khr17; assembly: GCF_004138165.1. GTDB lineage: Bacteria > Chloroflexota > Chloroflexia > Chloroflexales > Chloroflexaceae > Chloroploca. Next base: position 68,251 of record NZ_RYFF01000013.1, read on the forward strand.
CTCAACCGCTTCGTCAAAGGTCAGGCCGGTGATCTCGCCAATCTGATCCCAGTCCCAATACTGCTCAAGGCTCAGTTGATTATGCTCCAGGTCATAGCGCAGCAGCGAGGCGGGCGGCAAAAGCTGCACATCTTCAAACCAGGTTTTGTTGCCGAGCAGTTGCTGAAACCGCAGATACTCGGCCAGCGCTGTCTCGTTGAGCCGCCGGGGGATTTCGGGCGCACTGATCACCCCTTTGAGCTCGGGCGCAAAGGCGAAGGCACCCCGGGCATGGGCATAGTAGTGCGGGTAGAGTCCGTAGCGATCGTTGATCAGCCAGAGGGTCTGTGTCCGGCCATCCCAGATGCTGCAGGCGAAAGCCCCCTCAAGCTTGGTCAGCCCACTGGCCCCGTCGCGCAGAAAGAGCGCCAGGGCAAACTCGGCGGCACTCGCTTGGCGGTCTAGCAATCCTTCACGTTCAAGCTGGTGACGACGCGCCTCCTGGAAGTAAAACTCACCGGCCAGACAGAGCGCCACCTTGCCATCAGCGCTCTGCACCGGTTGAGGCTGTTGATTGAGCAAGCCAAGATGGCGTCGCCCCACGGCTACCTTTGGGCTGATCACTCTCTGCTCAAGTTGCTGGGTGAAGACATGGCGCATCCGTGCCCCCATCGTCGCGATCACCTGGGCAACTGGCTGTTGGGTTGCTCGACCAAGATAACCAAAAACGCCACTCATGGTGCTCCTCTTTCCTATTTTCTCTTTCCTATTTTCTCTTTCCTGTTTCCTGTTTCCTCTTTCCTCGCCTAAGGTGTCGTTGTCCGCAATCGTCGTAGCCGTTCGAGGCCCTGATTGATCAAGGCTTGATCAACGAGCCGCAACCCGAGGGCCATAGCTCCATAACTTGTTATGCCAATGATCACTGCCACAGGCAGGGGCAAATCTCGTGCTAGTGCGACGGCCAGGCCCATGACCACCGAGGCAAGCACAATGCGCAACATACGCGAACCGAGGGCCTCGAGCCGCATGCGTTTGCCGAGCAGGCCAAGAAAGAGGATGGCACAGAGGCCGTCGGTGATCACGGTGATCGCCGCCGCCGCGATGATGCCATAGGCGGGAATGAAGATGAGGTTCAACCCGATATTCAAGCTGGTGCCGAGCAAATAGATCCGTGCCGCCGGCCACTCCAGACCCATCGCGACCGCTGCGCTACCGCAAAAGGCGGTGAAGAGCAGCAAGGGAATGTCCCAGGCGAGGATGGCGAGGGCAGGCCCCCCGGGGGCAAAGGCTGTGCCAAAGAGCATGGTCGTGACCGGTGTGGCGAGCAGGCTCAGCCCGACTGCCGCCGGCAGACCAAAAAAGGCAAGCCAGCCTACGGTGGTGCTTGTCCAGGCCTGTACCTGCTCGGGGTCGTTGACGTGCTCGCGCGCCAGCGAGGGCGTCATCGTCAATAACAATCCGTCGGCAACGGCCACCAGCTTGAAGACGAGGCCGTAGACAGCGCTGTACCATCCCACTTCGCTATCGCTGCGCAGACTACTCAGGATAACGGCATCGGCATTGAAGTTGAAGGTGAGTGCAAGCGAGGTCAGGCCAAAGGGGATGCCTGCGACGAGCAGGGCCGGCCAGCGAGTAACATGAATGATCGGACGCAACGACCCGAGGCCGAGCCGTCGAATAATGTGCATTGCCATCAAAATCTGGATCGGCAAAATCAGGTAGCCGATACTCAGCAAGCCCAGCACCCCGCCACCGAGCCACAGGACAACCAGACTGACGACGATGCTTAGCAACTGCGTGCGCACCTGGATCGCCGCGACTGCATCGAAGCGCTCGGCTGCATTGAGCACCGAGAGCAACGGCATAAAGAGCGCTGCTAGCACAAAGGTGCCTGCATAGAGCACCACACCCATCACGAGATCCGGGTGGTAGCCAAAGCTCCAGGCTATGATCGGCAGCACCACAATCGCTGCAACCGCAAGCATGATGCGGAGGGCGATGAGATCGCCAAGCACCTCTTGAATCTTGCCGCCATCGCGGGCCAGATTGCGCTCGACATACTGGGTCATGCCGAGTTCAAAGAAGACCCCGAACATCCCGACGAAGGCGATGACCGCTGCGTACTGCCCATACCCGCTTGCGCCGAGCAAGCGTACAACTGCAATCAGATAGAAAAAGTTTGCAGCTTTAAGGCCCCAACTCGCCACTGTGATGACAAGCGTATTGCGCAAAATAATCTGAGCAAGATCGCGTCGTTCTGCAGGCTGATGGTTTTGTTGCTTCTGTGGCTCTGTCATTATCCATACATAGAACATTTCCAGGTTGTTTGACGCAATGGAGTTACCCTGGAAATGCCCGTAGAATGGGACACTACTCTGGTTTCGTGCTTAGATGATATTATCTACCATATCTTAGTCTGATAACACTGTCCTAAATCTTGTGCTAGATAAGGTGACAGTTTTGTTGAACTGACCTTTGTGTCTTTGCGCCTTTGCGTCAAAACAACCACCTTATGGGCAAGATTTTGCCCATTGCGGCGTTCTACAGATAGCTCAGCACCTTGGGATACCGCTTGCGCAGATCCCGATAGGCACCACTGAGCGGGACAAGGATCAGCAAGCCTGCGCTAAAGGCGAGGCAGCCCCAGATGACGGCTGGCCCCGGGGTAGGTAGCACCGCGAAGATCCGGGCAATGAAGTGATAGACCACAATGTGCGCGACGTAGAAGAAGAGGGCAACCTGGCCGATGGTGATCAGTGGCTGGAGGGGGCCGCGGGCAAGCAGGTTGGGTATGGTGAAAAGCCCCGCCAGCAGCAGCGCCGCCAGCCCTAGGTTGAAGGCAAAATAGGTGAGACTCGGCGGGGCTTTGCTCATGATCAAGAAGTGCGCCGGGGTTCCGCCAATCTGCCCGACTGACCCGAGATCGCCATAGCCGCCAAGCAGCCGTAACCCAAGCCACATCCCGAGCAGCGCGAGGCCCGCAAGCAGCCAGGTGCGCGGCTGACGCATTGCTTCACGCCCTTGCAATGCTCCAAGCGCATACCCTAGCCACATCAATGGCCCCCAGCCAAGGATTGGAAAGCCGACCGCCGGTACCGTATCGTAGCTATAGGTCAGCCAGAACGCCTGCCAGAAACTCTGGGGGGTGTCGGCCGCGAGCGCCGGGGCCATCGTCCCGATCACCCACTGATAGATCAGCAAGACCGCCCCGGCAACAAGGGCGAGCAGGTGCTTTGGCAAGAGACGCAGTACACTCAGGATGACCATAGCGACTGCAATCGCGGTGAGCACATGCACATAAGGTGCGTCGCCCATCCAGAAGAACCAGCAGATCGTCAGATCGAGCACCAGAATCACCCCCGCCCTGATCAGCATGTACCGACTCACCGCCAAGGTGCTCCACCCTTTGCGCAGCCGGCCTGCACTGAACAATGCCAGGCTATAGCCACTCAAAAGCCAAAAGATTGGTGAGGCAAGATTCGTGACCAGCCCTAACCCCCAGTACGCAATGCTCTGGAGGGTGACGAACTGGCCGCCGTAGGACTCGGCCTGCAACCCGGCCCCCACAAAGAAACTGGCGTGGTCGAGCGCCATAAAGAGCATCGCCAGCCCGCGCAAGGCATCGATGGCGAGAATGCGCGTGGTGCTGACCGCTTCTTCACGTGTCAGGACATCGGCTTTTTGAACTGTGCGTGCCTGTACCGCCATACACTACCCTTTTCTATGGCTGGCCGAAGCATTGCCTTGGCATAGCCAAGGCAATGCTTCGGCCTTCCTTACTCTGCCGCCAGCCCTGGTACAGTGCCAGACTTTGCTGGCACACGTCGTTCCATCGTCACGCGCCACAGGGCCGGGGCAACGACGGCGGCGGCACCATAGCAGATTGCCCCACAGATCATCGCGACGGTAAACGAGCTTGCCATGCTGATGATGATCACCATCACTGACCCGAGTACTGAGAAGACCCCGTTGACGCCCCATGCCCAGGGTGTCAACCCCGGGGCCTGGGCCCCCAGTTGGCGCAATCCTGCGGGAAAGGGCATACCCATGACTAATGAGAGAGGGGCTAGCATCACGACGCTGGCAATCTCTCGGCCCAGGTCGGGCAGGTAGAGCAGTGTGCTGATGATCGGAGGAAGGGCAACAATGTAGAGGCCAATCAGTCCTGCGATGAGCAGGAGTGCCATACGCAGTTGCTGCGCGGTATGCAAGATCTGCCGCCCGATCAGGCTGCCTAGTCCCGAAAAGACCAGCATGCTTGCAATGGTAATCGTGGTCGCATGAATCGGGTAGCCAATAAAGAGCGTAAAACGTTGGATTAGAATGATCTGGACAAAGATATAGCCCGCGCCCAACAGACTGAAGTAGGTCAGCACCGGCATCGCGCCGGGCGTCCGCAGTCCGTCACGCTTGTATCGGATCAAGGGCAGCACAATAAAGACCACCGCCGTGATCAGGGCCATGCTAAACATCGTCAGGAGGATGAGATTGCCGATGGGGAAGCGGTTCAACCGGCCTTCATACGCGCTATTGAAGTGCAGGTTGCTCCATTTGAAATAGTTGTAGAAGAATGGGTTGTCGTCGGTGACCGGGTAGATGTGGAACGTATAGGCCTCTTCGTAGGCGCGTGGATCGGGCGCGTACAGATAATCAGCAAAAGTGCTCGCCTGCCGCACAAACGGGTCGTGCAGCATGCCAAAGTTGTTGGCTTCGGCCCAGGTGCGCAGTTCGGCCATCGCCTCCTGGGTAAAGGGCGACGGCGAGACGAGCAGCGTAGCGTTGCCGCCTGCTTCGTTGGCGACAATGGCAATATGCGCGGCTGGCTCGGTCACGCCATTGCGTCGCAACGCTTCGGCGGCCAACCCCGTCAGCCGCAGCATCTCGCGGGGTGGGCTATTGACATCGCGGGTCCACGCAAAGACGCCGTTGGGCGTGAGATGACCCAAGGCTTGCTCGACGGCATCCACGGTGTAGAGGTATGACTCGGCTAGCACGTAGGCACCACCCGAAAGTGCCGCCAGATTATCGAGGCCAATGCCCTGAATAATGTCATACTTTTCGGTATTGCGCGTCAGGTAGCTCCGCCCTTCGGCAACAATCAATTCGGTACTCGGATGCTCGGCAATGCGCCCGGTGTAGTCGGCATACGGGCCTTTGAGCAACGATACGATCGTTGGATTCAGTTCGATCGCCGTGATCTTTCGGGCATCATAGAGCCGCGCAAGCAGAATATCGAGACCGCCACCGACCCCGATCAGCAAAGCGCTTGGCTCTTGCAGGCCGGTATAGTAGGGCGCACTGATGACCGCGTGATCGAGAAAGCGGAAGCGTTCGAGATCGGCATCGCTGCCGTCAAAGGCGTACATCCCTGTCATCGAGGTACCGTCAATCGTCAGCAACTTCAGCGGCAGATCCGGCTTGCGCTCGAGATCTTGCAGATAGACCGAGCCAACTGCGCCGACGATCATCGGCTCGCGAACGACAATTTCTGGCATGACATCAACGCGCCCTACAGGATCCCAGCGCGTGTATTCTGGCCCGGTCTCCTGCGCCTGCATTGCCCAGCCCAGTTCCTTTGATCCGGGTACCGGCAACCGCAAGGGCGCGATAGTCGCAATGAGGGTTGTGATCACCAGGGCTACCACCAGTGCCGCCGGTGCAAGCCGTCGCCAGCGCGGGGCCGTTTCACTTCCCAGGAATAACCCCGCCAGGGCGACAATGGCTGCCACCAGCGCAATCGCACCAGGCCCGCTGAAGGTCTGGATTAGCACCAAAACGCCGATGGTGCTGATTCCCGCGCCAACCATGTCGGCAAAGTAGAGCCGGTGCGCTTGCCCAACCCAGCGACTGAAGATCGCCGCAATCGTAAGACCACCACTGAAAAAAGTTGCAAAAAGACAACTAAAATAAATACCGAGACCGACGATTGTCCAGGGCAACTGCCTTGCCCGTAGCGGATCAATGCCAACCATGCTGATCGCAACAAGATTGACCAGGGTACACAGGCTAAAGATCACCGCGAGCAGACCAATGCGCCGTCCAATCGTGGCGTGATCCCACTGGCGTACTGCCAGAAAGGTTCCGGCTGCGCCACCGCCAAGCATGGCGACACCAATAACCAGATAGGTAAAGTGGTGCCAGATCATCAATGAGAAGATGCGCGTAAACGTGATTTGCAGGGCCAGAACCGCGCCTGAAATAAGGGCCAGTCCGACGTAACGCTGCCAGGCTGTAGATGAGCTACTCAACAGTGGTTCTCCCTCAGTATTTCACAGAGCTGATAGACTGTACCCTGCTTCGATGCTTGTGCGTCCATGGGGCACATAAAAACCGACATACTCGCGTCCGGCAAGGCGGCGACGATGCCACGGATGGGTCTCGCCATTGAGACGGAGGGTGGTCAACTCGGCCCCATTGTGTTGCTGGGGGAGCATCAGTTCAAGCGGTCCGGCTGGCTGGGGGGCAAGATCGAGGGTCGCCTGCCAGCGGCCTGTTGCGGCTTGCCATTGCACCTGTTCGACCCTGGCTGCCATGCGTGCTTCGACAAAAGCCAGCCAGCGTTCTGCCGAGAGCGTTGCGACGCCAAGATCGGCAGCAAAGTCAAGCGTCTCGTCAAACCATTGACCCACATTCGCCGCCTTCGCGCCACCGAGCAGGAAGGGGTCAATATGGCACTGGAGCCCCAGGGCCGACGGGTACCGCCCGACACTTTCGGCAAGCTGGTGCCGACTGAGACTTGCCGCCATTGACCCATCCAGGCCCTGGTCATAGCCCGTATCGAAGACATTCATCATATGCTCGTCAACCAAGTGGGTTGCCTGTTGAAAGACGTTGAGCAGGGTGCCATCTTGGTCAACAAAACGCATCGGGAGCCCGGTGCCGCCCAGGTACCCCGAACGCCATGCGCCATCGGCGGTGCGGACGGTACTGCCAATGTGGTAATGGTCAAGATTCATGCGCAGCCCATACTGGGCCTGTACACGGGCATTCTCGACCCACCCGTGCCAGAGGATGCGATGGGTGCGTACCGTCGGTGGTACTGGCCCATAGCCAAATTTCAGAAATTCATTCCAGTAGGCGTTGTAGCCGTAGGCAAGACCCTCTTCGACATACGGATGCATGCCAAATTCATGGCCGCGTTCGCGCCACGTCGCGAGGTGCCCTGGGGTGGGCAGGGGCTGATCGCGCTCGAGCAGCACCCCCATCACCGGCACATCGGCAGCCCACCAGCGGGCCTTGCGGGTCATCCGTCCGAGCGTACTCGCCGGCGGGGGGGTGTAATAGATCGACATCGTGCCGCCCCGTTGCTCAACGCGGGCGAGCACCTCTTCGACATAATTGGCCGTACTGCCGTGGGCGTCGCCTGTCGTCACCAGCACGCTCGGTGTTCCACCAGGAAAATACCAGAGGCGCGGCAGCGGCACGGTCGCACTGCTGAGTTCCAACAGCATATTCGCGAGCAATCGCTGTTGTTCGTCAGCCTGCGGCACATGGATGCGCTCAACATCAATCCAATCCACAAACATATCAACGGCACGCACCCCCGGAATGTTATCCCGGTCGGTATCGGCCTCTTCGGGATTGCCCTGCCGTTGCAAGGCAATGCTGTGCGCCAGATCAAAGGCCCAGAGAACCGCCTTGCCAGCCCCAACATGATGCAGTGTGATCAGGGGTGCGCCGGCCTGACTGCGGGCTAACTCTTGCGCCCCAGCCAGTTCGAGGCGAGCGCTCGGGCTATGGTACTGCAAGCGCCCGGTTTCAATCCCGGTGACGGCTGGTGCGCCGGGCACAACCTGAAGTGAGCCACGTTGCTCGACGGCGCCAAGGTGGCGCACGCCAAAGACCTCGTCAAGCTGTGGATCTGGGCGCAAAGCAAGCAACAGACCACCCTCAACGACATAGCGTCGCAGCAGCGTCGCTTCGTCAGCCGTGAGCGGCCCGGCGCTCAAGAGCACCAGCGGGTATTGTTGCAATGCTGTGCGCGTCAGCCTTGTCACCTCAGCCTCCTGAAATGCAAACAACCCCTCGGCCCGTAGGATCTCGGCCAGATACCCAGCAAACGACGGCACGGCACGTGCATTGTCAACCACCAGCAGCGGGGCCGTCGCAGGTACAGGCAGGGTTGTGGCCCCTGGAACCACGCCGTGTTCAGGCCCAAAGGGTGGCGGGGCCTGACGTGCCTCAAGCCCATAACCAATCCCGGCAGTACTCAACCCGATGGCCCCGGCAGCAACGGTGCCCAAAAATTGGCGTCGGGTGAGGAGGGTGCGTTGCTTCACCTTAGCGGGCCTCAACATCGCCTGGGGGAGGCGTAACAATGACCCGATCATCATTGGCACGGGGTGGCTCAGCTTGAGTCTGCTCAATCTGCGCGTCAACCTGCCCGTCTTCCAACATTGGCGCGTTCTTGACCAAGGGCAGCCAGGGATACTGGGTCTGCGCTGGATGCGCCAGGACTTCTTCGGTGAGCATCACTGCCCCCAGCAGCGTGGTCTTCCGCTTGCGCGTCAGGCGTGCTTTGCTCTCGGTAATGGCACCACGATTGTCATAAGCAGGATTGAGGGTGAGCACCACCCCATCCACCAGCGGGGCCAGCAGGGCGGCATCAACGCTTGGCAAGGTTGATGGTCCATCAAAGATGACAATATCAGCGACCCGCTTCAAATGCTCGACCAATTCGCTCCATGGCAGTGACGGCGTTAAGGCGACGCCATCTGGCCCCACATTGTGCGCCAGCAAGAGCACATTCTTGAGCATCGTCGGATACATCCGCGACCAGATTTCGGGTTTGCCGTTGGTGTAGAGTGTGCTATTCGCTTCGGGATTATCACCAACGAGCATCCGGGTCAGGATGGGCTGTTCCATATCGGCATCAACGAGCAGGACACTATAGCCCGAGCGGGTAAAGAGTTGGGCCAGATCGATACTGAAGGCACTCCGGGCCTCCGAAGGAGTGGGGCTGGTGATCATCAGGCTACCACTGCCCTGTTCCATCGCCGCCAGCACAATGTTGGTATGCGCTTCGCGCATCGCGAGCTCACGTTGCCAGCCAGTGCCAGGTTTGAGCGTAATCAGTGGTCGCCGCCCGGGCACCAGACCAAGCGACGGCACCCCAAAGCGTGAGCGCAGGTCACTCTTGCTGCGCCAGCGATCATCAAGCATATCGAGCAGCAAGGCGGCCAGGGCGGACAGGATGAAACCACCCATACCAGCCATCGCGACTGTAAGCATGCGTTTATCGGGCAGCGGCTGGGTCGGTACACGCGCTTCTTCAAGCACCCTAAGCGTATTGGCGACACTCCCATTGATAAGGCGTACCAGTTCATTGTAGGTGTTTTGGCTCGCCTCGCGGGTACGTCCGAGTTCTTCGAGACGATTGCTCATCTCGCGCATATCGGCAGCCCCCGATGCCCGTGCCTGCATCGCACGGGTCTCCTCGATCATCTGATCGATCTGCCCGAGATTAGTCTGCACCTGGGTCAGTTGTTCTTGGATCAAGAGGCGTTGTGACGCCACCTTTTCGGGTGAATTGGGACTGTATGCAATCAACTCATTCGCAATCGCCGTCGCCAGAGCGGCGGCACGTTCCGGGCTGGTGTCGGTAACGGTGATATTAAGCAAACTCGCCCGATTATTCACCGAGGTCGCGAGCATATAGTTCGCGATCACCTGCCATTCAAACGTGAGCCCCAGCTTTTCGGTGACCGGGCCGAGGATCGGTTCACGGCGGGCCATTTCGCTATAAAACATGGCCAGCGCGTTGCTCAACCCGATCAACTGCGCATCAGGCGTCGCCGAGGTCAGCGAGTCACCAATCATCAAGGTTGTCTGGGCGACATAATATTTCGGCTGGCGTGATGCCATGACAAAGGCTACGCTCGCGGCAAGGACGGTACCCAGCACGAGTACCCACCACCAGCGCAAAAGAACGCGTAGATATGTCCATAGATCATCAAACGTCAGCATGAAAAAATGCCTTTTCTTTTAAGGATAGCATGCCCCAAACCCCCAATGTGCTGCTCTGATGAGGTTGCGCTGCCCATCATTAGGGCAGCGCAACCTCATCACCTTCACGCAAGCCATCGCGTATTTCGATACGTTCGTCGCTCACCGCACCGACCACAACATCAATGCGTTCTTCTGTCCCAGCCCCGACGCGTAGCACATAATCAGTTGTATCGCGGCGCAGCGCCTCGGGGGGCAACCAGAGCACATCCTGCTGCTCGCCAAAATCAAAGGTCACACTGGCAAGATCGTCATTGCCAAGGTTGAGCTCGGGCGCGTTGTAGCTCACCGCTACCATTGAACCACCGCCAGCCATCGTCCCGGCTGAGGTCATCCGTACGGTGCCAGCAACCTGGCGTTCAGGATAGCGGGTAAAGCTGATTTGCACGGGCATCCCCGAGGTGATCCGGTTCAGCGTGGCTTGATCAAGACTGCTGAGCGTCACTTCAAAGCCCGAGTTATCCATCAGCCGGATGACTGGAATTTCAGCTTGGACCGGGAAACTTGCCATCGCTTCAACGGCCGTAATCGTGCCATCGAAGGGTGCATAGATGCGGCGGGTCTCAATGGCATTCTCAATCTCTTTGACCGCGAGTTGCGACGACGATAACGCGACCACCAGGCGCGGGTCGGGGCGGGCATTCTGACGGGCGGCATCAAGTTGCACGCCTGCCAGACGCACCGCACGCTCGGCCTCAGCTACTTGAAAGGCATCTGGCCCGGCAATGAGTTGATCCAGGTTGACACGAGCAAGATCAACATCGGCTTGGGCTGACTGAAGGGCCGCGATTTCGTTGCCAAAGGCCGTGTCATAGTTGATTTGGGCCACGGCGACTGCACTCTCGGCGGCTCGCACGCTTGCTTCAAGCTCACGCAAATCGGCCCCTGAAACGGTCGCGGGATTTTGTTCACTCTGGGCTACCAGTTCGGCATAGCGAACCTGCAAGCGCTCAAGCTCGGCCTTGGCATCGCTGAGTTCCCGCTCGGCCCGCGTCTTCTCGGCTGAGGCATCGTTGCGCGTGCGGGCAAGCGCCGCTTCGGCGCGTTCGAGGCGCGCCCGGGCCTCACTTACCGCCTGGGCAGTGGGTGGGGTTTGCAGTTCGCTCAGCGCAGCGCGGGCTTCTTCAAGCGCAAGTTCGGCCCGACGCACCTCAATGCCGCCCCCTTCATTGGCCCGGCTAATCGCCACGGCATCCTGCTCGGCCACGATCTGTGCCTGCCGCAGTTGCTCTTGCAACGTGCCAAGGTCAAGCTCGGCGAGCAAGGTTCCGACCGTCACGCTCATCCCAGGATCAACATAGAGCCGACGAATCACCCCGCTTTGCCGAAACGCCAGCTCACGTTCCAGCACAGGGGCCACTTGCCCATTTAGCACGCGGATATCGCGAACATTGCCGCGTTGCACGGCAACGGTACGCCCTTCGTCAGTTGTCGTGACTACCGCTGTTGGTACAGGCGTGGCTGCCGTGATGTCAGTTGGCACAACGGTTGGTATGGTAAAAGGTTCTGGGGTAGGTGAACCTACGATCTGGCCAATGCTACAGCCAGCCAGCGTTAGCCCCAGCAGGGGGATGCTCAACCCGCGGATCAGTTTCTGGCAAAACTCGTTCATCGCTCCACTCCGTCGAAGGCGTCAGGCCCTCGTTCTCAGGCACTTGGCTCTGTTCAGCGGCTTGGTTCGGTCTGGTTCCGCCCAACCAGTGTCGGTACGTGCGTATCGGCAGGACTCTCGAGGTGCGCCTGCTCGGCAATGATCCACCGGGCGGCAGCGAGGAGGTCGTCAACAACAAGATCCGGGAGGCAAAGAGTATCCGGCTTCTCTGTAAGATCGACGGCCCCTCGTCCCGTCCGTACCATGATCGTCCGACATCCACAGGCACGTGCCGCCGCGATATCTGTTAGCGCATCACCAATCATGATCGCCGTCTGCGGATCGATCTGATGGGCCTGGATCAGGCTTGTGAGCATGCCAGGTGCCGGTTTGCGACAGGCGCACCCTTCGTCGGGACGGTGGGGACAATAACGGAGATCTTCTACTATGATGCCACATTTTCTCATGATTTGCAGCATGCGTTGGTGAATCATCTCGACGGTTGCTGCGGTCACAATGCCACGATTGATAATGGCCTGGTTGGTCACGATAAAGAGCGGATACCCTGCCTCACTGAGCAGGTGCATTGCTTCAAGTGAACCTGGGAGAAACTGAAATTCGTCCCATGTCTTCACATGATCCGAACGGTTTTCGTTGATTACTCCATCCCGATCAAGGAAAATGGCACGCATCGCACTCCTCGTGAGACTTATCGGCCTACGTAGGATAGTCGCCGCCTATAAAACGTGGCTAAATATCGTCTAAACAGGGCTGACAATCTTGTCACAAGCGTGGGCAGAAGCTGTGCGCCCGCGTTTATCTTGGTACAGTAGACTTGTAGCGCGACGTTCGTTGTGGCCGGTGGCGTAAGCATGACAAAAGGAGCCGAATGATTATCTCGCGAACACCCTTGCGGATCAGTTTTGCCGGTGGTGGCAGTGACCTGGCGGCTTTTTATCGCCACGAGCCCGGGGCGGTGGTGAGCGTCAGTATCGACAAGTATATCTATATCAATGCGAATGCGAAGTTTGATCACCAGATCCGCGCTAGTTATTCCGTCACCGAAATTGTCAATTCGGTCGAAGAACTCCAACACGAGTTGATCCGTGAGGCCCTCAAGTTGACCGGTCGCGATCAGAGCATCGAGATTACCTCCATTTCCGATATTCCCTCGCAGGGCACGGGGCTTGGCTCTTCGAGCACCTACACCGTTGGCCTGTTGAATGCCTTGCACGCCTTCTGCGGTCGTTTTGCGAGCGCCGAGCGGCTGGCGCGCGAAGCGTGTTATATTGAGATCGAACGCTGCGGTGCGCCTATCGGCAAGCAAGATCAGTATATTGCGGCCTACGGCGGTTTGCAATTTATTCAGTTCAATCCCGACGAGAGTGTCTTTGTTGACCCCGTTATTTGTTCCGCCACCACCCGGGTGACGTTGCAAAACCGTCTGCTCATGCTCTATACTGGTCAGACCCGCCAGACGGCGACGGTCTTGACCGAGCAGCGCTCGAAGACGGAACAGGATGCTCGCCAGCGCGCAAACCTTCGTCGCCTCGTCCAATTGGCCCACGACCTGCGGGCGGTACTAGTGGCCAATGATGTTGATGCCTTCGGTGAAATTCTGCACGAGGGCTGGATGCTGAAACGTCAACTCGCTTCGGGTATCTCGAATGACCGCATTGATGCCTGGTATGAACGTGGACGCGCTGCCGGGGCAATGGGAGGCAAGATCCTTGGCGCTGGCGGCGGTGGCTTTTTGCTCCTCTATGCCCCCGTTGAACGCCACGCGGCGATCCTTGCCGCCTTGCCCGAGTTACGGCGCGTGCCCATTCGTTTTGAGCCACAGGGAAGCAAGATTATTTATGTGGAGGAGGAGTTGTAGCCGCAATGCATGCTGCTTGTGACGAAGCATGCCAGTTACGCTGGCATGCTTCGTCACAAGCAGCATGTGGAGGAGGGAGCTTATGTTTCGTTCCCGGATCAGGGTGCTGTTGCTCATAGGATGTTGTCTGAGTTTTAGTACTGTGCTGCTCTTTGCGCAAGTCATTCCTTCCCACTTCCTCTTTTTACCCATTGTTGCTCAACCCGGCCCTTCGCCCTCAACCGTTGTCCCATCGGTAACCGCAACTTCAACGCCCTTGCCTACTTCGACACCGACTCTTACCCCTACCCGTGATCCGACGATCACGGTCACGTCGACCAGTACGGCAACGCCCACTGGTACGGCTACGTCTACGGCGACCGCAACGCCGACCGTCGCGACAACGAGTACCGCGACGCCGACCGTCGCGACAAGCAGCGCAACACCGACAAGTAGCGCAACACCCACCCCAACGAGCACGACGGGGCCAACACCTCAACCTCGCTCGGCCTTTCGTGTCCACGCGCCCTACCACGCCGTCCAGGATCTCAGCACAAAGTTTGGCGAAATGGCGCTCTTCTGGTTTGGGCAGGTGACGCCGACGCAGAACTATACCGATGTGCGTATTGGCTCGAACGACCAGGAACTCTATGTCTATCTGGCGATCTTTGACCGCCGCCTCTGGTATAATTCTACGCCTTCGGTGGCTACCCTGACTGATTGGGACGCGGCGACGCTCTATCTCGATCCTGGCACCGGCACTGGCTTGACTGCCAATAGCTATCGGTTTACCGCGCAACTAAGCAATGGTGGCGGGGCTGCCTTTCAAGCCTCGGCCCGTGGCACCACAGGCACCTGGGTTGCCGCGCCGGTTGCCTTCACGACCACCCCTGGCTGGCGTGGTCAGGCCCTCAATGACAATAGCGATGATCGCGGTTGGGCGATGACCTTCCGCATTCCCTTTAGCAGCCTTGGTCTTGCTGGGCCACCTTCGCCTGGTACGGCCTGGCGGATGGCCGTTGAAGTGCATGATCGTGATGATCAAGCCGGCACGCCCATCCCTGTGCAAGTGTGGCCTCCGGCGGGCGTGACGACCAACCCGACCAGCTGGGGCGACCTTGTTTTTGGCGCACCAGGCTACACGTCCCCACCGACAACGAACCAGACGACCTATACCCTTCGTCAGGGGCCGGGCCTGGTGGTGCAGGATGCCGGTGTTGGTGGCGGCACGACCTGTGGCGACGGCCTTGATTTTTGGACCGAGTGGGGCCAGGCGACTGATCCGCCCGACAGCAGCCAGTTCAATGTTCAGAACCAGTCCGATATTGCCGACTGGCCCTGTTTTGCGAAATATTATGCCATCTTCCCGCTTGCCTCGTTGCCGCCAGGCCAGGTTGTTGTTTCAGCCCAGCTGATCCTGCATCAATTTGGTAATTCGCAGCCCGAGGATGCCGAACGCTCGTTGCTTCAGGCCTTTGTTGTCGGCGAAAATTGGCAAGCAGGGGCGTTGACCTGGAACAATGCGCCCCTAGCGCGCGAAAACATCGGCTCTGGCTGGGTTGATCCATTGCCCGCTTTCCCCGGGTGGCCTGGCGTACCGCGCACGCTCGATGTCAGTGCCGGGGTGGCGCGGGCCTATGCGGAAGGTAGCCCCCTGCGCCTGGCGCTCTATTCGGCTGACAGCGCCTATCACAGTGGCAAATATTTTGTCTCAAGCAAAACCGGCGATTGGAATGCCGTGGCTCGTCCGACGCTCATCATTACCCTTGGCACGCCAGTTGCTCCGTGAGCAACGTAGGGCAATGGCATCTTTTTCCGTCGCCGTGAACGGCTCGGCTTCTGGAGAGCGAAGGCCACCTGCGTGGCCTGATCCAGCCGGCGCAGGCCGGCTTTGCCCTGCGTAGCCGAGGCGTTGACGCTGACGGTCGGGGCGCATGGCGGCGATCCGCGAACATGGTGGCACGCACCAACGGAAGATGCAATCGCCCTGGCCGCTCAAGCGGGTGAAGCCCTTCTCTCCCAGGGCGAAAGCTCCTGGGAGAGAAGGGCTATTTCCGTAATTGCGTGGTAATACAGGCGATTTATACTGGGGAGGAGTTAAGGTCGAAACATTTGTACGTACAATAGTAGTATTATCTACCATCAATTATGCGCTCGCTACTGACTAGATACAACCCATACCTCTTCCTGGCGCTGGCGATTGCCCTGGCCTATCATGGTGCGCTGCTGCTCAGCGGCACCTACACCCATACGTACGACGCGTTTGTGCATATCTTCTTTGCTGATCACTACGCTCGTGCCTGGTTCGACCATTGGGAACCGCGCTGGTATACGGGTTTTCCGATGACCAGCTACCCGCCCGGTTCGCAACAGTCGATCGCCCTGCTCTCGTCCTTTGTGGGTCTCAAGACCGGCTTTGTGATCGTGGCCCTCTTCGCAGTGCTGAATGTCACGCTTGGCATCTACCGCTTCTCGAAGATCTGGGTGAGCGAGGAAGCCGCCGGCTATGCCGCGCTGATCCTGGTCTTCGCCTCGTGCATTGCCGAGACGGTTCACGTCTTCGGCCAATTGCCAACGATGTTCTCGCTCGGCTTTCTGTTGAACGCCCTGCCGTTTGTGCAACGCTGGCTTGATGAGGGCAAGATCCGCTGGCTGCTCACCGCCTGGCTGCTCAACGCAGCTACGACGGCGGGGCACCATGTGACCACGCTCTTTGGGGCCGTCTTTTTTGTGGCCCCGGTGATCGGGCTCTCGCTCGTGACGGCCTTTCGGACGCCACTGCCCGATGAGCCCCTGGCGCACCCAGGGCGGGTTACCTGGGCCAACCTGCGCCCCCTGATCATGCGCCGCGTACGCCGCGTGCTGCCCGCCACCATGCGCGCTGCGGTCTATGGCCCAGGCCTGATCGCCGCGCTGGTGCTGGTGGTGCTGCCCTACTGGCTCTGGAGCAAGGCCGACCCGATCACCCAGGTCTCGATCCCGCATGCCTCGCGTGACTCGTTCATCGTCAATACCAGCGCAGGCCTGGTCTTCTGGCTTATCCCATATGGCCTTTCGCTCATCGCCTTGCCCTACGTCTTCTATAAAGGCATGACCACCCGCGCCTGGCCGATGACGCTCTCGCTTGCCGCTCTGGTCTTCCTTGGCACCGGCGGCACGACGCCCTTCCCCCGGATGCTGCTGGGCGGCGCGTTTGATGTGCTCACCCTCGACCGCTTCACCTTCTGGGCGACGATTACGATGATGCCCTTGCTCGGCGAGTTCGTCGTTAGCCTGCGCCACCGGGGGTTGGCAACGTACCTGCGCGAGCAGTTCGGCACGATCACATGGCGCTTGCTCCAGGTGAGCCTGATCATCACCTATCTCAGCCTTTCGGCCTTTGTGGCCAACCTGACCCAGTTCCGTCGCTTCCAGCCCGATCCGATCGATTTTCAGCCTATTGTGACTTTCCTGGAAAAAGATGAGCACTGGCGCTGGCGCTATCTGACGCTGGGCTTCGGCGACCAGATGGCGTGGCTTTCGGCTCAAACGACAGCCAGTACGGTTGACGGGAACTATCACTCGGCCCGTCGCCTCCCCGAGTTGACCACCACGCCCGTCGAACGACTAGAGGGCTCTAAGTACAGTGGGGTTCCCGGGATTGGCTCGCTCCAGCAGTTCCTGGCTGTGCCCGACAAGTACAACCTGAAGTTTGTCTTCTCGAATGACCAGTTTTACGACCCGCTGCTCTTTTTCTCAGGCTGGCATCGGCTCCAGCGGCTCGAGAATGGGATCATGGTCTGGGAGCGTGAGGATATCCCGCCGTTGCCCGAGGTGTTGCCCCGCAAAGAGATTCCGCTCTACCAGCGGGCAATGTGGGGGATCATCCCGCTAACAGCGATTGTTGCGGCGCTCATCGCTTTCTCCTCGCCAATCTGGCTCCCTTATTTGCGCTGGCTGCTCAACCTGAACGAGGAAGCGGGCCTGCACACGCCCCTCCACCTACGCAGCAGGCTCTGGGGCACCATCAGTTGGCCGCTCCGCCGTCTTCTGATGCCTCTGCTGGGTGCGGTCTGGGCGAGGGTGGATCTCGTCGGGCGAGCGCAGCGCATCTGGGCGTGGCTCGACGGGTACCTGCGCAGATGGTCGGCGCTCCCCGCCGTCGATGACTCACCGGTGGTGCCGTGGCAGGTGTGGCTTGATTGGGGCCAGCGCTTGCCCCACTTGCGCCCGGCCACGCCAACCGCGCATCATGTGCGCCTTGCTCTGCTGATGCTCATCGCCGTCACGAGTGTCGCCACCGCTGGAACGATCTATGTGCGCCAGGCCCGTACCCCCGTCGCCGTTGTTGAGCGCTACTACGACGACCTGGACTTTCGCCGCTTTAGCAGCGCCTACGCACGCCTCGACCCGCTGACGCGGCCACCCTACGATCAGTATCTGCTCGACCTCTCGGTTACAGGCGGCATGGTCGCCTCGTACGGCAAACTCAACAGCGTCTATGTGCAGGTCGTCGCGGCTGAGCCCGAGCGGGTGAGCGTGATCGCCGAGACCGACTGGGTCACCTCGCTCACAACCTACCCGACTCGTCAGCACCTCACCCTGGTTCTCCGCGACGGTCGCTGGCATATTCTGCTGGATCCTGTGGATACGACGGTGCCGCCAGAGCCCTTCTTCCGGCGCGGCGAGATAGGCTGGGTTGCCACCAGTCGCCGCCGGATTGTGGATAAGCCGACGGCCTTCGCCGACATCCTCGACCGCCCCGAGATCCAGATCCTCTCGGCCCGCCTGGTTCGCTACGAGGGGCGTTATATGGTTGTCGGTGAGTTGATCAACAGCGACTCGGATCCTGCCGACGTGACGGTGACCGCGCTGCTGCGTGACCCCGATGGTGTTGAGTTGACGCGCTACAACGCCCAGCAAGTGATGATGCACAAGCTTTTCCCCAAGGAGATAACGCCCTTTCGCGTTGACTTCGAGGGCGTCGCCGGAGCCGTGCTGACCGATACCGTGGATTTGCAAACGTTCAAGCCTGAGGCCTTCACCCCTCCCTTGCTCACCAGACCGCTCGGGTCGTTCGACGTCTTTGCCAAGGCCGTTGTCACTCGCCACGACCTGAGCCGCAACGTGAGCCTGCAGAACCTGGCGATCGTGCAGGTGGACGATGGGAGCTATCACCTTCGCGGGCATCTCTTTAACACCGGGACGATCGAGGCAACGATCCCCCATGTGCTGCTGACCTACTACGACGACCAGAACCAGGTCGCCTGGGTTGATCACGTCTACATCCGTGACACGGTGCGTCCGCAGCGCTCCCTGCCCATCGATCTTGCCCTGGCGGGTTACGGTGACGTCGAGCTCGTAAGCGAGCAGAGCGGTCTTTTTGGAACCAACCTCGTGCCCGAGGTCAGCCCTGACGCGCCCTGGCGCGAACGCCTCCCGCTGCCCGGGGCGACCGGCTTTGCCTCGTTGCGGGTGAGCGTCCATGCCTTTGAAGGGGGCGGCCTATGAGCAGGCAAAAGGCAAAAGAGACAAGGCAAACCAGGGTGCCTACGATGGTGCGCGGCCTTGTGAGGACGCTCCTCCTCCTCGTCATGCTGGTATTGCTAACAGGGTGCGCCGGGCGTGCGTCCGACGCAGAGCCACAACTGGCAGGTGCCCTGACGGTTCGCACCCCCGCTAGCTTGCCGGCTGGCGAGCCTCTGATCATTGTGGCCGAGCGGTTCGACGCGCCTGACGGTCTGGAGGCACTGTTGCTGGCGCAGGGCAGCTATGGCCCACTGGTCTACCGCGCCCGCTTTCAGGGCGGGCGGGCCGAGTTCCGCCTGCCTGGTGAAGACACGCGGGTGGCTGGTCTGGTCGCACTCACGGCGCGTGCTGGTGCCGCCGAGGGGCACGCCGATCTGACGATCACCCCGGGTGAGGCCGTCGATCCCCTGACCGCCCTGGTAGGCCCACGCACGATCATCGCCGACAGGGTTCACTGGGGCACCGCCGCCGTCATCCCCTTTGATGCTCACGGCAACCCTGTGGCCGCAGGCACGCCGGTCGAGTTTCACCTCGTGCGGCCCAACGCTCGTACCGAGACCATCAGCACAACCGTCCAGCACCTCGTGGGATGGGAACGCATCGCGAGCGCCACCGTCGCAGGGCGCACCACCGTGATCGCACGCGTCGGCCAGGCGCACGGCCATGAGGCAAGCCTGACTGAGACGCCTGGGTGGCCGGTGCGGTTCACGCTGAGCGCCCCCCCCAGGGGCCTGCCCGCCGACGGACGTCAACTCGTGCCGCTGCGCACCGCACCCATCGTCGATCGCTATGGCAATCAGATGCTTGATGGAACCCTGGTGACCTTTGTTGTCGAGGCACCCGATAGCACACTCCGGCTCATTCCGGCCTACACGATCAACGGGGTAGCCGAGGCCTACTTCCAGTCGCCAGCCACGCCCGGAAGACTCACGGTCTACGCGACCCTCTACGGAGTCAAGAGCCTGCCGTTGCGGCTTGACTTCAAACCGGGCCTTGCCGTCGGCACCATCGCTGTGCAAGCCCGCGTTGACCAGAAGACTGGCCTCGTTACGCTGGAAACCGGGCCACTCCTGGGTGATCTCGGCCAACTAGTTCCCGAGGGAACGGAGGTACGTTTCACCCTGGCGGGACCTGAGGGATGGACACAGACGTTCACCGCAGCGACTGAGGACGGATGGGCTCGCCTCGAGCTGTGGCTGGCCGACCTTGTGCCCGGTTCATATCAGGTTGAGGTGACGGTCGGCGCGGGCGTGGGGGCAACGCAGTTTAGAGCACCGTAGGTAGGCTATGCGCAAGACTCATCTCAAGTTGATCATCTGGGCGCTGCTCGCGATCCTGGCGACGGCAGGTTTCTGGGCGTCGGTGAGCGGCATCGCTAACCTGCTGGCCTACTTCCAGCGTGGGGCCGAGCCGGCCAGCGCACTGAACATTGTGCCCAATGTGCCGCCTGACCTCCACGTTGCGCTGAGTTGGGACGCCGACGATACCGACATTGGCCGCCCTATCGAGGCTTTCACGCGCAGCCAAGTCGAGGCGACCTACCTCCGTGCCTGGCTTCAGTGGAACCTCTCGTATATGAAAGGTGAGCCCCACGGACTCACGACCTACTTCACGGGTCCCGCTCGAAACGAGATCAGCGCTGCAGTGCGTCGCGCCACCGCCGATGGGCTACGTATCGCGCAGACCAACACGGCCCACCGCCTCCAGTTGCACTTCTACAGCGCCGACGGCACGGTGGTCGCCTTTACTGACCACGACGTCCCGATTGCCCAGGTGATCCGCGCGCAATCCGGCACCATCCTGAGTGCTGACGCGACGCGGGCCGACTACGACGTTGTCATGTTGCTCGAAGATGGCGAGTGGCGTATTCGCCATCTGGTGCGCAAAGCCGCCACCCCGTCGCCGGCGCTTCAGGTGCCGCCGTGCCCCACCTGTGTCACCGCCAGCGGCACGGGCCTGGAGCTCGAGGGCGTGCCGTTCTATGTCAAGGGGATCAACTACTATGCTCAGGCCACACCCTGGGATACGTTCTGGCCGCAATACAACCCCGCCGTGATCGACCGCGACCTGAGCCGGATCAAGGGGTTAGGCCTGAACACGATCCGCATCTTCGTGCCGTACGAGCAGTTCGGCGGCCCACGGGTGGATCCCGTGATGCTCGACCGGCTCGGCGATCTGCTCGACCGGGCGCAGGCTCAGGATGTGAAGGTGATTGTCACCCTCTTCGACTTTCGCGCCGACTATGGCTTGCTCGAATGGGCCGCCGCCGACCGACACCTTGAGGCGATCCTGCCTCGTTTTGCCACCCACCCTGCCATCTTGATGTGGGATCTCAAGAACGAGCCAGACCTCGACGACAAGGTTTCGGGGGCCCCCATCGTGGATGCGTGGCTGGCCCACACCGTCACGCTCGCACGGCGTCTGGCCCCGCATCACCTCGTGACGATTGGCTGGTCGAACCCGACGGCAGCGCGTCGCCTGGCCGACCAGGTTGACATCGTGCAATTCCACTACTATGCACCGGTCGTAGAATTTGCCCCCGCCTATGCCGCGTTGCGCACAGAAGTCCCTGACCGACCCGTGCTCCTGGGCGAGTTCGGCTTGCCGACATGGAACAGCATTTTCCCGCACGGCCACACCGAGGCCGAGCAGGCCGTCTACTACGCCGACCTCCTCACGGCAATGCGTGGGATTGATGCGGTCGGCACCCTGGCCTGGACGCTGTACGATTTCACCCACATACCCGCCACTGTCGCCGGGAATTGGCCCTGGCAGACTGGCCCGCAGGCCCATATGGGTGTCATCAAGGCCGATGGGCGCGAGAAGCCTGCCGCAGCCCTGCTCGCACCGGGGGCCGTGCTTGATGTGCCGCCTGTGCCGGGTTGGGCCCGCTGGCTGAAGCCCTTCTGGTTGCTAGTGGCAGGCGGGATCATCGCCGTCACAGCGGGGGGAGTGTGGTGGCTTCGGCGGAGGCGAGGCGCAGCCTAGAGCCACTAGGCTGCCCTTCGTCTACTCTGCCCAGTAGGCTGTCAACGAAGGTTCTTGAGATGCTACGCCCCTGGGTACGCGGGCGGCCCGCCCGCTGGTGCTCCCGAAGCGGGCGGGCCGCCCGCGCACCCAGGGGTGTCAGAAAACTTAAGTTACAGACTAATTTAGTAGGCTGTGAAATAAGTTTTCTGGCGTCGTCAGCCGTCCACGAATGGGGGCCACGAAGAAACGAAGAGCGCATGGAGCAGCCCATATTCGTTTATTCGTAATCAGTATTCGTGGTCGGCGGTGCTACCGGGAAACTTAATTCCCAGACCATGAGCCGGCACTCCAGAAGACCAGGAAACCTTGTTTACAGACTGGTCAGGGCTGTCTGATCAATGGCAGGTAGAGCGCCTCGTAGCCGCCCCACAAGCGTAGCACCCCACCCATATCAGCACCCACGACCTCCAAGGCAGGATCGGCATCAACGTTTGCCAGCGCCGGCGCTCCCTTTACCGCAAGCGTCATCGCTCGCGGCCAACCCGCCACAGTCTGACCATCACGATGCCAGGCGTAGACGTGAGCGTCGTCACTCCCGACGAGTACCTCGGCAATGCCATCGCCGTCAATGTCGCCAACCGCAGGCGTACCGAAAATGTCAGCGCCGGTCGCTTGCGGCCAGCCCGCCAGACGCGACCCATCGTGATGCCAGATCCAGAGCTTATCATCATCACTGCCAACCACAAGTTCGCGATCACCATCGCCATCCACATCGGCGGCAACCACCGAAGAGCGTACCGTCCAGCCGGTCGAGCGCCGCCAGAGCCGGGTGCCATCGGCAGCGAGCAGATAGACGTAGCCGTCGCCCGAGCCGATTGCTACCTCGTACCCTGGCCTTGCCGAATTGAAATCGGCAACCATCGGCGTCGCCAGGATCATATCATCGGTGGCAAACGTCCAACTGAGACTCCCATCAGCGTGAAAGACGTACACCATCCCATTGGTTGAACCAACCACGATTTCGGGGCTGTTGTCGCCATCAAGATCGTGGATGCGCGGCGAGCTATTGAGGATCTGGCTTGCGTAGGCGTCGCGGATTTCGCCAATGCTGACGGGCCAGCCGGGTCGCGGGCTACCGTCGGCATTGAAGGCATAGAGCCGCCCATCCGAGAGTGGAACCACAACCTCGGGTTGTCCATCGCCGTCGAGGTCGCCCACCGCTGGGGTTGCCAGAATACGATACGTTGTATCAAGCTCGACCCCGACGCTGATGGGCCAGCCCGCCAGGGCTGTGCCGTCATGATGCCAGGCATAGAGACGGCCATCCTCGGCCCCAACCAGGACCTCAAGCTGTTGATCGCCGTCCAGATCGGCCACCGCAGCTGCCGCACGGACACCGCCGCCGAGCGTCTGGGGCCAACCGGTGAGTGGTCGTAGCCTCTCGTCGTACACTTCAAGCTGGTTTGCCAGCAGGTTCCCAATGATCACCTCTGGCCTGCCATCACCAGTCAGGTCGGCGGTAACGGGCGAGGCAAAGTAACGCGAGTCAGGCTCAAGCTCTGCCGCGTTGATTGCCGCCAGATTTGGGCGAGGGATCGCGCCGGGCCAGAGCCAGGCCATATCGGCGCGGGCCAGTGAGAACCAGTCTAATGCCGTTGTGCCGCCGCTCGTGATGTGTGGCACGAAGCTAGGATAGCCACGCCAGATGCCGGCAAACTCTTGCGGCCAGCGCCATTCTTCGGGGAAGCTACGTGCCAGCGGCAGATCGTAGCCGATCAACGGTGCCGTGCGATCAAAGCGATTACTCACCGTCTGCGTATTGTCGAGGCGCCCCGGTTGCACCAGGTGAACCTCCTGGGAGGTCTCGATGACGTGCAGGTAGGGATCCCATGGCAACGGTCGCAGGCCATCGAGGGGGTTCGCTGTAGGATCGCTCAACACGACCGTCAGGGTTGCCGCGTGCCCAGCAACCACACCTTGCTGCTCGATCCGGGTATTGGTCTGTTCCATTGTCGGTGCTGGCTGCGGCAGCGCCACTCGCGTGTTCGCAAAGATCACAAGCGTCGGATCATCACGGTTGAAGCCCGCATGCTCGGCGCACACCTCGGCACCTTCCGGGTTGTTCACGCGCAGGCTATACCAACCGCCGCCGGTCAGCGGCAACTGGTGGTGGAAGGCATGGTTGAGGAAGCCGGCCCCGCGTGCTAAGGCCTCGTAGTGCAATTCCACCGCTGCTAGGTCGTTCGAGGGAAGCGCCCCGCGCCGAATCGTGATGCGCACCAGGAAGTCATTGTAGTCCCAATCAGACCAATCAAACTTCTTGAGGTCCTCAAACGCGACGATGCTGCGCTCGGTCGTCCAGACTAGCGGCCCATAGACGGCTGCCGTGGCCCGATCGTCATCATCGTCGTCGGCGGCGACGCGGGCGCTGTTATCGGCCGGGATGGCCTGCCCGCGCAGATCGCGCCCTGTGGCCTGAAAACTGGCAGGGTAGCCCACGCCCGCTTCAGCGCTCTCGATAGCGGCGTCAAACGTGAGCGTAAGAACCGTGCCACCCTGAAGATCAGGCAGACTCCAGGCCAAGGGCGTACCCGAGGGATCGGCTAGCGGTGCGCCGTTGAGCCGTGCCGAGCCGTTCACAAAGCGTATGCTTGGCGGTAGACTTGGGGCGAGTGTCAACGCTTCGGCCCGCCCGCTGCCGACATTGGCGACGGTGACCAGATAACTAAGCTGATCGTCGGCCTGGACTTCGGCGCGGTCTGCGGCTGCCGACACAACCAGGGCTGGCACCCGCACGGTGCTCGCCACCGGGTTGCTCGTCCGTAGCGCACTGTTCGCAGTGGTGTAGCTCGCCTGGTTTGGTACGGCGGTGCCGTCACGGGCCAGGCTGCCCTCGGGCAAGCGCGCATTGATCGTCACTGTTCGCTGTTCGCCCGGTGGGATTGTGCCGAGGGCGCTCCTCACCACCGTACCGCTGATGGTGCCGGCACTGACGCCAGTGATCGCCAGGCCCAGATTGACCGGGTCGGTCACGACGGCGGTGTAGAGCGTCGCGTTGAGCGGGGTGGCGGGAAGGGTGAGGGTATAAACCAGCGTGCCACCGTAGGTCAATTCGCCGTCGTCGAGCGCGACGGTTTTGCCGAGCGTCGAGCCTGGCGTTCCGAGCATCACGGTCGCTACGTTGCCTCGATAGACCCGTTCGTCGGCAATCGTATCATTGTCAATGTCGCCGGGTACACCGGGTTGCGAGCTGTAGGTCGGCAAGTTTGCCTGCGCAGTCAGCGTCAGATCGGCAGCGATGCCTGCATCAGCCTGCGCCACAAGCAGGGTCGTCCAGGTGGCACCGTTGGGCAGCAGATCGAGCTCGTAGCTCAGCGCTGTTGCCCCAAGGGTGTTGCGATCCGTGATCACAGGCGTCGCCCCGCTCCAATTGGCCGGCAGGCTCACGACGCTTGATTGGGTGCTGACAAAGGTCAGGCCGACAGGGAGAAGTTGTTCGAGGCTGAGATCGTAGCCGGGGCTGAAGCCCTGATTGCGTACCTGAAGCCGCAACGTGACGTTCTCGTTGGCCCCGATGACCGTTCGATCCGTTCCTGCACTCAGCACCAGCGCGGGCTGCACCAGGGTTGCCGTGGCCTGGGCCCGCGGGCTCCGGCGGGTCGTCTTCGTCGTATCGAACCCGTCGTAGCCGCCACCTGTGCCCTGATAGCCAGCCGCAGTGTCGTACCATCCGACGTAGGCGCTGGTCGTGCCATTGCTGCGAATGGCGTTGTTGGTGTAGTACTGCGTGGTGGGGCTGCCAGGTTTATAGCCGTTGAACAGCGTCTCAAAGCTGATCGTGAAGATCGCCGCACTGCTCCCCATCGTATTGTCGATCGTATTCAAGAACCAGCGTACCTCGCGCTGACCATCGGCGAGCGGATTTTGCGGGTGGCGGCTCGGTTCATTGTCGAGGGTCGCGCCCTGGATCGCGGTGGTGCGCAAATAGGTGAACCCCTGGGGCAGGCTATTGGCTTGGATGCTCGGCCAGTAGGCCACGACGCCCGCCGGTACGTTGCCCGTGATCGTCCAGGTTGCTGTATCGCCCGGACGCAGCGGGTTGGGCGTGACCCCCATGCTCAGCGTAACGCCGCGCAGGTACACCGTCTCATCGTCGGTATTCAGATCATCGGGACTCGCCGTTGCCGCCCATTGGTGTCCAGCGCCATCGGCGCGACTGTTATAGCTCACACTGGCCTGGTTCGTCATTTGGGCACCGGCAGCCAGGCCGCCGGGAACCGTCGCAGCATAGCGGAACGTCTGCGTCGCGCCGGGTGCTAGACTCGCCACCGTCGCCCAGGTGAGCACGCCGCCCTGCCCGGCAGCGGGGTTGCCGCTCGTCGTGACATAACTGCTTGAGCTCGGGCTGGCGCTTCCGCCACTGGCGGCCACCAGCAGATCCGCCGGCACCTGGTCGGTAACAACAAGGTTGTACGCGCTGACCGGGCCGTTGTTGATGACCGTAATCGTATAGTTCACCTCGCTGCCGCCGCTAAGACCGGTGGATGGGCTGGCGCTCTTGGTGAGCAATAGTTCGGGTGCGAGGTACGCGATACCGGTGCTGTCACGCAAGCTGTAGGCCGGGGTGCGCGTGCCCTGGCCGGTGAGTTTGCCAAAGTTGGCAACCAACCAGCCTGGCTGAAGATCGGGCATCGCCCCGAGGCGCGCCTCGATGGTTGCCTCCCAGGTGGCCCCGCGCGCTGCATTGCAGAGCCGCCACTCTAGATAGTCCAAGCCACCGAGGGTGCCGAGCGTTGGTGTCGTTGGGGCGCTTGCACAATCTGGGCTACTGCTGAAACTTCCCGCGACAGTGTGACTGGCACTCCCTGGCACATAGCGCATCCCTCGCGGCAAGAAATCACGGATGATGATCGCACGTGCATCAACATTGGACGCACTTGCGTAGCGCAAGCGGAAGCGCAGCGTATCACCGGTAAAGCCGCTTGCCTCGCTGCTCCACGCCTCCAGATCTGCACGCCAGACGCGCTTGTCAAGCGAGGGCATTTGGGTCGCCACGCTTGCCCTGGCCTCGTCGGGCGAGGCGGCCCCCACCCGCGTTTGCGCACTCACGTCGATCCAACTCCCGGTGAGTATGACCGCGTTGGTCAGCCGATCAGCCGAGACCACGGGTTGCCCGGTGTAGGGTGCTGCCTCGTAGATGGGATCGACCTCGGCTACAAAGCTGAGCACAATCGTGGCCCCAGGACTCGTCAAGGCCGGATCGATCGCCCAGATCAGGGTTGTCTGGCCGGGGCCAGGTCGGTTTGGTTGCACGGCAAACGGCGCTTGCGAGGCACTGCCTTCCACGTAGCTCATGCCATCGGGCAGCACATCGGTGAGCAGCACATCGGTGGCCTGGTAATACTCGGCGATATAGATGCTCAGATCAAAGCTGACCTTGGTGCCGATGCCGACCGTTTTGGGTGCCACCGTTTTGTTGACGGTCAGATAGTCGGCGGTGATCGTTGCGGGCGCATCATCGTCTGGGGTCGTCTGGGTTCCGTCAGCATTGGCGAGGTCGCCGTACACGCCCTGGGCCTCGTAGGTGAGGGCGAGCACCGTATCTTCGGGGATCGGTGCGCCCTGCATTGGGCCAGCGAAGGGGCCAGTTGCGGCTGCGTCGTCGGCACCCGTTCGGTAGGCGTATGGCACCGCTGCGTCAAAACTGATGCTGATCGGTGCCGCATACTGAGCCGTGGTCAGTGTGCCAATCGCCCAGCGCAAGATGAGCGAACCATCCTCCTGCAGCGTGAGCATGGGAGTGACTGTCGCACCAGTTGGGTTTGGGCTGATGGTGGGGTTGCCAAGGTACGCCACTCCCGGTGGCAAGATCGCGGTGACACTCACCGCTGTCGTAGCGCCGACCTGATTGTTGCGCAAGGTCAGGTCGTAGCGATAGGGCCAGTCGGCCCCGGCGCGCGCCCCCGGTGCCGCAACGAGTTCACCGGCCCCGCTCACCTGGTGCCCGCTGCTCGACTGAGCAACGCTTGCTTCGAGATCAAGCGCCTGAGGTTGCGCCGTGAGGGTGGAGCTCGCGTTGATCCAGACCCCACTGTTATCGGGCATGCTATTGAGCCTGGCGGTAACCGTATTCGTAAACGCCATGCCAATGGTCAGGCTCGCATCGAGCCTGGCGCTCACGCTCAACGCGAGCGCCTCGCCCGCCTCGAGGTCGGCCAGGTTCTCCCAGATCAGCAAGGTCGTGCCGTCAGGCTGAGCAGCCACCTGCGAAGGGGCCGGGTCGGCGGCGCTAAAGCTGAGGCCAAGCGGGAGCGTATCGGTGATCGTGAGGTTATAACCACGGTCAGCCACGGGCGTTGGCGCAGGGTTGCGCAGCGTAATGGAGTAGCTCACCTGACCGCCCAGCAGCGGCTCGTCACTGATCGTCTGGGTGATCGTCAACTCTGGGGCGGAACCAATGGCCTCGAGCGTGGCGGCACGAATGGGATTGGACGGTAGCAACGCCAGCAGTGCCAGCGCCACCAGGGCAAGACGAAAGATGCGAGTGGGAGACATTGCCTTGCTCCATTTCATCAACCCTCACCTACGGCAGGTTCGGGACGGGGCAGCGCCAACAACGGGTGTTTCCGCCGCAGCCAGGCGAGCCGGGGCACTTCAGCTACGGCCATTGCCAGGAGGATGCCGCTGGCGAGGGATAGCCCGACGAGCGAGATCGCTCCACCGAGACGCGCACTCATCGGCTGGTAGACAAACGTGACTTCGTGAGGCCTTCCATCTAGGGCAGGAGCCAGGATGACCGCACGTAGCAAGCCTTCGGCGCGCAAGGTGGGCGTCGGTAGGCCGTCTACATAGGCTTGCCAGCCGGGGAAGACGGTCTCGTTGATCATCAGCAGCCCCCGCGTATCGTTCTGCACGAGCAGGCTGATACGGTCGGGTTGGTAGGTCAGCATTTGCGTTGTCACGTTGGCCTCGGGCTGGGGTTTGAGCGCCCCTACGCCCACATCGAGGGTGAGCGGCTCCTGTCCAAGCTGCTCAAGCGCCGTGCCGACCATGCTGCCCTTGACACCGACCATCCCATACGCTGCACCGATCTGGCCCTCAAGGTTCACCTGTGCGCCGAAATCGGCAAGCGCCGCTCGCCCTGCTGCATTCAGGCTAGTGATGCCCTCGTCGTAGGTGGTGAGGGCGACGATAGTGCCGACGGGTGCTGTGTTCAGGATGGCGGCCAGCAGGTCGCTCTCTTCACTTGATTGATACGTATCGAAACCGCCCGCGTCCAGTACCTCGCCGCTCACAGGGTCGATCAGGGCATAGACAATGCCCCGTTGTTCCGGCGTGACCGTCACACCGCCCACGATGACCGCGCTGTACTTGATCGGCCCGCCCGCCAAGACGCTAATATCTATCGGGCTGCGTGTGCCTGTTGTCCCGATCACGTAGAGTTGCTCGTCGAGTGCCTCGGGCCAGAGTTGGCGTAGGGTCGCGTGGAGTGCTCCACCATCAATTGTTACGGCGGGTTCTTGGCCCACACCTATCCCGGGCCGGTTGAGCAGACCGTTCAGTGTGATCAGCGTTTCAGCAGGGCGCAGACTGGTGCTGAAACGGGCGTAGCTCGGCTGAGTGGCGCGTTGCCACAGCTTGCCCTGGCTATTTTCCAGTACGACTGTTGCTCCCTCCTCGGGCGGCTCTGTGGTGTCGGGCAAGGTGAGGATGTAGCCCACGTTGAGCAAATCGCGACGCACGGCGTTGCTCAGATTTGGCCACTGGGTCTGCAATACGAACCGCTCCTGCATATCCAGCACGTTGTAGCCGGTGGCGAACGTAGTGCGGTAGACCTGGCTGTAGTTGTCAGGGAGCACTTCGGCAGTGTTGTCGATGCGCACTCCATCCGGGACGCCTGCCGTCGCTGCGATCAACTCGTCCTGGTCGGTGATCTTCCAGGGTTCATCGAGCATCGTCGTGGCATATTCACGCACGGTAAAGCGAGCTGTGTCAGGGTCGGCCTTGATTGTGTCGTGATACGGCGCGAAGGTCGCCACGTCGAGAAACATCACCGTGGCAAGGGCGACCGCCAGGCTTCGTCCGCCGAGGCGTCCGGCGCTGTGTGCCCACAGCAAGCCTATGGTGAGTGCCAGCAGCACCAGGAAGAGCACGTAGGCATTGGCGGTCTGCGTCAGCAGGGTGTAGGTGTCTGCCGAAGGCTCGCGGTTGAAGAGACTCTCGGCAAAATAAAACTCCTCGCCGACCGGGCGATAGCTCCCGACCAGAAGGGCGTAGCCGATCGCCGCGAGGATCAGCGCCCCTGCCAGGATGAAACCCATACCGCGCACAAGGCCTCGGAGCCGCCGTTGTTCTCCTTCGCCCAGCCCATGAAGCAAGTTCTCGGCCCCAAAAGCGGCCAGTACGGAGAGACTCAGGTTGGCGATGTAGAAAGCGCGGGCGCTGACCCGCACCGAAGAGAGCCCAGGTATAAAGCGGTAGGCCAGCCCTTCTATGGTCGTGAAGCCTCCTAGGGCCACGACGAGGGCCGCCACGGTCGCCACGGTGAAGAAGCGTCGCTCAGGGCGACCATGATCCGGAACAAGCCAAGCCGTCGCTGCCAGGGCCAGGGTGAGGATGCCGGCGTAGATCCGGTACTCGGTGCCGCTCCAATTCAGGAATTCGGGGATGAACAGAGTGACCAGGTTGCGCGGCATCAGCGAGTGCTGGGACGCAAAGGTAAAGGACGGCTCGCCGCGTCGCGAGCGACTCAGTACTTCGGCAGCAGGCAGCAGGGTGATGCCGGCAATAGCTGCGGCCAAGACGCCGGTGAGGATAAAGAGCGCAGGCACCCGCATCCGCTGCCAGTTCCCGGTTGCTGGCCGTCGCAGATCGCCCACCCAGCGGAAGCCAGCGTACGCCACGATGGTGATGGCGCAGTAGAGCGTCGCCTGCGGGTGACCAGCCATCACCATCTGGCTCAGCGCTAGGCCCGCCAGAACCGCCCAGGCGATCGCCCTGGTGGGGCGCAATGCATGCCAACTGCGGTCAAGCAAGAAGATCACGGCAGGCAGCCAGACCACGACCGCCAGCATACTGTAGTGCCCGCGGTGCCCGACGAAGAAGCCGTTAAACGCGAAGCCGATTGCGCCAACCAGGGCTGCCGCCGGGATCACCCCGAGGCCACGCAGGTAGGCGTAGAGGAACAACCCGCCCATGGCGTAGTGCGCGACCACCAACAACTCGAAGCCGAGAAAGCTTATCTCTCTCCCGCGAAAGGCCCAGTCGAGCACCATGTTTGGTAGATAGTAGGCTGCTACCTGCACATCGCCGAGCAGCGGCATACCACCGAGTTGGTACGGGTTCCAGAGCGGTACCATGCCCGCTTCGAATAAGCGGTGGACGAAGACCCGCGTCGGGTAGGCCCCCATCAGAATGTCGCCGCCGAAAAGCACGCGGTCGGCAGGGTTGGGTGCCCAGACCTGCCAGAAGACCAGCAGGGGCAGGACGATGAGCAGGAGTGTCGCCAGCAGGTCGGGCAACAGCCGTCGGAGACGCTTGATCTTCATGCCGTTACTCCTGCTGTGCCACAAACGCGACATCGTCAAAGGCGACACTGCTATTGCTTGCCACCAAGCCCACGTACCCGCCCGTGTAAGCGAGTTCGACGTCGGTCGCCACAATTTCATCGTCGAGCATGATGGTTAGTTTGCCCTCGGCAACGCTGAGCGCGAGGGTGTGCCACGCCTCATCGCTCCCGTCAGGCACCTCGGCGCTGCCCTCAAAGACGAAGTTACCGCCCTCGTCAAAGTGCCCCCACTGCAGAACCGTGCCATCCTGGGTGTAGTTGACGATCTGGCTGCGCGATTTGTTGTCGCGCCGTGCCATGTTAAAGAGCAACCCTCCACCCATCGTCCCGTCGAGGCGCTGCAGCCGAACCGTGGCGGTATAGTTGTCACCCTGGAACAGCGAGACACTGCTCAAATCTGCGCCACTTGTGCTCGTCTGCCGGTAGGTGCCCTCAAGATTCTGCCAGGTTCCATTCAGTACCTGCCAACCCTTGGCGTCGCCGTCGGCGAAGTCGTCGCTCAGGCTGGTCACGGATGCATCGGCCTGGGTACTCGCTGCGGGCGTGGGCGGGTTGACCCCTTCGGGCAGCGCAAGCACTGCGACGTCATCGAACGAGACTTGCGCCTGCGAGGTCGAGAGCCCAACATGCCCCGCCACGCTGAGGTTCCGTACCTGGGCCACTTCACGTTCATCAACCCAGATCGTGCTTGTTGCACCATGGGTGACGACGCGCAGCGTATGCCATTGCCCATCGCCGATGCCTGGGTCAAGCGCCGCACCGCCGTCGTAGCGGTAGGTGCCATCAGCGTCGTAGTGACCCCAGCGCACGAAAGCCCCGCTCTCGTCAAAATCAACGAGTTGCGCCCCATTGCGTCTGGTTGGCTCAGGGACGTTGTAGATAATTCCGCCCCCCATCGTGCCACTATCCAGCCGTAATTGCGTCTCGATGCTGTAGTGAGCCTGCGGCGGCAGGTCGAGCAGGCTGAGAAAGTCGTATCCGTCAGTGTTACGTTGGGTGTACACCCCGTTGTCCATAACCCAATCACCAGCCAGTGACCGCCACAGCGGATCAGTCTGGCCTTCGCCCTCGAAGGCACTTGTGACGAGGGGCGTGACGACCCCAGGGGCGAGCTCCGTCGCGATAGCTGGGGTTGCTGCCGGAATGACCGGTGCTACCGCTGGTGCCGTGGCGACGGGGGCCGCCGTTGGCACCGGCGCGGGTGGGTTGATCGGCGCGGCTGCGGCTGCCGTCGCCACCGCCGTCGGCGCAGTCAGTAGCGCGGGTGCCGCACTGATGTACGTGTACGCGGCGGGGCTGTCGGCACGGCGCAGGGGTGCGATCAGTACCTCCTGCTGGGCCGGGGGTGGCCCATACTCGATCACCCAGGTAAGCGTCTCGTCCGACGGCATGGTGGCCAACCGCTCGGTGAAAGGGTCCAGTTGGACGATCGCCCAGGTGCGAACCCGGGCTACCTCGGTCTCGTCGAGGCGCGTAAAAAGGATGAGCCGATCACCGGGCACATAGGCACCCGTTGATGTCTGTACACCAGTACCGCGGGCAACCGCCGCCGCAATGTCGTTGGCAAGGGTTTGCCCGGGGAGGATTTCGGCCGGCGCTGGCGAGCGTAGCACACGTAGCGCGAGCACCCCGCCGATCCCAAGCACCCCGCAAAAAACTACTGCCATGATCAGCCAGGATAGACGGATCTTTTGCCACGAACGAAATGTGCGCAGGGTCGTAAGCAGATGAGCCATCACGTACCTTCAATCTGCGGTTGGGCCGCTGGCGAGGGTCGGGCGTACACCGCGTTGTCGCAGCAGCCAGATGTCCCAGGCGACAAGGGCGAAGAACAGGCCACTCTTGACATAGATCTGTACCAGCACGACCTCGTTCAGATCCCGGTGGAAGAGCAAGAGCGCCAGCACCTGGGCTATGCCACCGGCCAGGCCGAGCATGCTGCCTCCTCCGTTGTCGAGCGAGAGCCGATAGCTGATCACGACATTGGACAGGGCATAGAAGGTTGTTCCCAGCGCGTAGCCGCCGAGCAACGGCGCCACGCTTAGATACTCTGCACCAAAGAGCAAGCCCACGATCAGTTCGGGCCAGAAGATCGTTGCCGCCACGATCGGGGCCGAGATCACCAGTACCATCCCCAACCCAGCGTAGAGCAGGTAGCGGTGGGCCTCGCCGCGGTGGTGGCGCTGCGCCACGATCGGGAAGAGCACCGTGACGATCGACCATGTCGCGAAAAAGACGATCCGTCCGATCAAGGCCACCGCTGCATACAGCCCCGCCTCGTTGGCTTCAAAGAACCGCTTGACGATCAACACATCGCCGTTGTTGATCAGAATCTGCCCGATCAGTGCCGCAACGACCGGTACCGCAAAGCGGATAATCGTTGACCGCTCGTTGACCGTCAGTGGCTGACCGCCCGGCGTTGACGGCACGCTCTTGCGTGCGATCAGCCAGGCAACGACCAGCGACAGCGTCAGGCCACCAGTCGCCCCCAGCACCGACCAGCCGAGCGCCACCAGCGCGATGCCGATCACCAGGCGCG
Organism: Candidatus Chloroploca sp. Khr17; assembly: GCF_004138165.1. GTDB lineage: Bacteria > Chloroflexota > Chloroflexia > Chloroflexales > Chloroflexaceae > Chloroploca. The sequence continues at coordinate 102,269 of NZ_RYFF01000013.1, forward strand.
ACCACATCTCGGCCTGGTAGCTCAGCGACAGCACGCCAAAGCGCGTCTCGCCTTGCAGCATGCCCCGCTCGACCCCGAGCATAAAATAGAAGGGCACGCCCAGGGCGAACATGACGAACGGCCAGGCCGATTCCGTGTGGAAGAAGGCTTGCCAGAAGGGTGCGCCGATGGCGAAGATCAACAAACCCACCATCCCACTCAGCCACGCACCACGCTCGAGCCAGCGCCGTAGCTCGGCACTCGCTGCTGGTCGCGCGGATGCGCTGTACATCGCCGCAAACTTTGCCGTCGTTGTCTGCAGCGCCACCGTCACGAAGGTGATCACCAGGAACAGCGTCACGATCAGATTGGCGTCGGCAAACGCCGCCGGTCCCAGCCATCGCCCCAGGATCAGGTTGTAGATGTAGTTGCCGAGATTGACGACGGTGGCGCTTACCAAGAGCATCGCACCCCCAGTTAGACTCTGGGGCAAGCGCTCGCGGAGACGTGAGATAAGCGATGGGAGCGGCATAAGACCTCCAGTGTGTAGATAGGGTGTCCAGCCCATGAGCATGCGTAGTCTGTGAAATAAGTTTTCTGCTCTGCTGCCGAAGGGAGTGCCGGCTTCAGCCGGCTAAAGTCGGCACTCCCTTCGGCAGCAAATGGCGCTCGGCCTATTTCCTTCTCTAAAGCGCACTCTGGTTGGCGTGGAGCAAACGCTCGACTGCCGTGACCAGATCCCGTGAACTGGCGGGTTTGGTAAGGAATCCGTTCGCCCCGGCAGCCTGGGCGTCCTCGCGATCCTGCTCATTGCCGCTTGCGGTGAGCATAAGCAACGGAATCTCGCACGTACGCTCGCCGCTCCGGATGTGTTTGAGCAAGGTGATGCCGTCCATGCTGGGCATCTCCAGATCCGCGATGACCACATCGACAGTCTCGGTCTCGAGCAAGCCCAGGGCCTCGTCTCCACAGGCGAGGGTGATCACATGGTGGCCGTTGTGCTTGAGCGTGTGGCTGAGCAGATGGCGGATGACGGACGAGTCGTCGATGACAAGAATTGTTGCCATGGCTTCCTGGATCCCCTTCGTATGTTAGAAGTCGGCCAGCGCCGCCTCGGCGGTGTTCGCCATCGAGAAGACACGATCGAACTTGGTGAGCTTGATGATGCGCCGGGCCGCCTCCTCGGTCGGCCAGACTAGGCGTACGTCGCCGCCGAGTTCGCGTGCCCGCTTTAGCAGGCTCACGAGCACCGCCATGCCCGCGCTGTCGAGGAATGGAACGCTCGAGAGGTCGAGCACGAAGCGCCTGACGCCGCTGGCGAACTGCTGGTCGAGCGCGGCGCGCAGCTGAGGGGCGCTAAAGGCGTCGATGCGCTCGGTGGGGGCCACGACGACGGTTCGGACGATGTGCTCGCTAAGGTTGAGGTTCATACCCATACGCTCCTAGAGATACTTGATGAGGCACCACTCGTTGCTGTTCTGCCGTCGCGTGTAGGAGACGTCGTCCATCAGGCTGCGGGCCAGGAAGAGGCCGTAGCCATGAATTTGGACATCATCGAGATCCGGCTCGACCGCGGTCGTGGGGTCAAAGGCAAGGCCGGTATCGGCTAGTTCGATCAAGAGTTGGCGCGGTTCCTGGATAAGGCGGACAACCATCGTGACGCGACCGTCAGTCGTGTTGGCGTAGGCGTGTCTGACGATGTTGGCGACAATCTCGTTGACCGCAAGCTCGATGTTGTACGCAGCAATGCGGGCGTCGTCAACTCCCTCGATCCGCGCGATGAAGGCGTCAAGGCATGCCCCCAGCACGTTGAGGTATTTGTTCGTCGCCGGCAGATCGAGTCTGAGGTCGTCAGCTTGCAGGTTCACGATGCTCCATCCTTCCCAAGCCCTTTAATAATGATCAGTGTCTGGTCGTCTTCCTGAATTTGTCCGCCCGTGAATCCATCGATCGTGTTGTATAGGCCATAGGCGATCACCTGGGCTGGCTGGTCGGCGAACTCATCCACGAGCTCGAGCAGTCGTTCGTAGCCGAACATGACCCCGTTCGGGTCACGCGCCTCGTTGAAGCCGTCAGTTGTGACGATGAGCAGCGTCCCTGCAGTAAAATCTAGCGTGTAGTCTTCGCTCAATGTCATCGGCAGGACGCCAAGTGGGATGCCGTCGCCTTCCAACAACTGTGCTCGCCCGTTCGGGGGCCGGTAGATCACTGGTGCGTGCCCGGCGTTGGCGTAGCGCATCAGTTCCTGCTCGGGTACGTACTGAGCGATGAAGGCGGTGATGAAGGAGTCGAGCAGGGTCAGGTCGTCGTACAGGTCGTTGTTGGTGCGGCTCAGTACCTTGGCTGGGGTCGGGTCTGGCATAAAGCGCGCTGCGCTGCGTGTTGCGGTGTGGACAAGGCCCATGATCATCGCCGCCGAGATCCCCTTACCGGCTACGTCGCCCAGCAGCAGCAAGAGTGGCCGATCTGGCTCGCTCACGAAGTCGTAGAAGTCGCCGCCTACCTGTAGCGCCGGACGTGAATCAGCGTAGATATCGAGCGTTGGCACGTTCGGCCGAGCCTGGGGCAACAGATGGAGCTGCACCCGCCGTGCGACGTCCATCTCGGCCTGGAGTCTTGTCTGCGCCAGGGTCTCTTGGTAGAGCAAGGCGTGCTCGATGTGGGCGCCCGCCTGCTCGGCAATGGCCCGGCCGAGCTTGAGATCCGGCGCAGTGAAGTTTCCTTCACGATTGATCAGCACAAGCGTTGCTTTCAGGCTCCCTTGAAGGTTGATTGGCAGAAAGCAAAGATTCGTGATGCCAGTGGGTAGCGTCGCCTGGGGAGTGTTGAGGATCAGGTCGGTGCCACGCTCTTCCATGATCTCCAGGTGGTTGAGTAGGCTGAGGTCGTCAATGAGCGCCGTAGGGTGATGCACAATCGTCGGTCCTACACACAGGATCGCACCCTTGACACACACCAACCGTGTCGCCTCGTTGGCCAGGTGGCGCAATGTTTCGCCGAGGCCCAGGTGACTGCGCGTCGCCTGTGAAAGGTCGTACATTGCCAGCAGAAGATCCTGGGTTTCAACCAGTTGCCCCGCCAGTTCCTCAATCTCATACTTTTGTCGGCACAGTTGGTCACGCAAGCTCGCCTCTCGGTTGGCCTGAGCATGGGGGGTTGCTATTGCTTTGTCGCGAGCTTGCTCTGTGTCCATATGTATGTATGACCTGAATGTTTCCAAGAAGAAGTTGCCGTCGGGACAGTCTCAGGGAGGGCTTGCCCTCCCTGAAAAACCACTCTGTACCCACTCAACAGTGTGCAATGTAAGTTTTCCGGCCTGCTGCCACAGGGAGTGCCGGCTTCAGCCGGCTTCCGGCCTACTGCCACAGGGAGTGCCGGCTTCAGCCGGCTTCCGCCTCAGCCGACTGAAGTCGGCACTACCGCTGTCATGCTCACGAGCTCTTTCTGAAACATGCCTTAGCGTCGAAAAGATGCGATCGCCTCGGCCTCGGTCGGAAAGATTTCGAACGCCCGGTTCATGCGCGTCAGTTCAAAGATGACCTGGACGGGTTGCTGGAGTGCGCAAAGCTTCAGGTCACCGTTCTGCTGGCGGCAGCGTTTCATCCCGCCAGTGAGGGCCGCGAGCGCACTCGAGTCGATGAAATTCACTCCCGCAAGATTGACTACAACTTGAGATGTGCGTAGCTTCCCATACCATTCCAGAATGGCAGGCGCCATGTGTGCGTCGAAGCGTCCGCTAAGCTCCAGGATAGTTACATTGCCGACGGTGCGCGTGGTGAGAGCCATAACGTATCTCTTTCTTCCGGATTAGCGGTGCCCAAGCTTAGGGAGCCTACCAGCGGTTTGACCACGTGCGGCGCGGATCGCAAGAATGTTGGCGGCGTGGATGAGGTACCACTCGACTACTTCGGTCATCGGCAGGCCGCATGCGGCCAGATAGTTCTGGGTCCCCATGGCACGCCGACGCTCTGGATCGTCGAGCAAACGGGTCAGCGCACCGGCCAGGCTCTGCGGGTCGTCTGGTGTAAAGAACTCGCCGGTGTAGCCCTCTTCAGCGATCAGTTCGGCCAGGTCTCCTAGCTGTGGTAGGACAACCGCCCGCCCGTAATTGCCGGCCTGGTGCAGCACCCCCGAACTCCCTGTGGTGCTGGTGTACGGGAAGACCACCACGCTTGCGTCTTGGAAGATCCGCGGCACGTCTTCCTCGGCGACATAACCGGTAAAGCGTAGCCCTTGCAGGTCGGCATTCGCCTGACGCACACCCTCGAGATAGCCGGGGGCGTTTGGGCTGTCGGTGCCGGCGATAACTAGTTCCAGGTCGTACCCAACATCTTGCAGCAGGCGGAAGGCCGCCACCAAGGGCTCGACCTTTTTGTAGGTGCCGAATTTGCCAAAGGTCATAATTTGCAGCGGACCCGGTGGTGCGTCGAACGTCGGTGGTGGTGCTTCGTCAAACGCACCATGGGGCGCAAGCAGCACATTGCTCACCCCATATTTCTTTTCGAGGATTTCGACATAACGCGGGATCGTCACGGCGAGCAGGTCGGCACGCAGCAAGATGCGCGTGCTCAACGTGCCGAAGGCCCTGATTACACCCTCGACCAGAGGATTGCTCCCGAAGCCGGCGCTCTTTAGATCCACCGTCTCCATAATATTGTGCAACAGCACGATCGTGGCAAGGCCAGCGGCGCGCACCATCACCGGCGCGAGCAGGCCCAGGGCGGCGGATGGCTTGGAGCTGCCGAACGAGGCAAACTGGATGTTGAATAGGACAATATCCGGAGCAAGCGAGCGGGCCGTGCGTGCGATCCTCAGGGCGTTATCAAGCGCCCCAAACCGCCAACAGGGCACGATGTGTAGCGTGGCTGCGCCGGGCTGCCAGTCGGCACCAACAGTGTATTCCTGGCCGTCGGGCAGTTCGTCGGTCAGAACGAAGATCTCTTTGACCTCGGGCTTCTGGCGCAAGAAGCGGATGAAGTGGAAGGCATACTCGTTGAGCGAGCCGGCACTGGGCGGGTAGGGTGTGACGATGGCGATACGCATGGCGTTCCTGTGTTGCTACGGCTGACACGGTGAGCACCCGTCGTGTGGCTTAGGCGTGCGCGTAGATGCCGCGCAGATCGTTCCACTTGATGCGCACAAGGTCGCGCAGGAAGCGCTGAACCTCGCGGGAGGTATCCACCTTCGAGCCGGGGGCGTCGATCCATGTGACTGGCACCTCGGCAATCTTATAGCCGATGCGATCAGCCAGGTAGAGAATTTCTAGGTCGAATGAGAAGCCGTCGATCGTCTGCGCTGCGTAGAGTCGATGCGCGGCCTCACGTGTGAAGAGCTTGAAGCCACACTGGGTGTCGCGCACCCCGATGCGGAAGAAGTGACGAACGATCCAGCGCAGCCCTCCGCTCAACGTACGCCGCAGCAGATTCTTGTGGGCCTCTTCGGTACCGCCGGCCGCACGCGAGCCAACCGCGACGTCGTAGCCATCCTGGTCGAGTTTCCGCAATAACTTGGGGAGTTCCTCGATTGGCGTTGAGTTATCGGCGTCGTCAAAGAGGATGTACCTTCCCCGTGCCTCCAGAACCCCCCGGCGCACTGCGCTGCCTTTGCCTCCATTACGCTCGGCGCGGAGCAGGCGCAGGTTGACCATCTCCAGGCTCTCGACCAGGGCAGCGGTCTGATCCCGTGAGCCGTCATCGGCGATGATCAACTCCCAGGGCAACCCCAGGCCGGTCACGTACGAAGCGACTGCCCCAATCGTCGGAATGATCCGCTCCTCTTCGTTGTAGGCCGGGATCACGATAGAGAGGTAGGGTTCATCGCTGATTGGCGTGGTTTTCCAGGTGGCATAGTCAGCATAGGTCATAGTGTCGTGCTCCAGTGCTTCCAGGTAACAAAGATCACACTGCGTCAATGACTTCTTCTGACGTAGTATAGCAAAACCCCGTGTTTTGTATAGAAGCCATAGGGTATATTGTTAGATGTTTCTAGGTACTATGTGTATCTGAGAATGATAGTACTATGGAAAACCATATGCTGTTAGCTCGTACTTCTCTTTATCTTACAAAGATCGTGTGATAGTTAGTGGAATATAGTAGTTCTAAATCACAACTGAAGGCATTGCCTCATTGTTCGCGGCTACGCCGCGAACAATGAGGCAATGCCTTCAGTTGTGATCATCAACGGACTTCGAGGAATTGCCCGGCGCACCAACCTTCGTTGCCCGCTACGCGCACTTGCCACCAGGTGTAGCCATCAAGCTCGACCGGGCCAGCAATAATCTCGGCCGCTGTCCCTGGCATAAGGATCGTCTGAACTTCATTATCGCCACTGGTGCCAGGCCGCAAGCGTAGGTTGAGTGCTCCGGCATCAGCACGCACATAGACGGTGCGCCCAAGTGCCAGTCCATCAACCGAGGTTGAGGGTGGTTCCGCAGGCGGGTCACCGGCTGGCTCTGCCTCGGTTGCATTGGTTGTCGTAGACTCAAGGGTGGCAGTTGCGACCAGGACATTCGCTGCCGTCGGTACCACAGGCTGGCTGGTGCGAATTTGCTGGAGACTGATCGAGATCACAAAACCAACCAGAAAAATACTGAGAATAATGATGATTGGCAACATCCAACCCTGCCAGCGCGCCCAGAAATCGGCCAACTGTTCGGCCCGTTCAAGGTTCGCATAGCTCGGCCCACGCTGCGCACGCAGCTCACGGGCGATGGGCAGTTCGCTTGTCGCACTACTCGGTTGGCCGGGGCGAAGCGGGCGCCGTGGTGGCTCGCCAGCAGTTTGTTGGGGCGAACGTCCGGATGCGTCTGAGGAAGAAGGCCTCGGTTGGGGCGAGCGTGCCTCTTTTGCCCCCGGCGCGGCGTGCAGCGGGATCGTTGCGCGCGGCTCTTCGGCTGCGAGCGCTTCAAGCGCGAGCGCTTGCGTGGTGCTCACCTCATCACCAGGAGCCACAACGACAATGCCATAGCGTTGCAACAACCGGGCCACCAGGCGATGATACGTCGCAATCGTTTCCGCAGTCAGCGCAAGTGACTCACCCTGCGCAACGCGGGCACGCAGGCGGTGCATGCGCCTGATACCTTCGGCTTCAGCCGGACTCAACGCGGCCTGAGGCAGCGCCTTCATCGCCTCAAGCAATTGCCCAAAGGGGGCACGCGCCTCGGGTAACGGCAACCGTAGTGCATATGATCGCAGGGCGTCTTCAAGGCTGCCATGCAAACTGAGCAAGGCCAACTCGGGTGGGCTGTGGCGTACCCGCGCCATCGCCAGGGTGTATTTATCACGGGCCGACGCCAGCAATTCCAACGGCCCGGAAGGATTCTCGTCTACAGACATATTCATGCTTGCCTTTAGGTGCGGAAACCCGCACCTTTACACGCAAAGCCTCGCAACATTGTTGTTAAACCACCAGTCTTGGCCCTGAACCTCTGTACATATAAGTACAGCCGCGTTATAATGGCGCAAGATTGTGTCAAGTCATTGTGAGGAGGCCCCTGTGAGCCAAGGAGCTAATCAGGGCGCAATTGCCCTTGTTCCGTCTGACCGTCCAATACTACGCCCGTCCGAAGATCTGCGTCCACTGCGGATTTTGCTCATCACCCCCAAAGGCCATAAAGAAGAAGCAAGCAGCCAGAAGGCGCTCTTTTCAATGGCGATCGGGGTGCTGGTAAGCATCACGCCGCCTCAGCATACGCTCGAACTGGTTGATGAGTTATTTGGCGATCCCATTGATTTCAACCAACCGTACGATCTGGTTGGCATTACCACCCGTACGATGAATGTTAATCGTGCCTATGCCATCGCGGATCAGTTCCGTCAGCGTGGCATTCCCGTCGTGCTCGGTGGGGTGCATGTCTCGTTCAATTATGCCGAGGCCAAGCCCCATGCCGATGCCATTGTCTGCGGTGAAGCCGAGCACCTGTGGTCTCACGTCTTGCAGGATGTCGCCGACGGTTGTTTGCGGCCCCGGTATGATGCGAGCGACTTTCCTCCGGTGAATGAAGTTCCGCCCCTTCATTATGCACGAATTTTTGCTGCAAGCAAACGCGAACAGGTTGACGCCCGCAAATCAATCCCGATTTATATGACCCGCGGTTGCCCCTACACCTGTGCGTTCTGTGTGACGCCCAATTTTACCGGGCGCCTCTACCGGATCCAATCGCCCGAGACAATCCGGGCCCAGATCGAAGAGGCCAAACGGGTCTTCTTCAAGCCAAGCCGGTATGGCAAGACGCCCTGGTTTATGTTTACCGACGAAAACCTGGGGGTCAATAAACAGCGCACCTGGGAGATCCTCGAGATCCTGGCTGAGTGCGATATCAAGTTTAGCAGTTTTATCAGCATTAACTTCCTCGAAGATCCCAAAACCGTCGATTTGCTCGTGCGGGCCGGCTGTCTGATGGCCCTGGTGGGTTTCGAGTCGGTGAATCAGGCGACGCTCAAGGCCTACAACAAAGGCCGCACCAATTCGGCCCAACGGTATGCCGAGATTATCACCACGTGTCGCAAAGCTGGCCTGAATATTCAGGGCAACTTTATGACCAATCCGGCCATTGATACCTACGAAGATATGCAGGCGACCGAGGATTTTGTGCGGGCCAATCGGCTCATGATGCCGATCTACTCGATTATCACGCCGTATCCTGGCACCCAACTCTACCGTGAGTATAAAGAGAAGGGGCTGATTGTTGATGAGGATTGGGACAAGTATACGGCGCACAATCTGGTGGTGCGGTGTGATACCTATGATCCGCTGGAATACCAGTTGCGTTATCTCAATCACTTCCTCGGCATGTATGCCTGGCCTGCTATTGCTACGCGGGTGGCCTTCAACCGCAACAAACTCGTCAACCTCGTCACTAGCATCCTCTTTCGGCGTAACCTGCAAGACCAGATTGTCAGCGTCAAGAGCGGCCTGCGTCGCCCGCTGCAACAAACACGCTATATCGCCGAGCCAGTCGCGAGCGAGCGTGAAGTGACCGCCGATTGAGGTGAGCTGTAACGTATGTTTGCCGCGCTGCGCATAGCCTGGTCATGGTGAGTGCAGCGCGGCATCGCCGTGCGCGATTTTGTCATGCTGGGCGCAGGATATCGAAGAAGCCATTGCCCTAACACAAGCAGTCAGGGCTCTATCTTTGTGGAACTCGTACTGGTATAATGTCAATGGAGGGTAGATTGATCTTCCGGAATTATTCCTGGCAAGGGAGCCTGGATGGAGCCTTCGCTGCATGCGTTGTTGCGGTAGCGAGTACCGGTTTATCAGAGAGGCCTTATGTACAATCACATTCTTGTTCCCCTGGATGGATCGCCGCTTGCCGAGCAGGTTCTGCCTCACGTGCGAGCACTGGCTGGTGCTGGACTGGCGTCGAAGGTGACGTTGATGCGCGCCGTTCCCCGCGAATACCCCGATGTCATTGAAGGTGCTACGAAAACCACCGAGTTCGTTGATCCGATGAAAAAGCTGCTCAACGATGCGCATTCTTATCTGTCTGACCTGATCGGTCCGCTACGTGATGAGGGTTTGCAGGTCGCGACCGAGGTCTTGATCCGTTATCCTGCCGATGCGATTCTTGAGTTTGCCGAGAGTGAAGGGGTTGATCTGATCGCTCTGGCTACGCATGGTCGCGGTGGCCTTGGCCGCTGGATCTATGGGAGTGTCACCCAGAAGATTATGCAGACGACGCCCGTTCCGATGCTGGTTGTTCGTCCCCAGGCCTGAGCATTTCGAAGCGGACGCAACCGTTGATGTCCCGATCACGATCTTTGCCGCCGATGGAACTGTCGTCGTGCAGGGCTAGGGCGATGATATCTTCTGCCGTCGCCCTAATGATTTGTAAGCATTACCTCGCCGATGATCATCCTGGATGCCCTTGAGCGTCGCCTTGAGTTAGCCGATCCACCACAGCGGATTGTCTCGTTGGTGCCAAGTCTCACCGAGTGGTTGTTCACCGTTGGAGCCGGGGCACACGTCGTCGGCGTGACTGACTACTGCAGCGAGCCAGCGGCGGCCCTGATCGGGCTGCCGCGGCTCTGCGGCACCAAGAACCCCGACCGTACCGCGATCGTGGCCCTGCGGCCCGACTTGGTGCTCGCCGACCAGGAGGAGAACCGTGAGCGCGATGTGCTGGCGCTCGCCGCCGCCGGGATCAACGTCTACGTGACCGCGATGCGCAGCGTGGCCGATGTTCCAGCGCAACTCGCCGCCCTGGCAACGGTGCTGGGGGTTAGCGCCCAGGCCGCATCGGGGCTGGAGGCGCTGTGCACCGCGATCCAAGCCGCCGCGCACCGCACCAGTCAACGCCCGCGCAAAATGCTCGCCTTTATCTGGCGCGACCCCTGGATGGCCGTAGGTGCGCAAACCTACGCAGGCGACCTGCTCCGGCTCTGCGGTGCCGAAAACCTGGCGCTTCAGTTGCCCGGGCGCTACCCGCGTGCCACACTCGAGGCTTTTCTGGCCCTTCGGCCCGAGCTGATCCTGCTGCCGAGCGAGCCCTACCCCTTTACCGAGCGTGATCGCGAGGCGTTTGCGCCCTTTGGCGAGGTACCCGCCGTACGCGACGGGCGGATCATCCTCTGTGATGGCATGGCTTTGACCTGGCCAGGGGGCCGCACAGTTGAGGCGCTGCGCGACTTCGCCGCGTTGGTGGATCAGCCCGCGACAAGCTCAACCTCGACATCTTCTGGCTCAAGGACGACAGCCTCGAAGACATTGACGCCCTGCCCGCCCCCGACCTTATCGCCGCCGAAATCGTCGAGAACCTCGAAGCGGCGCTAGAACAGTTCCGCAGCGTCGCGGCAGAACTGCAGAAGGGGTAAGGCTATGGTCATCTGCTCGCCGTGCAGGAGGGCACAAAACGCGACGACCTGGCTCAATCCACCAAGACGACCTCGGCCCGGTCGGTAATGACCCCAACGTGGCAGGCCTCGGGTACCGCCGCAAGGGCTGCGGCGACCTCTTCGGGGGCAAGCACGACGAGCATGCCAAGGCCCATGTTGAGGGCGTGATAGGCTTCGTGCTCGGCTAGGCGGCCCTGTTCGACCAGATAGGTGAAGATCGGCGGGATGGGCCACGTGCCACGCGTGATGGTCGCGCCCATGCCTTTGGGGAGGATGCGCGGCAGGTTGTCGAAGAGGCCGCCCCCGGTGATGTGGGCCAAGCCTTTCACCGTCACGGCGTTGCGTAGCGCCTCAACTTCGCGTAGATAACAACGATGCACCGCTAGCAGCGCCTCGCCGATGCTGGCGCCGCCGAGCACGGCAGGGCGGGCGGCGTAGCCATCGCGGGCAGCGATGCGCCGCGCCAGTGAGTAGCCGTTGGTGTGCAGGCCCGTTGAAGGCAACGCCAGCACCGCATCGCCCGGCGCAAGGTCGGCGCGGGGCAATAATTGGGCTCGCTCCACGACACCGACAATCGTCCCGGCCAGGTCAAAGGCCCCTTCAACATAGACATCCGGCATCTCGGCGGTCTCGCCGCCAAGCAACGCGCACCCCGTGGCGCGACACGCCGTGGCGACGCCCTCGACGATCGTGGCGATCTGGACGGGATCGAGCCGTGCCGACGCGACATAATCGAGAAAAAAGAGCGGTCGTGCGCCTTGTACAAGAATATCGTTGATACAGTGATTGACCAGATCCTGCCCGACCGTCTCGTACCGCCGAAGGGCCGTTGCGACGAGAGTCTTGGTTCCTACGCCGTCGGTACTGCTGACCAGCACGGGCTCGCGCAGGCCTTGCAGAGCGACCCCGGCATCAAAACAACCGCCAAATGCTCCCATCCCGGCCAGCACAGCCGGGCTATGGGTCGAACGTACGGCTGCGCCCATCAACGCTTTCGCCATGGTTGCAGCCGCAAGATCCACTCCCGCGTCACGATAGGTCTCAGACATCCTGGCGCTCCTCGCTGAGAGCCGTGCGCAGACGGGCAAACGCCTCGCTTTCGGCTTTGAAGACGTGTTGCACCTGGACGGTACTGATGCTCACGGCACCAATGTTGCGCAGGTGTTGGACTGCGGGCAACAACTCATCCTGGGGCACCACAACATTGACGGCATACCAGCGTGGTGCCGCCTGTTCGTCATCGAATTTGCTCCAGACCGGGGCAATCGTCGGGCCTTGCAAGCCGGCAAGTTCCATGCGGGCAGTCACTTGGCGCCCAACGCTCTCGATCGAAGCACCGGGCAGGTTGGCGGTCAACGAATAGAAAAGGCGTCCTTGCCGTCGGCCTTCGATCAATTCGAGCAACTGGCGCACCAGGGCGAGTTTGCCTTGGTCGTTGCGCAGCGTGCGCCGACTGCCCACGAGCACCGCCTGTGAGCGCAAGATCGTACCGCCGACGATCTTGAGCCGGTTATCGCGAATCGCCGTTCCTGTTTCCGTAATATCGGCAATAATATCGGCGTAGCCCAAGCCAGGGGCCGCCTCGGTAGACCCTTGCGAGTCGATCAGGTCAAAATAGTTGATGCCCTGTTGATGACAGAAACGCCGGATAATCTCGGGGTACTTGGTGGCGATGCGCAAACGCCGACCCCGCCCGCGCAACTCCATCGCCAGATCGGCAAGATCTTGCCACGAACTGACATCAACCCAGCCTTGCGGCACCGCAAAGACCAGTTCGGCTCGCCAGAAGCCAAGATCATCGTAGATCGTCAGCAAAGCGGGATCATCACCGCGCTGTTCCACCACCAGATCGTACCCTGTAATGCCGAGATCAATGCTGCCTTCGGCAACCTTTTCGACAATATCGGCAGGACGGTGGAGCAAGACTTCGGTATCAGGGAGGCCGCGGAGCGTCGCGGTATACTGGCGCGGATTCGCCCGTACGACCCGCAGGCCACAACTCTCAAGCAGGCTCAACGTCGCATCGTAGCCACGGCCCTTGGAAGGAATCGCAAATCGCAGCATGGAATCATTCACCTTGCGTCAATGCAGCCCACCAGCGTGCAGTTACCTCTGCAGGATCACTACCATAGCGGGCAAGCAAAGCTTGATAACGCTCGTGGCGTTGTTCGTAGAGGGCGATCAACTGGGCGGGATCATTGCGTTTCACGAGATCTTGCACGGCAACAACGATCCGTTCGACCGCAAGGTTCAACGCACTGCTCCCCAACGTTGCCGCCGCGGTATAGCGAGGATCACGCCCCACGACTCCACTGGTCTCTGGTTGCAGGGGCTGATCCCCAAGCCTTTCAAGGTCAACCAGATCTGGCCGCAGCGCGAGCAAGAGCGAGGTTCCCCAGAGTCCACCGTGGTCAAGCATCGCTTCGTCAACCAGGGTCAGCGGCGTGATCGCCAGGACAAGCACCTGATGCTGGTGCAGCGCACGCCGGGCTGCCTCCATCATCAACCGATCGTGGCTATAGCCATAGTGACCATTGAGCAGCACAATCACGCGCCATCCCGTGGCCGCCAACTGGCCCAGCAGATCATCGAGCACCAGATTGAGCGTCGTTGGGTTGAACGTGAGGTTTTCAGGATGCGGAATACCATCACTCGCCCAGTTCATCGTTGGCAATAAGACGCCCCCGGTACGTTGTACGGCACGTTCTGCCATCGCTTCGATGACCAGTGTATCAAGGCCAAAGGGCAGATGTGGCCCGTGCCACATCAGACTCCCCCAGGGCAGATAGATCACGGGGATGGCGGCACGGATCGCGGCGAGTTGCGCAGGATGCAGTTGATTATAGCGACCCCAGGTGGGCTTCTCGGCCATCGTGCGCTCTCCTTAGCCTGATTGGCCCATGCTCTCCAGGTCGTCGAGGCTGATCCGTTGCTCGTGATGCCGGGCCAATTCACGCCAGACCAGCGTCTGGCTCGTGCGTTCCTCGTGACCGACGATCACTACCACATCAATACCCCGGCGTGCGGCATCGCTCAGATTGCGCCCCACGGCACGCCCACGCAGATCAACCGTGACAATCATGTTCTGGGTACGCAATTGCTGCGCAACCTGTTGCGCATAGCCGTAATCATCATCGGCAACCGGAGCCACCAGGACATGCTGGCGGCGACTGAGGAGAGGCTTGAGCTTGCTGGCGGCGACAACTCGTTCGAGGCCATAGGCAAAGCCAACCGCAGGAACGCGCCCGCGCCCACCGAGGGCGGCGACCAGATCATCATAGCGCCCACCACCACACAGTTGCAGCCCGCTGGCATCATCAATCTCAAAGATCATGCCGCTATAGTAGTGCAAGCCGCGCCCCAATCCGGCCTCAATCCGAATGTGTTCGGCATCAAGCCCGTGCGCCTCGAGCAGTTCAACCAGCGCCCCCAACTCCTGGTAAGCGGGAGCTTCAAGGTTATACGCGCTGAGCATGGCGGCCATGGCCGGCATCGCGGTCGCGGGTGGACCACTGAGGCTCGTCAAGTGGGTAAGGATTGTCAGGGCGTGTTCAAGCGCCGCCTGTTCGTCGCGTCGGCGCAACTTGCGCAACAGGCGCGCCACAATCTCTTCAGGATGGCGCGTTCCCGTACTGAGGTCAAGTTCCATCATGCGGAGCGTCTGGAGCAACCAGGCGGCTGATTGGCTCTCGTCGATCCCGGGAGGCAATTCGAGCCCTGCCGGTATTTCGCTGTTATCTTCATGCAGTCGTTCGCGGATCGCCTCGGGGCCGCGGGTGCGTAGGCGATCAAGCCCCCAGACCAGAATGCCCTGCGTACGCTCAGTGAGGCCGAGTTGGGCAAGGATTTCGCGCACGAGACCGACATGCCCAATCAGCACACGGTAGTCGTTGATTCCCACGGCCTCGAGGCCGGCGCAGGCCACAGCGAGCACCTCGGCATCCGCGCGCGGGGCAGGGCCACCAATGATCTCGCCCCCGATCTGGGTAAACTGGCGGTACGTGTGGCGTTGTGGGCGTTCATAACGAAAGACCGGCCCGCTATAACTCAGCCGCAGTGGTAGGGGTTGGTCCTGCAAATGGGCCACATAAGCCCGCAAGACTGAGGCTGTCCATTCAGGCCGCAGGGCGAGGTCGCGCCCGCCAAAGCTAAACTCATAGACCTTGCCGGCCAGTTCTTCACCAAGTTTGCGCTGATAGAGATCGCGGTGTTCGATAATTGGCAGATCAACGGGTGCATAGCCATAGGCCTCAAGGATTGCCTCGATGTGCGAACGCACCCGTATGGCCTCACCCTGGGCAGCAGGAAGCAGATCACGCATCCCGCGAACGACCTCAAGCGTACCACTCACAATATCTTCCTCTTCGCTAACGCCCTCACAGCCGCAAGAAGTATAGTACGGTTAGCTTTTCAGCGCAAGGGAAGCGCTCGCTGCGTCAGGGTTGCTGCAAAGTCATCCTGATTGTCCGCAGATTACGCAGATTATAGCTTCCGCATCTGCGTAATCTGCGTAATCTGCGGACGCTATCTAACCCTACTGGGATTTTGCAACAGCCCTACTCGCTGCATCCATGCCGTCGGCGTAATATGATCTATGCTGCGCCATGCCGATGGCGCTGAGATCGTCAGGTCGAAGGTGAAACCGGTGCTCACTCGCCGTGCTGGTTATGATTATTGTCACCGAGATCACGGTGCGTAAAATGGAAAACGTCGGATGTACTCGCGAACGGTACGTTATAATACCAATGAGCGTTGGTCACCCTGCGTACACCAAGCCCCGTTGAGGCGTTGTGATGACCAGCACGGCAATCCAAAATAGTCATAAGGAGCCACCTATGAGCCGTTTGCTGGCCCGGTTGTTGCTGGCGCTGTGCCTCATCCTGGTGGGTCTAAGTTGGCCTGCGCCCAGGGTCAAGGCTGCGGTGAGCATCGTGGTTGATCCAAGTGCCGGTGATGCGGACAACAATAGTGATGGCAAGTGTTCGCTCTACGAGGCGTTGCAGGCCATTGCCGACCAGGGCGTCTACTATCAGTGCGACGCCAGCGGTTCTGGGCCATATGCGATCAGTTTCAACACCCCTGGCCCGCTTCAATTGAGCGATCCTTTGAAGGATCTGCCCAATATTAGTGCCGATCTTCTGATGATTGGCCCGGTCACGATTGTGGGACGACCCGGGGGAAGCAGCCCGATCTTTGTGATCAATGGCGGTGGCAGCCTGAGTCTTACCAACTTGACGCTGACAAAAGGCGCGCCAGCCATCCGGGTCGCCATTGGTGGCACGCTCAATGCAGCCGGGGTCAGTTTTCTTGATAATGTTGCTACCGTTGGCGATGGCGGGGCCATTCGCAGCGAGGGGGCTCTGCAGATTGCCGGGAGCCTGTTTACGGGCAATGGGGCCGACGGCAGCGATGGCGGCGGCGCGATCTGGGCGGCAGGCAGTGATCTGGCCCAGATTGCCGGGTCGATCTTTACGGGCAACCGGGCCTTGCGCAGTGGTGGCGCAATCTATGCGATCGCGCCGCTCGAACTGACCGATGTGATTCTTGATGGCAACCTGGCTTTTGCCAGCGATCCCAATAACAATGGGGTCGAGGGCGATCCCGGTGATAACTATGATGCCCAGGGCGGCGGCGCACTCTATGTGCGGAACAATGGGGCCAACCCAGATACCGCTCACCTTACCCGCGTGATCATGACCGGCAACCTGAGCCTCCGTGGCAATGGTGGTGGCTTGCACGTGAGCCCCAACAGTGCCGTCACCGTGCGTGATAGTGTGCTGAGTGGCAATATCGCTGGTTCGGCTGGCAATGATCGCCGGGGTGGGGCCGTAGCCAATTTTGGCGGCCTTACGACCATTGTGCGCAGTGTGCTGCTCAACAATCTGGTGACAGGCAGCGGCGGTGCCATTGCAAACAGTGGCGACTTTGGGCTGACCCTCGCGAATGTGGAATTGACCGCCAATGCAGCGACTGCCAATGGCGGCGGGCTGTTCAATGAAGATCCTAGCGGCGGCGCTGCTATTGTGGATCTGCGCAACGTGACGATCACCGCCAATAGTGCCGGAGGCCAGGGGGCGGCGCTGTTCAACCAGCCTGATGGTACGCTGAGGCTGGTGAATACGGCGCTGGTGGGCGGCTGCGCGGGGGGAAGCCTCACCTCGCTTGGCCATAACTTGGATGACGGTAGCAGTTGTGGATTGAATCAACCCGGCGACCTGAGTGCGACCAGCGCGAGCTTTGCTGCGCCGAGTTTCAATGGCGGCCCGCTTAGTCCGATGCTGACCAGCCGGCCAACGGGGGCCAGTCCGTTACGTGATGCGGGCGATCCGGCAACTTGTGCCAGCACCGAGGTTGATAACCAGGATGTGCGGGGTTTCAGTCGCCCTAAAGGCAACCGCTGCGATATTGGGGCTTTCGAGCTCCCGGCTCCGGCGCCGGTGACCAGCCTGACCCCGCTCCCGCCCGGGCCGCTCAATTTTGGCAATGTGACGGTGGGCAATAGCCAGCAACTGAGCATCGATTTCTCTAATACGGGCGATGCTCCGCTCACGCTGAGCACTGCCCAGCTCAGTGGGCCAGATGCAGCAAGCTTTAGTATTGCATCGAGCATCCCGCTCACGCTTGATCCGGGCACGAGTGGCAGCCTGAATCTGGGGTGTGCGCCAACGGGGATGCCCGGGCTGCGCAGTGCAACGCTGAGCTTGAGCAGTGACGACCCGGCTCAGCCGACCCTGAACTATGTCTTGAGTTGCAATGCCGTGGCCGCACCGACGCCTGGTTTTGCGAGCGACCCGGTTGCTCCTGGCCCACTTGATGTTGGTCAAGCTCTGGTGGGTGGCAGCCGCGACCGCAGCCTGAGTTTTCTTGAGATTGGCGGGGCCAGCCTGACCATCAGCGCACTCAGTCTGGGTGGGCTCAATCCCGGCGATTTTAGCCTGGTGG
>NZ_RYFF01000068.1 GCF_004138165.1 Candidatus Chloroploca sp. Khr17
AATACAAACGTATGCTCAAACCTATCATTCTAGCACGTTGGTTCTCGCCCTGCCTGCACGGAAAGTGCGGGAGAGCCCCTTTTACTTTATCAAAAACAACGAACTCACTGGCCACCTGCTCGGTCTGGTCGCTGGCCCCCTTCAGGCGCGACTGCGTGTACTGGCGCAGCACCTGGTGAACGCGCAACTCCTCAGGGGTATAGACGACCTCAATCGCCTCCAGCGTGCGCGCGGGAAAGCGCGGGGTGCCGTCCCAGCGCGGCGGTAGTTCCGACTTCATGCGGCGCACCATCACGGCACCCAGGCTCCTGCGATCCGGCGTCACGCCACGTGCGAAGCGCTGGGGGTCGAGCAGCTCCAGCAGGGCGGTGAAGCTCTCGGGGTAGCCGTTATGCGGCGTGGCGGAGAGGAACAGGCGGTGCTCGAAGTGCGGGGCGATCGTGCGTATGGCCAGGGTGCGCAGCGAGTCGGTGGCGTACTTGCCTCGGCCCGAGGGGGCCACGTTGTGCGCCTCGTCGACAATCAGCATGTCGAAGCGGCGCGGGTAGGCTGGCTCATCGGGGCCAGGCAGCACCTCGCGAAACAGGCGTATCGGGCGCTCACGCTTGAGGAAGTCAATTGAGGTGATCAGGCGCGGGAAGTGCGTCCAGGGGTTGACGTGCAGGCCACGCTCACGGCGCAGCACGCGCATCAACTCGGTGTCGACGATGCGGAACTCCAGCCCAAACTTATCGCGCATCTGGTCGCGCCACTGGATCTGGAGCGCGGCGGGGCAGACAATCAGCACCGCGCGGGCGCGGTGGCGCAGGATCAGCTCCTGGACGACCAGGCCGGCCTCGATGGTCTTGCCGAGGCCGACATCATCAGCGATCAGTAAATTGGCGCGGGGCATCTGGATCGCCCGCACGACCGGGTCGAGCTGATAATCCTCGATGGTGATGCCGGAGCGGAAGGGAGCCTGGAGGGCGCGCAGATCGGCGCTGGCGATGGCACCCCAGCGCACGGCATCGAGGAAAGCGTCGAAGCGCTGGGGGTCGTCGAAGCCCCTGGGCTGGGGCAGCGCGGCACCCTCGACCGCCTGGGTGCCCGGCTCGATCTCCCAGATCACCTGGAGTTCCTCGCCGAGCGCGTCATCCTCGACCGAGGCGAGCGTCACCCGATGCTGTGGGGTGGCATCGTAGGCCACCAGCGGGTCGGGAGGAAGCATACTCTGCCGCACCTCAGTGACAACGTAGCGACGTTGGCGCACCTCGACCAGCTGGCCTTGCTCGGGGATAGACGTGTGGCTAACAGCAGGCATGGTAACTCGGCGAACTCATTGCAGCGGATGATGCACGAAATGCCCGGCGATCAACATCAATGGACTGCGCAAGAAAGCTATCTTCGAGTCTACGCTATGAGCCGCATGATGTCAATGGTGATGTCAATGGTTCTATGTGGTCATTTCTATCATTAAGGATAGCCGAAGGATAACCTGTAAAATCCAGAGGCAGTAGCCCTGGAAATCGCTGCACCTGATTGGGCTGCGTGTTGGCATATCTCTTTTTGTTCGGCGTCTCCACCGCCCCGAATCCTCAATGCCTTGATTGTGTTCAGGTACGCATGAACTCCTCCACGTGCGACAGGTGATGAGGCGCACTTCAGCGCCTTCGTCCTTGTCCTGCTTGAGATGCCATCGCTCTCCCCTACCCCCCAAACGGGTCATCCCCTGCCTCAGCATTGCCATACCAACTGTAGGCCAGCCGCCGGGCCGGGTCGCTGAACCGCACCGCGGCGGGGTCGAAGCGGGCCGGATCATACCCCTGCGGCAGCCAGACGCGGAGATCGTCGTCCAACGTGTCATCGGCGAGGTCACGGAGGATCTCCGCAAAGCGATACATCCCTCCACAATCCTCTGGTGGGCAGGCTCGCGCACCCCCAACGCAGCGTGGATACCTGGCGGTGAAATCACGGCGGATCACGTCGACCAGCCGAACGGTGTGCTGCCAGTTGTCGCCGAAGTCGTACTCATACCGGGCCGTGTCGTTGCGGAGGGTGAACATCGACGCAACCTGAGACGCCCAACTCGGCGGGTCGTCGCAATCTTGGCTCAGGTTGTGGATACCGAAGACGCGTTCCTGCTTCGTGCGTGGATGGGGGATCGTGAAACGATGCAGATGATAGTCGAGCCAGCCCATCGCATCCTGGATCGCAACGTGCAGATCCCAAAAGGTGTAGTCGCCGGGCACCTCAATTTCACGCCAGATCAGCGGCTCCGATCGCTGAAGCTCAACGCGAAAGCGGAGCACCAGCGCCTGGGTCGGGATCAGCAGTTCGCGCCCGCCCCGCTGCAGTTTCGAGCGTCCATCGGTGGTCGTCATCATTGCTCCTGTCGTTTGGGAACACGCAGATTATGCTGTTGCCACCTATGATACCTCATGCCCACGCCGACCGCCGCAGCGAGGACAGCGTTCCAGCAGTCCACCATGCTCCCAGACCCCACAACTCCCTCCATCGTTCCAGCGAACTGGCCTCGTCGCCGAGCCACACGACCGTGCAACGAAGCTCACGCGAAGGCGCGAAGGGTTCGCGCACCTCCGCGAAAACCTTTGCGCCGTTACGCCGTTGCGCCAAAAGAACCGCCTTGCGTTGCACGGTCGTGCGCCGAGCCATGCGTGCCCGTTATGATGCCGCGCCCCCAGCCCGCAACTGAAGGAGCAGGTGACGCGGCAGTTCCGGTGTCTGATGCAACGCGAGACTGGTGACGTGGCGCTCGCAGACCGCGCCGGCGTCGCCATACCGATAGATCCACAGGCCGTGGGGAAAGATGAAAGCGGAAAGATGAAAGATGAAAGCGGAAATCTAGAGCGATCATTGGTTTGCGAAGCGCTTGATGCTGGTGACAAAGAGACCGATCAGTTCATCGGTTTCTTTCAGGAGTGCGTCGCGGATTTCAACATCACAGTACGTGCGCAGCTTGAGCAGCGCAAGCCAGGCGTGAGACTCTTGCAACTCTTGCAGACAGAGGCCCTGCTTCGCGATCTTCTCGGCAACACTTCGTGCCCGCGTGCTTTCGGCGTGATTCGCCATCACGGACGTCGCTGAGCGACCCAACTGATTGGCAAGAATGGAGGCCGATCGTGCATTGGGCAACCGGTCCACCACATCAAGGATCTTGTTTGCATACACAAGCGTTCGGCGCTGCACATCGACATCCCACGGCTGCATTGGTCCTCCTTTTCAGCTTTCAGTTTTTTTGCTTTCCCTGGCTACATTGGTGCTCTATTTAAGCTTTCGGCTGAAGCTTTCCCTGGCAAGCGTGCGGTGCTACACATCGGCATCCCACGACCGCACTGACGCTCTGTTTCAGCTTTCAGCTTTCAGCTTTCCGTTTTCAGCTTTCCCTAGCGCCCGTAGCCCTTCACCGCCGCAATGAGCGTCGCCTGCTCAGCAGAGAGCGCACCGGCCTGGGCGGCGAGCCGCGTGTAGGCCTTAATGGTCGCCAGGGTACGGTTGAGCGTCGCCAGCGCAAAGCCCTCGCGCAGCATCCAGCGCTTGAAGCCCTCGACCAACCCCCAGGTGAACCCGGCCCAGGCCGCTGGTTCGACGGCCAGCGCCCCAACGCTCACCCCGACATCAGCAAGGTAGAGCGCGCAGCGAGCGAGATCCTGATCGTGAGCGGTACGCGTGCGGGCCGCGAGTTGCTGGCGGTACTCGGCGAACAGCGCCGACGATGCAGCGCGGTCAGCAGCGGCGGCGGCCTGGCTGAGTGCGGTGGGCATTGCCGGACTGGGCACGAGCGCCATGTGCGGCGTCTCATGATCAGACGGATGATCCGTATGGCCGCACGGTGCGACCTGATGCGAGGCCACCGCCTCATGGTCAGACGGGCGATCATCGATGCCGGGCGCCTTGTCCATACCCCCTCCCCGCGGTTACGACTAGAACATGTGTTAGTAGTATACACGAGAAGAGGGGGAGGTGGATAGACTCGGATAAGGTTTATTTATGCGAGTCTATTGATACGCGGCGCTGCGTTCTGCAAGGTTAACGCAATCTCAGGTACCTGCTCTATCCACCTATTTCGACTGAGGTGATGCAATCCGATGGCGAAGCCGTATTCTTATCCTTGATGGCGGTGGCGTATTGCGCCAACTCCTAGCACGTCCCCTTAGGCTTTGGCTCAGATGTTGATGGAACCACGTCAGGTAGGGCTGTATTCAAGACAAAGGCACGTATCATCACATGGCTTCCGGTGTTCTCTGCTGCTAGTTGTTCAAAGCGTAACTTGGCAGACGGACGATCCATCTGTAGCGCCGCAGCTTTCCGATAGTCGTTGTCATCCCAGGCTGTGCAATTGAACCAACCAACCAGGTAGAGCCCAAAGTTACTTCGGTGCTCCCGAAGGTAGCGGTTGTGTAACTGGCTCTTGATCGCCTCTTGTAGCTGACGATTCCAGCATCCCTTGGTCTCGATAATCACGGTGATGTGATCGTGATTATTCTTGGCTGTTCCTTTACGTATCACGTCGACCTTGATGTCGGTACGCTCACCAGGGGTTCCGCCGCCGCCGCGCTGAATCTCAACCTCGCGATTGATGACGATGTTTCGCTCACACAGATCACGCTGGAGGTGGCGTTTGACATAGTCCGACAGCCGGTTCTCGTCTCTCGGGCGATAGGTGACTGGTCTTTCGCTGCTTTCGTTCCAGAGGTCAATTGCTCCTGGTGTCTCGCCCTGGAGTTCTTGCTCAAGCCGCTGGAGCGACTCGATGATAACATCCAACAACTGTTCGCCGCTGTCAACGAGGCGTCCGTCACGATTCTGGGTCAGGGCGAGCAATTCTGCGGGGGGGTGTGGTGTCCAGGTTTCACGTCGAGCGATGGCCTGCGCTTCCAAGAGCATCCAGTGTAACCAGTGGATGTCAGGAAGAGCAGCAACGATCCGTTGGATGGCCCTGATAGCAGCAGCTGTTCCTTTATGCTTGAGAATCTGCGGAAGCTGATCGCGCCATTGGGCAACCTCATTACGCGGGGTGTCCTCGTAAAACTCAACGGTGTCATCATCGGACTGCGGATCCTCGTGGTGGGGAAACTGCTGCTCCATCCAGAGATAGAGGTCGGCCAGCGCATCTTCGGAGAGTTGTGCGCCAATGCGATTCACCATGTGGTCATAGGCTGCAACCGAGAGGATAAGTTCGCTCCCGAATTGGAGATCGCTGGTGATGATCGGCCAGAGGATAGGCCATCCGGCATTAGGTGATTTCTGCATTAGAGCGCGACCAACGGCAAGGGTTCGCTCACGTTGCCCCTCGTCTTCTGGTATTGGTTGGGTTATCAGACGCTCAGCCAATACCTGGGCCTCAGGGAAGAGACCATGCTCAAAAAGCTCGCCGATAACACTCTCCAGGGTCGAAGCTGGTGGCTCGTGGTTCTCAAGCCAGGTCATCAGCGCCCTGGCTAACTGCTCATCCCAGCAGTGTTCGAGCTTCCAAAGAGATGGACCGCGGCCACGCCGATCATCTACGCTTATCTCCCGTATGAACTCCGTAATCGTCTCCTTGGGACACTGCACATAGGCAAGTTTGATGAGCTCTTGTTGTGCGCGCTGGCCTGTATTATCGTTGATTCCTGGGTATCCAACGATGATAGGGATCCATCGACAGATAGCGGACAGTGAAATCTGCACCAGGGTATCGCGATCCTCGAAGAACAGGAGCAGCAGCGCTCGATATCCAGCGAATGATGGGCGATAGAGACTGAAGCCATCTTTCTTTCGCCATTGCTCTGGCGCATCACGCATCTCGCAAACATACCGCGCTGCAGCGCATATGATGCGAGCCTGTGTCGCCTGATCCGCAGCTTGCCAGCCTGGCAACGTGCGAAGATCGGGCTTGAACTCCCCATGATGTTCTTTGCCTGCTGGATCAAAACAGAGAAACCGGTTCAATCGCCACCAGGCGTTCATATTCCCTGCTTCAAAGCTATCGAGCAGATTGAAGATTTCGCCAGGGGGTGGCAATTGAATCTGGTGTTGCTCGCGCTGACGCTCAAGCCCTTGCCAATACTGGTGATCAGCCTTGAGTCGTGCCGCTTCTTTCGAATCGAGACGGATGAATCCGAAGACATGTTGGAGGCACGCCGCGAGGTACTCATTCTGCTGCACGGCTTCATAAGCTCTGCTGAGTTGATCCGGATCCTTTACTCTGAGCACACGCGCAGCAATAGTTGCCAGTGCAGTCTGAAGTTCTGGATCCTGGGCCTGGCCCAATTGCTCGATCAGCCACGCAAAGTCAGATGACAGAACAACCGGTGGCTGATTATAAACCAGCAAAAGAACCTCTTTTCTGGAAGCCATCAGGCGGGGAAGGAGCGTACTAAATAGGCTATACCGTTGATCCGAGTCGTGATACCAGCTCTGGTACAGTGCCTGAAGTTCTGGGGTGTCGCGACGGAGCTCCATATCGTCATACCGGAAGAGGGGTGCGTAATTTTCCATTCGCACTTGGGCAACGGTAGCGAAACCGGCCAGAACGCCGGGCTCGCTCAGGTGGTGCCAGGCCAACGCCATGATCTCATCGACAATCTGGTTCAGGGTTCGAAAAGCCGGGCCAGTGGCATGCGGTACGGCCCACGCTAGTGCTGTCGGCAGATGGGTTGGCTTGAGATGTTTTGTGCAGTGGCTGATGAGAAATAACTTGTAGCTGCCAAACAAATTCTCGTGCCGTGGTGGCTGGAGCGAAACAAAGAGTTGCTCGGCATTGAGGTGCTCTGGCCAAGTTGCTCGCAGGCCACAACCGCGCAATTCGTCATCAGGGTCTGCCCCCGCTGTTCCAAATGCAAGTGGTGTGAGTTGCGCCTTTATCGCTGAGTCGCCGATCTGTGCCACCGCCGAGGCAGCCTCGATACGTACCTGGTACGATTCAAGCGGATTGAGTGCGACCTTGGCAAGATCATCCTGAAGTTGTTGTTGTTCGCAAGCCTCAGCGATATTGATTGCCACACAGCGAACCAGCACTTCCTTGGTTTGATCGAGGATGTAGGGACGCAACTGCGTAGCTATTTGTGGATAGGCAAGGCGGCGGTAGCGCTGATTGAAGCGGCTATCGCGATCAAAGAGTCGCTTTTGATCAAACAATTCGAGCAAAGCTGCGACAAGCGATGCACGATCTTCTGAATCGGCTCTGGCGACATCGCTACGGAGAAGCACTTCAGGGTCGCACTGTATGATTGCACGAAAGACATCAACACGCATCCCTGCTAACCAAGCTGCGGTCTCGTGAAGCTGCGGAATGAGTTGCTTACCAGGATCTTTGGGATGTACCAGCAAGCTCATACACTGCGCAAGCGGCACATCCTGGCGGTGCAGGTATTGTGCTGCCAGGAATTCTGCGTAGGTCTGGTGTGACCAGACCACTTCATCTGGGCTGCGGGTTGTGAACAGGCCAGTGGTCAGTGTCTCATTGAACACTGCCTCGTTAATCAGTGATGCTGAGTCTAGTGCGCTTACAAGCTCACCCAAAAGTAGTGTTCCATGCCGCTCGATACCCGTCACTGGGCCTGTCCAGATCATCGGGCGATTTGCAAAGAGTGAGAGAAATGCGATTCGTTCGGCAGCGTGCAGGCGATCCTCAACCGTGAATGCTCCCGTGAAGCCAGCTTCGCGACGGGTTCGGCTATGCTCGTCGCAGAGAAGGAGGCAGCCTTGGGCATACAGTTCAGTCTGGCGAGCTGGAAGATGCTGGCCGGCATGGGCATATGAGCGTAGGAGAAAGTCGAGTGTAATTGGTTTGATGGCAAGCGGCACTGCACCTACACGGGCAATTTCATCCAGAAAATCTTGAGGGTTGTATCCATGCGCCTCAGCCGCGACCGCTACATCAACGCGGCGCAACGGTGCCAATGTGAAGATCCCAACGTCCCCTTGCCAGCGATCTTTTAATGTCTCTTCGAGTTCTGTGCTCCACTCGGCTGTACGGCAAGCTATTCGAAGCCGAAGCCGCTCAGTCGGGCATGTGCGAAGTTCTTCGGCGAGCCAGGCCGCGACGGTTTTGATGTTCAGCCGACACTCATCGAGACTATCAAGGAAGAGGTAGAGTTGATGTGACCCGCCAAGCCACGCCTGATAGACACTGCTGCCAAAGATCTTCTGGTTCAGCAGGGCATCTGTCTGGAATGCCCCAAGATTATGAAAACGATGGCTGTCGCCGGCTACAACGATCTGTTGCTCCATCTCGGTAGCATGGGCGTGGAGCAACGTTGATTTACCCATGCCTGGATCCCCGAGCAGTACCAGGCATGGCATATCCGCAAGCGCTTCGAGTGACACTAACTCAGGATTATAGGCTGCACCCAATGGTTCTTCTGGATCGGCAAGATAGCCGCGCTCGTCGAGGCGGATAGTTGCGTTATGTGGTATCCAGAAACGCCGCCAGTTGTAGCAGGGTTGATGCCCCATCGCTAGTCTACCTTCGGTTGGCCTCTTGCTCTGGCCTCTTCCTCACGATCCCACGCCGCCAAGACCAATCTCCCCGTCCGGTATTCGCCGTAGAGCTTGAGCTCCTTCTCTTTCAACACACGAAAGGTTTCGCCGGGGAAGTCTGCTCCGTAGACGTCCGCCGGGTCGAGGATGTAGCGCAGGTCGTCGCGGGTCAGTCCGTAGAGCCGGGCGATGTGCGCGTCGAGCTCCGCCCGCGCCTGTGCCCTTCGTTCGTCATTCCACCGATAGGGCGGAAGGCAAAAGGTAGCAGGCAAAAGGGAAAAATCGACGCTGCCATCGGCGCTGATGCCCTGTGGCATCGGGAACATGTCGCGCGGCGCATCGCGGTTGCACGCAACGTTGCGGTACACCAGTTCGCGCAGCAACCCCTCAGCCCAAGCCCGTTCTTCATCGCTTTTTCCTTTTTCCTTTTTCCTTTTTACTTCTTCCCAAACGTCCTCCGCAAAGGCTTTGATGTCCCACGCGGTGTACACGAGCTCCACCACCCGCGGCACGATGTACGCGATGTCGGCGGGGCTGAAGGCCGAGGGCGGCAGGACGGGGAGTTGGTTGACGATGAAGAAGTTCATGTGGGTGCCACCAACCTTTGGCCGAGTAGCAAAGTCAAAAACGAGAGCATTT
Organism: Candidatus Chloroploca sp. Khr17; assembly: GCF_004138165.1. Taxonomy (GTDB): domain Bacteria; phylum Chloroflexota; class Chloroflexia; order Chloroflexales; family Chloroflexaceae; genus Chloroploca. Next base: position 9,100 of record NZ_RYFF01000068.1, read on the forward strand.
ACCGTTGCCAAAAAACATGCAATTAGAGTCGCTTGAGGTTCTGTGAACAAAATCAATGGAGCATTATTCCCCACCCCCACCCGTGGCAGCAGGCTGAAGATGGCGGTGCGTTCTACGACGTTGCTGGTGACATCCCGGAAGCCCAACAACCAACCATGATCCCAGCGCCCAGCCAGGCGCTCTTTCACTGCGTCAGCGGGGATCCAGTACCTTGGCGTGCCAACGTGATCGGCGTTGGCTTTCCACGCTTCCTCTGGTTGTGGCAACGTCCCCTGGTTTAGTTGTGCCTGCGATACACCTTCATACGTTCCGTAGCGATGATCAAAGTGCCAGAACATTTTTGCTTCATACAGTGGCACAAGCCCGTCGCCTGGGGCGCTCTGGAAGAGGTGGCTGTCGTTGGACATATGAAACATCGCGAGAAAACGCACCCCCCACGGGTTGGCACCGGTCTGCTCATTGATTAGTACCGGCGCAGTGCGGTAGATCTTTTTGGTCAGTTCCGCATCCTGGTTGGTGCGAAAGACTGGGGCGGTGCGCGTGTTGGGATTGATCAGCAAGAAATCTTCCGTACTGAGGGTGAAGTTGCGCACGGGATCGGTGACATGCTCAAAATGGCGACAGAAGAAGACAAAGCGGGCCTGCTTGATCCGCGCACCGCTACCACTCATCGTCACGGCGGCAAACTTGAAAGCGTGATGCACTTCCGCAAAAATGCGGGCTTCATTCTCAAAACTGATAAAACTAACCAGGCTTTGTGCCGTCACAATATCCCCAAAAAACGCCTTGGTACTATCATCCGTCGCAATGCCAGTGGGCACAATGATGCCGGCGCGTCCGGTGGGGGCGAGCAGGTCACGGGCGAGTTCGGCAAAGAGGGCGTAGGTATTGACGTCGCCGACTGCCGTCAGCGCGAAGCGCCCGCTGCCCCGGACAAAACGACTTTCGGCCTCGGCGCGGTATTTCGCCTGGTCAAACTGGGCCATGCGCGTGCGCTGGTGTGCTTCGCCCTTGCGCCAGGCCGCCATCAGGCGTTCACGCGCCGCCTTGTTGGGCGCATTGCGGATCTCCTCCACATCCACAAAATGCTCTTGCTCTTGCAGCTTGATCCGCTCCCACGGCGGGTTGCCGAGCACCACATCAAAGCCTCCGGAGCCGAAGGGCGGTTCCGTGTCGGCGGACGGCCGGGGCGCAGCACGCTGCGCCCGTACGCTGGTGGGCCGGGCGAAGACGTCGGGAAATTCGAGTTCCCAGTGGAAGAAGCCGACCTGCTGGGCGATTTCGAAAGCGTTTTTGGTAGCTGGGACGTAGAAGATATTGTCCCATTCTTCAAGCATGACGCTGGTGGGAATGGCCGGCTCATTGGCGGCCTGGAGCGGTGTGAAGAAGGCGGCCGTCCAGAGATTGCTGCGCACCATATCGCTGTAGGCCCCGGCACGCAATTCTTCGTAACGCTGCGCCTTGGAACGCACCGCCGCAAGGTTGTCGTCGGGCATCGTATTGAGGACGTGCGCCGAGCGAGCCAATTGCGCGTAGGTATTCGCGGGGTCGTCGAACTCGAGCCCCAGGCTCAATTGCCCACGCTGCTGGGCCTCGCGCTCCTGCTTATTGCGCTTGCGGATCATCGTGGCTACCGCCTTGTCGTCACCGGCCAGCGGCTTGTAGGCCTCGTCGGGAAGGCCCTGCGCGACCAGATCACGCGTCGCCCCCACCAGACTATTGCCCACACGGATGTGGTGATCGAGAAACGTCAGCGGCTTGCCTGGCTCCAACGCCTCAAGCCAGAGGCTCACCTTGCACAACTCGACCGCCATCGCATTACTGTCAACACCGTAGATGCAGCGCCCGATCACCTCGCGCAGCGCAGTGCGCAAAGCTTCAGGGGCCGGCTCTTCGTCACCGGTGCGCAGCGCGGCCAGGCGACGGGCGAGGCGGTGGGCGGCGGCGATCAGGAAATGACCGCTGCCGCAGGCCGGGTCAATGATCTTCAGATCAAGCAGCGCCTGCACGGGATGCGCCTGGCGCACCGCCTGGTCGAGCACCGGGTCGAGCGCCGAATCGAGCAGGCAGGTAATCAAACTGGTTGGCGTATAGTAACTGCCACTCGTCTTGCGTTCACTGCCGCCGGCCGTCGCAAGCGTGAAGTCTGGCGCATCAACATTCACTGTGGGATGCAGATCCAGCAACGACTCATAGACGCTGCCGAGTTCTTCGGAACCCAGGTTCTTGTAGTCGATCAAGCGGCGACCGTGGCGATCGCTCTTGAACGCCAGCGCCCGGATCGCATCGAGCAGCGCGTGATTGCTCAGTTCGGCCTGATCAAGCTCGGGCAGCGCCGCCCGTGAGAAGAGGAAGCCCCCGAGCGCCGGCAAACCCAGGGCCGGCGCGCCCTCGTCGCTCCCCAGCAGGTGCATCACCAGCCGCACTCGCTGGTAGAGATCGGTGTGGCCGGTGCCCACACGGCGCTCGGCCAACTGGCGCACCGTCGCCAGCGCATAATACCGCTGATAGCGCACGCGGGCCTCGGGGCTGGCCTGCGGATCAAGCAGCAAGTCACGCTCTTCGGCGACAAAGAGAAAGAGCAAGCGATAGACGAGGCGCAACACCTGACGGTAGTAATCCTGCGGACTCAGCAGCCCCGAGCGCAAGCGCTCACGCAACGCACCATTGGCCTGATGCGCCAGAAAGCCACAGCCCAAAGCGGTGATCGCCCTCTCTACGCCATCGCGCAACTGTTCCAACGCCCGCGTGCCCTGCGCTTGCGCCGTGCGTGACCAGCGCTCGAGCCAGCACAACTCGGGTTGCGCCGCCTCCACCCGCGACTGATGGCAGACCAGCCAGAGCAGCACGAAGTCGGCATAGACCTGGCCTTCAAACATCGCCTCCAGGTCAAATTCCACATACGCCTGGCGGGTCAGGCGCACATTATCGCGGAGCAGGCGGAGGCGCAAGCCATTCGCGACAAAGCCCCAGAGGTGGGCACTGGAGGCATTCAGAACCTCTTGCACCAGACTATGCGGGCTGCCCCTGGCGGCGCCGGCGATACCGGGGCTACGCCGGTCAAGCTCGACGCGACAGCCCACCAGATGGATCGGCGCGTGGCCCCAGGCATGCGAAAGAGCGTAGCTCTTGCCATTCACCTCGACGGCCTTGGCCGCCTGCAACCGCCCATAGCCGAGTTCCTGAAAGAGTGGCAACAACCAGCGCTCGCGGGTCAGACCGGTGGCCGCCTCAGTCGGGGCCAGCCTGGTGACCGCACCACGAAACCCGGCCCACAGACCGAGCAACCGGCTCCAGGCATAGTTAATCGCCTCATTGATCCGCTCGCCCTCGACCAGGTGATAGGTTGCGGGCGTCAGCCCTCCCAGGCTCGCATCGCCATCGCCGATGCGGCGCAGCAGATCCGCCGGCAAAAGGCCGCCCTCGCTCCGAACGGTCATGAAGCTATCACGGGAACCACGAGGCATAGATCTCTGCTTCCTTTCACCACCCCATCTTGTCCTGCTTCGCTGCGCTCAGCATCTCGGCCTTTCCCTCTTGCTGCCACTACCACCGTTCACGCCTGAGATTCTTCACTCCGCTGCGCTCCGTTCAGAATGACCGAGATTTGTCGGCAAGTAGATATAGACCCCCAGCACATCAGGTGGGGTCTGGGCCTCGACCCGATAACTGACGCCACGCATCCGCGCTGCCGCACGCACCCGTCGATGGGCCTCGAGCAGGTGCTGGCCACGTTCGTGGGCGGCCTGGTTTAGATGAGGCCAGAGAAGGTCAAACTGATCGAGCACGGTGCGCAAAAAATGCGTCGCCTGATCAGGATTCGTATTTGCATCAGCACCGGCGTCAAGCAACGCCTCGGCGTCCGTTGTCGCGAGCCATCTGGCCTGCGCAGGGGCACCGGCGAACGCGAGCAACGCGCACTCCTCGGCGAGCAGCGGCGTCTCGATCTCACCATGCCTGGTGATGATATGGTAGCGCAAGCGCACGAGCAGCAGGGTCGTGCGCGTCGTTACCGCACGGGTACGGATGACGCCACAGCGGCGAGCGACACTCGTGGTGAGCGGGTCGAGCGCCGTATCGAGGATATAGGTCGCGAGGCCCTCGACGAAGGGATGGGTGCGGTTCAGATAGACCTCGCCATCGCCAACAGGCAACGCAAAGCGGGCCGTGAGCGCATTGGCGACGCCGGTCGCCTCCTTGAGCGCTCGCGGCGTCTCGGTCATATCAATGCGAACGCCGCCGTTGGCGTGGAGCCTGGCCCCGTGGGCCAGGGTTGCTGTGCGCACGAAGGCGGCCAGGTCAAGCCCAGAGCCAATCGCATGGCGCACCTCGGCCAACTCGCGGGCGACCTCTTCGACCTTGATACTCTCCTGGGCGAACATCGTCCGCGAGCGCTTCTCGCGGTCGGCGACCAGATCCCACGTACGGAACAACGCCTCGCGCTGAGGGGCCAGCACATCTTCAAAGCCAGGCAGCAGTGACTGTTCCCCACCGCGTGCGCTGCTCGCCCCGCGCAGCAAGAGGCCCTCAAAAATCGCCTCGACGACGCTCTCGGTATTGACGGGCAGCGGCACCGACACCCCCAGCGAGCTCCGGATCGTACGGTGCTTGCGGATCAGCACATCGAGCACAATGCCATCAATCTGGTTATCGAGGCCATAGTAGGTCAGCACCCTGACCGTAGGATGGGGCTGACCATAGCGATCCACCCGCCCCTCGCGCTGCTCGTGGCGCGTCGGGTTCCACGAGAGATCGTAGTGCAACACGGCGCTGAAATGGTTCTGCAGATTGATGCCCTCACTCAAACAGTCGGTCGCCACCAGCACCCGGCGCGCGTGCCCCGCTAGGTCGATCACCCGATCCTCGCGCTCATCGTGGGGCAACAGACCCGTCACCGCTGCGATCGCCACGTCCTTTGGCAGGTGATCGCGCAGGGCGGCCGCAACATATTCAGCGGTCTGAATAAAGCGACAAAAGACAATCGGCTGATAGCCATCGGCCAGCAACGCGCGCACCAGGCTGAGCGCCTGTTGCAACTTGGCATCGCCTGCGCCTTGCAACGCCTCAGCTTCGCGGGCCAGTTCAAGCAAGCGCCGTCGGTGACCAGCCTCATCACCAGACAGTTCGCCGATATCACTCCCAGGGGCCACATCAACGCCCTCACTGCTCTCGTCGTCAAGCTGATCAAACACCGTCCGCCTGCCGATCGCATCCGCGTCCTCAGGGGTCGTCGTCGCCGCTGCTGCCGCACGGGTACGCAGGGTTGTGGCGGCGGCCGCTGGGCTCGAGGCGAGCGCACGAAGCAATGCAAGGGCCGACCACCAGCGCACGCGCTGACGATGCTGGCTGCCATCGGCGGGATCAGCCACCGTCTCACGCGCATAGCGCAGCACCCGCTCGAAGAGCCGCCGGTAGCCAGCGCTCAGCTTATAGCTCGCCTCACGATCATCGCGCTCGGGAAAAGGCGTCTCGGCTTGCAGATAGTGGCGAATGTCACCACGACGCCGCTGGACAAGATGAGCAGCCAGACGTCGGCGATACGGCTCGTGCTGCGGACCACTGAGATCATCAGGCAACGCGGCGAAGGCCGGGTCGAGCAAGGCCAGCAACGAACGAAAGGCCGACTCATCGCCGCTATGGGGGGTCGCGGTCACCAGGATCAAATGGCGCTGCCGGTCAGCGGCAAGCCCGGCGACCAGCGCGTGGCGCTGATGCTGGTTGCCGCGGCGCTCGGTGCTCGCCGCTGAAGCATGGGCCTCATCAACAATCACGAGTTCAGGGCACGTGCGGAGGAACTCATCGCGTCGGCGTTCGGCCTTGATGAAATCAAGCGAGACGATCACATGATCATAGACCTCAAAGAGCGACTGGCCGAGGCGACAACGTCGCTCGAGGCGCGTCGCCGTACTGGGAAGCACCAGTTCAGCCTCGAGATGAAACTTCTCGCGGAGCTCAGCCTGCCACTGCTCGGCCAGATGCGGCGGACAGAGCACCGCCAGGCGGGATGCTTCACCACGATCCAGCAACTCACGCGCAACCAGGCCCGCCTCAATCGTCTTGCCGATGCCCACATCATCAGCGATCAGCAAGCGCACCGGATCGAGCTTGAGCGCCATCAACAGCGGCACCAACTGATACGGACGCGGCTCAACGGCAAGGCGGGCAAACGAGCGAAACGGCCCGGCACTGGAGCGAAACCCCAGCCGCACCGCATCGCGCAACAGTCGGCAGGACTGCGCATCACCAGGTCGTGTCGGCTCGGGCAGGGCAAAGCGCGCCGGCTCAACCGCCTCAAGGGGCAGATAGACCCCGGTCACCTCATCTTCCGTGCCACCCAACGGCCGGAGCACCAACAGATCGGCGCTTGACTCAGGCAACACCACCCACTCGCGCCCACGGGCACGAACCAACGAACCAACCGCAAACGTCTCGGATATTGTCATAGGATACTTTCAGTGGCATGTCAACACACTTCGTTCTCAAACGACTCAGTCGCTTGGTAACCCTAGCAGGCTGGCGACCGAAATATCCTCGTCAAGAGCGTCCCAGCGAATGCCCTCACCCTGCCCGATCAACTGCCAACTCTGACGCTGTTCGGGTGTCGCGCGCAGCAAGCGCGGAAACCAAACGAGCGGGATGCTCAATTCACGTCCATCGGCGAGTTGCACGTGCAGGGATATTGCATCGCATTGGATCGCAACAGCCTGTTGCGAAAGGGAAATGGTCACCTCATCAGATATTCGATGCACTGAAATACTCCTAACCATCAATTTTCTCACCAAAAACATATGGGAAATTGGCTACGATTGCACCCCAATCGTCGGTGTGGGCAAAACGGATCACCGTATAGCCGCGATCCTCCAGGCAGGTTTGCTGAGCGTGATCGCGCGCCGCCCGCTCAGGATAGGTGTGGTGGGGGCCATCAATGTAAATAACAGCCATCGCATCCAGATAGGTGAAATCGGGCCGTGTGCCACAGACCTCGATCAGGTACTGGGCATGTGAGGGGAGGCGCAACCCACGTGCATCAAGCCAGTGCAGCCATTGCTGTTCGAGCGCTGAACCAGCCTGGCGCAGCAGGGCTTCGCGGTGGTCACTGCGCGTGCTGGCCCCTGGCGAGACGGCTGAAGTGGCCTCGGCGAGGGCCAGCAGCAACCCACGGATCGCCTGGCGGTCAAGCAAGGCGTGGTCACGCTGATTGGTGTAGGTCATCAGGCAGTCATAACAGGCCGCTTCACACTCTTCACGTGAACGGGGTGCACGACGCTCATCGGCCCCCGTTGCGGGATTGAAATGGCAAATCCGTAACGCCTCCTGCGCAACCCGGGCCAGCGCCCCAGGATCGTCCAGCAGGCGACTAAGCACGCCGGCCCCGCCTTCCGCCGACTCGTAGAAGAGGATCACGCGCCGGTCAGACGAGCTCGGCAGCGGCTCGACCGCCAGTTCATTATCTTCCAGTTGGTAGATCACCTGAAGGGCATGCTTCAACGCAGCCTGGAGCGAGGCCATCACCCCGGTCTCCAGGGGCATTTCCGGTTCAAAGAGCAGGCAATTGCGGTAATCCTCGACATACGGGATCACGCGCTGCGTCCGTGCCGAGAGCGCGTCGCCCTCATCCTCGGCGGCCTGGTCGTTCCTCGCCCAATAGCCGCGCTCGAGGTCAAGCACAAAGCCGTGCTCCTCTTTGTTCTTGCGCCGCGTCCACCCCAGGTTCATCCGCCAGAGCGTGGCGGTATGCCCATAGGTGAGCCGCGCCAGCAGCATTCCTTCGCGGAGCACGCTGGCGGTGCGCACCGGAGCAGCATGTTCGCCCGTCTCCTCGAAGCGCACGCCGGTAATGATCTCATAGCCCATCCGCATGCGCTCTTCTTCATCAGAGTTGATCTTGTCACGGCGTTTGGTCGCCACATTCTGCAGCCGAAACAGGTTGCGCAGCGTTATCGTGAGCGGTGCCCCGCAACGTTGGCAGAGATCCGGGCCATCAGCCTCAGCCAGTGGGTGGAGGTAGCCGCAGCGCTCGCAGCGCTTGGCGCGTCGCGTGAGTGGCTCGTATTCAGAGGTTGGCGGCAAAATGACCTTGTTGATCGTATAGCGTGAGCCTTCGTGGTAGACGATCGCCCGCGGGCCAAATTCGGCGATCGCCAGGAAACGCGGGCGCGAGAGAAACTCATCGCGCTGCTTGGTGCGTCGCGCCGGAATAAAGGCCGAGAGCGGGAGGCGCGGAAAATTGTAGCCCGGCAGAAAGCCTTCGCTGGCGAAATACCGATAGCTATAAAAATCCGACTGCGCCAGATTATCGATCTCCGTCAGCAACTTCAGTTGCTCCTCGGCTTCGTGTCGCAAGCGTTCAGCCTGCTTCTTGTCTTCGGAACTCCGCGAGGCATCACGAATAATGCGATCTTGCGAGCGCGCCTGGGCCAGCGCTGCACGATAGAGCTCGCGCCAACGGTTGCATGTCGCATCAAAGGTCTGGGGAACCCGCGCAAGCACCGCATCAACCCAATCGTCCTTGAACCAGCCAGACGTCAGCAACTCAGGACGCAGCGAAGCCAGCACCTGCTCGACCCGCACCCGCGTGCGGCGCAGCGCTCCCACATCGCGCAGATCGGCCTGGACATGCTCCAGCAGCGCCAGGCTCGGATCTTCCCCTTCCAGATCGAGCAGATCGCGCAGCGACCGCCCCAGGCTCAGGCCGGTTTCGGCGAGCCAGATCGCGTGCAGATGGGCCCGCACGAGATCCTGATTGGTCACATCGAGGCGCGGCGGTGTTACCGCCCCGGCGACCATACGCTCGGGTCGTTTGAAGAAATACTGATCGTGCGAACTGCCGGTCGAGCAGTAGGTGAAGACCAGGGCGGGCTGACCACTGCGCCCGGCCCGGCCACTGCGCTGGGCGTAATTGGCCGGAGTCGGTGGCACATTGCGCATATTGACCACATTCAACTCGGCGATATCAACGCCCAATTCCATCGTCGGCGAGCAGTAGAGAATGGGGAGGTCGGCCTCTTTGAAGGCGGCCTCGCGATTCTGGCGATCCAATGATGGCACCTGGGCCGTGTGCTCACGGGCCTCGAGGCCAAGCAGCGACGCGGCCACCTCGGCGTAGAAATTGACAAAGAAGGCGTTGGTGCGCCCGCCCTCCTGCGCCTCATGCGGCGTCCGAATCGGGTCACGGAACGCCCGGGTGCCATCGCCACTCACCCAGCGCAACGCGGCGGCGGGCAGTTGATAACCGGGCACATCCGTTGCATCGCGGGCGGGGGCGACAACCGTCACCAGATCAGCCTGCTGGAGACCGGCGAGCAGGTCGCGAAGGATGACATCGGTATCTTCTAGGCGCAGCCGCTCGGGGAAAGCGGGGAAGGTCATCCGGCGACGGAGGAACTGGCCGAAGCCACCGCGGGGCGACAGGTAGAAGTTGCCGCCATAGTCGTTGGGGCCACGCGAGCGCGGGTAGAGCACGGCGGCATGTTCCAGGTGCTCCTGCTCATCAAGCGCCCAGGGCATCTTCAAGCGCTGACTACTCTCCTGCTGGATGCGCTCTTGGTAGCGCTCATCGAGATAATCAACCTTGATCACCAATTCACGGCGCATCACATCGAGCAACGTCCTGGCAATCAGCATCCGCGTCGCCACGGTTGCCGTGAGCAGCGCAGGATGGGCGCGCTGCCAGATATCTTCGGCGGCGCACACCTCATCAAGCGACTCGTACTGCATATCGAGCAGCCCACACTGTTCCAGGTTAGGCGAGGTAATCCGCCAACCGCGTCGCAGGTCGCGGTAGATACGATAGCCCAGCACCTCACGCAACGCACGCTGCGTCTCGCGCAACGCCTGGAAGCGCACCTCTGGATTTTCAGCGTACGCGGCGAGAGGCAGATCCAGCGCATCAAAGACCTTCTGGGTGAGCTCGTCGTGGCGCAGACCCTGGGAACCAGCGCGGCGCACAGCGGTCAGCACCGCCGCACGCAGCACCCCGATCTCCACAAAATCGTTCAAGTGCCCGGCCTGAAGCGCCGCATCCTGACGATTATCGGTAAAACTCAGCAACTTCTGCGCCCGTTTAGGCAAGGGCGAAGCTTTGAGCGCACGCACCGCCGAGAGACTCAGGATCGTGGTCGCCGTACTGCGGCCCTCGGAACTGAGCGAACTTAGCTTGGCAAAGTCCGAACCCTGGCGACCGCCATAGGAGACCCCGCAGCAGAGACAAAAGCGAAACGGTGCCGGGACATAGTGTGCCACGAGGGAGCCACCGCCAATCGTGCCATCGGGCGCAAGATGCAGCGCCTGGGGCAAATCCTTCCGGCGAGTCGCCCGCACCCTGAGCGAGCCACGATGCTCTTCGAGCCAATCCTCGGGCAAGCGATCGACCTGGCTTTCCCACTCATCGGACCAGGCAAGATCACTGCTGAAATAGAGATAGCCGGCATCATCTTCATCATCGTCAGAGCTTGTGCCGAGAAGGCGTGGCGTCAGCAGCTCGCGCCCCGCCTGCGCATCGCGGGTACGATGGACACTATAGTACTCCTGGCCGCACTCACGACAGAAGGTGAGCGGGAAGAGCACCTTGCCACGATCGCCGGGCACAAATTGCTGGCCGTGCAGCGTCAGGTAGCGCTGTGGGTCGGGCTCAAGCGACGCATAGACCGTATCACCACGGCTAATAAACTGGTGCAACCGAAAGGCAAACGGCGCAAAACCAGTTGCGGGATCAGGCTCGCACGCATAGCCACCGAGCAAACCAGCCTGGATCACCGTGGCGCAATCAGCCTCGGCCACGCCCGTCAGGCGGTGCAAATCACGCGCCGCGCCCTCTGGCCCACCGATACTGCGCGGCAACGAGCGCACGAGGCGCACGCCTTCTGGCTCGGTCGTGACCCCAAATGTGCTTTCAAGCCAACGCGAAAGCGGGTCGGCCACAAAGTCGGCATAGGTCGTCGGTGGCGGGGTGGAAGGATCGCCGAGTCGTGCGCCAAGCGCGGCGCGAAACGCAGCATCATCCGCATGAAACTCGGGCGTCACCCGACGGAGCGTCTCGCCGACCACGTGCTGGGGCAAGACCGTTGTGCCAAAGAGCTGTGACGCGACCGCCGCGACCTCAGCCTGTTGCTCCGCAAAGGTACCGGCCCCGGCGAGCGTCGCCGACGTGCCGACCACCTGCAACCGATCTGCGGCCAGGCGATCACGCACCCGGCGCACCAGCAGCGCCACATCAGCGCCCTGCCGACCGCGGTAGGTATGCAACTCATCAAGCGCCAGGAAGCGCAAACCCTGAGCCGCCGCAATCAACGGCAGCTCGGCGCGCCGCGTCAGCATCAACTCGAGCATCACATAATTCGTCAACAGCAGATCGGGCGGGTGCGCCATAATCGCCTGGCGAGTTGCATCATTCTCCTGGCCGGTATAACGCGCAAACGACACCGGACTCTGCCCCTCGGGGTAGCCAAGCTGGAGAAACTTCCGCAGCTCACCCTCCTGGCTATTCGCCAGCGCATTCATCGGATAGACAATGATCGCCTGAATGCCCTGCCCTGTGCCACGCCGCAACACATGATCAACCATCGGCACAAGATAAGCGAGGCTCTTGCCCGAGCCAGTCCCGGTGGTCAGCACATAGTTATGGCCCTGACGCGCAACGCGCACCGCCTCTTCCTGATGGCGATGGAGCCGCAACGTCCGCCCAAACCCGTGGAGCTCCGGCTTGTCTTTATCCTTACGGAAGATCCGTTGACACTCAGCGTGGAGCACCCCTTCAGCCACGAGATCATCAATCCAGGCGCCAGGGGCAAACGCCGGATTCAGCTGAATCAGCGTCTCGGGCCACAACAGACCATCGCCAACCGCCGCTTCGACCGTCGCACGAATCTGCGCATTGCGAATCTGGAAAAAACTACTGATATAGGCGTTGTAGTCCGCAATCAGACGGTCGCGTAGTTCAAAGATATGCATAAGCGCCACCACCTGTACATCTGGCTCAAACTGAGGTATGAACGTGCAGACAGCGCACGAGTCGGTATCCAGCAGCAGACAGGTTGAAGAATAGCTACAAGTATACCATGTGATCCAGCGAGCGATGTCCAATCACCCTCGCCCGATGTCACGCAATGTGAGACTGGGCGTGCCCTCTTGACACATATAGTACAATTGTTCTACACGATAGCGGTAGCTTTTCCGTCTCTCAGAACAGAACGAGGTATTGTATGTCTCGCCAGCCTATCTGTCCGTGTTGCCGCTCACCCCAGGCGACCCAGCGCGTCGCTGCGATCGTCACCGGGGGTACCCGCGATGTCCGCGTCCTCACGGCTGACCTTGTGCCCGCAGCGGGCGTTGCGCGAACCCACCTTGCGCAGTTGCTCGCCCCACCCCGCGAGCCTGGCGGCGGGTGGTGGATCATCGTCGTGCTTGTTGGCTTGCTGTTCCTCAGTGTCCCCGCGAGTTGCCTCGTCACGCTGCTCATCGTCAACCTCCAGGGCTCGGCGCTGGCGGCGCTGGCGGGCCCCGCCTACGCCGAGCACCTCTTCGCGGGCGTTGCCAGCGTCGGTGCGCTGCTCGCCGTTGGCCTCACCGGGCGCTGCATTCAACGAGACGAGCAGCGTCGCCGTGCCGCCAACGAGCGTTGGCCGCGTCAGGTCGCGCGCTGGCAGCAGTCCTGGTATTGCCACCGCTGCCATGTCGCCTTCGTCGCCGGGTCAGCGGAGGCGGTGGTGCCCGAGCAGTTTGGGCGGCTGTTCAGAACGTAAAACGTAGAACGCAAAATGGGGCGCATGAACCAATACTTTGCAAAGAAGCTCACGCGAAGGGCTCGCTCTCCTACGCGAAAAACGTTGCGCCTTTGCGCCTTTGCGTCAAAACAATCGCCTTCTTTGCAAGGTATTGGAGCATAGACAACACGTCGTTGTCTGAACGATGATTGTTGTGTCGGTACATGTGTTCGTGTGGTATACTATCTGCAGATGAGATGAACGAAAGGTCCACCCCGATGACGATGTATGTCTTGATTGAACACCACCCTGAAGGTACGATCACGGCCTCGCTGATCGGCTGGCCTGCGATCACC
>NZ_RYFF01000069.1 GCF_004138165.1 Candidatus Chloroploca sp. Khr17
GATGCGGTATTTGAACGTCTTTCGCATGGTTTAAGTATGGCACATAGTTGCTTAAATTGCAAGTTTGTGCTACCTGGGCTGAAGCCGCTCAAGCGGGTGAAGCCCTTCTATCCCAGGGCTAAAGCTCCTGGGCTTTACGGGCTATTTCCGTAAGCCCGGCTTCATCTTTACGAGACTATGCTTGCTTTTCGTGGCCTCAATTTGTCTGCTACCCTGGAGACCTCGCGGCACAATATTACGCGAGATTTCTTTCAGCCTCTCCTTTCCACTGCTCTTCAGTATGATCGTGGTGTGGGCTATTTCAGTTCGGGCTGGTTACGGATCAATGCTGAGGGTATGGCAGAGTTTGCTGCTCACGGTGGCCGTGCGCGTTGGATCACCAGTCCAATCCTTGATCCCAAGGAGCTGAATGAGTACCAGGATCTGAGCCTCAAGATCGCCCGCCTGATCAACAATGACGACATAGACGCCGAAGAAGCGCTGGAGATGTTGCTGATCAAGCGTGCCCGCCTGCTAAATACAGCCCAGGGCAAACTGACTGCCCTCTCAGCCGTCTTGCGTAGCCTCAAGCGGATTGACCACGCACTCTTCTATTGTGCGCCCGAGCAGATGGACGGATCGCTATGAGCTTTCCGGACGCCTCTCCTCGGCATCCCCCCGGCTTGGCAGCTCTGAGGTGGGTTTGTGACGGAATCATTAGGGGTGAAAACACTATGCTGGACAAGTACAAATTTGCTTTTGCCAATTTGAATGTCAATCGTAGTTCAGCGTGGTGGGATGCGAAGACATGCTATGCAGCCCCACACAAACCCCTCATGCTCTTCAGTGTAATGGACTTGATGGCTCAAAAAATATTGAAGGACAATCTTGTTCAGTTAAACAAATACCTAACAGAAACCTTTCACCGCTATTGGAGAAACACTACGAGTGTAAAGAAGAAAACAAACGTTACACTTCCTTTTTATCACCTAAGAAGTGATAATTTCTGGCATCTTATCGCCACACCAGGCAATGAACGGGCCTTGAGAATCCCTATTCACTCAATCGGTAATATGCGTGAATTTGTGCTTGGGGCGAGTCTTGATCAGGATCTTTTTGAATTGATGAGTCATCCACAACCACGTCACGAATTGCGTATGGTTTTACTTGAAACGTATTTTAATCCGAAAATACACGAACAAATCATTTGTTTAATGAAAAAATGAAATTCTTCCGTATGCAAAAACTTTTCAAGTAGCATAAATAATCTTTGAAATTGCATGTTCATGCTTGAAAAATACAAAACAAAGTTCGCCAAACTTCGCATTGACCGTGTACCTGAGCGCTGGTGCGAGGCAACCAATGGTGGTGCGCCCCACAAAGCATTGCTCTTGCTCAGTGTGCTGGATTTGGTTGCACAGGGCGAGATCAATGCGCCGCTGGTGGTGCTTCATGCTGATCTGATCGATCTCTTTGACCGTTATTGGCGAACTGTGATGGGGAGTGAGCGTAAAGGCAATATCGCGTTGCCCTTTTACCATCTGAAGAGTGATGGATTTTGGCATCTCGTAGCGGTATCTGGTCAAGAACAGGCGCTGCGCGTACCTATTCGCTCGCTCAAGAGTATGGAAGATCTGGTGGTGGGCGCACGGCTTGATGACGCATTGTTTGCGCTCCTGCTCGATCCGCACACACGCGATGAACTGCGACGTGTGCTGGTCGAGACCTATTTTGCCCCGCAGGTGCGTGCTGCGGTGGTTGAAGTTGGGGTGATTACCGCACAGTCGTTTGAGTATAGCCGTAGCCTGATCAAGCGTGCGCGTGAGCCGTTTACACTCAAAGAGACGCCGGATCTGGCCGAGCAGTACGCAACCGAGTCGCGCTCGACCGGCTTTCGGCGTACTGTCGTCGCCGCCTACCAGCACACATGCGCCGTATGCAAAATCCGTATTGTCACCCCCGAGGGGCGCACCGCCGTCAGCGCAGCCCACATTGTGCCGTGGAGCGTGAGCCACAACGACGATCCGCGCAATGGCATGGCGCTGTGCGGTTTGCACCATTGGGCCTTTGACGAGGGCTTGATCGGGATTAATCCTGCCACTTACCAGATTATCATCTCGCCAGTGGTAGACCCCGACGAGCAGGCGACCGAGCCGTTGCGTCGGTTGCATGACGCAGCGCTGCACCTGCCCGAAGCCCCCATCTTGCATCCTGCACCTAGCGCCTTGCAATGGCACCAACGGGAAGTGTTTCGCAACATCGCGTTACGGCGTATCGTGTAAGCTAAGCAAATCTTGCTCTAGGGCGCGTTCCTGCTCGGTGATCGTGAGGCCCATAGCACGCTTGAGTGCGATGGTGGTCAGTTTGAGGCTATCGTGCGTTTTGCTCATGCGACCGCGAATCATCACGCGACCCTCCCAGAGGCGCGTGTTTTTACGTGACCAGTCAATTGAACCGAGCATCCGCAGTCGTTTGCTCCAATCTTCTGGATGAGCATGGATAAGCGCCTGACCTGCCAGCGCAATGGCTACAAGTGTGACGGTGTGTGCATGAACATAATTTTCGCGTAAGTATGCGGGTGTGACTTCGCTACGAATAACTTGAGACCACTGCGGGATAATCTCACCCAACTGACGCCAAAATTGTTCGCCGCGTAGTGCTTGTTCAGCAGTGAGCGCTTCCTCTTTCTGCATGTGCAGTAGTGCCTGCGTTGCTTGATATACGGCGCTGAGCGTAAACAATGCAGTCGAACGATTCGAAATGGTCGTCTTTTCAAGTTCGATGCGATCCTGAAAGAGGGGGACATCAACTGCCAACTGGCGCACAAACATAGCAAGGTCACTATGCGCGTACAAAACGCGCTGGGAGCGTGTTCCCAGCGTTGTCATCTGCTGAAGATCAGCATACAACCTTGTGGAACGCACAAAATCAGGATCAGGTACGAGCATAACGGGAAGCGTATCATTGCCGCGTTCAGGCATTTGCGCCAAAAACTGCTGTAGCGCAGCACGCTGATGCTGTCCGTGCTGCAAGATGATCGCCGCCGTGAACGGGACACTGAGCCATCCGATCTCGGAATGTTCAGCCGTAAGCTCAGTAAAGACGACCTGGCTATGGACGGTCGCAACGAACGGGGCGAGAACATAATCTTTCGCTTGCGCCAGCAGATAGCCTGCTGTGGATTCAATCAACCCTGGGTCAAGCGAACGAATTTTACGCAATGTATCGGGTACTTCAACTTCGTCAAAGAGTAATAGGCGCGTAACTAGACGCAAAGGAAGTTGAATAATGAAGTACTGGAAGTCTCCTTGCTTGCCAGAGATGGCTAAAAATGAATAGTTACCCATGGTACTCACGCGATCACCTCATCGGATATAGATTGTAACTAAGCACGCTTGTCGTGCCTGCTCTTTATACCGACACAACCTCAGCTAAGATCCACTCACGCAAGTGGGGGCGCAAATCGGGACGATGCACGAGATCAAATTGTTGATGTGATCAATGAACAACTACGGTATGAACCATTGACCAAAACGAGAAATCGCAAGCCGATGCGGGCCAACGAAGTCGCTGATTGGGAACTGCGTGTGCGACACTTTCGTGTGCTGTATTTGGTCGATACCGTTGTCCGGATCGTTGAGATAAAGCGCATTGGCGAGAAACGTAACAATCGTTTCTTTTTTCGGGGCAAACCGGAGGATTTATGATTACGGTGGGTTGATGCGCTAGGTGTTGGTAAGCCACTTTGCAAATTGGCACCCTCGTTGAGTGAGCGTTTGTGAACCCTCAGCCACAAAGGGGATCCGTAGGGTGTACATTACGGTACGCCCCCCAAAGCCCCATCAACCCATAGTGCGCCCAGGTCGCGCTCTTCCAGCAACGCCGTAAGTCGTTGCTGCGTGGGCTCTTGGAGGGCTTCTTCGGTGCAGAGCGGCCCATACTTGGGTTGAACAACGGGATGATAGCTCGTTGTCCGTAGCGAGGCGTTACTGTTACCGATTTGGGTCAGTGCTTCAACAAGGACAAGATCTTCTGGGCTTAGTTCGCGTACCAGTTGTGGTGAATAGGTATTGATCAATACTTGGCGTAATGGGGTAAACTCGTTCTGATCAACATCTTCTTGCAATGGGTCAGTTGCAAAGCCCTTCAACACATCAACAACCGTCTTGAGCCGCCGTGGATGGACGCCGTTCTCTGGCTCTTCAAGGCAGATCATGCCAACTTGATCTTCGTCGTATTGGAGCGCCAGGAGACCTAACATGCGCAGTGTGCCATCGGACAGCACGCGTGATGAGAAACGACGCCCGTCGAGCATTTCTAGTTCAATCAGATAGCGATAGAGTTCATCGAGTTGGCGCACATGGATCTGGCGGGCGCCGGGAATGAATTGACCAATCCAGGCTGAGATCTCGGCCTGGGCACTACCGTTGTGCCGCATAATCCGTTGGAGTGCAGCGGCCAGGTAGCGCCCATGATGATCCATGCGTTCGGGGCCATCAATCGCATTGGCTTCACGCATGGCCTCGGGGTCGAGGTGGATGAAGCGCCAGCGCAGCAGTTCGTTACGTACCGCGCAAATATGCGGAAATTCACCCGCATCACGCAAGACATGCAGAATGGATTGGCGTGTACCACGACGCATCAAGCGTGGCCGTCCCCGTTCCGCGCCATCTTGATGCACGGTGATCTCGCTATCCGGGTTGAGCGAAATATAGGGTACATTTCGCCGCTTCGTTACAATATGGGTCTGCTTAAAGGCACTCGAAGCCGCCCAAGGTAGGCGCTCATCGCTCGGCTTGACCAGCAACTGCTCGCGAGCGATCTGGACACGCGAACCGTGATCATGCTCCTCACGCTCTAGGGTAAGCTCATAACGGAGCCATGTGCGTTTGAGGGTAATCCACCCTTCAAACTCATCATGGAATGAAGGGTCAAGCAGCAGTTCAACCGCGATATGCAGCCGTTGGCGATACGTTCCATCGGCTTGTAACGAAAAAATCTCGAAAGGATCACCACGTACCATTTGGAGGATGTCGGGCAGATCGTAACTTGGCAATAGCGAGAGTAGGTGTAGCGCATCAAAGAGATTGCTCTTACCCGTATTATTCGGCCCGGCAAAGGCTAAAAATGGGCGCAAGGGAATGGTAGTTGCCTGGAGTGTCTTAAATCCATCAATTTCAATCTGGGTGATCATCGTCGCAGCGGCCCCCTAGCTTCGCACCATCTTACGCACATTGTAAATGCCCGCCAGCAATTTCGCCACTGCCATAGGGATGTGCTCACCTTGGTTGCTGCGCCCCACACCAATGCGTATTGCACTATGCACTCACTTCTCCCCAAAGTCTAGCGCAAGAATAACGGCTGATCGACTTCCTGGCAGACGCGCAGACGAGTAAGCTTCATGCTGCAACCTCTTCGAGCAGGATGTCAAAATAGCCGCGCTGAACACTGGTGCATCCATCTTCTTCATCGTATTCCAGGTGGAATGTATGTGCAATAGCTGGTTCAAGTTGAGTGTAAGCTTCGGGCGTGATCTCTGTGTCGGTAGAGAGGACCAGCACTTGATGTGATGCGTGGGGAAAGAAGTGGTTAAGGAGTGCTTTGCGATGGGTACTGTCAAGGCGTCCCATAGGCGTGTCTACAATGATTGGGAGCGCACGCCCTGAAACTGAGCGTAGTGCCCAGAGCAAGGCAGTGGCATAGAGTTGTTTTTCACCTGCTGAAAGATCGGATTTGGGCAGTACCATCCGATTAGGGCCAAAGAGTTCGACCGTGAAGCGTTTGCGATCAATGCGTACTTCGCGCACCAGGATGCGCTTGCGACACAATAGATTGAAATAGTGTGCAATTGCTTGTTCTAGCTCTTCGATCTTCAAGGCAGTGATGCGCTCACGATATTGTTCAAGCACAACCTGTGCTTTTGCGGCCCGCTCAACGCGGGCATCAGTGTCGCCTGCTTCAGCTAGGCGCAGCCACGCTTGCTTGCGCTCGCGCTCACGTTGGGCAAGCTGCAGATCGATCTGGTGGAGTTCGTTGTTGAGTTGTGTTAGTTGCTCGTGTACCCGGCCCTTCTCTTCGGCATGGCGGTTGAAATCTTCAAGCAGAGGAAGGGCAATCTCATCGCTCGGAACTTGTTTGCGGGCTTGCTCAAGCTGGCTACGTTCAGCTTCTAGTGCCTCCAGCCTATGTCCCAGGGAATGCAGTTGTGCGGGAACAGCGTTGGTTGCAGTGTCAATCCAGCCAAGGAGAGTTTCACGTTCTTTGTCAGAAAGCCCATGCCGCAATTCTACGGGCTCTGGTTGCGCAGAAGGGGTGAGCAACGTCTGAATGGCAGTCGTCAGACGTGCCCATGCCATCTGATCGAGTTCGGGTGCGGTAGTGCGTTGAAACGAAGGATCGAGCAGGTGTAACGCAACAGTTGCGGCCTGTTCCTGCTGGGCTGTGTAGGCTAACTGCTCACGCGAAGCAGTCTCTTCACGGAGTAACTGAGTGCGTACATGATTGCACCAGAGTGGGGTTACGGCAAAAGGCAACAGACTTGCGGCAAGTTCGCGGAGGGCTGTGCTGACCTGTTCGATCTGCGCCTCCACTTCTTTCTGCTGGCGCTCTAAGGCGTCCCGCTGATAGACAAGATTAGCTCCCTCACCAACCAGTTGCTGCCGCATGCGCTCAAGCTGCATATTCAGCCATTCCATACGTGTCACCAACTGAGCGCGATCCTGCTGCAACTCAAGTGAACGGTTCTCGAGCGCTTTATGAAGCGCATCGGCTTGCTCTGCCTCCTGACGCAAACGAGAGCGATCATGCTCATCTTGTTGCCGTAAATAGATACTCAGATCAGAGCGCAGTCGATCAATCAGATCAAGGTTCAAGAGACCACGTACTGCTGCAGCAAGGGTCTCAGGCTCACGGTCGCTATCAGCAAGCGCTTGAAGTTGTTCACCATCGAAGAAAAACAACTCTGAGACCCCGGGGGGAATCAGATCACGTAAGAAATCGCTCCAGTGCTCAGGCGCAATCTCCTCTAGCGGCTTGCCATCTTTGTAAATCGTCACTCTTTCATCGACACCATTTGCCTCAGCATGCCATGAGCGTACTGCATCGTAGGTACTGCGCACACCAGCGTGAACATGATCAAACAGCAGTCCGACACTCGTAGTAAAGGTGGCAATTTGATGGACAGGGCTGCGATGCATACGCTGTCGAATATAGGTGTCATAATCGGCTTGACGTACGCGATTGCCCAGCGCGCCTCGTCCGTAGAGGCAGAGGCGAATCGCTTCCAGGATCGTTGTTTTGCCCGCACCGTTCTTACCCCCGAAGAGGATGACGGGACGATGCGCTTCATTATTATGCAACGGGCGTAATTCAAACTCATGGCGACCACGATAGACACCAAAGTTTGTGATGGTAAGACGAGACAGGATCATGCCACAACCTCTTCGTCATCATCAATGCCCAGAAGGGGCAAATTATAAGCCCGGCGGATGGCTGCTTCGTCACGCCATTCTTCGCGCAACACTTCATCAATACGTTGGAAAATTCCAGCACGCCGATGCATGCCCTGCATCTGGCGTTCCTGCTCCATCAAGCGAGCAACAAGATCGGTAGGAAGATCATGCTCTGCGCATACCTCCCCTAAAACTCGATACTCTTGAGCAGAAAAGGCTCCAATATCATCCTGAAGCCAAGCTAACTGCTTGCTCGTAATGCGCTCATAAATTTGTGGCACTGAGTCTTCCCAGTCTTGGCGCTCAGTCCGCCAGATACGGCGAATCTCGTGTAATTCAGCCTCAGTAATCAATTCCATCTCAGGATCAGGGCCATCTTCGCGCACCATCTTCTGGGTATGGAGCAATTCACGTAGGATGGTCTTGCAGAAATCGAGGCGATACGGGCCGCGAATCAGCTTGCCGTCTTTGACCGTAACCTGACCGGTGCGGCGCTTAAAATCGCGATAGAGGTGCTTCTTTTCGGGAATCTGCGTTTCCGCAAGCCAATCTCTGAAATCGAGCATTGGCTGCATCCAATCCCCACCATTGTCAATCATTGCTTCCATCGAACGATCGCGTGTCACCACCGTACAGGTCCAGCAACCAAAGCGACTATTGCCACACGACGGGGTCGTATCATCCACAACCAAGGGGCACTCACCAGTGTGGGCGGTGCGATAGAGTGCGGCAAGGTCACGGTTATTGCTTCCCCAGGGTGATGGAACCTGCAGCAGGTATGTCCACACATCATCAGTTGTAAAATCCTGAACCGGGGTATAGACGTATGCGCGTGACAAGATATGGTGGCGGCTCAAGCGGCTACCGGTGATGCGCCCGTGCTTATGTGTCATCACCTGAGCACGACTAGCGCTCTCGCTCTTGCGCCCACCAAGAACCATTACTACTTCACCAAACTCAGCCGCTCGATCAAGGATAAAACGGTTAGCTGGCTGGATCTTCATTCGTTCAGTACACCAGCGAAAGCGTTGATTGGGGGCTGGATACCCACGCCCAATCAGATTGACCCAGAAGGTGTCTGTTATCTGAGGCATCACCTTTTGGGCTTCAAAGGGAAGCTCCTGTGCCTTTGCAGCTTCATTGATGCGGCGCAGCGTCCCATCGAGATAATCGACGATAACTGGCGTCTCCACCATCGTATCAGAAGCAATCACATACACAGGCCAGCGCACCTCTTCGCGGGGTAGACGAGACAATGCATACCAGACAATTTGAAGTGTTGCGGTCGAATCTTTGCCGCCACTATACCCAACCACCCAGGGCAATTGGGTCGAGGTGTAGACCTCTTGCACTTCAGCGTAAATCTCATCGATCGTCTTGGTATCAAAAACCGAGTGATGCTCGCTCGGCAGACCATGGCGTAGATTCATCCGACACTCCTCATCTTTACCGTCGGTTTAACTTGTTGTTCGGCTGCAACTTCTTCGGCAGAAAGTTTCAAACCCAGCGTCTGCTTTATGAGATTCGCTGTTAGTTGTACACTCAACCCGGCTTTGCTCATTTTGCCGTGATACATTGCCCGACCTTCCCAGACGGGATTAGTACGGAGCCAGTTTAGCGTCCCCAGCGGATTGAGCCGTGTCCGCCAATCGTCAGGATAGGTTGCTACCAGGCTATGCCCGGCTATGCCAAAGGCGTGCAAAGCAACACCATGGGCATGAACGTATTCGCTTCGTAGCTGTGCAGCACTCACTTGTCGTTGAATTATCTGGCGCCACTCAGGAATAACGTCGCCAAGTACCGTCCAGAACTCACATGCATGGTCTTCATCAGTTCTGGTAAGAGTTGCACCACGACTTGACTGAAGCAAGGCATGGGTTGCTTGATAGATTGCACTGAGGGTAAAGAGTTTGGTGCTGCGATTAGAGATCGTTGTTTTCTCAATTTCAGTCAACCCCTTGAATACCGGAACCTGCTGTGATAGTCTGTAGGCTACCTGTGCCATTGGATCACGCCGGTCATACAATATACCGATTGAGCGGGTCGGACGAACCGCATGTTTGTTAAGATCGGCAAACATTTGTTGACTTCGTTCGAGGCCAGCGTCAACAAAAAAAACGACTGATACCGTTTCATCCCCAAGCTGTGGATTTGCCTTGAGGGCCTCCTCAATTGCCGCACGACGATGCTGACCATCATTAATCAGAAAACGTGCTGTCATTGGTACGGTCAGGGTTCCAACATTACGTTCAGCCCCATGTGCTTCACGGGGCTCAAAGCGCACATTGCCATCAATGGAAGCAGTAATTGAAGAGAAGACATAGGCCGTTGGATTGTCAATGATATAGCGTGCAATTTCGGGGATACGTGCCCGATTCAGCACCCGTTGCGCGCGCAATTCGGCAGGGATCTCCTCCTCATCAAAGAGGAAGATCTTGGGGATTAACTTGAGTGGACACATGACGGTATAATACTCACGACCCGCCTGCATACCTCGTAAAGCTGTGAACTGATAATTGAATGCTTCCACTGCCACTCCTCAGCGAGCACGAATCTTGATTGATACTAGTATAACATCAATTGGAAGTTTATTTTATTGGCTTGGAAGTATAATTCTTGGTCAGATTTACTGTTCAAAAGTTTGCATATGTTTTATTTGACATAACATTTCAATCCTTCCATGAAGGACATCGTCCGTCGCCGTGATGGTCTTTCAGTAAATGATCCGCTATGCGCCGGATGCCGTGGGGCTGAAGCCCGCGGCTTTGGGAAGCGAAGCCCACCTTCGTGGGCTAGACCGGATTAATTTCTGGAAGACCATCACGGCGCGGCTACTGGGGAGCGAAGGCCACCTTCGTGGCCTAAGTGAGCCGGCAAAGGCCGGCTTCGCAGGTGGCAACCCATAGTGCGCCCAGGTCGCGCTCTTCAAGCAACGCCGTAAGTCGTTGCTGCGTGGGCTCTTGGAGGGCTTCTTCGGTGAAGAGCGGCCCATACTTGGGTTGAACAACGGGACGATAGCTCGTTGTCCGTAGCGAGGCACCACCGTTACCGATTTGGGTCAGGGCCTCAACTCAGCGCAAGAGCGGTACAAAACCAGCTTGCGCGAAGTGCTGATCGGTGGTCAGCGCCTCGGTAAGCCTTTCGCGTTGCATGATGACGAAGCTGGCACAATCTACCAAACTCCAAGCTTTATCAGGACGCTGTGTGAGGAGTTGCCACGCTTGAAGGTCAAGCGTGGTATCCACATGAATGATATGGACGTACGGTGAGGTTTTGATTCCAGTGATGAAGCCAATCAGGCGCGGGCGTGCAATCCGAAGCGGGCTAGTGAGCAAGGCCACGAGTTCAGCTACGATGTAGTTTGTGGTCACCAGTTTCTGATCTTTTTGGCGTGCCGTCCGGTAGATCGTGGCTGCCAGCAGGTGATATGGTTGGTTCTTGTCAACCAAATGTCCCCATCCCGCAGTATCAACGAAGATATCAGGCATATGCTGGCCTTACGGTGTAATGCCCGTGGGTTCATCCCTTCCCGCCTGTCCCAGATAGTGATCGTGGTTGTCGGCCCAGTCGCTGCCGCCACTATCAAACGCCCCAATAAAGGCGTCGAGAGGATCGTGGGCAAATTGCTCGGCTGCAACCGTAAGCCACTTGGTGGCAATCGCTTCCAAAGGTTGGCCGGTCTGCTGTGCCGTTTTGGTCAGCGTTTCGTACAGGGTATCCGGCACGCTAATCTGTAGGGTGTGGCTCATCTGGTGACTCCTTCTCTCCAAGGTCACGTCCATTGTACCATTGCTGACAGAATCCGTTCGGCTTGTATGGACACAGTGTGCCGCCCAACTCAGCGCTACCTTGCGCACATTGTAGATGCCCGCCAGCAATTTCGCCACCGTCAGCGCAGCTCACATTGTCCCCTGGAGCATCAGTCACAACGATGACCCACGCAACGGCATGGCGTTATGTGGTCTGCATCACTGGGCCTTTGATGAGGGCGTCGTAAGCATTGAGCCATCAACCTATCGCATCATCGTCTCGCCCGTCGTACGTTCAGACGACGAAGCGACTACGCCGTTGCGCACCCTGCACGACCAACCCCTCTACCTACCCGAGAACGAGGAGATCTACCCGGCGAAAGAAGCGCTGCGCTGGCACCAGAAAGAATTGTTCAGAGCGACGGTTCCGCCGTCATTGGTGTAGGAGACTCTAGCCTAACGTGCGCTCAGACTTCTACAACACGATCCGCAAGGATTATTTGCGCCAGCGCCAGCGCATCGGCAAACGTATGCCGATCCGTAGGCGCAGACTCCGGCAACGGCCCCAGATCTTCGCTGATCTGATCGGCCCAGCCCACAATCTGGCGCAGCTGGGCGACCCGCTGGAGCAGGCGGTCCTCGCCAGATAGCTCACTGGTGGCCGGGGCTGACGATCGGCTCGGTGGGTTGAGCGACAGTGGCAGAGTGATACAACCACTTGTAGAGAAGCTATGACAGCCAAGTGTATCACTAGCATTGTAAAACCCTCGGCGCACCCGATCCACGCTGCTGGTGTCGGCGATAGGGCTGTTGGAAAGTCGTTGGTTGCGCCCCAAACCCCAGTTTTGGTTCGTGTTGGCGGCGAAGCCGCCAACACGAACCAAAAAATCTCGTGGAGCGGCGAAGCCGTTCCATACCCCACTGCCGGAGGTGGAACACGGAGAAGTTACGCGCCCTCGCCGACGCCCGCCACAACGTAGGCGCTCGAGGTTGTCGCGGCGAGGCGCAGCGCCCGCAGACCCTCGTACGCCTCAGACTTGTACCAGTGGTGCGCCTGCGCAAGCGACGGGAACTCGATGATCACTGGGAAGACCGGCTTGTACGCGCCTTCGATGAGATCGACGTGCCCCCCGATGACGACGTATCTACCGCCAAATTGATCCACCGTCGCCATTACACCCTCGCGACTGGCCTGTCCTTGTTGACGAGCGGCGGCCCGTATGCCACAATAGTGCCTGTACATTTCTTTCCTATGCTTGGTTCTTCTGCTGATGACGATGCGTTCTGATGAGTTGGCCTGCGCCTATGCTGCCACTGAATACATCGGTTATCTGCCCTGTGCTGGTCGGCAGAGCCTCACAGGTCGCCACCGTTGCTCGGCTGTGCTCACACGTGCAGGGCGGCAGTGGTACGACTCTCCTAATCACCGGCGAGGCCGGAGTCGGCAAGTCACGGCTTGCCAGCGAGGCTGTTGCCTATGCCAGCGCAACACACTGGGTGACGCTCCGGGGAGGCTGCAGCGAAGCCGAGCAAAGCATCCCCTTCGGGGTGCTTGTCGATATGCTGCGTGCCTATAGCCTAGGGCAGCCCTCGATTTCGCTCGTGCAAGCTCTCGGTTCCGATCTCCCTATCCTCGCCCCCGTGCTCCCCGAGCTTGCATCGCAGCCCGCTAGCCTCGCCGGGGCGACGGCCCTCGACAAGCAGTTAATCTTCCCCGCCATTGTGCGCCTGTGCGCACAGCTTGCCCGCAGCGGCGGCCTGCTAGTCCTCTTCGAGGATATCCACTGGTGCGACGAAGTCAGCCTCGAACTCCTGCTCTACCTTGCCCGCCACACGACGGTACTCCCTGTGCTGCTGGTTGCCACCTACCGCAGCGACGAGGTCGGCCCGGAGTTGCGGCGGCTCCTCGCCCAGCTTGACCGGCAGCGCCTCGCTGTCGAGATCGCTCTCGCACGCCTCGCCCCGCCCGAGGTAGACGCGATGCTGCGTGCCATCTTCGATCAGTCGCATCCAATCCGAGCCGAGTTCCTCAGCACGCTCTACACGCTCACCGAGGGCAACCCGTTCTTTGTCGAGGAGACGTTGAAAACCATGCTGGCGACCGGCGAGATCTTCTATACGGACGGTCGCTGGGAGCGGAAGCCGGTCGGCGAGCTCCAGATCCCGCGTAGCGTCGAGGAAGCGCTCCACCGTCGTAACCAGCAACTCAGCCCACCCGCCCGCGAGTTGCTCACGCTTGCGGCGGTGGCCGGACGCCACTTCGACTTCAGTCTGCTCCAGCGGATCACCGGATGGGGCGAAGACGAATTGCTGCTGCGCCTCAAAGAGTTGCTCGCCGCCCAGTTCCTGGTCGAGGAGAGTGCGGATCAGTTTGCCTTTCGCCACGCCCTGACCCGCCAGGCCGCCTTGAGTCTGCTCCTGGCCCGCGAGCGTCGCCAGTTGCACCGCTTGATCGCCCTCACCCTGGCTGACCTCGCAACCGAGCAGACCGACATGCCGGTTGCGGACCTCGCCTACCACTGCTTCGAGGGCGAACTGTGGGTCGAGGCCCTGGCCCACGCTCGTGTCGCCGCCGAGCGGGCGTTGGCCCTGTTCGCACCCGCTGCGGCACACGCGCATAGCGAGCGTGCGGTCATCGCCGCCGAGCGCTCAGGCCGCTCACCCGACCAGAGCCTGCACCTCCTCCGCGGGCGGGCCGCCTCCCTACTCAGCCGCTTCACCGCCGCTCGGACGGATCTTGAGGCCGCCCTGTCTCTCGCGCAGGGTGCAGGCGATCAACGCTGCGTCTGGGAGGCTCTCGTGGCCCTCGGCGATCTCTGGGCCACACGCGACTACCGGCTGACTGGCGACTACTTCGCCCACGCACTCGACGCCGCCCGTGCGCTCGACGCGCCCGCCGTACTCGCCGCAACTCTCAACCACATTGGCAACTGGCACATGAATCAGGAGCGTCCAACCGAGGCGCTCGCGCTCCACCGGGAGGCGCTGGCGATCTTTGAGCAATTGGACGACCGCCAGGGAATCGCCCAGACCTACGACCTGCTGGGCATTGCCTCGTACAACGCCTGCGATCTGATCGGCGGGCGAGCCCACTACGAGCGGGCGATTGCCATCTGGCGCGCCCTAGACGACCGCCGCGGTCTGCTCCTCAGCCTTGGTGGTCTTTCGCTCGCCAGCGATTACCGCCTCGAGATCGGCCACGCCGACGTGGCACAGTCGCTGGTGTGGGCGGACGACTGCGTGCAGATCAGCAGGCCACTCGGCTGGCGCGACGGCGAGGCGCTGGCCCTGATTCTCCGCGGGCTCGTCCAGATCCAGGGCGGTGCCTACGGCCCGGCCCTGACCGACCTCCGGGACGCCCTGGCAATTGCTGAGGAGATCGAGCACCGCGGCTGGACGGCCGACAGCCTCCACGGGCTTGGCAAACTCTACCTCGACCTGCTGGCCTTGGAAGAGGCGCACGCTTGCCTTACCCGCAGCCTTGAGCTTGCAGGCGAGCTGAACTCGATGATCTGGGAGCGTCACTCGGCCGCCCTCCTCGCGATAGTCTACATCGCCCAGGGAGAACTGGAACGGGCCGATACCCTACTCGCCACGGCATCTGGCGATGCCGATCAGCCCCCGACCCTGGCGTCGCGCCTACTTCTGGCGGCCCGCGTCGAGCGCGCTCTTGCGGGCGGCACGCCCCGCGAGGCGCTTGCGCTGCTGAGCAATCTCGTCGAGGGCACTACCAACGGTGGAGCCGTCGGCACTACAGCGCCGCATCTCCACTACCTGCGCGGACGCGCCCTTGCTGCGGTCGGACAGCTCTCTGCGGCCGCCATAGAGCTCGAGTGTGCCCGAGATGCGGCACGTGCTCAAGGACGGCCCGAGCTGCTCTGGCGTACCCATGGCGACCTTGCGCGGGTCTACGGCGCCCTCGGTCGCCCCGCCGAGGGCGGACGCGAGGCAGCGGCCGCTCGGGAGGTTGTTTCCAGTCTCGCGCATGCCCTGGCGAAGACCGAGGACTCACCCGAGGCAACTCGGCTAGCTGAACAGTTTACGCAGCGCGCTCTGGCATTGCTCCCGACACTGGCGCGCACCGTCTTCACCCTGACACCGCGTGAGCGCGAGGTTGCGACCCTGGTGGCCGAAGGCAAGAGCAACCGCGAGATCGCCGACGCCCTGGTACTAAGCGAGCGCACTGCCGAACGCCACGTGGCCAACATCCTGGCAAAGCTCGGCGTAAGCAGTCGCACCCAGATCGCCGTCTGGGTGACGCAAACGTATGGGTAGACTAGGCAACGCTGGTGGGTAGCCGCCGCCTCCGCCGGAAGACCTACGTACTGCTCCTGCCCGAAAATGAGTACTGCGCGGAGCACAAGCTGTGTACTCCAACCGATGAGGAATGGCAGCCATCGGTGTATCTTGTGGTCGGTGACAAGAAGCCCCCCAAGAGGAGTACAGAGATGCACACGCAAGCCTTCAATACAATGTTTGACGCCGATGCGCTAGACGGGCTACGGGCTGCCATGAGTGGCGAGTTAATCGCTCCTGACCACCCTGGCTACGAGCAGACCCGCCGTGTCTGGAACGGCCAAATCGATCGGCGCCCCGCAGTGATCGTGCAGGTGCGTAGCACTGACGACGCTGCTTTGGCGCTCCAATTCGCCCGTCGCCACGCTTTGCCGGTTTCGGTGCGGGGTGGCGGCCACAACACCGCCGGCCTAGCGGTGGCCGATGGCGGCCTGATGATCGACCTCACCTTGATGAAAGACGTCCACATCGATGCCAACACCCGAGTAGCACGCGCCGGGGCTGGCCTGACCATTGGCGAGTTGGTTCCCGCCCTCGCCGCCCATGGGCTGACCACCCCCACCGGTACCTGCGCCGGCACCGGCATCAGCGGATCGACCATCGGCGGTGGCATCGGCTGGCTGAGCCCCAAGCACGGCCTCGGGGTCGACAACGTCGTCGCCTTCGAACTGGTGACTGCCGATGGCCGCACGCGCCGCGCGAGCACCGACGAGCACCCCGACCTGTTCTGGGCCCTGCGCGGCGGCGGCGGCAACTTTGGCGTTGTCACCACGATCGAGTACCGGCTCCACCCCCTCGGTCAGATCCTCGGTGGGATGCTGGTCTATCCACTCGGCGACGCCCGGTCGGCTATGAAGCACTACAGCGATCTTCTGGCCTCCGCGCCAGACGCGCTAGGGAGCCTTGCGGTGCTGGCCACGTTCCCCAACGTCGGCCCAGCGCTCATGCTCCAGTTCTGCTACACCGGTGACGATCTAGCAGCGGGCGAGGCATTGCTCGCGCCATTACGCACCCACGATGCGGTAGCCCTCGACACGATTCAGGCGATGCCGTACAGCGAATTCTTCATGGCCTACACGCCGCCGGTGCCTGACGGCCTTTGCTATCACGACACAGCCTGCGCCCTGCCCGCCATGAGCGACAGCGTAATAGATGCCCTGATCGCCAGCGCCGCACAGTTCTCATCGCCCCGATCTTCGGTCGTTATCAACAGCCTGCGCGGTGTGGCGGCGCGGATTGCGCCCGAAGCCACGGCCTTCGCCCTGCGCACGCCTCACCTGATGGTGGTCAACGCAGCGACGTGGGAGGGCGAACCAGGTGACGAGCATATCGCATGGGCAGAGGAGGCCCAGCGCACACTACGGCCTCTGGCGTGCGCTGGGCTCTACGTGAACTTTATGGGCGAGGGTGCCCCCGACGAGGTACGGGCAGCCTACGCCGGGAACTACGAGCGCCTCAGCGCCCTCAAAGCCGAGTACGACCCGCACAACGTCTTCCGTCGCAACCAAAATATCCTGCCCGCCAAGCAGCGTGGCCTGTAGGCACCGCACCGCGACGAAACAGGGCCAGCCCCGTCGCTGATGCGGGTGACGGGGCTAGCTGTGAAGCACGCCTGCAAGCCTAGCGCTCGTAGACCGCTGTCTTACCGCGCCGGTGCCCGCTCCGGCGCAGTCTCGCCATACACTTGAAACAGGAGGAATCGCTCGTGTTGTTGACTCGGCCTTCACTCATCCGCCTTCGGGCGGCCCTAACCAGTACCCTCGCTATCGCTCTGATTGCGGCCACGCTCCTCGCCCCTGCTACCCCACCCACGGCAACGCGCACTGCGGCAGCGGCGGCGCTCGCTCCTGGTCCGACCCTCACCTTCAGCACCTACCTAGGTGGCCGGAGCGACGATACCATCAGGGCTGTCACGACAGACAGCACCGGCATCTACGTCGTGGGCGAAACCTACTCCGACGACTTGGCAGGCTTTAACGGGGGGCTGAAGGGCCGGGCAGATCTCTTTGTGGCGAAGGTGAATCCGGACGGCAGCGCGCTGGTCTGGGGCACCTACCTGGGCGGTAGTGCGAACGAGACCGCCGCCGGCATCGCACTCGACGGGCGCGGTGGCGTGTGGGTCGTCGGCTCAAGCAACTCCGCAGATTTTCCCGCGACCTCCGACGCCCTCCAGGGCACCAACAGTGGCGGCTACGACGCCATCCTCGCCGAGCTCGATGCCGCCACCGGCGCATTTCGCTACGGCAGCTACTACGGAGAAGCAGGCACCGACGAGGCCCGGGCCATCACCACCGACGGCCTCGGCCACCTGCTGATCACCGGGCAGGGGGGTGCAGACGTTATGGCGATCAGGATCGAGGCAGCGAGCCACGTCATCGCCTATAGCGGCTACTTCGGCGGCAGCGGCGAGGATGGGGGCTATGCCGTAGCAGCGGGGCCTCGCGGCTATGCCTTCATCACCGGTGCCACCGACGGCGTGGGTACCACATTCGACTTCCCCCTGATCGAGCCGCTCCAAGCGAACTGCGGCCTTGCCGACGATGCCGGCTCGTGCGGCCAGGATGCCTTCGTCACCGCAATCACGCCCGACGGCCAGTTGGTCTACAGCACGCTGCTAGGTGGCAGCTACGCCGGTAGCGAGATCAGCTCAGGCGGTGATATCGGTAAGGCGATTGCGGTCGACCCCCAGGGCCATATCTACGTCGCGGGCACGACCTATGCGGCCGACTTCCCTACCGTGGATGCGATTCAGGACACCAGAGCTGGGCAGGATACCTTCGCCGACGGCTTTCTGGCAAAGATCGCTCCCGATGGTGCTAGCCTCCTGTTCTCCACCTACCTCGGTGGCACCCAACACGACGAGCTTCGCACGTTGCAGGTCGACGCCCAAGGCAATGCCTACGTGACCGGCTTCAGCGGATCGAGGGACTTCCCGGTCAAGGATGCGCTCCAGGCGAGTCTCGGCAATGGCATCTGCGGTATTGGCGGGATTGAGCGCTTCTGCGAGGATGCCGTGGTCGCGAAGTTCGCGCCGAGTGGCGCACTGACCTGGAGCACCTACCTCGGCGGCGGCCTCGATGACTACAGCTTCGGCCTCGCCCTCGCCAGCACGGGCCACGTGCTCGTGGTCGGCTCGGCGGCATCCTCCGCAGGGCAAGGCTTTCCGGCGACCGCTGGCTCACTTCAACCAACCAAGAGCCTCAATGTTGATGGCTTCATCGTCCGGTTCGACGGGGCAAGTCAAGGCACACCACCACCGGGGAATCTGCCGTACCGGGTTAGCCTGCCACTCGTGAGACGGTGATGCGATGAGGCCTACCTAATGCACCAACCCTCGGCTGGCCTAGCAGTCTGTCAAGCGTAGATGCGCCTTATGGCCTCACACCCCACAACTGCACCTAGCCGGTGCCGAGAACAGCGAGCAGCTAAGCCAACACGAGGGCACCAGAGTCAGCTGGACTATCGTGCCATACCTGTCCCGCTTTTTGTCCAACTCTTTGTCCAACTCTGTCACTGCTGCCCGCTAGCAGCTTGTGGTTCAATCGAGTATGTCCAAATATAACGCGAGCGCACTAGATCGTGCAGCACTGCGC
Source organism: Candidatus Chloroploca sp. Khr17 (assembly GCF_004138165.1). Lineage (GTDB taxonomy): Bacteria > Chloroflexota > Chloroflexia > Chloroflexales > Chloroflexaceae > Chloroploca. Next base: position 19,069 of record NZ_RYFF01000069.1, read on the forward strand.
GATCCGCTTCGCTAGGCTATCAGGGAGGATATACATGGTTGTTCGTTTTTTGTTGCTGCTCATCATCATCGGCGCTGCGCTGGTGATCGCTGCCCCAGGCACCGCACGCGCTCAGGGGAGCCAGCGCTGCTTTGCGGAAACCGGCTTCTGCATCAGCGGGCCGATCCGACAATACTGGGAGCGCAACGGTGGCCTGCCGGTCTTCGGCTTTCCGCTTGGCCCCCAGCGCGAAGAACTGGTCGAAGGTCGTGCGATCCAGGTTCAGTGGTTCGAGCGCGACCGGCTGGAGATCCAGGCCGACGGCACGCTCACGGCTGGCCGCCTCGGGGCCCGTTTTCTCGAACTGACGGGCCGCCCCTGGTTTTTCAACGAGGGTGGCACGGCTGCCCCCGGCTGCCGCCTGGTGCCCCAGACCGGCTACAGCATCTGCGGCGAGATCTTGGCCTACTGGGAGCGCAATGGCGGGGTAGAGCGCTTTGGCTACCCGCTCACCGGGGTGATGAGCGAGCGGATCGAGGGCCGCGACTATCAGGTGCAGTACTTCGAGCGCCGCCGGGTCGAGCTGCACCCGGATCTGGCCAATACCCCCTTCGCGATCCAACTCGGCCTGCTGGGCCGCGAGGTGAGCACAGCCGCTGTCTGCCCCCAGGCTATTACCGCTACGCTCCAGCAAGCGGTGCGCCACTACCTGAGCGTGATGGGTTGCCCGATCGACCCTGGCCGCAGCGGGGCGGTGGCCTGGCAGCGCTACGAGCGCGGCGCAATGTACTGGGTGACAGCCAGTTCCAGTGCCCCGCCGATGATCTTTGTGGTGCTGAACAACACTGCCGCGCAACGCTCGACCTGGCTGTCCCGCACCGACAGTTACCGCGAGGGTGAGCCGGTGGGCGGACAGGTTCCGCCGGGGCGGATCGGGCCGCAGCGCGGCTTCGGCAAGCTCTGGTGGAGCGACGCCAGCATCCGTGATGCCCTGGGCTGGCCGATTGAGGGCGAGCAGAGCGGCAGTGGCGCGGCGGTGGCCTTTAACAGCGGCGGCTGGATGTTTCAGCGCGACGTGCCCGACCTTGTGGTGGTGATGCAACCCGACGGGAGCGCCTTTGGGGTGAGCAGCAGTCTGCTCCCGCGTTGATTAGGACGTTTCCGCAAAGATCCGTAGCGAGGCTGCTGGGTGCCCACGCCAGGACGCCCAGCAGTCTCGCGGAAGAGAACACAACGATAAAGGATAGTATACGCATATGCATAGCACTGATCCCCGCTCGTCAGGCCATCGCACGGCCGCAGTGCTCGTTGCCCAGTTCGTCGGTGCCGTGGCCCTGGGTGCCGGCAGCGGCTACCTGGGCATGCTCGTCGGCTTGCGCTTCTTCGCCGGCGACCCGTCTGGCTTCGGCGATATTGTGGCTCGCCTCGGCGGGATTTTGGTGGGCTACCCACTTGGCTGCGCCCTGGGAGCATGGCTGGTCGGCCTGTGGCTGGGTAGGCGCGGGCCGTTTTGGGCCAGCCTGTTCGGTGCCTACATTGGGGTTGGCCTCGTCTTGCTCAGCTTTCGGCTCTTTCCCTCCGGTGCCCTGGTGCTGGCCTGGCTGCTCGTCTTCGCCTGTGGCGCACTCGGCGCGGTCACCGGTTCCAGATTGGCTGCGCGCCGTTCGTCGAGCGCGAGGGCTGCCGCGTAGCTGTGTTATCTTGTTCATACGGCAGTCGCAGCAAATATGTGATAACTAGCTTGGAGGAGCCAGCCATGCTTGACGTTTCTACCGCCTTCACGACCTTCCCAGTATTGCACACCGAGCGACTGTTCCTGCGCGCGCCGGAGCCGGACGATGCCGCTGCAATGTTCCCGATTATGGCCGACCCTGAGGTGATGCGCTACTTCGGCGCCCCGCCGATGGCCTTGCCCGACGAAGCACTGCAACGCATCGCCGGAATCCGTGAGGCGTTTGCCGCGCAGGAGGGGGTGCGCTGGGCGATCACGCTGCGCGAGGACGAGACGTTGCTCGGCACGTGTGGCTTCTGGCGGCTGATCAAGCCCCATTTCCGCGCCGAGGTCGGCTACGAGTTGGGTCGCACCTGGTGGGGCCGTGGGCTGATGACCGAGGCGCTGGGGGCGGTGCTGCGCTTCGGCTTCACGCAGATGGGTCTTCACAGTGTGGAGGCGATGATCGACCCGCCCAACGTTGCCTCGCGCCGGGTGCTGGAAAAGCTCGGCTTTGTGCAAGAGGCCTACTTCCGTGAGAACTACTACGATCCCACCAGCGGACGCTTTGGCGACTCAGCTGTTTTCTCGCTATTGCGCTCAAACTGGCTGCTCGTACGAGGCGCTGCGAACCGAGTCGGTGGAACCGAGCACCTACCAACCTGAGCATGGCACGATGCACGCCCAAAAGATCGCAGCGTTCGCTGACGGGGATCCTGCGGAAGCGATAAGCTGCGTCATCTGCGGATGATCGAAATGGTTTTACATCAGCCCTGGGCTTCTCGGGGGAGACCGATACACATTAGGGACTACGCAGTGGCATTAGGACGCACCCCGTCACCAAGGCGCTTCGTTATTCCGGCCTGACCGCCGTTTCTGCTTGGGTATAAACTTGCCAACCTTCACGGAAGGGTGTACATGGAGTGTTACCTGACACGAC
>NZ_RYFF01000142.1 GCF_004138165.1 Candidatus Chloroploca sp. Khr17
AATCGAGTAGACGGCTCCGCCAGTAGTTAGCTGACGGAGTGCGCCTCTCACACCACTGTACGTACGGGTCTCGTATACAGCGGTTCGTTAAGATGTGGGGCAATTTTCTCATAAAGTGAAAGCAAAGCCACATAACCTCTCTTGCGCAATCGGTCTAAGGTAATAGTTGTTCCCAGTATCGGACTTTGAGCAACGGCCCATCCGCCCATTCTGGTTCTACTCCATTGGTAAGCATGGTCTGGATCGATACCGAGACGGATCAGGTTCTTCCTTTTCCGTTCAGGTTTCTTCCAGAAATGCCAGATACAGTACCTTAAACGGTTACGAATCCACCCATCAAGTTCTTTGATTTTGCCCTGAATACTTGCCATACGGAAGTACCCAAGCCAGCCTCTTTGAAGCTCTTTAAGTTTATGAATGCGTTCGTCAAAAGTTGCCGGAGTAGTTTTCCGGGTGATGATTTTGATTTTCTGCTTAAGAGATTTCCACCCTTTCTCGCTCACAACCAACTGGTATTTGCCTTTCTCTCCCTTTACGTACGTGGGAACGAATCCGAACCCCAGTATAGTAAAGTTTACAGGTTTGCGTATGCCGCTTTTCTCCCTGTTAATGGGTAATTTCAGCATATTCTTTAGAAAGAGATAAGCCTCGTTACCCGCTTTTCGGGCTGCATAATTACTTTTGGCATAGATGCTAAAGTCATCGGCATAGCGAACATAGCGAAGCCCCTGTCTGTCCAGTTCCTTATCCAACTCATTCAACATGATGTTTGATAATAACGGGCTTATTGGACTTCCCTGCGGAACCCCTTTTCTGCGTTTGGTGAGTTTACCGTTTATTAGAATCGGCGCTCTCAGCCATTTGCGGATTAGGCGTAGGGTGATCGGACATTTTACCTTGCGGTACAGCAACTGCAGCAGGATACAGTGATCCACTTCATCGAAGAAGTTCTTCAAGTCTATGTCAACAATGTGCTGATAGCCTGTATTGATGTAATCCTGCGCCTTGAGTACTGCCTGTTGGGCGTTGCGGTTGGGACGAAAGCCATAGCTATAGTCTTCAAATTCAACCTCGAATTTTATGGCTATTACCTGTCCGACTGCTTGTTGCAAAAGACGGTCGGTAACGGTAGGAATACCCAGTAAACGGGTTTTCCCATTGCTTTTAGGTATTTCTACCCCCAGAATTGGCTTGGGCAAGTATTTACCTTGTCGGATTTCGGTCTCAATACACTGTCTGTTATTTGTCAGATGGGCATAGAGCTCACTAACCAGCATACCGTCAATGCCTGCCGAACCTTTGTTCGACAAAACTTTGCGATAGGCAAGCGTTACATTCCTCCGGTTTAATACCTGCTCAATCATTCTGTGTTTACTTCTTTTACCCTGTTTCGCCTATAGCAAGGCTTCCGCATAAGGCAGATCCCTGCTTAATTTGAAACATCTTAACGTTCAGTCCTTCATTACCTCTGTGAGCCATCCGGCTATCTATGCCGGCTCGTTTCTTGTAACTACTATGACATCTGCTGACTTCTCATCCCGGCCAGTAAATGACCCATGAGACCTCCCCTGGTAAGAGCTGATTCCTTCCTCCAATCTCTGCGGCATCTACTATTTAATAATTGACAAAGAGGACGTTGCAATGGTGTGCTTGCTTATCCTTATTAAATAGCCTCCTATGCCGTTCCTGTTCGTCAGTACCGGATTTTGCAGTCTCGTTGCCTTCAGTGCATGTCTCACGACAAACCACCTTACGACTTGCTAATACTTCTGAGCGTTACCTCAGCGTATAAGGGACTTGCACCCTCTGGAAAAATTCACCCGCCTTCTGCTCTGTGAAAGTTTATTTGTATTTTTAACCTTTTTCTAAAGCTTGCGACGGGTGTGCGCTGCTCATGCAGGGCACACACA
>NZ_RYFF01000070.1 GCF_004138165.1 Candidatus Chloroploca sp. Khr17
AAGGTCAGGCTGCGCACCTCGGCGAGGTTGCTGAGCTGTTCCAGGCGGCCCTGACGACGCTGCTGCTGCTCGGTCTGTTTGCACGCGCAGGCGATCAACTCGGCGAAGCGCGGATGGCCGTAGGGCACATCGGCGACCAGGAAGCCGGCCCCACGGCACGTTGGGCACACGCCGGGCGGCGGCGGTGGCGGCTCCAGCGGCTCCAGCGGCAGGGTGGTCGGGTCGCTGCGGGATCGCAGCTGGAGGCGCTGCCAGGACGTGGTGTCGGTTGACGTGCTCATCGCGCACCTCCGGCCCCGGCGCGGCGAGCCTGCACGTGCGCCAGGGCCACCGCCGGGGCAAGCCCCTCCTCCAGATCCAACGCGAGGTACTGAATCTCCAGGTCGCTCGCATCCGGCGGAGCCAGCGTCAGCGCCTGAGCCTTCGCGTCCGCTGCCGCCTGCGCCGTGAGCAGCCCCGTCTGGGGTGCCTCAGCCTGGGGGGGATCAACGCGCCAGGTCGTCACGATCGCGCCAATGCCCTGGCCCAACGCGCGCCGCCGCGCGAAGTCGGCCTGCACCGTCGCATCGTCGAGCGCACGAAACTCGCGGGCGGCTTTGACACTGAAGCCCTGGCGGATCAGATACCGCTCCGTGGCGGTCAGCCCACCCCCCTCATCACCCGCCTGGGGGCCGGTCGCTGCGGGTGGTGGTGTGGGATCTTCATGGATCTGATTCTCTCTGATCTCATTATAAGGGGCCTTCTTTTGCCGCATCAGGACGCCCTCCGTGCGCCCACCATGCGACCGGAGAGTCGCATGATGCGACTCTCCGGTCGCATCATACGACCCCAGGATCGCATCATGCGACTCTGGCGTCGCATCATACGACCCCAGGATCGCATCATGCGACGCCAGCGTCGCATCGGCACCCTGGCCGGGCAGCGACTGCGATCCTATCGTTGCCTCATGCGACGCTGGTGTCGCATCATAGGACCCCAAGATCGCATCATGCGACGCCAGCGTCGCATCATAGGACCCCAAGATCGCATCATGCGACGCTGGCGTCGCATCGGCCCCCTGGACAGCCACCGACTGCGACTCTCCTGTCGCATCATACGACCCCAGGATCGCCTCATGCGACTCTGGTGTCGCATCGGCCCCCTGACCGGGCAGCGACGGCAATCCTACCGTTGCCTCATGCGACTCTGGCGTCGCATCATACGACCCCAGGATCGCATGATGCGACTCTCCGGTCGCATCATGCGACTCTCTGGTCGCATCATACGACCCTCGGATCGCCTCATGCGACTCTGGTGTCGTATCGTCCCCCTGGCCGACCAGCGGGAGCGCTCCGATCATCACGCCTTCCGACCCTGCGGTTGGAGGGTGATCGCCTCGCTGCGACACCAGCACTGCATCAGATGGGGGACGTGAGGCCAACACCGCCTGCTGAGTTGATCGCGAACGTGTCCCATGCGATTCTGGCGTTGCATCAGGTGGGGCGCTGGCGGCCAACACCGCCTGCTGAGTTGATCGCGAACGTGTCCCATGCGACTCTGGGGTCGCATCAGGTGGGGCACTGGAGGCTGATACCGCCTGCTGAGTTGATCGCGAACGTGTCCCATGCGACTCTGGGGTCGCATCAGCCGCCGCGAGGCTCGTCTGTTCCGCATCGTGATGCGCTCCTGAGCGTGCGCCATGCGACTCTGGGGTCGCATCAGCCGCCGCGAGGCTGGTCGGTTCCGCATCGTGATGCGCTCCTGAGCGTACGCCATGCGACTCTGAGGTCGCATCGCCGGGGAGCGGTGGCATCAGGTTGAGCAGCGCCTGCACCTCGGCCAGGGTCGCTTTGCCGGAGTTGAGCAGTGTACGCAACTCGCTCAGAACCGCCGTGTCAGTCGCGCTGCGGGCATGGGTGCGCAAATGATAGCGGCGCGTCGTCTCACCCCGGCGCGCCCAGATCAACCACCCCGCCTGCTCCAACTCCGTCAACCAGCGCTCGATACTCCGGCGGGTCGCCGGCTGCCAGGTCGCCTCCTGCGTTGCGCTGCTCGGCCCCAGCGTCCCCATCAACGTCTGCAACCGCTCCATCACCGGCGGCTCGTGCAGAAACCAGAGCCGGTGCAGCACACACCAAAGCCGAAACGCCGGGTGGCTCACCTGGCGATCAATGATCAAGACATGCGAAGCCGGGACGAAGAGCTCGTCACCGCCGAGCCGGGGGAACCCCGGTGATCCATCGTTCGCGCCGTTCTGTGGGCGCGGATCAGCAGAGACTGTCATGGAATACCTCTATGTGCAACCGTGCCATCGGTGATCGCACGGCATAACGTTGCGTGAACCAGGTCGTTGGCAAGCAATGATCCCCTTGCACCGTGCCGGAGGCAGGTGGTATAATGGGGGTGGAATATATTTTTTGCGCTCTGGAAAGCGCACGTCGGCCTCACATCAAAGGCTCTTCGACAATGCTTGCTGGCGAGTGTCGAAGGGTCTTTTGATATCTGAAAGCCTGAAGTACACCCTCATTACGGTGGCATCGCGTCCTCCTTTCCAAAACGGTCGGCACGACAAAACGGCACGGTGCGCCACAACGGAGCAGCGAGCACACAAACTATCCGCAGATAGTTGCGATCGCGGCAGCGTGTGGGTTACAGCGCCAGGGAGAGACGCGATGCGTCAGGGTATGGTATTTTGAGAGCATCCTGCAGAGATACGCCTCTTCGTGCATGAATCGGCGCAGACGCACAGCCAGGGTGTTTGACGTACCAGTGCGACTGATGGCACCGGAAACGTCCTGGCCTGGAACGCACGACGGGCACGACAGGATGAGGAAGCTCAAGAAGAATGTCTCTGAGCTTTGGTGCGCTGACCCGTCTGTTTGTCATCCGAGCATAACCGCGTCGTGACAGGCTAGGCAGCGACTTCTTCTTGCCAGGGAACATATCTACGAGGAATAGTCGTTTTCGTGAAAAAAATAGTGCATGTGCTCTCGCCAACTACTGGCGATAGTTCATTTATTCTATTACATTCAATTGTCTCCCCGGCCAGATCACGCTGCACGATCTGGTTGCGATCAAAGAGTGGATCGCGGCACAAGCGAAGGTCGCCATCAGCGATCCCAGCAAGATCGGGACGGCACTGCTGTTTGTCAGGGCAGGCGGCCACCTCGCCACCGGTCTGGTTGGCGTCGACGATGTCTTCACACTGCTGCAAGACCGCCAGCCGACGGGATTTGGCCCAGAGCGGCAACCGGCTCAGCGGCAGCTATCACGTTGGGCTGCACAGGGCGATACGTTCACGTTCATCTGCTAGGGCGATCGCATCTTCCTGCCGTGGCCGTGAACGGATCGGCGCCTCGACCGCAAAGGCCACCTGCGTGGCCTCATCCAGCCGGTGCAGGCCGGCTTTGCCCAGCGTCGCCGAGGCGTTGACGCCGACGGTCTGGACGGATGCGCGCGATCCGTGCGCAGAACGGCCCCACGAACGCAAGATGCAATCGCCCTGCTGGTTGTTCTGATATCACTTGACTACCGACCCCTATGCTGGTACATTTAGCCATTGCAGCAAATCAGGAACAACATGCTTACCGTTCGCTTATTCTGAGAACCGGTTCGTGAAATTGCCCCACCGGCGGGCCAAAACTGATCCTTTTGGTCACAGACCGATCAAATAACCAAAAGGAGGACTAGGATGCCTTCGGAGACCCCGAACCTTGACGAGCGCCTGGAGCGCCACGGCATCAGCCGCCGCCGCTTTTTGGCCTTCTGCGGCGCGATGGCCGGTGCCCTGGCGCTGCCCCGTGCGACCTACGCTAGCGCAGTTAGTGCCGCATTCGAGACGCGCCTCGCCGCCCGGCAGCGTCCGCCGTTGGTCTGGATCGAGTTTCAGGACTGCACGGGCGACACCGAGTCGTTCCTGCGCAGTAACGACCCTGCAATCGTTGATGTGCTCTTCGACGTAATCTCGCTCAACTATCATGAGACGCTGATGGTGCCCGCCGGCGCGGACGCTACGCGCTCGCTCGAGGATACGCTTGCCCAGTACCCCGGTCAGTACATCTGCGTCGTGGAGGGGGCCATCCCTATGGGTGCCGGTGGCGCCTACTGCCTGATCGGCGGGCGTAGCGCCCTCAGCATCGCCCAAGAGGTGATCGCCGGTGCGGCCGTTACGATCGCCGCCGGAGCCTGCTCGGTTGACGGTGGTCTGCCCGGTGCCCTGCCCAACCCCACCGGTGCCGTGGGCGTGGCTCAGGCCGTGCCCGGTGTGCGCAATCTGATCAACTTGCCCGGCTGCCCAGTCAACGGCGTCAACCTGATGGCTGTGCTGGTCTACTACCTGACCAACGGCAGTCCGCCGCCCCTCGACAGTCAGCGCCGACCCCAGTCGCTCTACGGCAGACGCATCCATCAGCACTGCCCGCGCCGCGAGAACGATGAGGTTCGCTTCTACGGCGACATCAACCACCGCAACGGCGGCTGCCTGGAAGAACTGGGCTGCAAGGGGCCCATTACCTACGCCAATTGCTACCGCAAGAACTGGAACGGTGACACCAGTTGGCCGATCGGCGCAGGTGCTCTCTGCATCGGCTGCACCAACGCGCACTTCTGGGACACGATGACGCCCTTCTTCGCCGGCGGCGAGGTGGATGACTGAGCGAAGCCAAGGCTTTAGGACACGCCCAACCATACATCACGCCTGCACCCAACCTCGAAAGCCACTACGAACCTTTCTAAGCTAGGAGCCCCCATGAAGCCACGCCATACCCCTGAAACGCCGACGCCCCCCGTCGGGCCGGACACGACCGCCCAAGTTGGCCAGCCCTACAAGACTTTTTTGCCCATCGTCACGAACGGCCCAGCAGAGCCAACCCCGCCCCCCGCCACCAAGCGCCTGGTGATCGACCCGCTCACCCGCATCGAGGGCCATCTGCGCATCGAGGCCCAAATTGAGAATGGCGTCGTCACCGATGCCTGGAGTTGCACGATGTCGTTTCGCGGCCTCGAGCTGATCCTCAAGGGCCGCGACCCCCGCGACGCCTGGGTCTTCTTGCAACGCGTCTGCGGCGTCTGCACCACTGTCCACGCTCTAGCTTCGCTGCGTGCCGTTGAGAACGCCCTTGGCATCAGTATTCCCGACAGCGCCCGCATCGTGCGGAACCTATTAGCCGGCTCACAGATGGTTCACGACCACTTGATCCACTTTTACCACCTGCACGGTCCCGACTGGATCGACGTCCCCGCCGCTCTGTCCGCCGACCCCGCCGCGACCGCCGCGCTCCAGCGCTCGATCTCGCCTTGGCCCAACAATACCAGTGCGTACTTTGACACCGTCAAGACTCGCCTGGGCGGACTGGTCGGCAGCGGGCAACTCGGCCTCTTTGCCAACGGCTACTGGGGCCACCCGGCCTACAAACTCAGCCCCGAGGCCAACCTGCTGATGACGGCCCATTACCTCGAGGCCCTCACATGGCAGCAGGACGCCGTGAAGATCCACGCCCTGCTCGGCGGAAAGAATCCCCACCCGCAGACCTACATGGTGGGCGGGATGGCGATCCCCCTCGACCCCAACGGTAGCACCGCGATCAACAACACGATGGTGGCGGCGCTGCGTGACCTGATGACGCGCGTACAGACCTTCGTCGAGCAGGTCTTCTTGCCCGATGTGCTGATGGTCGGCGCGGCCTATAAGGATTGGGCCGGCATCGGCGCGGGTGCCGGCCACCTGTTGGCCGTGGGCGACTACCCTGGCCGCGACGGAACGCTCTGGCTGCCCTCGGGCGTGATCACCGACCGCAATATCGGTGACGTGGCCAACCTCGACCAAGCTCGCATCACCGAGGAGGTTGCGCGCTCGTGGTACGATGATAGCGCCCCGCTGCACCCCTCGGGTGGCGTCACCGCGCCGCGCTACACCGGGCCAACCCCACCCTTCGACACCCTGGACGTGAGTGCTAAGTATAGCTACGGCAAGGCCCCCCGCTACGGCGGCATACCCATGGAGGTCGGGCCTCTGGCGCGTATGCTGGTAGCCTACGGGCGTAGCAATCCCACCGTGCGCAGCGCCATGGACGGGGCCCTCGGTCATCTCGGCCTAAACCCTGGACAACTCTTTTCAGCCCTGGGTCGGATCGTCGCCCGCGCCGTCGAGACCAAGCTCCTGGCCGCCCAACTCCCCGTCTGGCTGGGTGAACTCGAGGAGAACATGCGCTCGGGCAATCTGTCAATGCTCGACTCGAGCCGCTGGGATCCGCAAACCTGGCCGGCCAGCGCCGAAGGCTTCGGCTTCACCGAGGCGCCGCGTGGTGCTCTGGGCCACTGGATCAAGATCGAGGGCGGCAAGATCGCCAACTACCAAGCCGTCGTGCCCAGCACATGGAACGGCTCGCCCCGCGACGGACAGGGCCTGCGCGGCCCCTGGGAGCAGGCCCTGGTCGGTACGCCCGTCGCCGACCCCGCTCGCCCAGTCGAGATCCTGCGCGTCGTCCATTCGTACGATCCGTGCATGGCCTGCGCTGTACACATCGTTGATCCAAAGACCGGCGAAACCACCAGCATAAAGGTACGCTAGGGAAAGCTGAAAGCTGAAAGCTGAAAGCTGAAAGCCAGAATTATGGCACCAATCCTCATTCTTGGCCTCGGCAACATCATTCTCCGCGATGAAGGCCTGGGCGTGCGCACCGTCGAACGCTTGCTCGAACGCTATACGCTTTCCACCGAGGTCGAAGCCCTTGATGGCGGCACCCTCGGCTTGCATTTGCTCCCCTATTTAGAGGGTGTGCGCGACCTATTGATCATTGATGCGATTCGCGCCGATGAGCCGCCGGGTAGTTTGATTCGACTCGAAGGCGCGGCGATCCCGGCGGCGCTGGCCCACAAAATGTCCATGCACCAGTTCGGCCTCTCCGAATTGTTGGCGGTGGGCAGCCTCCAAGGCGAACTGCCCCAGCGTATGGTACTCTGGGGCTTGGTGCCCACAGTGATGGAACCGGGGCTTGATTTGACCGAGCCGGTCGCCGCCAGCCTCGATCCGCTGATCGAACGCATCGTCGCTGAGTTAGCCGCATGGGGCGTGACCTTAACGCCACGCTTGGCATAACATCCTATGCACGAACTTGCCATTACCGAAGGTCTGCTCAAGGTGGCGGTGGGCGCTGCCGACGGGCGGCGCATCCGCTCAATTAGCCTAGTGATCGGCGCACTCAGTAGCGTCGTTGATGATTCGGTGCAGTTCTACTTCGACATTCTCAGCCGCGAGAGTGCGGCTGAGGGTGCCCAACTGGTCTTTCGGCGCATCCCGGCTGATGGCATCTGCCTCGCGTGCGGCACGACCACGCTGGTGACGCCGCCGTTGCCGCTGGCCTGCGCCGCCTGCGGTTCGCGCCAGTTGCGGGTGACCGGCGGCGACCAATTCCAAGTCGAGAGCATTGAGGTTGATGATCCGTAGCGCAAGCGTAACCCGCCCGGTTGTCACAGGTCAACAAAGGGGCTGAGCAGTTCATGCCAGAAGCGCTGGGCCGCATACGCAGTGACCCACTGATTCTCCAAGCTCTCGGTCAGGCCGAGCTGCGCGGGGAGCGCAGGGTCTGGGCGGGGGCGGGCTTGTTGTCGCTGCGTCCTAGCCGACCACTAGCCGATCTGAGCAAAAACAGCGATCTCTTCGCGGGTGGTCAGCACGCGGGTCACCCGCCCATCCTCCAGCCGGACGATGCGATCGGCGTAGATGCACATGCGTGGGTCGTGGGTAACCATGATCCCCGCCCGTCCCTGCGCGTGGATCAGCTGAGCAAGGATCCCGGCAACTTGGTGCGCCCGTTCCGAATCGAGGCTCGCCGTCGGCTCGTCGGCCAATACGATGCGCGGCTCGTGGACAAGCGCTCGTGCGATTGCAACTCGCTGCTGCTGCCCTCCTGACAGCTCCGAGGGCAGGTTGTTGAGCCGGTGCTCTAGCCCAAGCTGGGTGAGCAGTTCGATGGCTCGCGCCCTGCCCTGGCGGTCGAGCCGGCCGTTGAGCCGCAGCATCAGTTCGACGTTTTCCCGTACGGTCAGGTAGGGCACCAGGTTGTGGGCCTGAAAGGTGAAGCCGATCTGCTCGAGGCGGAAGGCCGCGAGCCCGGCCTTGCCAAGTGAGCTAAGGCTGCGCCCCCCGATCACCACCTCGCCGGCGTCGGGCAGCAGCAGACCCGCCAAGAGGGCCAGCATGGTCGTTTTCCCTGAGCCGCTTGGCCCGATCAGGGCGACAAACTCGCCGGGTTCCACGGTGAGCGTGAGGCTGTCAACGGCCAACACCTCGATGTCGTGGGTTCGGTAAAGTTTACTCACCGCCCTGGCCTCAAGTGCGCTCATGGTGCCTCCTATGCGCTCAGGCCCAGGGCCCGCAGCGGTTCGATCTTCAGAATCGTGCGCACCGCCATCAGGGCAGCGATGGGGCCGGCTGCCAGAATCGACCCAATGGCGACCCCTATCTTTGCGCCGCTGAACACCAGTGGAATGCCCGTCGGGAGGGCCTGGGCCAGCAGCCAGACCGCGACGAGGCCGACGCTGAGCCCGACCAGCAGGGTGAGCATAATTTGGAAGAGCAGGGCACCAACCACCGTCCAGCTTGAGGCACCGATGGCCTTGAGCATACCGATCTGGGCCACTTTCTGGAGGGTCTGGATCTGAAAGAAGCTGCCAATGATCAGCACGACGATCACGAGCACAAAGCCCTGCTGGAGGCTAAGGGTCGCCTGCATATCCTGGTAGCCCTGCGTCGACTCGTAGGCGGTCACCGGGTCGATCAGTTCAACATGCGCAACGTGCCGCATCACCTCGCTGGACACCGTCGCCAGCGGCACGGTACCATCAAGCTGAACGGCGGCGATATTGAAGGTGATCTCATTGTCGCTCCCCCCCACCTGCTCTTGTGGCCTAATCTTGTCCCAGCGCTGCAACGGGACGAAGATCGCGGGGCTGAAGTTGATCTTGCTCCCACTGGTAGCGCCCACCACCCGAAGGTTGTAGTGCTGCTCCTCCATGCCTTGCACGACCTTTAACGTGATCGTGGTGTCGCGGGACAGGCCGAGCCGTTCGGCAATGTGCTGATCGACCACTGCCTCGGCAGCACGGCTGTTCGTGAGCGGGGTGCCGCTGAGCGTCGACGGTGCCCCAGGCGCACCGGGCTCGACGCCGATCAAGGCGATGTCAAGCCCCGTGCGGGCGACCCCATCCACGGCGATAATCGTAGCGCTACTGACCCCGATAGGCCCCACGGCGAGCACACCGGGCACGCGCCGGATGGTGTTCAGCCGCGCGCGGCCGAGGCGGCTTGCGGGGATCTGGTAGTTGACATCGGACTGGAAGGCGATCAGGCTCGCGTCGAGACCGTCGAGGTACTCGCTGGTGCTCTGGGCGAGGCCATCGCCCAGAGCTGCGGTGAAAAGAACCAGGATGGTGATAAGGGCGACGATCAGGAAGACTACCAAGAATCGTAGCTTGTTGCGCACGATCTCGGTGACAGCTAGGTAGAGCGAGCGCATAGGCGCGATCCTTTCTTTCATCGGATTATACGCTTGGTACTGCGGTGCGTCAAGACACCCCTGGCTCATGCCTCAGGGCGATGGCATCTTCTTGCCGTAGCCGTCAACGGCGCGGCTCCTGGGGAGCGAAGGCCACCTCCGTGGCCTGATCCAGCCAGCGAAGGCCGGCTTGGCCCTGCGGAGCCGAGGCATTGACGCCGACGATGGGGGCGGAGGGAGGCGATCCGCAGGTCTGGCGGCATACATCAACGCAAGCGGAAGCCCCGCTGTCACACGCCTGACCCGGCTCTATCAGGCTGACGTGAAAACTATCGCCCTGTCTGGACTCCTCGGCGACCTGCTTGCACCCTGGCAGTGCGAGGGCTAGGGTATGCTTGAACGTCTCCTCATCCTCGTAGCCCTCACAGCGGTGATTGGTGTGGTCTTGGTGCTGCTACGTCAGCACCAAGCACGGCGACTCGCGGTACTGGCTGCACAGCGCCCCTTCGCTGGGATCGCTCCCGTGGGGTACCCCACGGGAGCGATCCCTGCTCGGCGCACTTCTGCTCAATCAGCCGCCGACCGTCGACGGCAATCGCATCCTTCAACACGGCCTTATAGAATGGCAACAACCGCAAGGATGTTCGCTGCTTTGGCTAAAGCCAGCGAGAAACCCGCCTCACCGCACGTCCTCATGGTTTTACAGGAAATGATCCGCTATGCGCCCGATGCCGTGGGGCGAAAGCCCTCGGCTAGGTGAAGCGAAGCCCGCCTGCGCGGGCTAGACCGGATTCATTTCTGGAAGACCATAAGGGCGGCGGCTTGCGGCGGGTTCCCAGCGGTCAGGCGATTGATCGTGCAAAAGTAGCAAGTTCACGGTTGAAGCGTTCAGCTGCTTCCCAAAACGGTGTATGCCCAACGCCTGCGTAGAGCGAAGAGCGAGCTCTGTGCGTGGGGCATCAGGCGTTGATGGTGTTCGGCCATCGCCGAAAGCACAATATCCTGGGTGAAGAAACCCAGCATGAACGCCCAAGGCTGGTGATCACCGCGTGCAGATCATCGGCCCAGATGCGGGAGTCGCCGTAAGCTTCCAGTGGTTTGCTCGAATGGCCGTGACCAAAGAAACCCCGTCGCTCGATTCTTGTACGCTGGGGGATCGGCGCGATCACCATCACCGTCGTCAACCAAGAAACCTGGAGCAACCAGGAGGCCGGGGCCGTCGCGCCGGCGCAGGCAACGGTGCGGGTGCGCTCTACGCTGCGGTGGGATGCGAGCGTGGAGAGATGGCTGATTGTCGAGACCAGTCAGATGCTGTTGTGATTTGGGGAGTGCGTAAACCGAGACCGTTTGCTATAATGGGTTGAGATCCACTACCCTGCAAAGTAAAGACGAGAAGCGACCTCACAGGTCTTGATGATGGCGTCCCAAAAAACTGACATCACCCAGGGCGATCGGCTTACCACCGGCGATATCAGCAGCACGGAGATTGCCATTGACTGCGGTGCGCAGAGCAGCGTGCGTCGCGTGGACACGGATGGCGGTGGCTATAGGGATGAAGCGCTACCATTGGAGTTGCATATGCTACGTACCCACCTTGAGACTGCGATCCAGGTTGCTGAACAACGCCTCGTGCTTGCGACCGGCGGGGCAAATCTCTGCCAACTGCAACGCGATGGCCGGGTGACCGGCGGCGTCAAGTACGATGAAGGCTGGCTTGTGGCGCTGGTGACGTTGCGCCGGAGCCTGCGTACCGAGGCCGAGGATGCTCAGGTTGTCGCCGAACAACGTGCTATTTGGCAGGCAGCCCTTGGGGAACAACAGCAACGCACCCCACCCTCGCTCCCCTGGCTTGCCTATCGCCAGGGTGGAGTGGATGCGCTTGAACAGTTGCGTTCGTTCGCCAACGCAACGTGACCTCTTGCGCACCAGGCTCACGAACTCAGATGATGCGGTTGCGCCCAAGCTCTTTTGCATCGTAGAGGCGCTTGTCGGCCTGGCTGACCAGCGCTTCGCTGCTGAAGCCGACGCCGGCTTCGCTGCTTGCCGCGATGCCGGCACTGAACGTGACGGTGATGCGCTGCCCTTCAAAAATACAAGTCTGTTCGTCGAGCCGTTCACGCACGCGCTTCATCAGTTGCGCCATTGCTTCGTGATCGAGATTCAGCGCAATGACGATAAACTCTTCGCCACCATAGCGACCAACGAGATCGTAAGGCCGACAACTGCTGCTCAGGAGTTGCGCAAATTGTTGAAGCACATAATCGCCGCCCTGGTGTCCATAGGTGTCGTTGATCTTTTTGAAAAAATCGAGATCAATCAAGGCAATGGCAAAGTCACGGCAATTCCGCTCATACTCTTTCATCAGCTTCTCGAGCCGTTCAAAGATGTAGCGACGATTATAAATTCCGGTCAGATCATCGTGGATCGAGATCCGATAGACCTCTTCTTCGGCCTGTTTGCGGTCGGTGATGTCGATCAAAAGCCCTTCGAGCGCCTGGATCTGGCCCGCCTCGTCACAGACAAAGGCCCCCTGCTCAAAGATCCACTTTTCACGCTGGGTCGCCGCGATCAGCCGATATTCGAGTTGTACTGGCGTGCGCTGCGCACTTGCGGCTTGCCACCCCTCCCAGACCCGCTCACGGTCTTCGGGGTGGATTAGATCGTTGTATGCAACTTTCTGATTGTAGAGTAGCGCTTCGCTCGGGTAGCCCGTCAGCTTGAAACATCCTTCCGAGACAAATTCCATCGTCCAGTCACGATCAAAGCGGCAGCGATAGGCCACCCCCGGCAAGTTGGCAATCAAGAGCGATTTGCTGCGCTCGCTTTCGCGCAGCGAGGCGTTGATCGTTCTGATCCGCATGCTCCAGTAGAACCATACTCCCGCCAGTACTGCCAGAAGCCCCGCTATGCGCAACAAGAGGCCATAATCGAAGGGTTGCACAACCGTGATGTTGACATGCCGATTGGTGATCGCTTCGCGTTCGCGGGGCGTGATCGTTGCAATGCCCTTGTCCAGAATATCGCGCAGCATGCGCTCATCTTTGAGCACCCCGATGCGTAATCGGTTGACATAACTTTCGGGTGCCTACCCCGCGATTTTCAGATTGAAGAGCCCCTCTTTGCGGATCGTATAGGCCGCAATCGTCAACGAGCGGAGCGTCAGATCGGCTTCACGATTCGAGACGGCCTGGAAGACCTCGTTCTCACTCGGCACGGTTACTACTGCCAGATTTGGAAAGTCGCGCCGTACCCGTTCTTCCACCGACGTGCCGCTGGGCAACACAATTGTAGTATCGCTGAGCTGCGTTGCATCAAAAATAAAGGGATGCTCTTCACGGGTGATAAAGACATTGGGGTCAACCAGCAGTGGCTCGGTAAAGATGAGCCACGCTTCGCGGGCGGGCGTCTGGTTGAGAAAAGGGAGCAGATAAACCTCGCCGGCCTGCGAGAGTTCAAGCGCTTGATCCCAATCGCGGGCGATCACATAGGCAAACTCGACGTCGAGCCGCTCGGCCAGCAGGTCAAACATATCAGCTGCAATGCCGACAAATTTGCCTTGCGCATCAATTTGCTCATACGGAATCCAGTCAGGATCAGGCGCAACAGTGATTGGTCCAAGCGCATCGAGGTAGGCGCGTTCGGTTGGGGAAAGCTCGACCTTGACGGTTGCGACATCTGCTTCAATAGGCGGCTGACCGAGCGTAGGGTTGACGCCAGATTGCCAGAAGAGCAGCACCCCCACGGCCATCACGCTCACAAGCCCTACCGCAGCGAATATAAGCCGGAGACTCCGCTGTGATGAGCGACGATCTGAATGGTGCAAAGTTTGCATAGATTTGGCTTCATAGAGGTATAGAGGTAAGCTACCCCAATAGGATAAACGCTCGCGCCGATGCTAGTTTGCCAACAGTATCTTTCAAAGAAGGCGGTTGTTTTGAAGCAAAGACGCAACGTTACCTCCCAGGTCTGGCAGACCTGGGAGGTCTCGCCTTGACAAAACTTGTAGGGCGATTGCATTCTTGCTGCCGTGGCCGTGAACGGCTCGGCTCCTGGGCAGCAAAGGCCACCTGCGTGGCCTCATCCAGCCGGCGAAAGCCGGCTTTGCCCAGCGTAGCCCAGGCGTTATCGTCTTTCAGAAATGAATCCGCTACAGCCCTCGAAGGTGGGCTTCGCTTGCCATAGCCGAGGGCTTTCGCCCCACGGCATCGGGTTCAGAGCGGATCATGGACTGCAAAACCATGACGCCGACGGTCTGGGCGGATGCGCGTGATCCGCGAGCATGGCGGCACGCACCAGTGCAAGATGCCATCGCCCTAACAAAACCTGTGCAAAGGGTTGACAGAACTCGTGCGGTGTGCTATATTGTGGGTGGGACATTTCAGGCCGCAAAGCTTTTGAGGAAACCAATCGTGAAAAATTCGCGTTCACCCTTAATTTTTATCTTTCTCACCATTTTTATTGATTTGTTGGGCGTTGGCATTGTGCTGCCACTGTTGCCTTTCTATGTGAAAATGATCGAGGCGAATAGCCCGGCGTGGATGGCGGCCAACTATGCGCTGGTCGTTGGGGCGTTGACGGCTTCGTATTCGCTCTTTCAGTTTCTCTTTGCGCCGATCCTCGGCGGTCTCTCGGATCGCTTTGGTCGCCGCCCGGTGTTGCTCTTGAGCCTGACGGGCGCTGGTTTGTCGTATGTGCTCTTTGGCCTGGCTGACCGCTTCGAGCCACTCGGTGCGACGGCGGTGCTGGCAGTGCTCTTTGTGTCGCGCATTGCGGCAGGCATTACCGGCGGCAGCATCAGTACTGCTCAGGCCTACATCGCCGATATTACGACGCCCGAGACCCGTGCTCGCGGAATGGGCCTTATCGGTGCCGCCTTCGGTCTTGGCTTTATGCTTGGCCCGGCCATTGGCGGTCTGCTCAGCACGATTAGCCTGAGTGCGCCGGCCTTTGCTGCAGCGACCCTGATCTTTGGCAGTGTGATCTTTGGTTACTTCACCCTGCCCGAGTCGCTGCCAGTCGAGCGCCGCACGCAGAAGATGGGCAGCCTCAATCCGCTTCGTCGTCTTTCGGCGGTCGTTCGGCGCGAGAGCATTCGCCCCTTGTTGATGGGCATTCTGCTGCTCAACCTGGCCTTCGCTGGTCTGCAGAGCAACTTCGCGGTCTTTACCGAGAGCCGTTTTGGGTTCGGCCCGATGCAGATCGCCTTTCTCTTCGCCTTCATCGGTCTGATGGCGGTGATTATGCAGGGCTTTCTTATCCGCAAGCTTGTGCCGATGTTTGGTGAGGCGCGTCTGGCCGTGACTGGTTTAGCGCTGATGACGGTGGCGTTTGTGGGCATTGCGTTTGTGCCAGTCGCCTGGATGCTCTACCCGATCCTGGCGCTGCTCTCGATTGGCAGTGGGATGGCGACGCCGAGCCTGACAAGCCTGATTTCGCGCAGTGTTTCGGCTCAGGAGCAGGGCAGTGTGCTCGGTGGCACGCAGGCAATGAACAGCTTGACGATGATTGTCGGGCCGCTTATGGCTGGCTTTCTCTTCGACACGGTTGGGCCGCTGGCCCCGTATCTCACTGGCTCGCTCTTGATTGGGAGCGCCGCCATCGTGCTGACCCTGGTGCTTCGTCCACAACTGGTTGGTGTGCCTGCCCCGCAGAAGGCTCCTGCCCCGTTGCGCGTCGAGGCGGAAATGTCGGGCGATTGACCGATTGTTGCCCCGGCCAAGGTGTGGTATACTGTAGCACGGCTGTTCCGAAAAATCGCAGGAAGGACACGGCATCGCCGTGTCCTTCCGTTCGGCGGTCACGCTGGTACGGTGTCTGAAAAGCCTTGTCGAAAACCTTGTCGAACGAACAACGTACAGGTTCCCAGACACACGAGGATCGGACAGCATCACCTGTCGCGGCTTCGTGTGTCTGGTGTCTTGGTGCATTGGCGTGAGTAGTGGGAATACGCACGTATGGCCAGAGATAAGATTCTTATCAAGGGTGCCCGTGAACATAATCTCAAGGCGGTTGACCTTGAGTTACCCCGCGATCAACTTGTTGTTTTGACTGGCGTCAGTGGCTCGGGCAAGAGCTCGCTTGCCTTTGATACGCTCTATGCGGAAGGCCAGCGCCGGTATGTCGAAAGTCTTTCGGCCTATGCGCGCCAGTTTCTCGGTCAGATGGAGAAACCCAAGGTTGATCTGATCGAGGGTCTTTCGCCAGCGATTGCGATCGAGCAGAA
The DNA here is from genome assembly GCF_004138165.1 of Candidatus Chloroploca sp. Khr17. Lineage (GTDB taxonomy): Bacteria > Chloroflexota > Chloroflexia > Chloroflexales > Chloroflexaceae > Chloroploca. Next base: position 15,697 of record NZ_RYFF01000070.1, read on the forward strand.
GAGTGCGAGCAAGAATCCGCGTTCAACCGTCGGCACCGTCACCGAGGTCTACGATTATCTGCGCTTGCTCTTTGCCCGCGTTGGTACACAGCATTGCCATCAGTGCGGGCAACAGGTCGCCTCGCAGAGCGCCGAGCAGATGGTTAATCGGGTGCTCGAGTTGCCGCCTGGGACGCGCTTTCTCTTGCTGGCCCCCCTTGTGGCTCAGCGCAAAGGTGAATATAAGGATATCTTCGCTGAGGCGAAGGCCGAGGGCTTTGTGCGGGTGCGGGTGGATGGCGAAATCCGTACGCTCGATGAGGAGATTCGGCTCAATAAGAAGGTGAAGCATACGATCGAAGTGGTCGTTGATCGCCTCGTGATGCCTGACCCTGAGGCTGCGACGCCCGCCGCTGCGCCCGTTAGCGCGACCATCGGCGTGGCGCAGGCCGCTGCCGGCAGCGACTACGAGGCCTTTGTCACTCGTCTCACCGACAGCATCGAGCAGGCGCTCCGTGTTGGCGAGGGCAGCGTCATTGTGAGCGTGCAGGCTCCTTCGGTTGCCTCCCGTGCAACCGACGTTGTTCAGGCCCCTCCTGAAGAGTGGCTGATGAGCGAGAGCAATACTTGCCCCAACTGTGGCATCTCGTTTCCCGAGTTGACGCCGCAGATGTTCTCGTTCAACTCGCCGCAGGGGGCGTGCCCGTCGTGCGCTGGTCTCGGGACGCGCCTTGAAGTTGACCCGACGCTGCTGGTGCCCAATGGGTTGCTCTCGCTCAATCAGGGGGCCGTGACCTACTGGGGCGAGTTGCGCAAAAAGACGGATGCCTGGTCATACAAGACGATTGTTGGGCTTGCTTCCCACTATGAATTTAGCCTTGATACGCCCTGGGATGAACTGACCGAGCGGCAGCGCGAGGTGATCATTTTTGGCAGTGGCAAAGAGAAGGTGCGTTTCTCGTGGGCCAGCGAGAATGGCAGTCGCGGCGAGTTCTATCGCCCGTGGGAGGGCGTGGCCGCCGAGATCCGGCGTCGTTTTATGCAGACCGGCAGTGATATGGCTCGCGAATACTATTTGCAGTATATGAGCGAGCAGCCTTGCCCCGAGTGCCACGGTGCCCGTCTCCGCCCCGAGAGCCGGGCAGTGCGCGTAGTTAATACGACGATCACCGAGGTTGGGGGCAAAAATATTCACGAGGCGCATGCCTGGGTGCTGCACATCGCTGGTCGCACCGAACTGCCTACGCCAGACGAAGAGTCGACGTTGCTCAATCCGACGCAGTTGCAGATCGTTGATGATGTGCTGAAGGAGATCCGCGAACGTCTCGGTTTTCTGTTGAATGTTGGCCTGCACTATTTGAGCCTGGGGCGCCCGGCCCCGACGCTTTCCGGAGGCGAGGCGCAACGCATTCGTCTGGCCTCGCAGATTGGTTCAGGGCTGGTCGGGGTAATGTACATTCTCGATGAACCGAGCATCGGCCTCCATCAGCGCGATAATCGGAAACTGCTCGACTCGCTCTTGCGGCTGCGCGACCTTGGCAATACGCTGATCGTCGTTGAGCACGACCTTGAGACGATGCAGGCCGCCGATTGGATCGTCGACTTTGGCCCTGGTGCCGGGGTCAAGGGCGGCGAGGTCGTCGTCAGTGGCCCACCTGCGGTGATCGCTGCGCACCCTAGCTCGCTGACGGGCCACTATTTGAGTGGTCAGCTTGAAATCGCGATCCCCGCAACGCGGCGTAGCCCGTTGCTCACTTCAACGATTGCGCGTCGCCTTGATAAGACCGCCGCCTCGCTGCCGCAGCGACGGGGCAAGGCATCGCAGCGGATCGCCGCAACGGCCCCGCTTGAGGGGGAAGAAGCCTGGTTGAGCCTTGAGGGCGCAACGCTCAACAACCTCCGTGAGGTCAGCGTTCGCTTCCCACTCGGCACCTTCATCGCCGTCACAGGGGTCAGCGGCTCGGGCAAATCATCGCTAATCACCGAGACGCTCTATCCTGCGCTGGCCAACCGGCTCAACAAAGCGCAACTAAAACCAGGGCCATATGCGGCGCTCAATGGGCTTGAACATCTCGACAAAGTGATCGACATTGACCAGCAGCCAATCGGGCGCACCCCGCGCTCGAATCCGGCGACCTACGTCAAACTCTTCGATCTGCTGCGCGATCTCTTTGCCAATACTGCCGAAGCGCGTCTGCGCGGCTATGCCGCCGGTCGCTTCAGCTTCAATGTCAAAGGTGGGCGCTGCGAGACCTGTGAAGGCAATGGTGAGATCAAAATTGACATGCAATTTCTTGCTGACGTATGGGTACGTTGCAATGAATGCAAAGGCAAGCGCTACAACCGCGAGACCATGCAAGTCAAATACAAAGGCAAATCCATTGCCGATGTGCTTGAGATGGACGTGCAGACGGCGCTCGAATTTTTCGACAACGTACCGCGGGTGCGGCGCATCTTGCAAACCCTGCACGATGTCGGGCTCGACTATGTCCGTCTTGGGCAGCCGGCGACCACCCTTTCGGGCGGCGAGGCGCAGCGGGTCAAACTGGCGAAAGAACTCGCCCGCGTTGCGACGGGGCGCACCATCTATATTCTCGATGAGCCAACGACGGGGTTGCACTTCGCCGATGTTCAGCACCTGCTCGACGTGCTACACCGGCTCGTTGATGCAGGCAACACCGTCATTGTGATCGAACACAACCTCGACGTCATCAAAACCGCCGACTGGGTCATTGACATGGGACCCGAAGGCGGCGACGGCGGCGGCTACGTCGTTGCCACCGGCACCCCCGAGCAGGTCGCCGAGGTCGAAGCCTCGTACACCGGGCACTTCTTGCGCGAGGTTCTTCACCATGCGTTACGGGCTGATGCCCTCAAAACGTAAGGGCTGGCTGGTTATAGAAGCCAGCCCGGATAAAGTCGAACTAAGGCGTTTTGCCTTATCAGGACGCCCTTCCCAGTACAGGTGAAACCCTTTGAGGCGAGCCCTTCGCGGCGTGCCAGGGAGAACGCAATCAGCACCGTCTCCGGGTGATCCGGCATCGCTACCCCGCTCGCACCACTGGCGCAATTATCCACCAGAAGATGGCCCACGCGATGAGCGCCACGCCGATCTGCAAGGCCATCAGGCCTACCGACGGCCAGACGCCACCAGCGAGCGTGATCAGCGCGGCGTAGAGGATCGCGGCCAGCACCGCCCCGCCGAGCGCCGCGGCGAGACGCATCACCAGCGTCCAGGTCGGCTGTGTCCACAGCGCGAGGGCGAGCCCCACCGACCCAAAGATCAGCCCGCTGTACAGAAGCGTGTAGAGGAGGGGCATCCACTCGTAGCGATCGAGCACATTGTTTGCCTTGAACGGCAGCATCACCGAAAAGAACGCCAGCGCCGGGTTGATCGCCAGCCGATTCGGCAGAACCTGTCCATCAACGGCCGCGTGCAAAATCCCGCGCTGATAACTCAGCCCGATTGTGCGCGGCTGATCGGTGGCGAGCAACTCGGGCAGCACCAGGGCCGGCATCGCGTGCTCATTGGTCGCCACCGTGCGCAACCGGATCAACAGGTGCTGTCGATCCTGCGTCAACGCCAAGTTCGGATGGTCGGACTCATCGCCGTTGATCGTGAGCAGCCACCCCCACTGGGACTCGTTCCTGGGCGTGAACGCCACAACCAGGCTAAACTGCCCGGCTTCTTGGAGCGCTGTATTCAGTGCCGCGCTCGCGTCAGGCGCGAGTGTCAAGCGTTGCTTCGCGTCCAGCTTGACGCCCGCCGGGCTAGCGTCAAGCGGGGTCGATGTTCCCAGTTTGTCAGTTGCGCTGTGCGCTGGAGGAGACCGCTGAACACCAGTAGCGCGCCCACCACGAGCGTCGCTACCAGCGCGAAGCGACGTGGGGATAAACAGCAGCACATTGTCGGACATGTCGTCGTAGTCGCTGGTACTTGCGAGGAAGCTTTTGACAATCGCCCCCACACGAACGGTATGCTGCAAGTTGGCGCTTCGCGATGATGCTCTTGCCGCGATGATTGCGACGGCTGAGGCGTTTAACGCGGCAGCAACCTACTGTGCTGGGGTGGCGTGGGAGGTGGGCATAGCTCCATTCTTAGCTTCGCTACGAGAAAAATGGCCTGCATCGAACTCGGTGCCTCGGTGCCTCAATGGTTGGCCTTCTGGCGCTCGTAGATCAGGCCCCGCTCGATCTTTCATCAACAAACAGGTTGAAGAAGAGCGACAAGGAGACGATCTTAGCGCCACACGAGCGGCAGATACGCGGTCGGGATATGCACGACGATCGCGGCCGACTCGCCGCCGCCCGGC
>NZ_RYFF01000014.1 GCF_004138165.1 Candidatus Chloroploca sp. Khr17
TTGATCGTGCCCGTCGCGATCGAAGAAGGCTTGCGCTTTGCCATCCGTGAGGGTGGCCGCACGGTCGGCTCTGGTGTCGTCACCAAGATCATAGCGTAAAGGGTACGTACCCTGGGTAGGTTACACTCGCTAGCGTAGTGTTTTATAGAGGAACACCATGGCCAAACAGAAGGTGCGTATTCGCCTCAAGGCATACGACCACAAAATCCTGGATCAGTCGGCACGCCAGATTGTTGACGCTGCCGAACGGACTGGTGCGTTGGTCGCCGGCCCTGTGCCGTTGCCAACCCGCATCGAGAAGTATAGTGTGATGCGTTCACCGTTTATCGATAAAGACTCGCAGGAACAGTTTGAAATTCGTACGCATAAACGCTTAATCGACGTGCTGGATCCGAGTCAGCAGACGATTAATGCGTTGATGAAACTCAACTTGCCCGCTGGTGTTGATATCGAGATCAAACTGTAGTCGTAACTGAAAGAAAAGGCAGCCGCTGCGCAACGACGTAAGCTGCGGAGGTAGCAGTATGGTTCATGGAATGTTGGGTCGCAAGGTGGGGATGATGCAGGTCTTCACCGAAAAAGGGGAGGTTGTCCCTGTTACGGTGATTAACGCTGGGCCCTGCGTTGTGACACAGGTACGCGTAGCTGAACGCGATGGCTACGATGCAGTGCAGATCGGCTTTGAAGAAGTTCCAGCTCGTAAGTTGACTAGGCCTCAGCAGGGTCACTTGAAGCCAGCTGGCGTCCTACTCCGCATTTTGCGTGAATTCAGTGCCGATCACCCACAAGACCATAAGCCTGGCGATGTTATCAAAGCTGATCTCTTCCAGCCCGGTCAGAAGGTTGATATTGCGGGTAATTCCAAGGGTCGCGGTTTTGCCGGCGTTGTCAAACGCCACGGCTTCCGCGGTGGCCCCAAGACCCACGGACAGAGTGATCGCCATCGTGCCCCGGGTTCGATTGGTGCCGGCACGACCCCCGGTCGGGTCTGGAAGGGGCAGAAGATGGCCGGTCGTATGGGTGGCAAACGGGTGATGGTTCAGAATCTCGAAGTGGTTGATGTGCTGCCCGAGAAAAACCTCATCCTGGTCAAGGGCTCTGTCCCTGGTGCCCGCAACGGCCTGTTGCAGATCCGCAAGGCAGTGAAGGGCTAAGGGGGAACAAAATGCAGGCAGAGTTGTATAACCAGTCAGGTGAGCAGATCGGGACGATCGAGCTCAATGCGTATATCTTTGGGGTTGAGCCAAATGTGACGTTGATGCATCAGTACGTGGTGATGCAGCACGCCAATGCTCGCCTTGGGACACATAGTACGCGTGGACGTAGTGAAGTCAGAGGTAGTACCCGCAAGCTCTATCGTCAGAAGGGTACCGGTCGTGCGCGCCAGGGTTCGGCACGTGCCCCCCATCGCACCGGTGGTGGCGTTGCTCACGGTCCGCACCCGCGCTCCTATCGGCTCAATATGCCCCGCAAGATGCGTCGGCTTGCCGTGCGCTCTGCTCTTTCGGTCAAATACGCGGCGGCTCAGATCCGCTTTGTTGACGACCTGAGTTTCGAGCGCCCACGTACCAAAGATGCGCTTGCGTTTCTCAACGCACATGGACTGGAGGGTAAAACCCTGATCGTGCTCGATAGCAAGAGTGAGCAAAATATGATTGTCCGCCGCTCGGCGAGCAATCTTCCCAAAGTTGGAACCCTGCTTGCCAGTTATCTCAATGTGCGCGATCTTCTGCACTACGATAATATTGTGATGCCGCAAGCCGCGTTGACCGTGGTGGAAAGCATCCTGGGTAATGGCACCGGCGCGGCGGCGGCGGTGAGCGAGGAGGAGTAGCGATGCCAACGCCGCACGAAATTATTGTGCGCCCTCTCATCACTGAGAAGAATACGAGCCTTATGGAGTATGGCAAGTATTCGTTTGAGGTGCTCCGTGGTTCTTCGAAACCGGAGATTAAGAACGCGGTCGAGACAATCTTCAATGTCACCGTGTTGAAAGTTCATACCATGGCGGTGCATGGTAAGATGAAGCGCCGTGGTCGTGAGTCTGGCTATACCCGCGATTGGAAAAAAGCGATTGTCACGCTCGCTCCGGGTGATCGTATCGAGATCTTCGAGAGCTAACGGAGGAGATCTATGGGTGTGCGCAAATATAAACCAACTTCGGCAGGTCGCCGGAATATGTCAGTCTCAACCTTTGATGAACTGACGAAGAAGCGCCCTGAACCGGGTTTGATCGAACCCCTGCGTAAACGCGCCGGGCGTAATAATCGGGGGCGCATTACCGTGCGCCATCGTGGCGGTGGCCACAAGCGCTTTTATCGCATTATTGATTTCAAGCGCAATAAGATCGGTATTCCTGGCAAGGTTCAGGCACTCGAGTACGATCCTAATCGCTCGGCTCGCATTGCCCTGATTGCCTATGCCGATGGCGAAAAACGCTATATCATCGCTCCAGTTGGCCTGAAGGTCGGCGATCAGGTGATGAGTGGGCCTAATGCTGATATCCGAGTGGGCAATGCGCTGCCACTGAGTGCTATTCCCCTTGGTACGCAGATCCATAATGTCGAACTCGAAATCGGCCGCGGTGGGGTGCTGGTGCGGAGCGCCGGTACGTCGGCTCAGTTGATGGCAAAAGAGGGCGATTATGCCACGCTGCGGATGCCTTCGGGTGAAATGCGGATGATCCACGTCCGTTGTATGGCGACGATTGGCCAGGTTGGCAACCCCGATCATCAGAATGTCCGCATTGGTAAAGCAGGGCGTTCGCGTTGGCTCGGTCGCCGCCCAACTGTCCGCGGTACGGTGATGAACCCCCGTGACCATCCCCACGGTGGTGGTGAAGGCCGCGCACCAATTGGAATGAGTACGCCAAAGACCAAATGGGGCAAGCCAGCCCGTGGGGTCAAAACTCGCAATAACAAGCGCAGTGATCCCTTCATTGTGCGTCGGCGCAAGCCAAACCGTGGCTAAGGTAGTGATGGAGGAGTGTTATGTCCCGTTCGTCCAAGAAGGGGCCGTACGTAGATATTAAACTGCTTGAGCGGATCGAGGGCATGAACCGCGCGAATGAAAAGCGGGTGTTGCGCACCTGGTCGCGTGACTCGACTGTCTTTCCGCAGATGATTGGACACACGATCGCAGTGCATGATGGCCGCCGCCATGTGCCGGTCTATGTCACCGAAAATATGGTTGGCCATAAGCTTGGTGAGTTTGCCCCCACCCGCCTCTTTCGTGGTCACGGTGGCAAGAAGGCTGATAAGCGCGGTAAGATGAAGTAGGCTAGGCCACAGCAAGCCGTTCGGCTTCCTGTGGTACAATGGACGGGTTTGTGCCTCGTGCTGCCCGTGCCTGGAGTACAAACGAGTACAATGATGGAAGTCAAAGCTGTTACCCGTTATGTGCGCATCTCGCCGCTCAAAGTCCGTCTGGTGATGGATGTCGTGCGTGGGATGCCTGTGGATAAAGCCCTGGCAACGCTCAATTATATGCCCCAAAAGGCGGCACGTGAGGTCGCCCGTACGATTAAGTCGGCTGCCGCCAACGCTGAGCATAATTTCGATCTTGATCGCGATGCCCTCACGATCAAACAGATTTATGCCGATCAGGGGCCGGTGCTCAAGCGCTTTATGCCTCGTGCCCGCGGTATGGCAAATCAGATTCGTAAGCCGACTACCCATATTACGGTGATCGTTGATGATGGATCTGAGTACTAAGAGCCTTTCCGGGACCATCGTCTCGGCTAGCCTGGTGGCTCACGATAAGTAGGTGGCCCGGATTGATGCGAAGTACCAGAAGTGAGGAGGTCCTCGTTGGGACGTAAAGTGCATCCGATAGGCTTTCGCCTCGGTTATATCAAAGATTGGCAGTCCAAGTGGTTTGCCGAGGGCGACATGTATACGGCGCAACTTCACGATGACCTTGCCCTCCGCAAGTTGATCGCGAAGGAGTTGGCGAATGCCGGGGTTTCGCGGATTGAGATCGAGCGCTCGGCTAATAAGGTCGAGGTGACCGTCTATACCGCGAAACCAGGGATTGTGATTGGCAAACGTGGTGCAAATGTTGATCTGCTCAAGAGTACGCTTGAACAGCGTACAGGCAAAAAGATTAAGCTGAATATTCAAGAAATCCATCAGCCTGAACTGGATGCCCAGCTTGTTGCCGAAAGTATCGCTGAGCAGATTAGCAAGCGTGTTAGTTATAAGCGTGCGATGAAGCAGGCTGTGCAACGGGCGATGCGCCTCGGTGCTCAGGGCGTGCGCATCAAGTGCTCGGGTCGCCTCGGCGGTGCCGAGATGTCGCGCATCCAGAGTGAGAGTGAAGGTCGGGTGCCCCGCCATACCCTGCGCGCTGATATTGATTACGCTCAGGTTCATGCCCATACGACGTATGGACGCATCGGCGTCAAGGTCTGGATCTATAAGGGCGAGGTCTTTCCTGATCAACTCGCGAAGCTCCAGGCTGAACAACAACTTGCAGCTTCGAGCCAACCCGAGCGCAGTGAGCGCGGTGAGCGCGGTGAGCGCCGTCCGAGGAGGGGTGATAATGCTTCTGCCTAAGCGTACGAAATATCGCAAGATGCAAAAAGGTCGCAGCGAAGGCCTCTCCTATCGTGGCAATAGCGTTGCGTTTGGTGATTATGGGCTTATGGCGCTCGAGCCAGTCTGGATGACTAGTCGCCAGATCGAGGCGGCCCGCCGTGCAATTACCGGTTATGTGAAGCGTGGCGGTAAGGTCTGGATTCGAATCTTTCCCGATAAGCCTGTTACCCAAAAACCTGCCGAGACCCGTATGGGTGGTGGCAAGGGGAGTGTTGATCACTGGGTGGCTGTGGTCAAACCAGGACGTGTGATGTTTGAACTGGCGGGTGTCCGCGAAGATATTGCTCTTGAGGCGATGCGCCGCGCTGCCCAGAAATTGCCGATTAAGTGCAAAGTCATTACACGCGATGAAGTTGAAACGGAGGTGAGCAGTGAAGAAAGCGAGTGAACTGCGTAGCCTCGAAGACCCTGAATTGCGTGATCAACTCAAGGCAAATCTTGAAGAGTTGTTCAATCTGCGCTTTCAGAAGGTCATGGGGCGAATGACCAATACCGCTCGCCCGCGCCAGGTCAAAAAAGAGATCGCACGGATCAAGACCATCTTGCGTGAGCGAGAGTTGGAGCAGGAGTAGGCGATGAGCGAGTTGGTACAGCAAGGCCCACGCAAAGTCCAGAAGATTGGCCGGGTCGTAAGCGATAAGATGGAAAAAACAGTGGTGGTGGCCGTCGATTATCTCAAGCCCCATCCCCTCTATCGCAAGATTATTCGGAAAACTAGTAAGTTTCACGCCCACGATGAAGAGAATGCGTGTAAAGTGGGCGATCTGGTGCGAATTGAAGAGACTCGACCCCTCAGTCGCACGAAACGGTGGAGGGTCATCGAGATTATGCAACGTGGCGAGGAGTAACTGCTATGATCCAGCCTCAGTCACGCCTGAAGGTGGCCGATAATACCGGGGCCAAGCAGATTATGTGCATCCGTGTGCTCGGTGGCTCATGGGTGAAGTATGGTCGCGTTGGCGATGTCATTGTCGCTAGCGTGAAGCAAGCTGCACCCGGTGGATCGGTTAAAAAAGGCGAAGTTGTACGGGCCGTGATTATCCGTACCGCGAAAGAGTTTGGCCGCTCTGATGGTTCGCATATCCGCTTTGATGATAATGCGGCCGTCATTATTGGGAAAGAGAATAATCCTCGCGGTACCCGTATTTTTGGCCCGGTGGCGCGTGAACTGCGCGAAAAACAGTTTATGCGCATTATTTCCCTGGCCCCTGAGGTGCTCTGAAAGACGTGTGACTCGCGTCTTGTACCGCCGCTTAAGCGGCAAGGTGGTGCACAGTTTCTACGGTAACTGGCCACCTAACCAGGAGAATGTCTTATGCATGTCAAGACCGGAGATGAAGTCCTGATCATCACGGGCAAAGATAAGGGCCGCAGCGGTAAGATTAAACGGATGCTTCCGTCTGAGGGCCGTGTGGTGGTTGAGGGTCTCAATATCGTGAAACGGCATACCAAAGCTCGTGGCCCCGGTAAGCCCGCTGGCATTATTGATCTTGAGGCGTCCCTTGATGTGTCCAATGTGATGCTCATTTGCCCTAGCTGCAAGCGCGCTTCACGCACTGGGCACCGCTTTCTCGAAGAGACTGACCATAAAGGTCGGCCCCGTAAGGTTCGTTTCTGTAAGGCTTGTGACGCGACTATTGATTAGGACGTTTATCAGGGCCGGAGTCGTCTCGTGGTTCGATGCCTCCAAGCCCCTGGAGATGTAGCATGACCGTTCGTTTGCGCGAGAAGTATCAGCAAGAGGTTATCCCCGCGCTGATGCAAGAATTTAAGTTCACGTCAGTGATGCAGGCCCCCCGGCTCACCAAGATGGTGGTCAATATTGGTGTCGGTGAGGCAGTGCAAAATTCTAAGGCGCTTGATGCCGCCGTGAATGATCTGACGATCATTACCGCTCAGAAACCCGTGATTACCCGGGCGCGTAAGTCCGTTGCTTCGTTTAAGCTCCGTGAAGGGATGCCTATTGGGGTGATGGTGACGATTCGCGGGAATCGCATGTATGACTTCTATGATCGTCTGGTTAATTTGGCCCTGCCCCGCATTCGTGATTTTCGTGGGGTGAGCCGCCGTTCCTTTGATGGCCGTGGTAACTATAGCCTCGGCCTCCGTGAGCAAATTGTGTTCCCTGATATCGACTACGATAAGATTGATAAGCTCCGTGGCATGGAGGTGGTCATTGTGACGACTGCCCCCGATGATGCTCAGGCCTATGCCTTGCTCAAGCGCCTCGGAATGCCATTTCGTGATTAGTCTGGACCAGGAGCGAAGGCTTACCAGTCCAACGGTTTAGGAGGAAATACCTTGGCGAAGACGTCCTGGATCGTTCGTTCAGAACGCCCACAAAAATATAAGGTGCGTGAGTATAACCGCTGTAAGGTATGTGGTCGTTCGCGCGGCTATATGCGTAAGTTCGGCATGTGTCGCATCTGCTTCCGTGAACATGCGCTCAAGGGCATGATTCCGGGTGTGGTCAAGTCGAGCTGGTAATAGCATCTGTGAGGAGGCTCGCTGTGAGCGTGAACGATCCCATTGGTGATATGCTGACTCGTATCCGTAATGCCTGTATGGCCCGCAAGATGGTCGTTGATGTTCCAGCATCAAAGATGAAAATTGCGATTGCGGATATTCTCAAGCATGAGGGTTTTATCAAAGATTACACCGTGATCGAGGGGACGCCGTATCATACGATCTCGATTACGCTGAAGTATATGCCGGATCGGCGCCCGGCTATTACTGGCCTGCGCCGGGTGAGTAAGCCGGGTTTGCGGATCTATACCGGTCGTGATGAAATTCCGCGTGTCCGTGGTGGCCTGGGTCTCAGTATTCTCTCGACACCCAAGGGGGTGCTCGCTGGTCACGACGCCTGGCGCGAGCGCGTGGGCGGTGAGGTGCTCTGCTATATCTGGTAGAGCCTACAGGGAGGCTACAATGTCGCGAATTGGAAAAAAACCAATCACCCTCCCCAAGGGTGTGGACGTGCAGATTGCTGAGGGAAATCTGGTGACGGTGAAGGGCGCTAAAGGAACCCTCACCCAGCAATTGCATCCCGATATGATTATTGTGCAGCAAAATGGTGAGTTGACCGTGCAACGGCCCTCTGATACCAAGTTGCACAAGTCGCTCCACGGTCTGACGCGTACGCTGATCGCGAATATGGTGGTCGGTGTGACTGATGGCTGGCAGCGTGCCCTCGAGATTAATGGCGTTGGCTATCGGGCGGTGCTCGAAGGTCAGACGCTGGTGCTTAGCCTGGGCTTTTCACATCAGGTGCGTCGTGAGCCGCCACCAAATGTGCAGTATGTCGTCGGTGAGCGCAAGAGCGCGAATGAGCCGCTCGGGTTGATCGTCCGAGGAATCGATAAGCAGGTTGTTGGGGAAGAGGCGTCCCGCATTCGAGCGCTTCGTCCACCTGAACCCTATAAGGGGAAGGGTGTGAAGTATGCCGAAGAGAAGGTACGTCGTAAGGCTGGTAAGGCTGGTAAAGCACGGTAGTGCAAGGAAGATAGACGTATGGCAAGGCGATCTCCCCGTGAGTTGCGTGTCCGGCGCCACTTTCGCCTGCGAAAGCGGGTCAGTGGTACTCCGGAACGCCCACGGCTCAATGTTTTTCGCAGCAATGCCCATATCTATGCCCAGGTGATTGATGATGTTGTTGGTCAGACCCTGGCTGCTGCATCATCGAATGAAAAGGGTTGGGCGGGCGAAGTAGGAACCAAGACCGCTGAGGCCGCTGTGGTGGGCCGGCTTGTCGCCGAGCGCGCCATCGCAGCCGGGGTCTCGAAGGTGGTCTTTGACCGCGGTGGCTATAAATATCACGGTCGTGTGAAGGCGCTCGCTGAGGCGGCGCGTGAAGCTGGCCTGAACTTCTAATGGCCCCCAAGGGCCACACGTGCGGAGGCAATGTGAGACGAGAACGTATTAACGCCGATGCCCTTGAGCTCGAAGAGCGAGTTGTCCAGATCAATCGTGTTTCCAAAGTGGTCAAGGGCGGTCGCCGCTTTAGCTTTAGCACCGTGGTGGTGGTGGGCGATGGCAAGGGCCACGTGGGTGTCGGTATGGGGAAGGCGTCTGAGGTTCCTGAAGCTATCCGCAAGGGGACTGAGGCCGCCAAGAAGAATTTGATCCGTGTGCCTCTTGTGGGCAGTACGGTGCCCCACGATGTGCAGACGAAGTACGCTGCCACGAAGGTGATGATCCGCCCCGCTGCCCCCGGTACCGGGGTGATCGCCGGACGTGGGGTTCGCCCGGTCGTTGAGGCCGCCGGGATCAAGGATGTGCTCTCCAAGGTCTATGGCAGCAATAATCCGGTGAATGTGGTCAAGGCTGCGTTCCAGGCCCTCAGTGAACTCAGTTCGCTCAGTGATATGGCCCGACGCCGCGATATGACGCCGCAAGAGTTGCTCGCACGCCGTAGTCGCCGGGAGCCTGCACCTGCCAAGGAGGAGACGTCGGTATGAGCAAGCTGCGTATCACGTACCGTAAAAGTATGATTGGTTATGCGAAAGACCAGAAAGAGACGATTCATTCGCTTGGTCTACGGCGCCTTGGCCAGTCAACGATTAAACCCGATAATCCGTCGATCCGGGGCATGATCTTTAAGGTTAGGCACCTTGTGGTCGTTGAGGAATTACCTGATGAGGTGACAGCATGAAGCTGCACGATCTGCGCCCCGCCGAGGGCTCGCACCGCAAAAGCAAACGCGTCGGTCGCGGTCATGGCTCGGGCAAAGGCAAGACGAGCGGCAAAGGTATGATGGGCCAGAAAGCCCGCCGTGGCCCCGGCCCCTATCGTACCTTTGAAGGTGGGCAAAATCGCCTCGTGAAGCGAATGCCTTTCCGTCGCGGTTTTACGAATATTTTTGGGATCGAGTACGAAATTGTTAATCTCGATCGCCTGGCGGCATGGCCCCAGGACGTTGAGGTGACGCCTGAAGCGCTGCTTGAACGGCGCGTCGTCCGTAAGAAGAATCTTCCTGTCAAGGTGCTTGGTCAGGGTGAGCTTGCGTTGCCCTTGACGGTCAAGGCACATAAATTTTCGGCCAGTGCCAAAGCAAAGATCGAAGCTGCTGGCGGCACCGTGGTTGAGTTGCCATGGGTCGTTGAACGTCACTCGCGCTCACGAGGGCCAAACCCCGCGATGCGCAATGCCCAGCCGCGTGAGTCCAAACGCACGCGCGAGCAGGTTTGATTTTTTCATATAAGGGATACATAACCAATGCTCCAGGCTCTTGTTCGCGCCATTCAGTTGCCCGATCTGCGAAGACGTGTTCTCTTTACCCTGGGAATGTTGATTGTCTTTCGCTTTATCGCGCATATCCCGGTGCCGAATATTAATCCTGACTCCCTCCAGCAGTTGCGTGATGCGCTGGCTTCGAACCAGTTGGCGCAGTTGCTCAATATCTTTGCGGGTGGGGCACTGCAGAATTTCTCGGTCGCGGCTATGGGGGTCTATCCCTATATTACCGCTACGATTATCATGCAGTTGCTCCAACCACTCATTCCTGCGCTTCAGGAGTTGCAAAAAGAGGGTGAGCAGGGTCGCCAGCGTTTGACCCGGTATCAGGTTATTTTGACCATTCCACTCGCGTTTTTGCAGGCCTATGGTCAGACCCTGACCCTCGAACGAACGATTAATCCGACTGGTGATCCTTTCCAGTCGCTCTTTCGCTCGCCTTTTGATCTGGTTAGTAACTTTTTTCCTACCTTTACGATCCTCGTTTCGATGGTCGCAGGGACAATGTTGCTGGTCTGGCTCGGTGAGCAGATTAATGAGCGTGGCATCGGGCAGGGCATTTCGGTAATTATCTTCGGCGGCATTGTTTCTGGTTTGCCAGGACTCTTGGTGCAGGGTTGGCAGATTAGCTCCACTGGTGATGTGGGGACGATCCTGGGGCTGATTGGGTTCCTGGTGATCGCGTTGCTGACGATCGTGGGCATTATCTTGATCCAGGAGGGTCAACGCCGCCTGCCTGTCCAGTATGCGAAACGTGTCCGTGGCAATAAAGTCTACGGTGGGCAGAGTAGCCATATCCCGCTGAAGGTCAATATGGCTGGGATGATCCCACTTATCTTTGCCCAGAGCATTATTATCTTCCCTGGGATCGTTGCTTCCTGGTTCTACCGTGAAGGTGAACCTGGCATTGGCAACGCCATTGCGGGCTTCTTTTATAATACCTTTAACCCGACAGGGGTGGGTGGTGGCTTTGTCTATATTTCGTTGCTTTTCCTGCTGACCGTGGGCTTTACCTACTTTTATACGATGGTGCTTTTTCAACAGCAGGATATTCCAGATAATCTGCAGCGCAATGGGGGTTTCATTCCCGGTATTCGTCCAGGGAAAAATACCGAGATCTATCTCAAGCGGGTGTTGAACCGGATCACGCTTGCCGGTGCGCTCTTCCTTGGTTTGATTGCTGTCTTGCCCTTTATTACGCAGTCGATTACCGGGCTACAACTCGGTCTGGGCAGTACAGCACTTCTCATTGTCGTGGGTGTGGCTGTGGATACAATGCGCCAGCTCGAATCGCAGTTGATCATGCGTGACTATGAGGGTTTCTTGAGCCGGTAGATGTGGAAGGTGGCGCGGGCGCTGCTCGCCTCCACCTTCTGCACCTCATTGTATCGGAGCAGCTTACAATATGGTAGTATCAGGGCTGATGTCTGGCAATGATGCCCTGAGATCGACCTTCAAAGTAGTCTTCTCAGGCTGAGCATCAACCGTATGGGTTGCGCCGAGGGGTGTTGCAATCTACTGAGCGAAAAGAGAGTTGTTATGACGACCAACGTAATCTTGCTAGGGCCTCCAGGAGCTGGGAAAGGGACACAGGCAAAAACGCTCGCGGAACGTACCTCATTGTCTCATGTTGCCAGTGGTGATCTCTTCCGGGCTGCCCTGCGTGAAGGCACCGAGCTCGGCATGCTTGCCAAATCATACATGGATCGCGGCGAACTGGTGCCTGATGAAGTGGTCATTAATATGATCCTTGAGCGTATTCAGGCTCCTGATTGTCTGGCCGGGGTCATCTTTGATGGCTTTCCTCGTACGCGTGAACAAGCCGTGGCCCTCGGTGAGTCGCTCGCCGCCCACGATAGCAAGATCGATGCTGTGCTCTACCTTAGTGTGCCGAATGAGGTGCTCCTCCGGCGGATCGCTGGCCGTCAGACTTGCAAAACCTGTGGAGCTACGTATAATATCTATTACTTCCCGTCCCATCGGCCGGGAATTTGTGATGCCTGTGGCGGCAAACTCTATCAGCGGAGCGATGATTCGATGGAGACGGCGCAGCATCGTCTTGATGTCTATTTTGAACAGACGATGCCTTTGATTGAGTATTATCAGCGCCAGGGTATTTTGCACGAAATTGATGGACAACGTGAAATTACCTGGGTAAATGAAGAAATGCTGAAAGCTTTGAGCCAGTATCTGGTTACATCGCCTCAGCCAGAGGAGTGATATGTCGAAAAAGAAGGATGTGATCGAGATGGAGGGCACTATTACGGAGCCGCTGCCCAATGCGATGTTCCGTGTAGAGCTTGAGAATGGCCATGAGGTGCTTGCCCATATTTCGGGCAAAATGCGCATGAACTATATACGTATTTTGAAGGGTGATCGGGTGCTTGTTGAGCTTTCACCATATGATCTAACCCGTGGGCGTATTACATATCGTTACAAATAAGGCGTGAGCGATGGTGTGGTTTTCGGGAGCATCGACTGCCGGAAGCCATATCGATATGGGAAAAATCGCTTGGGTGAGATACGAAGAAGGAGGCTGTTGTGAAAGTACGCGCTTCAGTAAAGCCTCGCTGTGAATATTGCAAGGTAATCAAGCGTAAGGGTGTGATCCGTGTGATCTGCTCACGTACGCCCAAGCATAAACAGCGTCAGGGCTAAGGTATACACATTGGGAAGGATCGGGTTGGTTGATCCAGACCAGCCACGGCTTCGTACACGAGGATAACACATGGGTTCTCGTATCCGTGCTTGACTAGAAGCCGGGTAAGGTTCCAGGAGGACGAAAAGTTCATGGCACGAATCGCCGGGGTTGATATCCCCCGCAACAAGAAGGTTGGCATCTCGATTACCTATATCTATGGGATCGGGCGCTCGAATGGCACCGATGTTTTGCGTAAAGCAAATGTCAATCCTGATGCGCGGGTACGCGATCTGACCGAAGAAGAAGTCGGTCGTATCCGTGAAGTGGTTGATCGTGAGTATCGCGTCGAGGGTGACCTGCGTCGTGAGGTGCAACTCAATATCAAGCGTTTGATGGATATCGGTTGCTATCGCGGCCTCCGTCATCGCCGTGGGATGCCTTTACGTGGTCAGCGTACCCGTACCAATGCCCGTACGCGCCGTGGCCGTAAGGGACAGGCCATTGGGATCAAGAAGAAGGCCAAGAAGTAAGCGCGATCCGACAACTTTTGTGGGCACAGGTTGGTGCAATGCACCTGGCCTGTGTTCGTGTGTGTTGAAAAAGCTCAGGGTAGTCAGTCAGTTAGGTAAGGAGAGCGAACATGCCCCCAAAGGGACAGAAGAGTGGAGCAGCGAGTCGGCAGCGCGGCAAGCGTCGTGAACGCAAAAATGTGCCCCGTGGCCAGGCACACGTGCTGAGCACTTTTAATAATACGATTGTCACGATCACTGATCCACAGGGTGCAGTGATTTGCTGGGCTAGCGCCGGGCAGTCAGGCTTCAAGGGTTCACGCAAGAGTACCCCCTATGCGGCCCAGGTGACCGCTGATACCGCAGCCCGCAAGGCGATGGAAAACGGGATGCGTTCACTTGAGGTCTTCGTCAAAGGTCCTGGCTCTGGGCGTGAAGCAGCAATCCGGTCGCTCCAATCGGCTGGTTTGCAGGTCTCATCGATTACTGATGTGACGCCAATTCCGCACAATGGGTGTCGTCCACCCAAGCGGCGGCGTGTGTAGTGATCGTGGATATTGGTGTGATCCGGCGAGATGTTGTGCGGACGGTACCGCAGGGTTGTTGGCCCTGGCGCCCCCCGCGCTGACAGAAAGCGCCCTTCTCGTCGCAGTAGTAGGAATAGTTGCTGTTTTTGGGGCAGCGTTTGGCTGTCTCGGCTATGGAGGTTGTAAGCAGGTATGGCGCGTTATCATGGACCGGTCGGCAAGGTTAGCCGACGGCTTGGCATTGGCATTACCGAAAAGGGTCAGCGCATTCTGAATAAGCGCCCCTTTCCCCCTGGACAACACGGCCCGTCGGCTCGTCGCCGTCAGGTCTCTGACTATGGATTGCAGTTGCTTGAAAAGCAAAAGGCAAAATATATTTATGGCGTGCTAGAACGACAGTTTCGCCGCACGTTTGAACAGGCTTCACGGCGCAGTGGTGTGACAGGTGAGTACCTGCTCAGCTTGCTCGAGCGTCGTCTTGATAATGTAGTCTATCGGCTTGGCTTGGCCACGACTCGTGCTCAGGCCCGCCAGCTTGTGGCCCATGGACATATTATGGTTGATGGCCGGAAGACGAATATTCCCTCGTATACGGTCAAGATTGGGCAGACGATTTCGATTCGCCCCGAGAGTCGCCGTCGAACCTATTTTAAGAATCTGGTTGATAGTGGTGAACTGAATAAGTATCGGGCTCCTGAATGGCTGCGCCTTGATCCTGCTGAAATGACGGGGACGATTCTTTCGTTGCCCCGCCGTGAAGATGCAGAGGCTGGCATTAATGAGCAGTTGATCGTTGAGTTCTACAGCCGCTAGACCAGCGCGATGGATGTCGGCTGGCGCGACGGTAGCTGTGGGTGCCGTATGCCAGGATGGTTATTCGTGTTCAGAGGGCGAACGGTCGCTTGCTGTTACGGTGATCTTCTGGTTGTGCCTGATGCTGGTAAGCCGTGTCAACCCCGGCTTCTGTCTGCGACTGCTATAAAGGAGGCGTGACGTGCTTGACATCGCCATGCCCAAGATCGAGGTTGTGCAGACGGCCGAGAACTACGGGCAGTTTCGAATCGAGCCCCTTGACCCAGGCTATGGTCATACGCTCGGCAATGCATTGCGACGAGTCTTGCTCTCGTCTATCCCAGGATATGCGATCACCAGAATTAAGCTTGCAGGCATATTTCAAGAGTTTGCACTGCTTGAGGGTGTCAGAGAAGATGTGACCGAGTTTGTCTTGAATGTCAAAGGGGTGCGTCTCCGTGTCCATGGCCATCAGCCGGTCAAGCTTCAGTTGAGTCGCCACGGTGCGGGCTATGTGGCCGCTGGCGATTTGATTGTTCCTGATAATGTGGAGGTGATCAACCCTGATCACTACCTCTGCACGCTTGAAACAGATGATGCTCGCTTTGAGGTTGAGATGACGGTGGAACAGGGGCGTGGCTATCTTGCTGCTGATCAGCGTGAGATTGTACCGCTCGGTGAAATGCCTGTTGATGCGATCTTTACGCCTGTGCCACGAGTCATCTATACGGTACAGAATACGCGTATCGGGCAGGCAACCGACTTTGATCGTCTGCTGCTTGAAGTTTGGACCGATGGGACGATCAAACCTGGTGATGCCTTGAGCTATGCGGCCCGCGTCCTAGTGCAGTATAGCCAGACCGTAGCTGATTTTAATCGGCTGGGGGCTGAACCCGAGCCTCAGTTGGCCCCGAGTGGGCTCACTATTCCGGCGGATGTGTATGATAAAACCATTGAGGAACTGGATCTTTCGACCCGCACCTATAATTGTCTGAAACGTGCCGAAATTACACGGGTTGGCCAGGTTCTGCAAATGGATGAAAAAGCGCTGCTTTCGGTACGAAATCTCGGCCAGAAATCAATGGAAGAGATTCGCGATCGCTTGATCGAGCGTGGGTATATTCCACGGCTGACGACAGCCCTGGATGGAGTGTAAGTGTAGGGCAATGAGTGGCCGCAAGGTTGCTGATTGCGCTGGTGAGGATATAAGTATGCGACACCGACACGCTGGTAAGTTGCTCGGCCGTTCGTATGAGCACCGCAAGGCGCTCTATCGCAATTTGATGATTGCCCTGATCGAGCATCGCAAGATTACAACCACCCTCGCGAAGGCGAAGGCCGTTCAGCCCGAGATGGAAAAATTGATTACGCTGGCCCGTGAGGATACCCCTCATACGCGGCGGATGGCCTTGTCGAAGCTGTCAAGCAAAGATGCCATGCGTAAGCTCTTTACCTTTGCGCCTCTCGACTATGCGGATCGTAATGGGGGCTATACCCGCATTACCAAGCTCGGCCCCCGCCTTGGTGATGGGGCACCAATGGCCGTTATCGAGTTGATCTGATGCGAAATATTGCGCTGCTGCTCGCCTATGATGGCACTGACTTTATTGGCTCGCAGTGGCAAAATCAGGGCCGCTCCGTACAGGGTGCCCTGGAAGAAGCCTGGGAGGCCCTGACGCAGGAACAGAAACGGATAACCCTTTCGGGACGCACTGATGCCGGTGTGCATGCCTATGCTCAGGTGGCAAGTATCCGTAGCACGACCCGTCATCCTCCCTTGACGATTGTCCGTGGTTTGAATGCTAGGTTGCCCGAGGATCTGCGCGTACAGGATGCTTGTGAGGTTACGCCCGATTTTCATGCTCGTCATAGCGCAATCAGGCGCGACTATCGTTATCTGCTTGATGCGAGTATGGTGCCTCTGCCTGCCTTGCGTCATATGGTATTGCATGTGGAAGGACGTCTGGATCTGGCGCAGATGGCTGAGGCACTGCAGCTTCTGGAAGGGACGCATGATTTTGCAGCCTTTACGGTGCAGTCACCTGACCAGAAACGTACGGTTCGTACGATGCATTGTGCCAAGTTGACCGAGATCGAATTGCTGGGCCGCCGTTTGATTGCGCTTGAAGTAGCTGCAAATGCGTTTTTACAGCATATGGTGCGGGTGATCGTTGGTACCGTGCTGTTGGTGGGGCGGGGACGAATGACGGTGAGTGCGTTTCAGCAGGTGCTCGAACGCGGCGAACGTAAAGCGGCAGGGCCAACCGCTGCGGCCCACGGGCTCACCTTGATGGCGGTACACTATCCGCCCGGCCTGGTGCGCTGGGAGAGTAGACAGGCGTGAGCCTCTCACGAGCAATAAGGATTGGAAACAGTGAAAACATATCATCAGAAAGCCTCTGAAATCCAGCGTGATTGGTATGTCGTTGATGCGACCGACCAGGTGCTGGGGCGTTTCGCAACGCAGATTGCGACGTTGTTGCGCGGCAAGCATAAGCCAACCTATACACCCTCCAATGATGGTGGAGATTTTGTCGTGGTTGTCAATTGCGAGAAGATCAAAATCATGGGCCGTAAGGCCGATCAGAAGATCTATTATCGTCATACCGGCTATCCTGGGGGGCTGAAAGCCACCCCCTACCGGATGATGCTCGCCAAACATCCGGATCGTATTTTGCGTACCGCTGTGAAGGGTATGCTGCCGAAAAATCGTATGGGCCGTCGCCTGCTTGGCAAGTTGCGTATCTATGCTGGCCCGAACCATCCGCACGCCGCTCAGCAACCCAAGATTTGGACGCCCCGTTATAGCTAAGGAGAGCTCGCCCTATGGAGGCTAAACGCTACTATCAAGGAACCGGACGACGTAAGACGTCGGTGGCGCGTGTGCGCCTCTTCCCTGGCAATGGGGAGATCGTAGTCAATAATAAGACCCCCGAAGACTATTTTGGCCCTCGCGATCTGTTGCAGCACGAGATTCGTTCGCCACTGCAATTGACTGAGATGCTGTCGAGTTTCAATGTCCTGGTGAAGGTTCATGGTGGTGGTGTCCACAGCCAGGCTGGCGCAATGCGCCACGGGATTGCACGGGCCTTGCTTGATCATGATCCTGAATTGCGCCCGGTGTTGAAAAAGGCAGGCTTCTTGACGCGCGATCCGCGTGTGAAAGAGCGCAAGAAACCTGGTCTTAAGCGGGCTCGTAAGGCTCCGCAGTATACCAAGCGGTAGCAATGTTCCTGTGCTGGCAAATAAGAGCGCAGAGTGCTCTTGTTTGCCAGTACCAGATGGGGAACCTGATGCGAGTAATTACAGGTCGCGCCAAAGGCCATAAACTCAAAGCCCCGAAAGGTATGGGCACGCGCCCGATGCTTGACCGGGTCAAAGAGTCGCTTTTTTCGGTGCTTGAAGGGTATCGTCCGATTCGTGGACGGGTGCTTGACCTGTATGCTGGTACCGGATCACTCGGGATCGAGTTACTCTCGCGTGGGGCAAGCTTCGCTGACTTCGTTGAACAGAATCCTCATGTCTGTTCGATTATTCGGGGCAATCTTGCTCATACCAGGCTTGATGCTTGTGCCCGAGTGCATCATATGCCAGTTGAACGGTTTCTTCAGGCCCATCGTGGCAGTTCCGCCTATGACTATATTGTGATGGATCCACCCTATGCTGACCCGATGATCGAGCAAACAATCGCGACAATTGCGACAGGGGCTTTTGGACATTCTGATATGCTGCTGATTGTTGGGCATTCGCCACGGGTGGAACTGGCCGAACAATATGCCGACGTGACACGGATCAAATTTCGTCGCCTCGGTGATTCTTGCTTTTCCATCTATGTGTATGGCGAAGAGGAAGCACAGGCTGAAGGGTTGACAACCGAAGAGGCAGCGTTCCCCACGGTACCATAGTTCGCATCAGTAGTGGGGTCTCGTCGCGAAGGAGAGCCAGGCCTGTCATGCGTATTGCAGTCTATCCCGGTAGTTTTGATCCTGTCACGTATGCCCATCTTGAGATTGCCGAGCGTACGTGCCGCATCTTTGACCGCGTTGTGATGGCGGTCTTTGATCAGCCAAAGAAGAACTTGCTCTTTTCAACTGAAGAGCGCTTAGCTCTCTTGCGTGCATCGCTGACCGATCTACCGCAGGTTGAGGCGACCTCTTACACCGGATTGACCGTTGATTTTGCTCGTTCGATCGGGGCGATTGCGCTGGTGCGGGGGCTGCGGACAGTCAGTGACTTCGAGGTTGAATATAATATGGCGCAATTGAACCAGACCCTTGATGCAGAGATCGAAGTGGTGGTTTTGATGGCTAGTCGTCAGTTTGCCCATATTAGCTCGAGTGCGGTTCGTGAAATCGCTGGACTCGGGCGAGACCCGGTCGAGTTTGTCCCGCCACATATTATTCCCGTGTTGCGGCAGAAGTTTGCACAAAGGGGGTGACAGCCATCGAGCTTGATGATTTAATCGACGAGCTAGAGGATGCCCTCGCCGAAGGTCGCCGGGTACCGTTTAGCACACGGCTCCTGGTTGATGAAGAGCGTATGCTCGATATCATTGATCGCATGCGCGTGGCGATTCCTGAGGAACAGAAGCGTGCGCGCCGGATTGTGCAAGAACAGGAACGCTTGATTGCCGAGGCGCAGATGCGCGTGCAACAAGTGCTTGAAGAGCGTGGTCTGATCGAGGCAGTGGAGAGTGAGCGGAGCCGGTTGCTTGAGGCAGCCGAGTATGAAGCCACTCTGGTGCGTGCCGGGGCTGATGACTATGCCCGCCAGGTGCTCGAAGAACTTGATGAGCGCCTGACTCGTCTGGCGACAAGTGTGCGCAATGGCCTCTCGACCCTTGGCACGCGGCACACCGAGGCGGATCACGAAGCTTGACAGGCAAGCCTTCTCTCGCCTATAATGCAGTGTTTGTAGCGCTCTGTTGCATTGCTGCGCTTGTATTGCCATGACTGATCTGAAATTTAATGTTGCGCAACTGCTCCGTGAAGAGATGGGGGCGCGCCGGGATTATACCTTTACCGAAGCGGCCTTGGTTCTTGATGAGCAGTTGATCTTGCGTGACATCAGCGGCAGCGTTCGTTTTACCCGCACGGCGACAGGTGTGTGGGCGAGAGTGCAGGCCGAGGGGGTTGTTCAGCTTCTGTGCGTTCGTTCACTGGAAGAGTTTGAATACCCGGTCACGGTTGAATTTGCCGATCAATTCCATTCGGTGATCGATATCTTCTCTGGGGGGGGCTTGGCACCCCCGATTGAAGAAGATCCGTTCTTTCTCAATGAGTTGCATATGGCCGATATCGGCAAAGCACTCCGTGAGTATACGTTGCTTGAGTTACCGCTCAATCCGGTCAGTCCAGCCTATCGTGATCAACCTATCCAGTATACGGTGCAGTCTGATGGGCTTGAAGCTGAGACCGAAGGTGACGTGGGTGAGGGTGAAGAGACTGAAGTTTCGCTTGAGGCTTTGAAGGCCTGGGCTGAACGCCATAATCGTAAGAATAAGTAGGAGAGCAGAGAGATGGGTGCAGTTCCAAAACGAAAAGTGTCGCGACATCGCCGTGGCAATCGTCGCCAGCATCTGGCCTTGACGCCACCAGTGATCGTGACGTGTCCGGCTTGTGGTAAACCAATGCGCGCTCATTACACCTGCAAAGCCTGTGGTACCTACAAAGGCCGTCAGGTTGTAGTGATGCCCCAGCCAGAATAGGCTGACTGGTGACACTCTCTATGCCACGTTATGCGGCAATTACTGGCTGGGGCCTGGCTGTCCCGCGTCGTGTTGTAACCAATGCTGAGCTTGCTCGGCAGATGGACACTTCTGATGAGTGGATTCAGAGCAGGACGGGGATTGCTCAGCGTTATGTTGCCAGTGCTGATGAGCCGACCTCAATGTTAGCTGCGGCAGCTGGTCGTCATGCTCTGGCGCAAGCCGGTGTGTTGCCTGCGGACGTTGATACGATTATTGTCGCGACGTGTACGCCTGATCGTCCTTTTCCCGCTACTGCGTGCAGTGTTCAACGCTTGCTTGAGATTCCTCGGGCCGGGGCGTTTGATCTTGCCGCCGCGTGTAGCGGGTTTGTGTATGGCTTGAGTGTCGGTTCTAGCCTCGTGCAGAGCGGGATGAGCCGGACGCTTTTGCTTGTCGGGGCCGATATTTTTACCCACCTGATCAACTGGCAGGATCGTAATACGAGTGTCCTGTTTGGTGATGGGGCCGGGGCTGTAGTGCTACAGGCGAGTGAGCAACCCCTGGGGTTGCTTGCCTCAAACGTAGGGTCGTGGGGTGATGGCGAAACTATGATGGCCGTGGATGCTGGTGGGACGCTGCTGCCCGCGACCCCCGAACTGCTGGCACAGGGACGCCAGTATGTCTATATGAACGGGCGTGAAATCTTCAAGCACGCTGTCCGTGGTATGTGTGAATCGTCAGAGCGTGCCCTTGCCGATGCTGGTATCACGCTCGATGAGATCACCCTGGTGGTGCCACATCAGGCCAATGTACGTATTATTGAAGCGGTGGCAAAACGGCTGGGCTTGCCAATGGAACGCTGTTTTGTCAATCTGGATCGTTATGGCAATACATCAGCTGCTTCTGTCCCGATTGCACTCAGCGAGGCGGCCCAGCAGGGACGCATCGTTCCAGGCGATCTCGTGTTGCTGACTGCTTTTGGCGGCGGGTTAACATGGGGGTCGGCGGTGGTACGCTGGGGTAGCCCGGCAGCCCGTGGTTGAGGCGAGCTTACTCGCAGGCATTGTTTGACGATCCGAAACGCAATGACGCAAAGTTGTCAGTCCAGTGCGCGTACGCCCACGTTCTGAACCTTTGCGTTTTTGTGTGTGGGTCACCAAAACCTATGAAAGGTGCAGTGGCATCTCTATGACACAGGCATGGATTTTTCCGGGGCAGGGCTCGCAAATGGTGGGAATGGGGCGGGATCTCTATGATCAATCGCCTGCGGCACGGGCAGTCTTTGATGAGGCTGATGATGTGCTTGGGTTCGCACTGAGCCGTCTCTGTTTCGAGGGGCCTGAGGATGTCTTAATGGCGACCGAGAATGCCCAGCCAGCCCTGCTTACGATGAGCACGGCCGTATTGCGTTCGCTCGAAGAAGCTCGGGGGATGTCGCTACCGCCACCAGCTGCTGTGGCCGGGCATAGTCTTGGGGAATATTCCGCGCTGGTTGCAGGTGGGGCGCTCGATTTTGCCGATGCCGTTCGCCTGGTGCGGCAGCGTGGTGAACTGATGGCCCAGGCCCGTGATGGCAGTATGGCTGCTGTGATCGGGTTACCCGAAGACGATCTCGACCAGGTTTGCCGGGAAGTGAGTGCATCGCTTGCCGATCATCCTGAACCGGTACGGACGATTGTAGTTGCCAACTATAACGCACCTGACCAGTTGGTGATCAGTGGCAGCACCCTGGCTGTTGAGCAGGCCTCGATCCTGGCCAAGATTCGTGGGGCCAAGCGCGTATTGCCGTTGCGGGTAAGTGCCGCCTTTCATTCGCCCTTGATGCGGCATGCCGCTGATGGCATGGCATGGGCAATTCGTTCGGTGGGTGTACGTGATCTGCACATCCCGTTGATTGCGAATGTTACGGCTGAGCCGTTGCTCAAGGCGGACGAGGTGCGTTACGAAGCCGTTGCTCAGGTGGTGGCCCCGGTACGCTGGATTGCGTCGGTACAGCGCATGGTGCAGGATGGCGTCTCAGCCTTTCTTGAGTTGGGCCCGGGCAAAGCGCTTACCGGGCTTGTCCGGCGGATCGCCCCCAACACCCGTTTGATCAACCTCAGCACGAGTGATGATGTCCGTGCCTTTGCCCTTGACCGCGAGGCGGACTAAATCGTCTGGCGCAAAGAAGACCGGTTGTTTGACGCAGAGTGGTTGTGACAAGGCAAAAGCCGGAGGGACTTCCTCCGGCTTTGCACTGAATGAACAAGCTTTGTATTTCACGTAACGACCGATACCAAAAGTTCCAACGTGCGTGCAAGATCCGAGAGACTCCCATGTACGTTCAGTTTAGTGAGCTTCCGTCATACGTACAAGTTTCCCTAGAAATACACCCTTCGTTCAGTTCCCTTCTGATTGCCGACGTGCAAATCCAACCTTATTTGATGCCTCAAGGGTATGTGATCGACCCGTTGAGCAGCTTAAACTCATCTACTTATCTCTAGCAGACCCTAGGCTGCTCCACCATTTGCAGGAACTAGAAGTACTCCTGCTGGCTAGCTTTTGCTTGCGGGTATGGCTCATATCTGTGCGTGGGTTTACTTTACTGTACCACACGGCTTGAGCTTTGCCACGAGAGGCAACCATTGCACGCGCAGAGCATCTGATCACTCAGTCAGCGATCCAGCGCTTGTCTGTCAATCTCCCTATGATAACACCCGGTGCTTATCATATTTCCCCTGACGTACGCAACCCCCTCAAAAAACCTTTTTCTTTACAACGAGAAGATAGCGCTTGTGCGTTTGTTGCACGTTTTCGATTGTTTATGTACTCTGGTTTCGAACTGTTCCCCTGAGGCTTCAGCCAGATCATAGCATTCTTACGCCAAATATGCAAGACTTTCATCGCCTCTTAACGATAATAAACCTTTTTTGGGGCGTTATACGTCTGTTATGCGCCAAAAGACACAAAGAATGCACATGAGTTTTTCTTGTAACTGTAAAGCGTTTATGCGTGATCGGCCAGCACACGTTCGGCCACAGCACGGCCAGAGAGTAGCACAAGGGGAATACCGCCACCTGGGTGGGTGCCACCACCAACAAAATAGAGGTGACGGAGGCCACGTGCGCGCAGGGGAGGGCGAAGGAAGGCAGAGAAACGGTTATTCGAGGCGAGGCCATAGATAGCGCCGCCAGCGGCATTGTAGATAGACGCGATCGTTGCCGGTGTCCAGATCTGCTCGTACACAATCTCGTCCTGCAAGTTCGTCAGGCCCATCCGTTCCAGCTTGCGCACCACTAGATCGCGATATGGTTCAGCCTCGTGCTGCCAGCAAACCCGGTCGTTGACGACAGGTGCATTGACAAGGACAAAGAGATTCATGTGGCCGGGAGGGGCGTGGTCAGGATCGGTGAGGCATGTAGCCGCCACGTAGATCGTCGGATCAACAGGAGGGACACCTTTCTCAAAGATGGCTGCAAATTCACCAGAATAATCAGTGCTAAAGAAAATATTATGATGCGCCAACTGTTTGTAGACTCGTTTGACACCAAGAAAAAGCACGAAACCACTACACGATGGTTCGAGGCGAGCCAGTTGACGCGCTATGCGGGTTTGCCCAGGCAAGAGCGCCTGATACGCATAGCGTGGATCGGCATTGACAATGACTCGCTGCGCCCAGAGCACCGCGCCATCGGCAAGGCGGACCCCCATTGCGACACCGTTGTGCTCGAGAATCTCGGTGACTGGACTATTACAGCGTATCTCGACGCCCAGTTCTTCGGCGAGGCGTTGGAGGGCAACCGCGAGGGCATACATGCCACCGCGCACATACCAGCCGCCCTCGGCCATTTCGATATAAGCAATGACATTGAAAGTTGCTGGTGAGAGATAGGGCGAAGAGCCATTGTAGGTCGCATAGCGATTGAAGACCTGGCGGAGATAGGGGCTGCGGAAGAACGAACGCACAGCGGCATCGACACTCCGCAGCGCATCAATGCGCGGGCCATCCCGCAGCAGGCGAGGGGTAATCAGTTCACGCAGACCATCGAAGGGTTTGAGCAAAAAATTATCGGCTACCGCATCATAGATCTGTGACGTATGGGCCAGAAAGCGAAAGAAACCGGTCACATCAGCGGGGGCGAGGTGCTGGATCTCCTGGATCAACTGAGGCAAGCGTTGCCAGGCATTGAATGACGTGCCATCGGGCCACTGATAGCGACAGGTTGGTTCGATCTGTTCAAGGTGCAGATACGCATCCGCTTGGCGCCCAGCCGCAGCGAAAAGTTCCCTGATGACCCAGGGCATGGTGAGCAATGAAGGTCCCGTATCAAAGGTATAGCCCTGGTCAGTGACGAGGTTGAGCTTGCCGCCGACGCGAGCATTCTTCTCGAGGATCAAGACGCGGTGGCCTTGTGTAGCGAGGTGAATCGCTGTAGCGAGGCCACCGAGTCCTGCGCCTACAATGATGGTTGGTTTCGTTGCCTGGGATGTGCGCACCATCAAGCTTAGCGTCGTTTCTGGCCCGGGATTTGGGCTCCAAAAATACTGGGGGGCAACTTAAAGCCGTGGGCTTCGAGTCGCGGAGTAAAGCGTGGACGCACCCCGGTCGGACGCATTTCGGTCTCAATTTTGCCTTCGGGCGACTTGCCGAGCATTTCGAGCTTAAAGATATCCTGGAGGACCACGGTATCGCCTTCCATGCCCTGAACTTCGGTAATGTAGGAAATCTTGCGTTGCCCATCATCGAGGCGGGTCTGCTGGACAATAATATCAATTGCCGAGGCAATCTGCTCACGGATGACCCTGAGGGGCAGATCCATGCCGGCCATCATCGACATTGTCTCCATACGGGCGAGGGCGTCGCGGGGTGCATTGGCGTGGAGCGTCGTCAGCGAGCCATCGTGGCCAGTATTCATTGCCTGGAGCATATCGAGCGTTTCGCCGCCACGGCACTCACCGATGACAACGCGTTCAGGGCGCATACGCAGCGAGTTAATGACCAGGTCGCGGATCTGCACACGACCGCTGCCGTCCACTTCAGCGGGTTTGGCCTCGAGGCGCACGACGTGATCCTGGGCAAGTTGCAACTCGGCGCTATCTTCGATGGTCACAATGCGCTCTTCCTCGGGAATGAAATTCGAGAGCACATTTAGCAGGGTCGTTTTACCAGAGCCAGTGCCGCCAGAGACCACAATATTGAGGCGCGAGACGACACAGGCACGCAAAAACTCGGCCATCTCGACCGTGAGCGACCCATAGCGGATCAAGTCATCAATTTTGAGTTTATTCTTGGCGAACTTACGGATCGTGACGGTTGATCCATCAATTGAGCAGGGAGGAATAATCGCATTGACCCGCGAGCCATCAGGCAGACGGGCATCAACCATCGGCCACTTGCGATCCACGCGGCGTCCAAGGGGGCGGATAATACGGTCAATGACTTTCAAGACATGCTCTTCGCTCGCAAAGTGCACACTTGTAAGCTTCACCTTGCCCTTCTGTTCAACGTAGACGCGATGGGGCCCATTGACCATAACCTCACTAATGCTATCATCATTCAGCAATTGTTGGATTGGCCCGAAGCCCATCAACTCATCACAAACCATGGTAAAGAGATGTTTGACCTGATCGGGTGGGAGGCTCACCCCTGACTGTTGATAGACACGGGCGAAGCGTTCTTGCAGCAATTTTTCGGTTTCAGGTGAATTCTTCAACTCGGTCTGATTGCCGAGTGAAGCCTGAATGCGGTCAACACACCAAAGCGAGAGTTCGAGCATCCGCTGCTGGTCATCAGGTTGAACCGCATCCTGTACTACCGGACTGGACATACCAAGGCCACGGGGCGACTCAACTGGTGCAGCGGGTGGTGGCATAGGGGTTTGCACTGGTGGTGGTGGAGCCACGGTACTCAACGGAGTTGATCGAGTTGTGACGGGCTCACTTGTTTGTGGAGTGCCACTATTGCCACCGAGCCGTTTTAGCAGAGACATACACCACCTCCGTTTGCTAGGGGCCATGCGAGCGAGGGTCAAGGACACATCAGTTTGCGGAAAGGAAGAGACGTGCAGCGTCAACGTCTTGGACATAAGATCTACTTAGAGCATAGCATAACACCATTACCCAAGCTGCACAAAATAGGCTTCGCAGGCGCGATCGATCAATTCACGGCTCATATTGGGAGGAATAGCGCGATACTTGGCTTCATCAAGGATCTGGTCGCAGAGATCGCGGGGATGGCAGGCGCGCAGATCGCGTCCGACCTTCATATAATGTTCTTGCAACAGATGGCGCAACCCCTCATCGCTATACGGAATCTTCTTGGACTTGCAAACGAGTTGAAAGATCGCACGAAACTCAGTTGGCGAGGGATTAGGAACCTCGATTTTATGCCGGATGCGACGGAGGAAGGCATCATCGACGAGTTCTTTTGGATCGAGGTTGGTCGAGAAGATAATCAAGACATCGAAAGGCACCTGGAGTTTCTTGCCGGTCTGGAGGGCGAGGTAATCGACCTTCTTCTCGAGGGGCACGATCCAGCGATTGAGCAGATCCTGGGGTCGGCACTTCTGGCGTCCGAAGTCATCGATAAGAAAGAGGCCCCCGTTGGCTTTGAGTTGGAACGGAGCCTCATAGACCTTGGAGATCGGGTCATAGATCAATTCAAGTTGTTCGAGGATCAATTCGCCACCGACGACCACGCGGGGGCGGCGGCAGACGAGCCAGCGTGCATCGGGGAAACTGGCATTGCTACCGGCGGCCTTGTTGCCAAAGGGTGTAGCAACAACTTCGACATGACCGACTTCATGCTGTTGCACAACCTGGTGATTGAGTGGGTCAAAGAGCTTGACAATTTGACCATCAATTTCGATCGCATATGGAATCAAGACATAGCCGGCAAGCATGTTTGAAATACCTTCAGCGATCGTCGTTTTGCCATTTCCGGGGGGGCCATAGAGAAAGAGCGAACGCGCCGAATTTGCGGCAGGCCCGATACGATCGAGCATCTTCTCATTGACCACCAGGTGGCTAAAGGCCTGGCGGATCGTCTGCTGATCAATGACCATATCACCGATCTGCTGACGGTGGCACATTTCGAGGTACTCATCGAGCGGAACGGGGGCCGGACCAGCATACTGACTACGTTCAATCGCCTCGTGGGCACGATTACGGCCTTTGGGGGTGATAATATACTGGAAGGAACGTTCGCTAAAGCCGCCTTCAGCCCCGATGATATCGGTAAACTCTTCGAGCTTGAGAAACTCAAGCACCTTATCGAGCACCCCAAGAAACGGCAATTTGGTCATCTCCTCAAGGCGCTGCCCAGTAATCGCACCGGTAAAATAGATCACCTTGAGGACGTGATCGGTCAGGAACGCCATTGTGAGACCAGTTTCGGCAATGGACGAAGGTTGGCGCGGCATTGCAGGGAGCGTTGCCGCACCAGACTCACGCGATGTCTGGATAGGAGACTGGGAGCTAGGAATTTCGTGCAGCCTAATTGGCATGAGGCCTCCTTGCATGACATCGAAGTGAGCCGGCATTCAGCCGACGCGATCATTCTTCAATGCCATCGTCATCATCACCCATATCCTGTTCAATCTCTTCGAGGCCGATTTCTTCTTCTTCATCGGTAGCGAGATATTCTTCATCAACAACGTCAATCTCGTCGGTATGTTCTTCATCATCCAGGAGATCTTCATACTCCTCATAACGAAGACTAGAGACATAGGCAGCTGCCTCGCCGAGCTTACCAGGAAACGAGATACGGTTGCGTTGGGCGGGATCCTGATACGTCTCACGAATCAGCAAACGAACGCTGCGCGGGTCACTTTGGGCGATCGCGGCGAGATAGCGATTACCGCCATTGATCAACTCGGCGAGGCGTTGGCCAAGCTTTGGTTCAAGGCGACCAACGACAGTGCCATCGGCATCGATCACATAGACATTGCGTCCTTCGACGCGAAAAGTCATCTTTTCGCCAGTCACGAGCGCATCGACAGCAGGTGAACGGGGCACATCAACGAGGGTTGTGATGGCGGTTCGCCCTGTTTCGGTAATAAACATGCGCATATCAACTTGCTGGCGTGGTTTCAGATGTACCTGGCCACTCTCGAAGCCACGGGCAAGGAGAGCATCAAGGCGAGCGACATTTTTGCGAGCAATGCTATTCGTCGGCGTAATACGCAAGGCCTGTTGGTAGGCATCGTGGGCCGCACTGTAGCGACCGAGCTCCATCAAGGCCTTGCCAAGGCGATTGAAGGTGTCAACATCTTCGCCGAGGCCAAGGATCTGTTGATTTGTTTCCAGGGCCTCTTCCCAGCGATTCATAGCTGCGAGTTCGACGGCCTTCTCTTGCAATTTGCGACGAATGCGCTGTTTTTCATCCTGTCTGGCCAAAGCGGACTCCTCTACTCTCTATTGATGTTTGCACGAAAGACGACACATTCAGCCAACCCGTCGCCCCTGCAGGCTCCAGGGGCCAGTATGGGTAATCTGCACCTGCACCACTTGACCAGTAA
Organism: Candidatus Chloroploca sp. Khr17; assembly: GCF_004138165.1. Taxonomy (GTDB): domain Bacteria; phylum Chloroflexota; class Chloroflexia; order Chloroflexales; family Chloroflexaceae; genus Chloroploca. The sequence goes on from NZ_RYFF01000014.1 coordinate 28,487, forward strand.
GGTCATCGGCATGGGTAAAAAAGACTAGTTTATTCTGTGGGTTACGCCCACGCCACTTGCCCCGATTTTCACCCTCAACAAGCACGTCCACCGTCTGGTTAAGATACTGTGTATTGAGTTCGGTGGCAACCCGTTCGTGGAGTTGTTCGAGGGCGCGGCGGCGGACCTCTTTTTCTGTTTCGGTGACGGCGAGCGTAGGATCTTGCTCTTGTTCAGCGGCGAGGGTTCCTGGGCGTGCCGAGAAGGCCGCGATATGGATCTTATCAAAGCGGATCGTCGCGCAGAGGGCGAGCGTTTGCGCAAAATCCTCTGCCGTTTCACCGGGATGGCCAACAATAATGTCGGTTGTCAGGGCGATCTGAGGGATAGTGGCGCGAATTTTAGCAATCAAGGCCTGATAGCGTGCAGTAGTATAGCCGCGGCGCATACGCTTGAGCAGCGCATCAGAGCCAGCCTGGACGGGCAGATTAAGATCAGGCATACAGCGGGGCAAGCGAGCCATTGTTTCGATCAAGCGATCGGTCATCCAGGCGGGATGGGACGTGAGGAAGCGCAGGCGTTGGAGTCCGGGAAGCGCGTGGACGGCCTCGAGCAGATCGGCGAGTTCGGGGCGGCCGGGGAGATCGTGGCCCCAGGAGTCAACGATCTGACCGAGCAGCGTAATTTCGCGGGCACCACGGTCAACAATGCGACGGCACTCTTCGACCAATTCAGCGAGGGGGCGTGAGCGCTCACGCCCACGGCGCAGGGGAATGACGCAATACGAACACGTCATATTGCAGCCATACTGAATGGGCACATGCACCGAGACAGGTGGATGCGCCGTGTTGGCAACAGGGAGGGCCGGCTCATCGAGGGTATAGATAGGATTCGGTGCGAGCGCCACGACCTCATCAACGGCTGAGGGCGAAACGAAATGGTCAACCATGGGCAACTGCTGCTCAAAGATCGAGCGATTTTCGGGGCCGACCATACATCCCCAGAGCACGACACGGGTCTCGGGATGGGCTCGTTTGACCCGCATGAGTTCACCAAGTTTGCCAAAGATCCGCTCTTCGGCACTGGCGCGCACACTACACGAATTGAGCACAATAAACGAGGCTTCATCGGGATAGCGTGCCGGGCTATAGCCAACCCCTTGGAGGGCGGCTTCAAGGCGCTCAGAGTCAGACACATTCATCTGACACCCAACTGTCCAGACATAATAACGCCGTTCGCGAGGGGTTGGGTCGCGATCAGGCTGCTGGCGCAGGGAGAGTTTATCGATAAAGAGAAGATCTTGCATCGGTTACCAGACAATAATAGGCAAACTGGCATTCACGCTAGCTGAGGCTGCTGCCTGGAACAATTCAAGGCAGCGATACGCCTCGGATTGGGGTGAGACACCGGCTTTGATAAGCAGAGGACTCAGTTCGGCAAGTTCCTGTTGCAAACGATAGGATGATGCGAAATAGGCACTATCTTCGTGCCCATCTTCATCCTCAAAAGAGAGCCAGACAGGTTGCGCAAACTCAACGGGCAAGAAATAGCTATTGATCCCCTGGAGATTGACAAGATGGGCAAACCGGGTCTGGGTTAACTCGTCCCAGATATCCGTCACCATCCGGTCGAGATCATCGTCATAGATCACCGGGCCATCTTCGATGACGTCAGCGAGGTCTTCATCGTGTTCTAGATGGACAGCCATCCGTGAAAGCTGATAGAGCGCCCCCATGTGATGTAGCCCGCCCTCCCAGACTTGAACCCCAGGCATAGCGAGCAGGTCAACATCGATCCCCTGTTCACGGAGTTGATCCTGAACAACAGAGACGGTTTCATATTCTTCGTTATATGCTTCGCGATCCTCATCGGGTCGCACCGTAATCATTGAACCAACGGCAAGGTCGAGTTCAGCAGGCTGGTCGTTCGGAACCATAGTTTCTCCTCGATGTGTGCATGATATGCAGCGTATAGTATACCATAGACATCTCTAAGAATGGAGCTTTGCGGATTTGAGGTTGCCGCTGCTACACCTTTCTGCTACACTGTAGACTCTAAGAACCATCGGTGAAACAGGTGTTGTGCAACGCAGGACTGCTCTATGAGCGAATGAACGGGTGCCACATCTGTGAAGGGAAGCAGAGTGAAGCGATTAGCCGGTCAATGGCAGAGCCACCTGAGCGACCATATCGTTTTCTTTAGCTATCGCTGGCTAGCGTGGATTTTTGCTGCCCTGACACTCACCCTGCCGGGGCGTCCAACCGAGACCTTACCACGCGACGCGGGTCTCTTATTGCTGATTGGCGTGCTCAATGTTGTTGCAACCGCTCTTGCGCAAGGGTATGTCCAGTTTGCGCGCCAGCGTCCCACCTTGCTTGTGGTTGATCTCGTTGTTGGCATTGCGATCCTCTGGCTAAGTGGGAGCACCATGTTGCCGTTCCTCCCCTTTGCGCTCGGGGCGCTCGTCTTGCCGGCACTGTTGTATGGCTCACGAGGGAGCATTGTTGGCGGTTCGGTCTTCATTATCCTAGATCTCTTTGGGCTTGCGGTCATCAACCGTGGAAGCGAGGTGACGCTTGCCGAAGCAACCATTGTGCTACGGGTCGTGCTGCCACTGCTCTTCAGTTTATTCTGGTGGTGGGTCGCCGCGATTGTGATGAAGAGCCAGCCGCAACCGGCGAGAGGGGCGGAAGGTGCTCACGGTCTGCTCGCGAGTCCATTGGTTGGCAGCGCTGATCCCGAGACGGCGCAGCGGACGGGCGTACGCCCCCGGGCGTTGGAGCGTCCACCCAGCGAGGAAGCAGTGCGGCGGCCTGCTCATCCGGGGATAACTTCATCGCTTGTGGCGACGCGCTCAACCGAGCAGCGAGCCGATCCTGCGCGGAAGGTTTTTTATGAACTGATGGCTATCCAGGGCCGTGATCGTGATTTGATGGCGATGCTTGATCAATTAGGCGCGGCCATTGCCGATCAGGCCGGGATCGAGGTGCGGGTCAACGTCATTGGTGAGCCGCGGCCTCTGCATCGGGCGATTGAGATGCTCTTGTTACGAATTGCGCATGAGGCGTTGCTCAATGTGCAGCATCACGCCCATGCACACATAGCGTTGATGGTAGTGCGGTTTGCACCCAATCATGTCATCCTGATGATCCAGGACGACGGGGTTGGCCTGCTTGACGGTACGTATGAGCGCCCGGGCGTGCATGCGTTACGGGTTGTGCGCTACCGTCTCGCCGAATTCGAGGGTGAACTTCACGTCGTTGAGCGTGAGAGCGGTGGCTTGACAGTTGAAGCCAGGATGCCCACGACTCACATATAAGCATGTCGCCACCGGCTCACTGCTTGAGCCCTTGAGACAGCTTGCAGACAAGGTGTCATGAACATGCGTTCCGGGCTTGCGGTCATCAGTGTGATCGGGGCCATTGGGCTGATCATCTATGGTATTCTCCAGCCAGTTGAAGGCGAAGTGCGCTGGCTGCTCTGTCTCTGGGCATCTGCCCCTCTGTTCGGGTTAGCCGCATATTTAGCGACGAGAACAGGTGAGACGAGGAGCCTATCACGTAATCTGACGAATCTGGGCCTTGTCTTTCTGGTTGGTTTTGGCTTGATCAGCCTGCAACTCTTGCGGCAGCAATTTGTGCGTGCATCGGCGATTGCAATGCATGTCGTACAGGATGAAGAAGGTCAGGCGATAAGCAATATCCGGCCTGTCCTTGCCTCACAGAGAGTGTTGCGTGGCGAGATCCGTGATATGCGAGAGATCGTGCTCGTACAGAGCGAGCCAGTAGGCAATGCTGCGCGGCGTGTCTATCCGCTGGCTGATCGGTATGATCCCCGTGCCTTTAGCAATATTGTGGGCTTTTTTAGCACGCGGTATGGGCAGAGCGGTCTGGAAGCGACCTACAATGCCTATCTGAGTGGTGAGCGTGGCAACGAATGGCAGCGCCTGCGTGATAGCCTGTTGAGTGAAACCCCGCGTGGCAATCATCTGACCCTGACGCTGAATGCGGATCTCCAAGCCGAGGCGGCGGCGGCGTTGGGCGGCCGGACGGGTTCAGTGGTTGTGCTTGATCCGCGTACTGGTGCGATCCGTGCCCTGGTGAGCAATCCTGGTTTTGATCCACGCGGCTTGAGTTTCAACCCCGGTGCGGCTGATCGAGAAGCAGAGAATGATCGCATCACACAGTACTGGCAAGAGATCCAAATGGAAAGCGCGGGCCAGCCGTTGCTGAATCGTACGACGCAAGGGCTCTATCCACCAGGCTCGGTCTTCAAGACGATCACCGCAATTGGCGTGCTCGAGCACAGTGGGGTAGGGCAACCAGGGACGATTACGTGCCCCGAGACGTATCTGCCCCAACCAGATGCACCACCGATTGTCAATGCGGTATCTGGGTTGCATTCACTTACGGGCGATCCATCGGATCTCGAGCGGGTCTATGCTTTTTCATGCAATACGGCCTTTGCGCAGTATGCCACACGTTTGGGGGCCGAGCGGATGGTTGAAACGGCAGGCCGCTTTGATATTGGCACCCCGCAGCGTATGACAACGACGTACCGTGGCCTGAGCGATCTGCTCGCCAATCAGAGCCTGCTCTATCGTGACGCAGGGTTTCTGAATCAGCCACGTGCTCTGGCTGACACGGGCTATGGACAGGGCCAGTTGCTGGTGACGCCTTTGCAGATGGCCTTGGTTGCGGCTGCCATTGCCAATGACGGGATCATGATGCAGCCATACCTGGTGCAGACAGTGACCCGGCCTGATGGGGGGCGTATCCTCACCCACACCCCACAGAGGATCCGGCGCACGATGAGTTCGGCCACGGCGCAGACAATGTTGAACAATATGAGTGCAGTTGCCCGCTATGGGTTTGGGCAGAGCATCAGTAGCTTTGTACCTGGGATCGCGGTGGGGGGCAAATCGGGGACGGCGGAGCATGTGGCTGGTGCTTCGCCACATGCATGGTTTATTGCCGTAGCCCCTCTTGATGCGCCACGGTATGCCGTTGCCGTGATGGTGGAGCGTGGAGGCGAGGGGAGTAGCGTGGGGGCGGAACTGGCGGGGCGTGTCCTGACCGCTGCATTTGCCACTGAATAGGCTGCTACGATTGTGGTTGATGGCGGTCTGTGGTTGGGCATCAACGTGTGACAGAGCAATCTGGACGTGCGATATGCTCAAGGGAAATTGGCAGGATCAATGGGTTGCATACGTGAGACTGAAGATCTGCCCATAGGATGGATTGCATCATGAAACAGGGCAGGCTGGGTGGAATGCTATGGTTGGTGCTCGGACTCGGCATCCTCTTGGGCGGATGTTCTGGTACTGCGCCACCGATGGCTCCATTTATGCAGGGATTGACTGCGACGGCAACAGCGATCAGGACGCGTGAACCCGACCCACCTACGATCGTTTTGCCCCCACCAACGGTTGAGCTTGTGCCTTCACGGTTACCCGAGCAATCGGCTGCAGTGGCTGGAACTGCCGTTGCTGAGCTCGCACCAACGGCGCTATCCCAGGTCACACGGCTCGAGATTTTTACCGAAGTGTGGCGACTTATACATGAATACTATCTCTATAATGATTTTGGTGGCGTTGAGTGGAACACCATCCGAGGTGAATTTGAGCCCATAATTCTTGCGGCACCGACTGATGCAGCGTTTTATGAGGCTATCACCGATATGGTTGCGCGTCTTGGTGATAATCACTCACGTTTTGTGCCTCCACAGGCGGCACGGCGTGAAGACGCGATCACCAGTGGGCGTGAAGAGCAGGTTGGGATCGGGGTTATCGTTTTGCCGTTGAGTGATGGGTTGATGATCCAGCACATCTTTCCCGACAGCCCTGCCCTGCAGTCTGGGTTGCGTCCACGCGACCGAATTGTTGCCATTGACGGAGCTTTTTTTTCGCATGGCGATCTCGAAGGGCCTGACGGAAGCCAGGTACGTCTGGCGGTGGTGCGGCCTGGAGAAGAGAGTCGCGATATTCTTATTACCCGGCGACGGGTAGAGGGGGCCATCACGCCGACGGCACGGCTCTTGCCTGGTGGCATTGCCTATCTGGGTATCACCACGCTCTGGGTGAGCAACATGGATCAGCAGGTGACCGCGCTGCTCACCGAGATGGTTGCTGCGCAGGAGTTGCGCGGGGTTATTCTTGATCTACGGAGCAATCCCGGTGGATGGCGCACGGTTCTAGCGGGGATCCTGAGCAATTTTGTGAGTGGCGAAGTTGGCTACTTTACGAATCGCCAGGGCGACGTTCCCCTGGTGATTGAACCGGGTAGTCTTGACGCCCTGCGAGGGATGCCGCTGATCGTCCTTGTTGATCGTAGTACAGCCTCGTATGCTGAACTGATGGCCGCCATCTTGCAGAGTCATGCTGGTGCGGTTATTGTTGGCGTACCGACGTCAGGCAACACAGAAACCATCTATTCCTACGAACTGAGTGACGGTTCGCGCCTTTGGATTGCGCAGGAGGGGTTTGAATTGCTCGATGGCACTGATCTAGAGGGTGTTGGCGTACAACCGGATGTGATCGTCAACGAGGATTGGACCCGTTTTCGAGAGGAGGATGATCCGGGTATTCTGACCGCGTTACGGTTGTTGAACCCATAGGGACTAGACACAGAGTAGCGAGGAGGGGGACGTGGGGAGCGGTGGTGCTGGCACGCCCCCCACGTTCAGGATGGCGCATCTACTTGAGCATCCGCATCAATTCGCGAGGGTCAATCCCCCCTGGCCCACCGGAGCCGCCACGACCACCGCGACCGCCGCGGCGACCGCCTTTGCCGCTACCGCCACCAGTGAGTTGCTTCATCATACGTTGCATCTGCTGAAACTGCTTGATAAGGGCCGAGACATCCTGTTCAGATGTACCGCTGCCACGCGCAATGCGGGCGCGGCGGCTCTGCTTGATAATCTCTGGATTGCGTCGTTCGAGGGGGGTCATCGAGAAGATCATCGCCTCGACGCGCTTGAGTTGGCTCTCATCGAGCAACTCCTCATTGCGAGCGATCTGGTTCATACCGGGGATCATGGCCAGGATCTGCTGCAGTGGACCGAGCTTACGCATCTGTTGCATCGCATTGAGGAAATCCTCGAAGTCGAACTTACCTTTGCGGAGCTTCTTTTCCATCGCTTTAGCCTGGTCGGCATCGTACATCTGCTCGGCCTTTTCGATAAGGGAGAGCATATCACCCATGCCGAGGATGCGTGAAGCGAGGCGATCGGGGAAGAAGGGTTCGAGGGTATTGGTATCAATTTTCTCGCCGGTCGAGAGGAACTTGATCGGTACCCCGGTCACGGCACGCACCGAGAGGGCGGCACCACCACGAGCGTCACCGTCCATCTTGGACATCACGAGGCCGGTAATCTGGACGCGCTGATTGAACGTATCAGCCACGCGCACCGCTTCCTGACCGGTCATCGCATCAACGACGAGCAGGCGTTCGATCGGATCGACCCGGGCAATAATCTGGTCAAGCTCGACCATCAGGGGCTCATCAATCTGGAGGCGTCCAGCGGTATCAACGATCAGCACATTGACCTGATCGCGTTTCGCTTGCTCGAGGGCATTGGCGGCGATATCAGGTGGTTGGTTGCCAGCGGGCTCACTATAGACTGGCACATTCAATTGCTTGCCGAGGGTTTGGAGTTGTGTAATGGCGGCGGGGCGATAGATATCACAGGCGGCCATCATCACACGGCGGCCCTTTTTGCGTAAATGGAGGGCGAGCTTGGCGGCGAGGGTCGTTTTACCCGTACCCTGGAGACCAACAAGCATGATCACAGTCGGACCAGGGCGTGACTCCTGGAGGGGGGCCGGATCATTGCCAAGGAGGTTAATCAGTTCTTGATGAACAATTTTGACGACCTGCTGATGGGGCGTCAAGCTCTTGGTTACCTCTTCGCCGATCGCCTGCTCAGTCACCTTGGCGACAAAGTCTTTGACGACCTTGAAATTAACATCAGCCTCAAGGAGCGCGAGGCGAACTTGCTTCATAGCCTCACGGACATCATCCTCATCGAGGCGGCCTTTGCTCCCGAGTTTTTGAAAGACCGTCTGGAGACGATCAGAAAGACTTTCAAACATAGCATGCGCTCGTTTCTCTGCTGCGCGTATACGAAACTATCATTTATTGTAGCCGCTATGATGGGGTTGCGTCAATTAGCAGATTCTGAGGCAATTGCAAGCACGTGGGCACGGACGAGGTCAACAGCGGTAGCACGCGAACAGACGAGGCCTTCGATTTCGGCGATCATGGTTAAGAGGCGGCGATAATTGCGGCGTAATTGCTGCTCATCGGCATCATCGAGCATACCCAGACCAGCACGCCAGGCATCAAACGACTCATCGGGATCACCAAGTGGTCGCAGGCGATCGAGGCTTGCGTAGAGTTGGGCCGCGCTATCAGTTAAGAGACGAATGGTATCAATTGCCATAAGTGTATCATGAGGCTCATTCCTATAGAAGGTATGGTAGCCTACCGAAACGTTTGTGAGATCAGTCGCAAGTTTTATTTCTGGGGGTGAATCTCTCCGCCTGTGGGCTGACGCAGGGGGCTTGTTTCTGGTATAATCCAATGGGAAGAAGAAGAATATGCAGGTATGACGCAACAAAATACAATCCGGCCTGAAGCCGATACTCCTTTCACCCCAGATCAGACCGCGGTGCCTCGACCGAGCGCAGCGCCGGTGTTTCGCCCGCGCCAGCGTTTTTTGCGGGTCTCGCTCTTTTTTCTGAGCGTCGTGATCCATATCTATATCTGGGATATCTTTCTAGCGCGCTTTACGCTATTGCGCTGGTATGTGCGACGTTCGGCGGCAGTGCGGTGGTCGCGTCTTGCGCGTCGTTTTCGGTTTCTTGCACTTGAGCTTGGCGGGATGCAAATCAAGCTTGGGCAGTTTCTCTCATCGCGGGCCGACATTGTGCCTGAGATGGTGCGGCGCGAGCTTGCCGGTCTGCAAGACGAAGTTCCGCCTGCTCCAGCCGGGCATGTGCTCGAAGTGATTATTGACGAGCTGGGCGCACCACCGAGCGAGATCTTTCAGCGTTTTGACCAGGAAGCCGTGGCGGCTGCCTCGCTTGGGCAGGTTCACTTTGCCACGCTGCACAATGGCCGTGAAGTCGCCGTCAAGGTCCAGCGGCCTTATATTGAGCGCATTATTGAAGTTGACCTTAGCGCCGTTGCCTGGGTCATCCGGCTGATCAAGAATTACCCGCCGATTCGACGGCGGGCCGATCTTGATGCGCTGCTCGCCGAGTTTGCCCGAGTGCTTGTCCAGGAACTGGATTATGTTCAGGAAGTGCAGAGTGCGGCTCGCTTCCGCAAGAATTTTGCGGGAGTCTATGGCATTCATGTACCTGAGCCAATTCCTGAATATTCGACGCGCCGTGTCCTGGTGATGGAGCGGATCAGCGGGGTGAAGATCAATGATCTGCCTACGCTTGAGGCGCTAGGAGTGAGTCGGATTGAGTTGGCGGCGCGGCTCAACAATTGTTATCTGAAACAATTTTTTGTTGATGGCTTCTTTCATGCCGATCCGCATCCAGGCAACCTCTTTGTGCGGATCGATCCCGAGTTGCCTGCGGTTGCCTATACGAATGGGCAAAGCGAACCGAAGAAGCTCAGTGACGATTTCAGGAACGGGGTTCTGGCTGATGGGCATCTGCTTGGTGATGCCGAAGCCCATACGGTTGCGCCCGGGCGTCCGTTCACCCTGATCTTTATTGATTTTGGGATGGTTGGTTCCCTGCCGCCACAGACGATGGAGGTAATCCGTGGAGGGGTCGTCGGCCTCGCAACCAATGATGCTGAGCGGATTGTTGATTCGTTTGAGCGCTTGAACATGCTGTTGCCTGGGGCCGATCGACGACTGCTCATTCAGGGTGTCGAGATTATGCTGCGGCATTCGTTTAATCGCACGATGCGCGAGATGACGAATATTGATGTTGACGCCATCTTTGCCGAGACCAAAGGCATTATCTATGATCTGCCTTTCCAGATTCCGCAGAATTTGCTCTATTTTGGCCGTGCGATGAGCATGGTGGCGGGGCTTTCGACCGAGATTTGCCCTGATATCAATCTGTTTCAGGAGTTACGGCCCTTTGCACGAATGTTGCTTGATCAAGAGCGGCGGAATGGTAACTGGTCTGAGCAGGTTCAGAAGGAATTGCGCGAGCTTGGGCAGATTTTGCTGACCTTGCCGCGTCAGATGGATGCCTACTATCGGGCTGGCAATCGTGGCGAGTTGCAGACGCGCTCGGATATGAGTCGGCTGGAACGCGGTCTGCGCCGGGTGGAACGCTCAAACGACCGGCTTGCTGGCGGGATGCTTGCGACCGGGTTGTTCCTGGGTGGGGTGCAACTGCGCACGCGTGGGTTTGAGAAAGAAGCTGATCGCGCCTGGTGGGCGTCGGTTCTCGCGACGATCTGGACACTTTGGCCTCGTGGTGAGCGGTGAACATCGGCTGATGTGGCGCGGCGGGATCATCTTGCTGGTGATCGCGCTGGCGTTGGTGGTGTGGTGGCCCCGCTCTTCTCCAGATGCACTTACTCAGGCTGATGCGTTGTTCGCTGCTGGACGTTATTACGAGGCACTTGAGGCGTATCAGGGGCTGGCTAGAGCTAATCCGGCGGCCTTGTTGCGTGTCGGGATGCTCCGGGTCATTCGTGGCGAAGCAGTGCTGGCTGAGCGGACACTCAGGTCGGCGATGGTGCAGGGGCTTGCACCAGGTGACTATCACCTGGCCTTGCTGTATCTGGGGCAAGCGCTGGTTGACGATGGGCGTCTGGCGCAGGCTGAGCGTACCTGGGCCTTGCTCGAGGATTGTCGGGTTGTCGAGGCATGTGTGTACCACGGGCCAGGACGGGTGTTGACTGCCGAGGCCTACCTGGAGCAAGGGGCGTACGATGCTGCTATCGAGGCGTACCGTGCAGCGCTGATGGTGCCGATGCCATCTGGCTGGTCTGAACGAGTGCATTACCGACTGGCCCTCTTGCTCGCCGGTGAAGATCCTGACGAGGCGCTGGCGACCCTGATGGCAACCGACGACGTTGAGACCTCAGGCGTACTGGCTGATCCTCTGTTGTTTATGCTGGAGGGCGATCGGGCGCACTTGAGGGCGGTGCTTCAGGTTGAGGAGCGATTGCGACCACAACTCCTTGGGCAGACCTATCTTGAAGCGGGCCTGTATGATCGAGCGATTACCCAGTTTACCTTGGTTGACCCTGACAGCCCTGAAGGCTTGAGTGCAGCGGCATACCTTGCGTATGCGCACTGGCTTGCTGGTCACACGGGCGAAGGGCATGAAGCCTTGGAAGCAATGGCGGGGTTGCATCCTGATGCCCCACAGGTACGAGCCTTGCTGGCGCTGATTGCGGTGGCGGAAGGAGCAGACGACGACGCTTGGCTGGAACTTGACGCACTTGCGCAGGGGCATCCGCAGGCAGCCGATCGTCATCTAGCGCGGGCGAGTTGGTACGCAGCGAAGGGCGAATACGCCCAGGCTAGCCTGGCATACGAGCAGGCGCTGGGAGCGGCACCGTTTGAGGAACAGGGGCGATATGCGCTGCTGGCCGCCCGGTTTCACCTGGCAACAACCTACGAACTTTGTTCGGTTGGGCTGCCACTCGCCGAACGCGCGTTAGAGCGGCTTCCAGAGGAGGTTGACGCCCTCGTGCTAGTGGCAGGAGTGCGGTATCAGTGCGGCGACGGGCGTGGAGCGATTGAAGCGGCACAGGCTGCTGAGGCGCGGGAAGCGCGGGCGGATGCAGCTTTTTACCTGGGGGCAGCTCTGGCGGCAACTGGCGAGGATGAAGCGGCGCGAGCGGCGCTGATCCGGGCAAGTGATTTGGCTCCTGCGTCGCGCTGGCGTGAACGAGCAGAGTTATTACTGGCAACGATGCCACAGCGGCATAACTTGACGCCAACAGCAGATCGGGTAAGATAGACGCGCTATGCAAGAAAATTTCTTTGTCTACCAACGGCGTGCGTTACGGCCACTTCTGGTATGGGGCATTGGGAGCAGTGTGCTCGGCGCACTGATGTTACCTTTTGCCGGTTTCTGGCGACATTTTGGCCTTCAGGCGGTGGCCTGGGGGGTCATTGATGTGTTGCTGGCGATCATTGGGCGGCGGAGTGCCTTGCTCAAGGCTGAGCGGATGGCTACGGGTGAGCTGGAAGAGCGTGATGCGCTGCGTGAAGCCGAGCAATTCCGCAAGATACTCACCGTCAATGCGGGCCTTGATGTTGGGTACATTCTCGTCGGGCTAGCGGTGGCCCTGCGCTATGCCGAGCGCCCTGATCGTCAGGGTCTTGGGTATGGCATTGCGACGCAGGGGGCCTTTTTGCTGGTCTTTGATGCACTGCTGGCACGTCAGGTAGGCCAGCGTATGGATGCCGATGATCACGAATGAACTCTATGGGCTATTGCAGTGCCCGACGTGCCACTCACGGGCATTGTATGTGCTTGACGACGGAGTGCATTGTGCTTCGTGTGCCACGGTTTATCCGTTGCGCGAAGGCTATCTTGATCTGATGCCACGGGGGACACACTACGACTATGTGTCGAAGTATGTCACCGATGAGACCGAACTGGCAGAAGAGTTGGACTATCGTGAGTTGGCCCCGCCGTTGCTCGCTGCCGGGGTGCGTGACCGAGCGTTGCGGCGGTTGCTGCGGTTTCGCCCGACTGATGTGGTGCTCGACAACGGATGTGGCACAGCCAAGCATGCAGTCTGGAATGCCGATCAGGTACACCTGATGGTTGGCAGTGATCCAGCCACGCTTTTTGCTGACCGAGCGGTCGCTGAGATTGCCCTGGCTCAGGCCGACTCGCGGAGCCTACCTTTTGCCGAGGGGACTTTTGATAAAGCCTTTGCGATTGATATTCTCGAACACTTCCCGCTTGAGGTGATTGATGCCTATCTGGCGGAAACGGCGCGGGTCTTGCGCCCTGGTGGGCGGATGCTCGCCTTCTCGAACACCCGCGAGATGTCGCCGATCCAGCCGATCATCAATCTCAGTCGGCGCCTTGGGCGGCTCTTTGTGCGGGCAGGGTTGTATGATTTTTCGCGAGAGGCGCGGCGGAAATCCGACCATATCAAAGCACTCGAGACCTGGGACGATGTGGTTGCCTCTTTTGAGCGGGCCGGTCTTCGCCCGGTCAAAGTCGTCTTCTGGAATAGCCTCTTTACCACCTTTGTTGAGCATGTAGTGATGAAGCTCGGCGAGGCTGTGTTGGGCCGTACGGCGAAGAAACCGCCGCAGCCACCATCTCAAGCAGCTAAAGATCCAAGTGCTGACCCTTATCTCGCCTCACTGGCAACGCAGACGACGCCTGAAGGAACGGCGCGCGAAATTCGGGCACGCCAGCGAGTGCGTTCACACCTGCAACCTGGCAGTTCGGTCTATCGCGCTTTAATGGCGATCACCCTGGTGATGGAACTCGATCTCTGGTTGTTTGGCTGGATGCGGTGCGGCAGTTACTTTATTGTTGTGGAGAAACCGCGATGATCGAGTATCGGCAATTAACCCCTGACGATCGTGAGCGCTGCCTGGCGCTCGAGAGCTATGCCTTTCAGCTAAACCCGGAACTGGTAGCGCTTGATGGCGAGGAATTGGCTCAGTTCCGGGGACTATTTGTTGACGGGCAACTCGTCGCGCAGTTGCAACTGCATACTCTGCAGGTTCAGCTCGGGGCAGGGGTGCAAGCCGCTGTTGGGGGCATTGGTGCGGTCGCCAGTACGCCCGAGTTGCGGCGACGCGGCTATATCGGGGCCTTGCTGCGGCACGCGGTTGACGAATTGCGGGCCTCGGGAGTTGGCCTGGCAATGCTCTACCCCTTCAAGGTCTCATTTTACGGACGCTACGGCTGGGCGACCTGCATGGAGCAGAAGATCTACAGTGGCGAGCCGGCCCTCTTTCGCTCGTTTCGGCGGGCACCAGGACATTGGATTGCCGTCGGTGAAGACGAACTTGACGAGCTTGATGCGATCTACCGTGAGGCGCTGCGTGGGCGTTTTGGCCCGGTTGTTCGTACGCGAGCGTGGTGGCGCAATCGGATCATGTGCGACTGGCAGCAGCGCCGGTACCACGGCTACATCTGGCGCGATGAGCATGGCAAGGGGCGTTCGTATACGATCTTTCGTTTTGAGCGTGAAGCCCGGGGCGATGTAATGCATTGCCGTGAAATGGTCGCGGTTGATCCGATTGCCCGCGCTCAACTCTTTGTCTTTCTTGCGGGGCATGAAGGTCAGGTTGCCAGGGTTGAATTTCGGGCACCTGCGGATGCACCGGTCAATTTGCTCTTTCCTGATCCATTGGAATGCCGCGTCCAGCCCTATTTTATGCTGCGCCTCCTGGATATTGCCGCTGCGTTTGAGGCGCATCGTTATCCAAAAGATTTGCAGGGCCAGGTAACGATCGCCGTGACCGACGACTGGCTTGTCGCGAACCAACAGATCTTTGCGCTGGAATTTGCGGCAGGCACTTGTCAGGTACGCCAGATGCCACTTGGAACATTGCCTGATATCAAGTGTGACAGCCGCATTTTGGCGCAGATCTATAGTCGCTATCTGCGACCACGTACAGCGGCGACCTTTGGCACGCTCGAGGTCTACAATCGGGAAGCTCTCGCCCTCTTTGATCGGGCGTTTATGGGGCTGGTGCCGTTTAGCGTAGATATGTTTTAAGTGCATGCTCACCAGGTTGGCTTTGCCAACCTGGTGAGCATGTGGAAGAACAGGTTTAGCATTCTGCCGCTCTAAAGTTCATGCGTATGGTGACCCAATGAAGGCACGAGTGGTCAGGGTGGAGGTTGATGGTGCGACCGCTCTATATTTCACCATTTGGGCGCGGGGGGGTGGATTTTGGCATTCAGAATATTGTGCGCTCGGTGCGTGCGGCAGGGTTACAGCCAGAGTTGCTGCGGTTGCCCGAGATCTACAATTTTCTGCCTTTTCTGATTCGCCGTGCCTTGCCTGAAGGGTGGTGGCGCGGATTTGATCTGCTGCAGGGGCGGTCGCGGGTAGCCTTTAGCTTCAAAGCAACTGGTTTGCCGGTGGTGACGACGGTGCATCACCTGACGACAGACCCTGATTTGCAGCCCTACAGCTCATTTGCCCAACGTCTCTTTTATCGCCTGGTCGAGTCGCGTTACGACGGACTCTCGGTAGCGTATGCTGATGCGGTCGTGTGCGTCAGCCGTTTCACGCAGCGTCAGGTCGAGCAGACCTATGGGCGTGCCGATAGCATCATTATTTACGACGGCATTGATACAGATGTCTTTGTGCCAACACCCAATTTCGTACGTCGAGACGATAGCCTGCCACGGGCGGACGGGCGCATCAGGCTGATCTTTGTGGGCAACCGGACGCGGCGCAAAGGGTTTGATCTCTTGCCAAAGATCATGGATCAACTGCCGTCTGACTACCGGCTCTACTATACGGGTGGTTTTCAGGGGAACGAAACGGCACCGCCGCACCCTCAGATGACGCCGCTTGGTTCACCTGATCGAGCCGGGCTTGTTGCCGCCTACCAGAGCTGTGACATCCTGCTCTTCCCATCGCGTTTAGAGGGCTTTGGCATTGCGCCGGCGGAAGCGCTGGCGTGTGGGCGTCCGGTGGTCACCACACGGGCGGGCGCTTTGCCTGAAGTTGTGGATGAGGGGCTCAACGGTTTTCTGGTTGCGCGGGATGATATTGCCGGTTATGCCGAAAAAGTCCGCATCCTCGGTGAAGACGCCGCGATGCGTCGGCGCTTTGGCGACCATGGGCGAGCCAAAGTTGCTGGCAACTTTGGCTACGACCAGCTTGGCAACGGCTTTCGGAAGTTGTACGAACGGCTCCTGGGGCGTTGAAGGATCTGTAGGCAGACACCTCAGGGAGAGCGTTTTGGCTGGCGACGCCCGTTCCCCACGCGGGGGGAGGTGGCCTATGACCCGAGCAACTCTTCGGCCTCGATGATAGCCTGGGCGATATCCTTCATCTTGGCACGCTTATCGCGGGCGCGTTGGCGAAGGCGCTCGTAGGCATCGCGTTCATTGAGCCCGAGGCGTTGCATCAAAATCCCCTTGGCGCGCTCGATCAACTTGCGTGCCTCAAGCGACTCTTCGAGTTCATCAACCTGGTTACGCAGTGCTTGCATCTCTTTGAAGCGAGCGAGCGCGATATTGATGGCGGGGGGCAGTTCGATCTCATTGATCGGCTTGACGAGATAGGCAAGCGCACCGGCTGCTTCGGCTTTGCGCACCGTATCTTTATCAGCGTAGGCGGTGAGCATAATGATGGGCACGGGAAACTGGTCACGGATCCGTGCCGCAGCCTCGGTACCCTCCATTTCGGGCATTCTGATATCCATCATAATCAGATCGGGCTTGAGGCGACCGGCCAGGTTCACCGCCTCAACGCCTGAGCGTGCGATCCCGATGACATCGTAGCCCAGCCCTTTGAGTTGTTCTTCGAGTGTTAGTGAGACAAGGTCATTGTCTTCGGCAATCAGAATGCGGATAGCGCTCACGGTTCTTCCTTTTGCACAACGTGCTTTATGTGGCTGTCAACGCCATTTTCTGACTTTGCTGGGAGCGCGGGCGGCCCGCCCGGTGGTGCTCCCGAAGCGGGCGGGCCGCCCGCGCTCCCAGGGTTCGCAACCGTGTCATGCTGAGCGGAGCGAAGCATCGCTACCGCGGGGACGCCTGAGATCCTTTGCTGCGCTCCTAAGCAACAAACCTCGCCTGAGACCTCACCGGTCTTCAAGACCGGTGAGGTCGCTCGCGGCCCCACTGGCCTGTGGGCTAGGTGGTACTCAGGGTGACAATATATCAGGACACGTAGGTTACAGACTGCTGATGAGAGTGTAACGTAACTTTTCTGCCATGCTGCCGAAGGGAGTGCCGACTTCAGCCGGCTAAGGCCGACCCTCCAGAATATCAGAAAATGTACATTACAGCCTACTTCTACGCACGATTTTGAGAGCCTGGGTAGCTTGCATCTCTGCTTATGATACCACACTCGAGCCAGCAAGGGCGAAAAGGTCTATGCTATAATCGAGAGAGTGCTTGTGGCAAGGGAGGGATGGCGTGTTGAAATGGAATAATTTCGGATCGGCGTTCAATACACTACGTGAGCTGGATGTCACGGCGATCCGTGAAGAGAGCGAAGTTGTTGTACGGATTGCTGGTCTTGGCTCGCGGCCACTCTTTCAGCGGGTGGTCGAGATCCTGCGCACGAGTGGCAGTCATCATTTTGGACCACATGGATCAGATCCATTTTCGTATCAACCCCTGCCGTATGGCGAGCCCGAGCCTGGTTTGCGCGAGGCCGACCTCTTGCTGGTGACGGTTGACGGGCGTGCGCCACTCACAGCTCGTGAGGCCGAGGCCATCGGGCGTCTGGCGCTGCTTGCCTTGCCAACGGTGATCATCATAGGTGGCGTTGCGGCCCCGGATGAGACAGAGCCGGTGCGGCCCGAGTTTGCCCATGCGCGCATTCTTGTGCTTCCTGATCTTGGCGCTTCTGCGGCACCCGAGCAGATCGTGACGGCCATCCTTGATCGGTTGCCGAAAGACCGGCAGCTTGCGGCGGCGCGGGCGGTCACCGGGCTGCGTCCGGTGTATGCCCGTACCCTGATCAACTCAATTTCGAACACCAACGCCACCTATGTTTTGCTCTCATCGATTCCCATGCAAATTCCGATCTTATCGGTACCAATCGCTACGGCAGACATGCTGGTGCTGACGAAAAACCAGGCCTTGATGGTCTATCGGCTGGCGCTGGCGCATGGCGCTGCGCCTGATTTCCAGGCCCGGATGGGCGAGATTTTGCCGGTGGTTGGCGGGGCGTTTGCGTGGCGTCAGCTTGCGCGAACCCTGATTGGCCTGATTCCCTTCTGGGGAATCTTGCCGCGGGTCGCGGTATCATATGCGGGCACATATGCAACAGGGATGGCAGCGTGGCGCTGGTTTGCTGAAGGCGAGCTCGTCTCGCGTGAACGGATGAAGGCAATTGCTGATGATGCGTTGCGGATCGGGCGTGAGCAGGGTGCGGTGTTGATTGCTACGATGCGTGCCCAGGGCAACAAACGAGGGTTGAGCCTATTCAGGCGTAGGAATAAAGGCTGAGGGCTTGGCCTCGGCGCACTTCTTCCCATGCAGACAACGCCAGCTACGCTGGCGTTGTCTGCATGGGAAGAGCTTACTTATCTTCGGGATCGAGGCGAGTGGTCTCACCGGTGACTGGCCCGCTCTCAGGTGGGTCTTGCTCGCTACGAATTCGAGTCACAAAAGCGGCAAGCTGATCATTGAGTTGGGCAATGCCACGAGCGAGGGTTTCCTGGAAATCCTGGGTCACCTTGCTTTGCTGGGCCTGGTTCACGGCCTGCTCACTCTTTTCGACTAGTTCCTGGATGTGAGGGTTCTCTTTGAGCGACTCGACGGCAGACTGAAGCTGGGTGCCAATCTCGCGCAGGCCTGCGGAGAGATCTTTCTGGATCTGTTTGGCCTTCTCGTTTTCCATGGCATTGCGAACGGCATTTTCGAGTTGCTGGCCCAATTCACGCAATTCGCTGGCGAGATCGCCCTGAGGCTGATCTGATGGATCGGACTGTTTCGGCTGATCATCGGGCTGACTCATCTGACTTCTCCTTCTGATGATTGGCACTTAGAAACGGCGGCGCCAGCGGCGGAGCAACCACCATCCACTGGCAAAAGCAAAGATTCCGGCACGGAGGGCTGCATGCTGGTGGGCCTGGCCGGGAGGATTGGGGAAGGATGGGCGAAGCGAAGCCTGGGCTTGCACGGCGAGGCCAGGCTTCGCTACCTGTGTGACAAGCTGCCCATGCTGACGGGCTGTCGCATAGATTTCGGCGTGGACGAACAGATTAGAGCCGGTTGGGCGACAATATTGACGCAGATCGCTGCGCAGAAGAGCGAGCCC
The DNA here is from genome assembly GCF_004138165.1 of Candidatus Chloroploca sp. Khr17. GTDB lineage: Bacteria > Chloroflexota > Chloroflexia > Chloroflexales > Chloroflexaceae > Chloroploca. The sequence continues at coordinate 47,401 of NZ_RYFF01000014.1, forward strand.
ACGGGCCGGGTCACGCAAGGTTGCATCGTGGCGACGGCCAAGCAGGGCCAGCAGGCGATCGCGCAGCGCGTGTGATGGTGGTTCGCGATAGGGCAGGACTGCGGCGTATCCCGGGGCACTTGCAAGGAGCCGCGGAAGCGAGCAAGGCAGCGCTGGCCTGCTGAGATCCAGTGTGATCAAATACGATCCTCGGGCGGCACCCCAGGCATCATAGAGCGCAGACCGGTAACCACGGCGTTGCGGATAGCGCATCAGAACAATCGGGGCGTGGAGGGCAGCAAAACGATCGATCTGCTGGGCCAGATCGCGGGAACAGCCATCATCAACCAGGATAATCTCGGTCGCGGCTAGCCGTCCCGCCGCGAATGCGAGGCACTCGGCCACGGCTGCGGCAAGCCCCGTTGAACGACGATTGACTACCAAGACGATGGAAAGAGGGAACTGTTCCATACGACAGCAACTACTCCGCTTGTGGTACAAACCTTGCGTAACTAGTATAGCATGCCTTAAGGTGCTTGCTGGTAGCACTGGCGGCAGCGGGCCTCGTAGAGATCGAGCCCGCCGACAACGAGCGTTTCAGCTTCGCGGGGGGCCGGCTGCCCATTGATAAGCCGTTGCGAGCGCGTGGCATAGGCCCCACAGCGCACGCAGATAGCATAGAGCTTGTCAACCTGTTCGGCAACCGCCATGAGTTGCATCATCCCCGGAAAGGGCTCGGCCCGATAGTTTTGATCGAGCCCGGCCACAATCACCCTGAGCCCCTGGTCGGCCAGAAACTGACAGGCATCGAGAAGCGCCTGTGGTGAGTCTTCGAGGAAATGGATCTCATCGAGGGCGACAACCTGAACATCCTCAGTGGCGGCAAGAACCTGTTTGATCGAGGTGATCGGCACAGCCTCCAGTTGTGAGCCTGTGTGGCTGGCGATATGGGCGGCACTATAGCGCGTATCCATCCGAGGGGTAAAGATACGGCAAGGCTGACGGGCGATCATCACCTGTCGCATGCGCCGAATTAACTCCTCGGTCTTGCCACTATACATACATCCACAAATGACTTCGATTCTTCCACCGGAACCAGGTCGAGTCATAAAAATAATCCTTGAAGATAGGCAGATTTCATTCTGGTCAATATACGTACATCTGTACAATGTGTCAAGTTGTTGGGCGGTGCCAGGGGCCGGATGCCCCTGGCACTGCACGTGCAGAGCTGGTGGTCGACACTTCTTCTTTGGGGGGTTGACAATCAGTATACCGAACGGTATACTGATTGATATGGATAACCGTCAAGCAATTTTAGCGCACGCACTCGACCTTTTTGCGTCTTGTGGTTATGATGCGGTTGGGATACAAGCGATCTGCACGGCTGCGGGGATCACGAAACCAACCCTCTACCATTATTTTGGGAGTAAGCAGGGCGTGCTTGCGGCGCTCGTTGAAGAGCGCATGGCACCTTTATTGGCGCAACTCGCTGAAGTGACGACCTATAGGGGCGATCTTCCGCACACATTGACGCAGCTTGTCCATATCTATTTTGGCTTTGCTCGCACCGAACCTGTCGTCTATCGGCTGATGTTGAGCCTCTGGTTTGGGCCTACGACGGGCGGGGCGTTCCAGATCGTTGTGGCATGTATTCAGGAGCAACATCGTCTGGTTGAGGAGCTTTTTGCATGTGCTACCGCTGATCATGGCAACATGCGTGGACGGCAGCATATTTATGCTGCCACTTTGCTTGGCACAATCAATACCCGCGTAACGATGGCGCTCAACGGGTTTGGTGAACTCGATGACACCGTTGTCTCCCAGACAGTTCATCAGTTTTCGCATGGTATCTATTCATAATTTAAGGATCTATATAATGACTCACTGGTCATACGACGCGATCTTTTACCATATCTACCCGCTTGGCCTGTGTGGTGCGCCGCATACGAACCCTTTTGATGGGAGTGTTGCGCCACGGTTGCGCGAGCTCCATGCCTGGATTGAACCGATGCGCACGCTTGGCGTGAACGCACTCTATCTAGGACCTTTGTTTGAGTCAACCAGTCACGGGTATGACACCGCTGACTACTATACCCTCGATCGCCGTCTTGGCACCAACGCTACGTTGACAGAGGTTGCCGATGAACTGCATCGCAATGGGATCAGGCTGATCCTTGACGGTGTGTTTCACCATGTTGGACGTGATTTCTGGGCGTTTCGCGATCTCCTGGTCAACCAGCAGGCTTCGGCGTACCGTGATTGGTTTGAGGGGATTGATTTTAGCCAGCGTAGCCCTTACGGTGATCCTTTCAGTTATGCGAGTTGGGATGGACACTTTAATCTGGTGAAACTTAACCTGCGCAATGCAGAGGTGCGGGCGCATCTATTTGGGGCGGTGCAGAGCTGGATCGAGCAATTTGACCTTGATGGTTTGCGGCTTGATGTGGCCGAACGGCTTGACCTGGAGTTTCTGCGTGAGTTGCGCCAGGTTTGCAAAGCACGCAAACCTGATTTCTGGTTGATGGGTGAGCAGATCCATGGCGATTATCGGCGCATCGCTAACCCCGAAATGCTTGATGCAACGACAAACTACGAAGTCTACAAGGGTCTCTACTCAAGTCACAATGATCGCAACTATTTTGAAATTGCCCACTCACTCACGAGGCAATATGGATCAGAGGGTGTCTATCGTGGTCTGCCCCTCTACAATTTTGTTGACAATCATGATGTAGCGCGTGTGGCCTCGATCTTGCACGAGCGTGCCCATCTCGCCCCAATCTATGCTTTGCTCTTTACGATACCGGGGGTACCAGCGATCTACTATGGGAGTGAGTGGGGGTATGGTGGCGTGAAGAATGCCGATGACTGGAGCCTCCGCCCGCAGTTACGTCTGCCGGAAGCGCGTGGGCAGGCCCCGTACCCTCAACTGGCCGATACCCTGGCGCTTCTCGCCGATCGCCGCCAGCGGTTGCCTGCCCTTCGTTATGGTGACTACACGCAAGTGCATGTTGCTGCCGAGCAACTTGCTTTTGTCCGCTGCTATCACGAGCAGATTGCCCTGGTTGCGGTGAATGCAGCTGCGTCGCCAGTGGAACTCGTGCTGCCGATTGATCTGCCCAACGGAACACCGCTGCTTGACTGGTTCAACCAGGGTAGCGAACTGATCGTCAACCAAGGTCGGGTCACTCTTCACGTGCCGGCTCGGTGGGCGAGTCTCGTCACAAGGGCCTCGGCGACCTGACTATCTGGCATATAATGGAGCAGACAACCGCACACACATCGCTGAAGGATTGGGTATGTCTGCTTCAAAACCCCGTCGGCGCTCGCCATCTTCGTCATTCTGGGCTCTGTTGGTTGTGGTGGGACTGGTTACCTTCGGCTACTTGTTTAGCCAGGGTGTTTTCAATCCGCTGTTGCGTCGGGTGGGGCTTGATCCGGCCTGGTTTGGCCTGGAGCATGCTGCGCAGCCAGCGGCCAGCATTGCGACTGATGCTGGCTCGCTCGAAGTCTTTTTTACCACGCCCGAACTCGTCTATCCTGATGTCCCACGCAATCGGCTTGCCCCGGCGCATGAACGGGCGTTGCTCGCTGATCTTCGGTCGGCGACCCGCAGCATTGATGTTGCCAGCTTTGAATACAACCTGACGAGTCTTGCCGATGCACTGGTAGCGGCCCGGCAACGGGGGGTGAAGGTGCGCTTGGCGCTTGACCGTGCCAACCTCGAAAATCCAGTGATGGCGAAATGGGCCGGCATTGTTGAGGATGCAGGGATTCCGATCAGTTGGGAAGAGAGTAGCAATTTTCTGCACAGCAAATTTGTGGTGATTGATGAGCGCATTGTCTGGACTGGTTCGTGGAATCCGACGATCAATGATACCTACCGGAACAACAATAATATTCTACGTAGCACCATCCCCGTGCTCGTGGCCAACTATCGTGCCGAATTCGAGCGGATGGCCGACGGAGATTTTGGGAAACGCAAAAGTGGCGCTACGCCTTATCCAACGATCCAGATGGGCGATGTGTTGATCGAGAATTACTTTTCGCCAACTGAACCGGTGCGTGACCGCATTGTGGCGTATCTGGCTGAAGCTGAGCGTAGTATTGATGTGATGGCCTTTTCGTTCACGGCTGATGAGATCGGTGAGGCGATGGTGGAACGCCATCAGGCAGGTGTACCCGTACGAGTTGTTTTTGAGAATCGCAATGCTGCTGGAACTGGATCGGAATTTGATCGCTTATCTGATTCTGGTATTGATGTGCTCAAAGACGGCAATTGTTATACCATGCACCACAAGGTGATCATTATTGATCGGCGGATTGTCATTACCGGCTCGTACAACTTTACTGCTCGTGCTGAAGATGCGAATGACGAGAATCTTTTGATCATCAATGATGCGGCGCTTGCGGCAGGGTATCAAGAAGAATTTGCGCGGGTCTATGCTCAGGCGCGCAATCCGCTGCGTTGCAATTAGGTTGTGACGATACGCCTCTGGCGTGGGGGGGGGCACGGCAGCGCCGTGCCCCGACAGGACTTGCGCTTAAAACTGGTATAATCGAGCAGAGTATCATGCTGATATTGACAGCGCTTCTGATCTGGTGAGCGTGCCATGATCGCAATTCTTGAGCAACTCAATCTGCTCCTTTCGGCAGTGGTTCTTATTGTTACCTTCTCACTTCTGGCCTATATCGCCATGCAGAACTGGCGCAATGATATTGCCCGTGCGCTCGTGATTCTGCTGGCTGGGGTGGTCATTGTCTATGGCGGCGATCTGCTGCTGGCGCGGGCAACCCGCGCCGCCACAATGGATTTCCTTGGCCGAGCCCAGTGGCTTGGCATTGCGATGGTTCCTGCCGCCTATATTCATCTTGCCAACGGGCTCTTTGCGATCAGTGAGTCTCAGGCGCTGGCCTTGCGCAGCCGCCGCCTCGTTTATTTGGCCTATCTTGGGAGTCTGATCTTCTTTTTGCTGGTTGCCCTCGGAACCGATCTGGTGGTGCAGGGCGGGTTGCCAAGTGGCCCGATTGCTCAGTTTCGCCCAGGGCCGCTCTTCTGGTCATATGCGCTCTTTTTTGTGATCGGGGCTGTCGTTGCATTTGTTGCGATTGTGCAGTCGCAGCGGAGTGCCTTGACCGCCAATCAACGCCGCCGCCTGATGTATCTCGGGGCAAGCTTTGCGGCCCCCGGGATCGGGGTCTTTCCGTTTCTCGTCGTTGGGATGCCGGCCGCAGTTCCGATCAGTGTTGTGCTCTTTCTGCAAGCGATTGCCAGTGTCATCGTGACGGTGATGATCACGATTATGACCTATAGCATCGCTTTTCAAGGGGTGCTCTTGCCTGATCGCCTGATCAAGCAAGATTTTCTGCGCTGGTGGCTCTATGGGCCCTTTATTGGCATTTCGATTGTCCTGTTTATTCAAGTTGTGCCCCTCTTTGAACGCATGCTTGGCTTTCCGCAGAATACGCTGCTGACCTTTGGCGTGATGTTGATGACGGTGTTGATGCCGCTCTTTGTGAGTCGCGTCAAGCCCTACCTGGATACGCTAGTCTATATGCAAGACCAGGACGAGATTGATTATCTGCGTAAATTGCCGCGCAGTACTTTTACCCGCGCTGATCTACGCGCCTTGCTCGAGAATTCGCTGGTGGCGATCTGTGGGGCGTTACGGGTCGAAACAGGGTTTGTGCTGGTGCCCGACGCAAATGAGTATAGTATCCGGGCCGTCTGCGGTTCGCGTCGTGAGGTCAAGCGGTTTCTTGGTGACTGCCCGTTGCCCGATCTTTTGCCCCAGTTGCAACAGTTGCCACCGCGTGGCCGCGGGCTGTTGCCGCCGACCGATGCCTTTGTGGCGTGTGGCGGGTTTTGCTTGCTGCCCCTCCATAGCCCCGATGGGCTCTTTCTTGGTGCCGTCGCGGTCGCGTATCAGCCCGAAACGTTGCAAAGCGAGAACAGTTTGACGACCGAGACGCGCCAGTTGATCAGTGTGCTGACCCATCAGATGGAATTGGCTCTTTCGACCGTGCAGATGCAGCAGCGCATTTTTGATGCCCTGCGCGGCCTTGCGCCCGAGATGGAGTCGTTGCAACATGTGGTGAGTCAACTCGAACAGGGTACAGCGCCCGATCTGGCTGCGACCGATGGCGAGATGGTGCTCAGCCCCGATTTCCCTCAATTGGTGAAAGATGCGTTGACCCAGTTCTGGGGTGGCCCCAAGCTTGCCGATAGCCCTCTGATGGGGCTGCGTACGGTCAAACGGGTGGTTCAGGATCAGGGGGGCAGCCCGACACGCGCCTTGCAGGTTGTGCTCCGCCAGGCGATCAGCAATCTGCGCCCTGATGAACAGCTTGCCCCTTCCGGTCAAGAGTGGCTGCTCTATAATTTGCTTGAAGGGCGTTTTCTTCAGCGTAAAACGGTGCGTGATGTTGCCAATCGCCTGGCGATGAGCGAGTCGGATTTTTATCGCAAGCAACGGATTGCCATCGAAGAGGTTGCCCGCCAACTGGCCTTGATGGAAGAAGATGCCCGTTCATAAGGTGGGTACCAACGGCGGTATGACCTTGATCGAAGAGGAAGCACCATGAAGGTGTTGCTCGCCGAAGATGAACCAGATATTCGCTTGATCACGCGCCTTGCCCTCGAAGATGCTGGCTGTACCGTGGTCGCGGTTGCTGATGGACAGGCTGCCGTAGAGGCTGCCATACGCGAGGGGTTTGATGTTGCGTTGCTTGATGTGATGATGCCCCGTATGGACGGCTTTGCAACCTGTACGGCACTCCGCAGCCATGCAGAGACTCGTGCGCTGCCAATCATTTTTCTCACGGCGCGTTCGCAAGAGCCTGAAGTGCAACACGGGTTGGCTTTGGGTGCCGCTGGCTATATCGTCAAACCATTTGATGTCTTTAGCCTGGTTGAGTTGATGACCCATATTCTTGAGCAGCAACAGCAGTAGATAGAGCTTATGGATGCACCTGCGACTAGCCTGTTGGATTTGACCCCTCAGATGCTGCACGCGCTCTATCAGGTGAGTCGCCAGCTTGCCCGGAGTCAGAGCGTGACGCAGATCGAGCGCACGCTGGTCACGGGTCTGGGTGAGGTGGTGCATTGTACCGGGGTTGTCTGGTATACGCTGGTGGAGACCGAGGAGGGCGGGTATCTCGCCTATGGTGATAGCGTCGGGGCACCTGACGTCTTGATGCGCGATCAGCACATGATGCACGATCAGATCGTGCGTTGGCGTGTGCCGCTGGTGGAAGATGCGCGGGTGATACCAGTAGCGACCTTGCTCAACCGCCATCACGATCACCTCGCCGCATTTGAAGGGTGTGGGGCGCTCATCACCGGCGAAAAAAAGGTCTATGCACTTGTCGTCGTGCTCTGGTCAACGCACATACAGCGCCCCACTGGTTGGCAACAGGCATTGGTGAGTTTGGCCGAAGAGTGTGGCTATGGGTTGGATCGCCTTAGCGCGAAGCTTGGCCTTGCCACATTTATCCTGGATCAAATGGATCATTTTACGACGATCCGGGCCGAGCAAGAGCGGACGCGCGCCGTGATTGATGCAACGAACGATGCGATTCTGATGATTGACGAACATCGGCGCCCAATCTTGATCAACCGACGGGCACGCTTCTTTTTTGGGGTCAAGGAACGTGAATTGATTGGCAAGAGTTTTGAACAGTTGAGTCGTTTTCTCGCCCAGATCTTTGAACAGAGTACGACTTTCAATGACTGGTTGCTGCAATTACTTGGCTCACAGACAGCCCGCGATGTGCGCGAGTTTGCGCTCCACAGCCCCGAACGACGCCTGCTCCAGTGTTTTTCAGCCCCGGTCACCGATGTGCATGATCATTATCGTGGACGCATTTTGATCTTCCGCGACATCACGCGTGAGCGTGAAGTTGAGCGCATGAAGAACGATTTTGTTTCGACAGTAAGCCACGAGTTGCGCACCCCGCTGACGAGCATTCAGGGATCGCTTCAGCTTGTCCTTGGCAAACCAGGCAACACACGGTCAGCTTCGGCTAGCGAACTCTCGCCAAGGAACCTCGAGTTGCTCACGATTTCCTTGGCGAATACCGAACGCCTGATCCGCCTAATCAATGATATCCTCGATCTTGCCAAAATTGAACAGGGCCGGATTCAACTCAGGCGCGAACCAATCAGGCCTGAAGAACTCTGCCAGAGTGCGGTGCGTGATATGCATGCGCTGGCGGCAACCAAGCAGATCAGGCTTGAAGTTGTGGCCACGCCAGGGCTACCGGCGGTTATGGCTGACCGTGATCGCTCGATACAGGTCTTGATCAACCTGCTCTCGAATGCGATCAAATTTTCACCCGCTGGAGGCCGGGTGCTTTTGCGGGTGCAGCGTTATGAGAACGTGGTGTGTTTTGCTGTGCAGGATTGGGGGCGGGGCATTCCACCCGAACACCACGAGCGTGTCTTTCAGCGTTTTCAACAGCTCGACAGCTCAAGTACGCGTGAATTCAGCGGCACCGGTCTGGGCCTGGCGATCAGCAAAACCCTGGTGGAAGAGCAGGGTGGCAGCATCTGGCTTGAAAGTGCGGCGGGGCAGGGCGCGACGTTTCACTTTACCGTACCGATTGTCCCCGGCAGTGAGGGGCTCGCTTTTTCTAGCGGTGAATCGATCCAGGCGCGGCATTCTCACATCCTGGTCGTGGAAGACGATCCGTATGTCCGTCCGGTCTTGATCCGTCTGCTGCAACGCTACGGCTTGCAAGTCACGCATGCCAACGACGGGTTTGAGGCCCTAGCAGCGATCAATTCGTTGCAACCCGATCTTGTGCTGCTTGATATCAAGATGCCAGGCATTGATGGGCTTGAAGTGCTCTATCGTATGCATCAGCATCCCGAAATGGCGCACATTCCCGTTATTATTTTGACAGCCGATGATCTCAACGAGCATACCCGCGCTCGCGGTATGGCACTTGGTGCTCGTGCGTATCTCGAGAAACCCATTGGCTCGGAACGACTGATCAACACGATCAATCGGGTACTCGCAGCAGAGGAACAGGGATGAAGGCTACGCCACCGGAACTTGACCGTCTGACGCATGCGCTGATGTCTCCTCTCACGACCCTGCAAGGGACAGTGCAGTTGCTGCAGCGGCGGCTCAGCAATACGCCTGATGAGCAGCAAGCGTTGCTGCTTGCCGCGCTTGGGCGCAATGTGCAGCGCCTGCGCACCGTATGCGATCTCCTTTTGCAAAGCGCCTTCTTTGATGGCACGCACCTCCAGATTTGTGTTCTCCCGGAGGATCTGGCCCATCATAGCGCTGCCAGCACGACAACAACCCACCAGGATCAGCCTGTTGCCCCTGCGCAAGCTGGACAACCACTCGGCGAAACCGTCACGTCTAGGGGGCATCAATGCGTGCTTGTGATTGCAGCCGCGACGAGCGGTGCTGCCTTGCTTCTTCCGTTGCTTCGCGAGCGTGGCTTTACCGTCGAACTGATCGAAACGACGACCAGAGGTATTGACCGTGCCCGTGAAGTTCGCCCGGCCCTTGTTCTCGTCGATCCGCATGTTGATCACGAGGCTGAAATAGCGCTCCAGATCCTGAGTGAAGACCCCGAAACCAAAGGGATTGTGCTTGCCGTGCTGAGCAAGGAATTCCATTGGACAGGAACACGCCACCCTTTCATCATTGACCCAATGCTCGCGCCCGAGCAAGCCGTTCCCTTGCTCACTCAGCATCTGAGCCCCAGCGAGAACCCGCTTCACTCGCGCCAGCGTATTCTGATTGTTGATGACGAACCTGACATTGCCATGATGATCGCTGCCCAGTTTGAACGTGACGGCTTCCAGACGACGCAGGTTCATAGTGGCACCGAGGTCTTGCAGATTGTCCGCGAGCAACGCTTTGATCTTATTTTGCTTGACGTTATGTTGCCTGACATTGATGGCTTCACTGCCCTTGGAGGATTGCGTGCCCAGGCCGAAACGCAATTGACCCCGATTATCCTGCTTTCGGCGATCAATTCACCAATGGAAAAAGTTCGGGGGCTAGAGTTAGGGGCTGATGATTATATCACCAAGCCCTTCAGTGCTGCTGAGCTGAGTGCGCGGGTGCAGGCTGCGATGCGGCGGAGTGAACGCGAAGGCGGTGCCAATCCTTCGACCCGTCTCCCAGGCAATATTGCCATTGAGCGGGCGATCAGCCAGCGCATCGACCAGGGTCTACCCTTTGCCGTGGGCTATTGCGATCTTGACAACTTCAAAGCCTACAACGACCGTTACGGCTTTCTCAAAGGTGACGCCGTCATTCTGCGCACAGCACAGATTTTGCTTGATGCGATTCGTACGATGGGCAATCCTGATGATTTTGTTGGCCACATTGGTGGGGATGATTTCGTGGTCATCAGTACGCCCGACCGCATCGAGGCCATCTGCAGCACGGCAGTCGCTCGTTTTGATGCAACTGCGCCCTTTTTCTACGATCCAGCGACGCGGCAACGAGGTTTTATTAGTGGGGTTGATCGTCAGGGTCAGCCTACCAGTTTTCCCCTGGCCAGCATCACGATCACGATCATCAGCAGCGCACGACATACGTTTCGTCATCCCGGCGAAGTCGCTCAGCGGTCTGCTGAAGGCAAAAAACGCGGCAAACAGATCCCAGGTAGCGTCTACCTGTTGCACGAATAACGCCGTACGAGGTTGCTTACGCCACCGAGCGTGCCGGGGCTGGCTCTTCTGAAGGCGGACTACAGACGTCGCAGACTCGGAAGGGTATGCCTGTCCCTGTTACCGTACGAATATGCTCGCGGCTACCGCAATAGCGGCATACCGAGAGATTCTCGATATCTTCGGCACGCCAGAGCTGAGGGGCCATCGTTATCTCCATTGGCTCATCAATTGAGAGAATACCAATCTTGACACACACGGCAGCAGGGAAGATATCGGCAACCCGGGCGAAGATCTTATGTGGATGCGAGTAGACCTCATCACCAATGAGGATCCCTGTCATCCGGGGATGTGACCGAATTTTCATAGCTCGTCAAGCTGGGCGACAAGCCGTTGGAGATCAGTGTCGTCCAGCGCGAAACCTGGAGAGTCAGCGAACATTAGATCATCAAGGATGGTACGAAACAGAGGCAGATCACGTTCGTCAACCGTCAATGTACCTTGTTCAAGAGCGTAAAAGCGTTCAACCGCCCAATGGGCCAGTTGCTCAGCACTGCTACGATGTGCAAGGCGTGCTTGAAGCTGAGTACGTATGTCACGACGCGTTAGTATCATAGCATAAGATTCTTGTTTTTGCATTCCCCGAAAAACTTTTTGCTTCTGTTTGGACGACGAAGCCACCGCAACAGAGCAGACGAACAGGGTGTGGTACTTGCCCCAAAGGCGCTAGGCAAGCGCATCTTCACACAACTCACGAAACCCACAGCCCGCACACCGTCGAACTTCGTCGTGGCTCCGCCCAACCTCGGCTTGATCGAGCAGATCACGCATCACGGCAAGTGTGGCAAGTAGTTCGTCGCGCACTGCAGGCGTATACGCAAGGCGAAACGTCGTTTGTGCATAACGGAGCAGGCCATAGGGTGGGGCCTGTCCGGTGGTTGCTTCCACGAGCAAACAATAGGCGGCCAGTTGCATCAGATCAGAGTCATAGGGTGTGCTGGCCTGGCGGCCTGGTTTGACCTCAACCGGAATCGTATGTCCACCACGTTCAAGCAGGTAATCGGGTTTGCCCGTCAGACCATAGGCTGCCGCAAAGAGGGGGCGTTGCAGGCGGCGGCCTTCGCCGACATCATCGGCCACCACCCGACCCCAGGGCAACCCGGTGCGCCGACGCAGAAGCACAGCGCTTGCCAAGACGAGCAAGGCCAACCCGAGCAAACCAGCAGCGAGGGCCTCTATTGCCACGCTACCACCAGCAGCAGCACCCCGCCGATCAGCAGAGCGATCCCAAGCCACCATGCGCCCTGACTGAGGGCAACCGCCCGTCCGTGGCGAGCGTGCCGCACAATGCCGACAGCCCGGCGCTCGTGCCCAGCAGGTTCCTGGCCGGCGACCCGTCGGAGCCACCAGGCACGAGCGCAAAAAACAAACTCGCCTACTTCACTCGCACGAATAACCGGCATACGTCACCCTATCCCACGGCTACGAACCACCGAGAACCGGATTGCCTCGGATCGCATTCATAACATCGTTGACCGTAATCAGCAACATCAAGCCCATCAGCGCGGCAAACCCAATGGCATGGACAAGGGCTTCCTTTTCGGGGGGAACTTTCTTGCCGCCACGGAGCAACTCGATTACCGAGAAGACAATATGGCTGCCATCGAGCGCGGGGATGGGCAACAGGTTGAGCAAGAAGAGATTCAGGCTCAACACGGCGGTCAGATTCCAGAACGCAATGAAGCCACCGGGTTGCTGGATCACCTCACCCGTCGCACGTGCAATGCCAACCGGTCCAATTGGTTCACCATCGGGTGATGGGGTTGACGAAATAATGCCAAAGATCGCGCCAGGCAAGCCTGCCAGGGCATTGAGCATCCGTCCGAGCAGATCGAAGCTATGGGTAACCCCCGTCCATGCCGCCTGGATGGGGCCTGCCTCAACCATCTCGATATCCTGCCCATAACTAAAACCAAAGCCCGACTCAATCTGGGCCCCACTCGGTGATGTCCAGGGGCCAGGGGTCACGACCAGCGTCACCTCGCGGTCATCACGGAGCACAACGGCCTCGACCGGCTGACCAAGATTATTGCGTCCGACCTCACCGATGACGGTCGCGTCGACGGCTGGGCGACCATCGAGGCTTACCAGTTCATCACCGGCCTGAAACCCAGCGAGGGCGGCGGGGGTCGCATCAAAGACCTCACCAATCAACTGGCGCCCGGTAGGGGTTGGCACCCCCATAAAGAAAAAGAGCGCCGCAAAGATGAGCATAGCCAGCAGGAGATTCATCAACGGACCAGCAACCATCACCGCGATTTTGCGCAGTGGTGGTGCAGCTGCAAGGGTGCCCGACCCACCACTATAGATATTATCTTCGGCGCCTTCGTGGCTAGCAAAGCGCACAAAGCCACCAATAGGCAGCCAGTTCAGCGTATACTTCACGTCATTGCGTTCAAAGAGCACCATGGCCCTGGGGGGAAAGCCGACGCCAAATTCTTCGACTTTAATGCCCATCCAGATAGCCGTCAGAAAATGACCAAGCTCGTGGACAACCACCAGCAAACCAAGCATCAGCAAAAAAGCAACAATCGCCACAATTGGATTGCTGCCTGCTTGCTCAACTGCTTGTTGAACCGGGGCCGCCGCCGCAGTAAGAAACTCCATCTTCTTGCTCCCTCGGGGTGCCTACCACTCCACATAAGATCGATGTACTCAAAGTAGTGTAGCGAGTCTGAGGGGCAGCGTCAAGACGAAGTGAAAGTCAGCGCCAACACCACACCATAATAGACCACTGGCCCGGTAAAGAGCAGGCTATCCATCCGGTCAAGGATGCCCCCATGACCAGGGATCAAGGTACCAGAGTCTTTGACGCCAAGCTGGCGTTTGATCAAAGACTCACAGAGGTCGCCAAGGGGGCCGGCGATTCCAGTGGCAAGCCCAATCAAGACGGCCCCAGCATATGAAATCGGCAAACCCATCAAAAAAACCGCAACGAGCGCGGTAAGGATAGAAGCGACCATCCCCCCGGCAAAGCCTTCCCAGGACTTTTTCGGGCTGAGCACAGGGGCCATTTTATGCCGACCCATTGATCGCCCGACAAAAAAAGCGGCACTATCTTGAATCCAGGTAATCGCCAGCACAAGAAAGAGCCAGGCTGTCCCAGGGGGAAGCCCGAGGCCAGCGAGTGGAGCGGGGCGCAAAGGGGTTGAGAGTTGGGTCAGAAGAATAAACGCGCTGAGCAACCAGCCAATATAGATAGCCCCTGCGAGGGTGAGCGCCCAATTCTGAATACTATTAGTACGATCACCGGGCAACAACTCATAGATCAGGGTGAGGCTCACGGCGAGGGCGAGCAGCAAGCCGGTCACATCAAAAGAGGTCAAAGGGCGGACAGCGGCGGCGAAGCAGAAGGCGAGGCCGACAGCGATGCCTGGGCCAGAGCGGGGCGCGAAGCCGCCCTGGCGAAAGATCGCAAACAATTCACGGATGGCGAGCACGACACACACGCCAACGACCAGCATCGTAGCGAGGGGCCACCAGCCTGCTGCCACAATCAGGGGGATGAGAATTGCCACACTGACCAACCGCCGTGTCAGCGAGCCAGCCTTACTCGGAGAGTCCGCCGAAGCGGCGTTCGCGCCGTCCATATTCACTAACTGCCTGATGAAGATGTTCTGGGCGAAAATCGGGCCAGAACACCGGCGTTACCCAGTACTCACTATAAGCGGCCTGCCAGATCAAAAAATTCGAAATCCGGCGTTCACCGCTGGTTCGAATAACCAGATCGGGATCAGGCATACCGGTGGTCGAGAGCCGCGCACTGATGGCCTCTTCGGTAATCTGGTCAGCCCCGACGCCCTGCGCCACAAGGTCACGCACAGCATCAACAATATCAAGGCGCCCGCCATAATTGAAGGCGATCGCCAGGGTCAACCCCGTATTCTCACGGGTCAGGTCAACGGCCTGTTGCACCTTGCGTGCAAGCAACGGAGTCAAGCCCTGGAGTCGTCCAAGGTGGCGCAAGCACACATTCTGCCGGTGCAAATTTTGCGTTTCGCGATCAATGAAATCGCTCAAGATCTGCATCAACCCCTGCACTTCAAGTGAGGGCCGATTCCAATTTTCGGTTGAAAACGCATACAGAGTCAGAAAGCGCACCCCGATCTGGTGGGCTTCGTTTACAATCGCACGAATATTCTCAGTTCCGGCGCGATGACCGGCAAGGCGCGGCAAACCACGCTGGCGTGCCCATCGCCCATTGCCGTCCATAATCACCGCGATATGGTTCGGGATGCGTCCGCCGTCTGGGGTGGTCATACAGGACGCCTCTTTGTTAGCGAGGGGAACCGGAGATCCAGCCCCGGCGCTCCTGAGAACCTGGGTCATCTTCAGACCGCCAGAACCTCAGCCTCTTTCTCTTTGCCAATGTGTTCCAGTTCAGCGATGCACTTATCGGTCAACTGCTGGATACGTTCCTGGCCGCGGTGCAACTCGTCCTCGCTAATCATCTTCTCGTGTTCAAACTCTTTGAGTTGATCAATCGCATCACGACGTTGATTGCGTACCGAGACCTTCACCTCTTCGACGCGATGGCGCACACCTTTGACCAGTTCGCGGCGACGTTCTTCGGTCAACTGGGGCACGGCGAGTCGAATAACGCGCCCATCATTACTGGGATTAATGCCAAGATCAGAATTTTGAATGGCCTTCTCGATCGTTTTAATCATACCATTATCAAACGGTTGAATCACGATCAAACGGGCTTCGGGGACAACAATCGTGGCAATCTGATTCAGCGGCATCGGTGCGCCATAGGCCTCGACGGGCATATGCTCGACCAGCGCCGACGAAGCCCGACCGGTTCTGACGGTTGCCAGTTGATGGCGCAAGGCTTCAAGCGCTTTCTTCAGTTGGCTTTCATACTCACTGGTGACGTCATTGACCATCACACCCTCCTCACATTACCAGAACTCGCTACGCACAAATTTCTCAGATCGTCAGCGTTCAGTTGCCTGACTGCTGACCAGGGTGCCTACCCGTTCACCAAG
Source organism: Candidatus Chloroploca sp. Khr17 (assembly GCF_004138165.1). GTDB lineage: Bacteria > Chloroflexota > Chloroflexia > Chloroflexales > Chloroflexaceae > Chloroploca. The sequence continues at coordinate 63,073 of NZ_RYFF01000014.1, forward strand.
CACAATGCGCTCAATCATCCCTGCTTCCAGGGCATTGAACACAATGATCGGAATATTATTATCCATACAGAACGTCAGGGCCGTCGAGTCCATCACAGCGAGACCACGGTTCAGGGCATCCATATAGGTCACGTGATCAAGTTTAACTGCATCGCGATGGCGTCGCGGATCAGCCGTATAGATCCCGTCCACACCATTTTTCGCCATCAAGATGACATCAGCGTGGAGTTCAGCGGCACGCAGAGCTGCGGCCGAGTCAGTGGTAAAGTAAGGATTACCGGTTCCACCGGCGAGGATGACCACCCGGCCTTTGGCCATATGGCGGGTTGCCCGGCGCCTGATATACGGCTCAGCGACCTCATTCATCTGGATGGCCGTCATCGCCCGTGTATCGAGCCCATGCCGTTCAAGGGCATCCTGGAGGGCCAGGGAATTGATGATCGTACCGAGCATGCCCATATAATGTGACTGGGCAGCGTCCATCCCACGGGCAATTGACTGATTGCCGCGCCAGATATTGCCCCCACCAATCACAACGGCTACATCTACTTTGTACTGATGCAGCACGCCGATTTCACGGGCCAGGTAGTCAAGCATATCATAGCTTACCACCTCATCTGTCCCTTTGATCTGCTCACCACTGAGCTTGATCAAGACCCGGCGATACTTTGGCTGTTGCATAGAGCCTCTATCCCAACGGGATATGAAACCCAGGTGGTGGACTGGTGGTACCTGTCGCCCACCTGGGTTTCATGGCCCTGACTAGGCACCAATCTCATAACGGACAAACCGGCGCACGACAATATTTTCACCGAGCTTGGCGATCGCTTCGGTCAGCATCTCTTGGATCGTGCGTGACGCATCTTTGACAAAAGGCTGAGCCAGCAGCACCTGCTCTTTAATCAGTTGCTCGCGGGGCAAACCGCTCTCATGTACAATCGCCTCGGTGATGTCGGCTTCACTCAGGTAGAGCGGATTGAGCGCGACAACGTGCTGGGCAAGGCCATTGGCGAGCGTCACAAACGCCTCGGTACGAGCAACAAAATCGGTCTCACAATTCAATTCAACCATAGCGGCGACTCGCGACCCATAGTGTACATAGACCCCCACGAGGCCTTCGAGGGCCTCGCGGCTCGTCTTCTTGGCGGCGGCTTCGATCCCACGCTCGCGCAGAATCTCGATGGCCTTGTTTATATCGCCGTTGACCTGCTCCAGAATATCTTTGCACTCTTTGATACCGGCACCGGTGCGTTCACGGAGCTCTTTCACCAGTTCAATCGAAACAGCCACAGATTCGCTCCTTGTATCGCTACGCCTGCGCCGAGCACGCCCCCGCGCAGGCTACTTGCTGATCAATCGCAACCACCCCAAGCTAGCCCTGGTGAGCGGACTCACGCCGATGGAGGCCCTCGAGGGCTGCATCAGCGATTTTGCTCGTCAACAGACGAATGCTCCGAATAGCATCGTCGTTGCACGGAATCACATACTCAATCGGATCGGGATTGCAGTTCGTATCAACCATTGCCACGACTGGTACACCGACAACGGCAGCCTCTTTGATCGCCAGATCCTCCTTATGGGGATCGACCACAAAGATCGCTGCTGGCAGACGTTCCATTGTCTTGATGCCACCAAAGACGCGATTGAGTTTGCCAATCTCTTCTTCGAGTTTCAGCCCTTCAGCTTTGGTCAACTTATTGAAATCACCGCGATCGCGTTGGGCTTCAAGATCGGCGAGCCGTTTGAGCCGGCCTTTGATCGTTGCAAAGTTTGTCAACGTACCACCGAGCCAGCGCTGCGTAATATAGTACTGACCGGCGCGGGTTGCCTCTTCGGCAATTGCTTCCTGGGCCTGCTTTTTGGTGCCAACAAACAGGATCTTTTCGCCCCTGGCGGTCATATCAGCCACAAAACGATACGCCGTCGTCAGGCTATGTACCGTCTTTTGCAGGTCAATGATATGAATGCCATTGCGCGCCGTAAAAATATACGGACGCATCTTCGGGTTCCAACGGTTGGTCTGGTGACCAAAGTGTGCGCCAGCCTCTAGCAAGGCCTTGATCGAGACAACACGTGGGGTTGTCTGGGTCATTTCTCCATCCTCCTTGAACATCCTGGAATTTCCAGCCGCCATCCCAGGCCTCTTGCGATCTGAACCAGCCCGAGCTGGCAGGAGATGATCGCAACGCTGAGATGTGTGTATTGGCGCTTGCACACGCCGCCGATCAGTATAGCATAAGCATTACAGTGGGGCAAATTTTTCTTGACAACGCTATAAGCCGGTGTTATCCTAATGGATACCATTACAAAAGCATAGTTTTGATCGCAGACGATCGAAGGATATAGAGGCGCGGTCAGGCGAAAGTCGCCGACCGCGTTTGTGTTCTACAACATCTGGCCTGCGATCACCTGGCAGGTGCCTATGTGCCGCGCAGCCGTGAGAGGATACGGTGACCAATGGATACTCCTGTTGCTGTTGGTGATCATACGGCTAGTGAGGCTCGTGTGAAACCCTCGCTGCCGGGCAAGGCTGTGGCTTTGAGTCGTAGCCAGCAACCACCTGCGCTGTACCTCCAACCAGATCACTTCTCGCCCCATCCTATCCTTCAGTTGCCTATGATTCAATCCATCGCTGAACAACTCACGAAAAAAGAGCAGGCCGAGATTACAGCGGAGATGATACGGGCTCGTTACCTCGATGCCTACCGTAGCCCTACGGTTGAGGCGCTGATTGCCCGCCTGGGGGAGTATCTGCCCGATGCTGACACCGAATTGCTCCGACGGGCTTATGCGCTGGCCTTGATTGCTCACGCTGGTCAGTATCGCCAGAGCGGTGAGCCCTATATTGATCATCCTGTTGCGGTGGCCTCGATCTTGCTCGAATTGCGGCTTGATGCCGAGTCGGTTGCTGCTGCGCTTTTGCACGATGTGGTCGAAGATACCGGGGTTGATCTCGAGGTCATTAAAACCTATTTTAGCGCGACCCTTGCGCATCTTGTTGATGGGGTGACCAAACTTTCAGGCCTTGAACATAAGACGAAAGAAGAGATGCAGGCTGGCTCGTATCGCAAGATGTTCATTGCGACGGCTGATGATCCACGCGTGATCTTGATCAAGCTCGCTGACCGCCTGCACAATATGCGCACCCTTGGCTCAACCTCGCCTGAAAAACAACGTCGTGTTGCGCGTGAAACCCTCGATATCTATGCCCCCCTCGCGCATCGCCTCGGGATGTGGCAGGTCAAGTCTGAACTCGAAGATCTGGCGTTTAAGGCGATCCATCCTGAACATTATCACGAGATTGAAAATGGCTTGAGTCTCCGCGAAGATGCTCGTCAGCGCATTATTCAGCGCGTGATTAAAAAGATGCGCGAAGCCCTTGATAAAGAGGGCATTCGTGCCCAGGTGAATGGACGCCCGAAACATATCTATTCGATCTGGCGCAAGATGGATCGCAAGGGTGTCCCGCTTGAGCAGATCTACGACCAGCTCGCGATCCGGATTATTGTCCAAGAGAGTGACATGAATCAGTCCAAGGGCCTTTGTTATCGGGTGCTTGGGCTTGTGCATAGTATGTGGACACCGGTGCTCAGCGAGTTTGATGATTATATCGCGGTTCCCAAAGAGAGTAGCTATCAGTCACTCCATACAACGGTGATTATCGGCGGTGGGCATCCTTGCGAGATCCAGATTCGCACTGAGGGTATGCATACGGTGGCTGAGCACGGTATTGCCGCACACTGGCGCTATAAAGAGGGCTTTGCTAATCGCAGCGATCAGAATTACGAGGCTAAGATCAAGTGGCTGCGCGAATTGATTTCGTGGCGGATCGAGTTGACTGATGCCCGTGAGTTTGTCGAGAGTCTCAAGCCCGAACTGGAAGAGATGGTCTATGTCTTTACCCCGCGTGGCAAGATCATCGATCTCCCCGAAGGTAGTACGCCGGTTGATTTCGCCTATCATATTCACTCAGAGGTTGGCAATCGGTGCATTGGTGCGCGGGTGAATGGGCGGATGGTGCCGCTTGACTATCATCTGCAGAATGGCGAGATTGTTGATATTATGACGGCTAAAGCGAATCGTGGCCCGAGCCGCGATTGGCTTAATTTTGTGAAGACGCCGAGCGCCCGCAACCATATTCGACGGTACTTCCGCCGTGCTGAACGCGAAGAAAATATTTCAGCAGGCCGTGATCTCCTGGAGAAGGAACTCAAGCGGTTGGGTTTGACCATCAGTTTCGATTATCTGGTCGATCTGGTTGGTGCGCGGTCAAATGATGATCTCTTCAATCAGGTTGGTTCGGGTGAATTGACGGCCCGCACCGTGGCCCAAAAGGCGCTGGCTCAACAGGTCGAGCAACAGCAACCGTCGGAAGCCCTGCCCATGGTGCTACCCAAAGGCACACCAGCTAATCTGAATCAGTCGGTTGGCGTACAGGTCATTGGTGTCGGTGCCATCCATAATCGCCTGGCCCGTTGTTGCAATCCGGTGGTCGGTGAACCAGTCGTTGGCTTTGTGACCCGTGGCCGTGGGGTAACGGTGCATCGGGCTGATTGTCGTACGATTCTGAATGAACCCGACCGTGCGCGCTTGATCGATCTAAGTTGGGGCGGCCAATCTCCCAAGGGCTATTCGGTGCCGATCCGGATCGAGTCGTGGGATCGGGTCGGTCTCTGGCGTGATATTTCGATTGTGGTGGCCGACGCGGGGATCAATATCGAGAAGGTTGAACAAGGGCATACCCGGCATGCTGGGCGTGCCGTGCTGCATTTGCTCGTGACGGTGCAGACAATTACCCAGCTTTCCAGCTTGCTTGATAAGTTGAACCGTATCGCCGATGTGATCGAGGCCCGCCGTGAAAGCGGCACAGGTAAAGGGTGACCACCAGCAATGCAGACGGCGCTGCTTGATTGGTTTGCCCAGCATGCTCGTGATTTGCCCTGGCGGCGTACCCGCGATCCGTATCGCATTCTCGTTGCCGAGTTGATGCTCCAGCAAACCCAGGTGGCACGGGTGTTGCCAAAGTACGAGGCGTTTCTGGCGGCCTTTCCCGATCTTGCCACGCTGGCTGCAGCCCCCACTGCCGAGGTGATTCGTCGCTGGGCGGGCCTTGGTTACAATCGCCGTGCGGTGAATCTGCAGCGTGCAGTCCAGATGGTTTGGCAAGAGCATGGCGGGGTCTTTCCCCGTGATGTGGCGTTGCTGCGCCAGTTGCCCGGGGTTGGTCCGTATACGGCGGGGGCCGTCGCTTGCTTTGCCTTTGAGCAGGATGTTGCCTTTATGGATACGAACATCCGCCGGGTGTTGCTGCGGACACACTATGGGGACGCGCAACTCGATGCGCCCGGCGAGCGTGCGTTGCTCGCGGTGGCCCAGCGCCTGGTGCCTGCGGGTCAGGGATGGGCCTGGAACCAGGCCTTGATGGAGCTTGGAGCGCTTATTTGTACGGCTACGACCCCGGCGTGTCAGCGTTGCCCTGTGCGGCCTATGTGTCGGGCCTACGCTGAGTGGCAGGTGGCTGATGCTGTGACCCTGCTGGCGATGGGGGGCCTTCCGCCTACGCAGTCGGCCCGACCCCAACAACGGGCCGCCGAGCAGCGAGCCGCTTACCGGTCTGAAACACCCTTTGTTGGTTCACGGCGCTGGTATCGTGGACGGATTGTTGACCTGCTGCGCACCTTGCCCCCAGAGTGCTCGCTTCCGCTTGCTGACCTTGGTGCGCAACTCAAAGCAGATTTCACGCCTGATGAGATGGCATGGCTTGATGAACTGGTGCAAGGGCTCGTTCGTGATGGATTGGTGGTGATGGAGGATGGAGCCGTTCGGCTGCCGTGAGCAGCCGAACGGCTCCATCCTCGAGCCTAAAACTTCGTCCGTATGCAGAAGGCTTGACCTCTCTCTATCGCTCTGCTACACTATGCATCCACAGAGATACGATCAGGACGCTGATGCCAAGCATACTTTTACGTTCAGGGCGCGAGCGCTCGTTACAACAGCGGCACCCTTGGGTCTTCTCAGGGGCAATTGCGGCTGTGCGTGGCAACGCGAACAATGGACAACCCATTGATGTGTATGCCGCCAACGGTGAATGGCTGGCCCGCGGGTTCTACAGTGCCAACTCACAGATTCAGGTACGGCTTGCCACCTGGGAGGCCGAGCAACCCCTTGATGAAGCTTGGCTGCGGTCACGGCTAACCAGGGCGCTTGCCGGTCGTGCCCACCTTGCCTCACCGCCCCACCATGCGTGTCGTCTCGTGTTTAGCGAAGCCGACGGCTTGCCAGGGCTGATTGTTGATCGTTATGGTCAATACCTGAGCATCCAGTGCTTGATCCCGGCGATGGTCGAGCGCCGTGATACGCTCATCGCGTTGCTGGTAGAAATGCTGGCACCCGAGGGCATCTATGAGCATAGTGATGCGGAGATATGCGCCAGAGAGGGACTGACACCGCACGAGGGTTTGCTCTGGGGGCGACCTCCCGAGGGACATGTGCTGGTCGAGCCACTGACGCGAGTTCGAGAGCAGGGTTTCCCCACGGTGCTGCGAGTTGATCTGGCGGGTGGGCAGAAGACCGGGCACTATCTCGATCAGGCGTATAACCATGAACGGGTTGCCGTGTATTGCCAACAAGCTGAGGTGCTTGACGGTTTCTGTTACAGTGGGGGGTTCAGTGTTGCTGCGGCGCGAGCGGGGGCCAGCCGGATGACCTTGATTGACAGCTCAGCGGCAGCGCTGGAACTGGCGCGGGCGAATGTCGGGGCCAATGCCCCCGGCGTTGACGCAGAACTGGTCGACGGTGATATGTTTCAGGTTTTGCGCCAGTATCGTGAGCAAGCGCGTCGCTTTGATGTCGTGATCCTTGATCCACCAAAATTCGCCCATAGTCAGCGTCACCTTGAACGGGCCGCTCGTGGCTACAAGGATATTAACTTGCTGGCGATGCAGTTGCTGCGGCCAGGCGGCATCCTGGCAACCTTCAGTTGCTCGGGGTTGGTTGCGCCGGATCTCTTCCAGAAAATTGTCGCTGGAGCAGCGCGTGATGCCCGGCGCGAGGTGCAACTGATCGAGCGTCTCACGCAGAGTCCTGATCATCCGGTGTTGCTTACTTTTCCCGAGAGCGAATACCTCAAAGGGTTGCTCTGTCGTGTCTGGTAACCTGCGGTCTGCTTATGAGTTACACCATTTTTGAAGATGGACATATTGCCAGTCCACTCGGTTTTCGTGCAACGGGCGTCTCGTGTGGCCTAAAAGAGGGGAGCAAAGCGCGGGATCTGGCGCTTATTGCTTCGAACCGACCGGCGCGGGTAGCAGCGATGTTCACCACGAGCCTGACCAAAGCGGCCCCGATCTTTTTGAGTCAGGCGATCTTTGCGCGGAATCGCGAAGCGATTCAGGCAATCTTGATCAATTCGGGTCAGGCGAATGCAGGCACAGGGCAACCTGGCTTGAATGATGCTGTCGAGTGTGCCAAAATCCTGGCGGATGAACTGGAAGTTTCGCGGGATGCGGTTTTGCTGCTCTCGACCGGGCTGATCGGGATACCGTTGCCGATGCCGCGCATGCGTGAGGGGATCAAGCGGGCGGTGAGCGAACTGGATAGCGGCGGTGGGCGGCGGGCAGCGGTGGCGATGTTGACGACTGATACGCGGCCCAAAGAACGGGTCTATCGGTTGCAGATTCGTGAAGGGCAACGCGGCATTCTGGCCGGGATGGCCAAAGGTACGCGGCAGATCAATCCACGCTTGGCTACAATGCTTGTTGTCATTACGACCGATTTGCCGATTGAGCAGCGCCTGATGCAACAGGCGCTGCAACAGAGCGTACGGCACAGCTTCCATCGGCTGAATCTTGATGGCGAGATGAGTCCCAACGATGCGGTGATCATGATGGCCAATGGTGCTGCCGAGGGACCGCCAATGACCAATAGCAACTCGCGAGAATTTGCCACGTTCCAGACGGCCCTCGATGCACTTTGTGGGGATCTGGCCCAGCAGATCGTGCGTGATGCCGCAGGTAGTGGTAAGATCATGCATATACGTGTGCGCGGGGCGTCGAGTGAAGAGACCGCTCGGTCAGTTGCCGAGCGTATCGCGGCTTCTCGTTCGCTCCGTGACGCACTGAGGCGTGGCTTGCCCAACTGGGGGCCAGTGCTTGCCGCCGTCGGCTCCAGTCCGAGCCGACTGCGGCCCGAGTTGCTTGATTTGCGCATTGGCAGCGTGCTTGTTCTGCATGCTGGCATGGTGGCAAGGCATGATCCAGTTGCGTTGATCCAGGCTTTCTCTAGCCCTGAACTTGAGTTGATTATTGATCTCCATATGGGGCCAGTTGACGTAACCATGACGTCGTGTACGTGGCATGAAGATTAGAACTCGCGCTCTGCACCTGAGGGCGGGTAGCCGTCGCCAGAGACGCACCAGCATGGCAAGGAACTTATGAGTCGTCAGTTACCGCTCTTTCCTCTTGGAACAATCCTCTTTCCGGGGATGACAATCAACCTTCATATTTTTGAAGAACGCTATCGTTCGATGATCAGTAAGTGTATCGAACAACGAACACCCTTTGGGATTGTGCTCATTCGTGCGGGTGATGAAGTCGAAGAAGGGCGTCTGGGTGGTGCTCCGGCGGAACCACATCTGGTCGGGACAACGGCGGAGATCAGTGCGAACGTGCGGCTTGAGGATGGGCGCTTTCTGTTGACGGCGGTCGGGCGCGAGCGTTTCATCATCCGTCAGATTACGCAGCGGCATCCTTATCTTGTTGCGTCGGTGCAAGTGCTTGAAGAGGAGGTTGCCCCCGGGGTGGCGAAGGCTGCCGAAGAGCTACGGGCGATATATCTGCGGTACTGGAAGGCTGTCGAGGTTGCGACGGGTGTCCCGGTCGAACCTGACGAATTGCCGAGCGATCCGGCAACGATGGCGTATCAGCTTGCGGATCGTTTGCAGGTTTCACTCGCGCGCAAACAGCACTGGCTTGAAGCGCCGCTGTTGGCGCGGCTGTATGAAATGGCGTCTGATCTTCGGGCTGAACTCGCGCTGATGCCGGGTAGCCAGGATGACGCAGGGCAAGGGTTTGCTGGTCTTGGCAGCCTAAATTAAGCTATGATTATTGGTGTCTGTACCCTCCAAATGTCAATTCCGATGGCCTTGTCGCTCAAAGAGAAGCGCCAGGTGGTCAAATCGCTGTTGACGCGTGTACGCAACGAGTTCAATGTCTCGATTGCCGAGGTTGATGATCAGGACATCTGGCAGAGTACGGTCTTTGGCATTGCGTGTGTGGCGACGTCACAGGCGTATGCGCATGGTCAACTCGAAGCGGTGATCCGTTTTCTTGATCGCCAGCGCCCCGATTGTCCGATCGGGGCCTACGAGATTGAGATGCTTTGATGGAAGCAATCCTGCCCTTCCCCTTCATTGCGCTGGTCGGTCAGGTTGAATTAAAGACGGCGTTGGTGCTTGGCCTGATCAACCCTGGCATTGGGGGTGTTTTGCTCAGCGGCCCGTATGGTGTGGGCAAAACCACGGCGGTGCGCGGCCTGCTTGATGTAATGCCAATCGTTGCAGACACCTCAGCAGCGGGCGAAGAGCAAGCTGGCCCCGGGCGGATGCGGCTGGTTGAATTACCGCTGAATGCGCGGATAGAAGATGTCGTCGGGGGCATCAACGAGCGGGTGGCGTTGGAACAGGGCCAGGTTCTGCTTGAGCCAGGCGTGCTTGCGCGAGCGCATGGCAACCTGCTCTATGTTGATGAAATCAACCTGCTGGATGCCCATGTGGTTGATGCCATCCTTGATGCGGCAGCGCAGGGGCGCACGCTGGTGCGGCGGGGGCCAATGACACGCCTCTTTCCAACGCGCTTTGTCATGATTGGTTCGATGAATCCGGAAGAGGGGAACCTGCGCCCACAGATTCTGGATCGGTTTGGCTTGCGGGTCTGGGTGGGGCCACTCGATGATCGGCAGCAGCGCCTAGAGGTTTACCGGCGGGCTCAAGCGTTTCGGCTTGATCCCGAAGCTTTTCGGGCTGCCTATGCCACGCAGACGACGGCGCTTGCTGCGGAGATCGAGGCAGCGAGGGCAATTCTGCCGCATGTGGTGGTGCCACCTCAACTCGAAGAGCAGGCGCTTGCGCTGGTGCAGGCGTTGAAGGTTCCATCGCATCGAGCCGAGATCGCCCTGCTTGAAGGTGCACGGGCACGGGCGGCCGCTGATTTTCGTAGCCTTGTCACAACTGAAGACCTGCGTCGGGTTGCCCCACTTGCCCTGCAGCAACGCCAGAGTGTGCAACTCGAAGCGCACGCGCATTGGCAGCATGCCGAGCGCACCCTGATCGAACAAGCGCTCGACGTGATCATACCTTCTGATGAAACGATGGCAGGTGAGGCAGAAAACCAGACCACGCTAAGCCAGTTTGAACAAGAGCGTGTCTAACTATGCATCACGGCACACACAGTTTCGGTCGCAACATTGCGCCCGCAGAGCAGCGCGACCACGCGCTGACGGGCTAGCCCGGGGATCAAGCCTTCGAGCAGGGCTGCGATGGTCACGGCGGCACTTCCTTCGACGAGCAGATGGTGTTCATCGAGCAGCCAGCGCATAGCGGCAGCGATTTGCGGCTCGCTCACCAGCACAATGCGTTCGACCAGTTGTTGGACGAGGGGAAACGTCATCGCGCCAGCTTCGACATTGCCCGCGAGGCTATCGGCAAGCGTGGGGCGATGCTGAATCTGCACAAGGTGTCCCGCTTGCAACGACGCATGCATCGCTGCGGAATGTTCAGCCTGCACCCCGATAAGGCGCAGCTTGGGATTGATAGCCTTGGCCCAGATGCCGATGCCACTGATCAAGCCACCGCCGCCAACACTGACGACCAGCACCTCGGCATTGGGCAACTGGTCCAGGATCTCACGGCCAAGGGTTCCCTGCCCTGCAATCACATCGGGGTGATTATAGGGTGAAATAAAGCGCTGGCCTTCTTCATGGGCGAGGCGCATCGCTGCGGCCTCGGCTTCATCATAATCTTTGCCAAGGAAGAGCAGGTTGACTGGGTAGCGTTGCAAGGCCTGAATTTTGGCGGGCGACGCATTTTCAGGTAAGACGAGGGTTGCATCAATCCCGGCGTGGGCGGCAGCATAGGCGATCCCGAGGGCGTGATTGCCGGCAGAGCAGGCGACGACCGGCCAGCGCCCTTCGCCTGAAAGGAGGGCGCTGGCGGCCCCCCGGATTTTGAAGCTACCGGTGACCTGCGCACACTCGAGTTTAAGAAAGACCTCGGCCCCGGCCAGACGCGTCAACGGTCGGCTATATTCGAGGGGGGTCGGATAGACGATGCCAGCCATCCGGCGGTGTGCCGTGAGGATATCAGCAGGCGTAAGCATAGGTTTAGTCTTTCTGGAAGGGTATCAAAGCGAATAAGATGATGACACCCTGTATCCACTTCTATAATACACGGTGCTGGATACAGTCAGCAGTGTTGCGATAGCAGTCTTATCTGGATTGTAAGCAGGAGAGTCGGCGTATGGTTTTACAGGAAATGATCCGCTATGAGCCCGATGCCGTGGGGCTGAAGCCCTCGGCTAGGGGAAGCGAAGCCCGCCTGCGCGGGCGCGACCGGATTCATTTCGGGAAGACCATTAGCCGGCACTCCTCAGACACAAATCGTCTAGGATGGTTATATTGGCGCATGTGGCTGGCTTGCAACGTGTGCAGGCTCGGCATGGGTGACAATCGTCTCATCATAATCTTCAGGTTTTCGTTATGTACGATTGCTATACATCAGTGTATAATGAAAAATCACAGATCTTTACGAGTGAGCGAGGCTGAGGAATGAAAGTGTGCCCATATCCCTGCCCCATCATTGCGCGTGATCGCAATGACATTGCTGCATTACGGCAACATTTGCTTGAAGGCCATCAATGCCTGGATACCTGGTTGTCGTTGAGTCGCCTGGTGGGTGATCCACGCCAGCGACGTGACTGCCTGGAACGAGCGGCAGTTCTTGCGCCGGAAGATCAGACAATCCGTGAGGAATGGCTGAAAGCAGTGCTGGTGGTCGAACCAGAGAATGTCAATGCCCAGGCGCTGCTGCGTGAGATCGAAACGCTCCGCTTGCTTTCTGATGTAAAAACGAACTACTTTCACGAACAACCCCGAGCCCGACTCCTTGGCGACATTCTGGTTGGCATGCAAGCAATCACGCCTTCAGAACTGCAAGAAGTGCTGAAGATGCAGAGTGATGGCATGGCTATTATCACGGATCGTCGTCTGGGCCAGATCTTGCTGCGGCAGAAACTCATCACGCCGAGCAAACTAGCCCGTGCGCTGATCATTCAGCAGCAAGAGCGCAGTAGTCTGCGGATTGCGCCTCAGGTGCTCGGCGAATATTTAGTGGAACAACAACTGATTACCCCTGAACAACTCGAAAAAGCCCTGATCGAGCAGATCCGGCTGGATCAAAAGGGCCAGCGTCTGAGTCTTGGTCAAATCCTTATTCGCCTGCGTATTTTACCACCAAAAGTGATCGAGAAGGCTGTAACGGATCATCAACGCGCCTTCTGGGCCAAGCTTGACAAGTAACGAGCTTGACCGTTTGGAGTGCCGACTTCAGTCGGCTCAGTAAAAAGCCGACTGAAGTCGGCACTCCAAACGGTCAAGCAAGCATACCCAATGCTGAAACATGCCTAAGCGAAGGACGCAGGCGAGAGCAACCAGGAAAGAGGCTGGGCGCAGCGAGACAGTGCAGGTTCAGCGATATGCACGGGGGAACCTTCGCTCTGCGCTTAAGCAGCAAAACCCGCCCGAGACCCACATATCTTGAAGACCTGTGAGGTCTTCCACAGCTCTACAGAAGAATGGTTACAGCCGCGATCAGAAAAAGAATCTGCAAGCCTACCGTTGTCAGTTGGAGCAACCTCGCGCCGACGGATGTGCGTCGGTAGAGGGCAAGCCCGAGGCCAAGGTTGAGCAAGCCAAGTAAAGCGCTGGCGAGCGGCAAAAAGAGGATCTGGTAACGAGGGGCACTGCCGAGGGCCTGACCACTGGGATCGGCTTGCATGTCGATCAGAGCGGGCAAGGATGGATAGAGCGCCATCATCGCCCCGACCAGGGCGAGATGAAGCACCACGGCAAGCACGAGGGCGCGTTGCACCACCTTATCAGTCCAGAAGGCATAGAAAAAGATCGGACCAGCCTCAAGGCCAGGCGTCAGTTGCTGGATCGGGCCAATGCGCCGCCGCTGTTCCAACTCCTGGATAAAGGCAGCACTCTCGCGGGGTGAGATAAGATAGATCTCGGCAGATGTTTGAATGCCAAGGGCGCGCCGTGGATTCACTGTGCTGAAACGTTGTACAGCCTGACCATTGGCAAGCCTTCCACGGCCATAGAAATAGCCAATTTGTTGCAACAGATGGCCGTTTGCTCCGCGCTCGGTTATGCCACTATCAACACGTTCGATCATTTGCATCGGCACGACCATACGATGGCCGAGCCAGTAAATATAGAGGCCATCACGATCGAGGCCATACCAGAGCGTGGCAGTGGCAACGATCTGATAGCCAAATGACCCGGCTAGGCTCAGCAGAGCCAAGCCAAGCAACCCCTGTGCAAAGAGTTCAGCATTGATCGGCCACGCTTCCGGTGGCAGAGCGAGGGCTCTGCCAACCGGAATGAGCGTATAGATTGCTGCTGCGGCGATAAGCAGAAAGAGCACACTTGCCGCCCAGAGACGCCATGAAGGCTGTGGTTTCCAGCGTCGCATTAGGGTACTACAGGAGTGAGCGAGGGGAGTGCCCCAGGTGTCTCGCTCGCATCCTCAGTTGGCTCTTCGGGTTCCAATGGCACCTCAGTGGGGAGCGCCGTCGGCGGGCCAGGCTGGAAAGCGGGCACCACAGTTGGAACCGGGGGTGCTGGTTCAGCGGTCGGCGTTGGCGTTTGCGGAGGCACGCGGGTTGAGCCAAGGGCCTCACGTTGCTCAATCACCCAGAGATCAAGTGCCGCAGTGCGAGCCTCACGCAACTGAGTTTCGGGATCAGGGATCTCGAGGAACGTCACCTCAAGAATATGCCAGCCGAACTCCGTTCGAATCGGATCGCTGATCACCCCAACATCAAGGGCAAAAGCCTGGGCGACCAATTCTGGGGGATAGGTGACGCCAGTATCAGCCAGGCCATTGCGATCGAAGCGGCCGAGGCTTCCTTCACGCTCACGTGAACCAGGATCAGTGGAGGAAGCAGCGACGAGGGAGGCAAAAGCGGCCCCGGACTGCAACTCAGCAAGCACAGCCTCAGCTTCGGGGCGTTTCTCAGCAAAAGCTGCTTCAACCTCAGTTGGCGATGCCCCCTCGGGGACGGTAACGCCGATCAAAATCTGGCGAGCCTCGACGCGGTCAGGTTCTTCCTGAAAAACAAACGTAGCTTCGGGGACGAGATAGGCCTGCAATTGTTGATTGAGCACCCGCTCGGTGTACTGTTGATCAAGGGCGGCGCGGAAATCAGCGGGCGACAACTCGGGCGAACGTCCTACGGCTGACAACTCGAGCTCATAGCGACGAAAAATCTCGGCGACAATCTGGTCTTGCTGTTCAGCGGCGACTGCTGGGGGCAACGGAGTAGGACTCAGCGCCGGATCATCGGTTGGTTGAGGGGCAGGCGCAGACTCATCAGCAGGTTCCTCTTCAGCCTGATCCAGAGGGGATGAAGGGGGAGGCAAGAAGGCAACGCCCAGTTCTTGCACCATTGTTTGCGTCACCTCATCAGGCTCAACGACGATGCCGAGGGGTGCGGAACCCTGGAGTTTGACCTGGCGATCCTGCCATCCTGCCACGACGGTATCATCAACCGGCGCATTCGAGATTGCGGCAATCTGCTGGTCAATCTGCGGGCTCTGGCCTTCAAACTGCTGGGTAAACTGAGGATTACCGGCAAAGAGGGCGAGCAACTGAAAATTCTGGATAATCTGCTGCGTATAACCGAGCCTGAGCTCTTGCCAGTAGTCACTTTGCGAGAGGGTCACATCACCGACGCGGGCGACGGGGCGACTCGGCAACCAGAGTCGATCATAGAGCAGGCCACCGAGTACCGCCACAAGGGCGAGGCCAAGGGCAAGGCTGGTCACAAGAATCACCATACGTTGCTGGCGTTGCTCACGCAACTTATGTGCGGCAACGCGGCGTGAAGGTGGGCGTTCTGGAGGTGGTTGGGCTGTTTGTTGGTCAGGCGCTTGCTGCCTGGATCCCGGTTTGCCCTGTGCTTGCGATTTTTTTGGTGTCTCTGCCATGGTAGAGGTGGGGGGCATCTGGCTCATGTGGTTGCTACGCAAGACTGCAAGCGCAAGGAACTCGCCTGAGCGAGCCACCTTCTACGTGCATCTGCCGTACGTAGCAACCGGATCTGACCAGTGCTTAGAAGGGAATATCCTCGTCACCGATATCAGGCGATGGCGGCGGCGGCGGCGGACCCGAGCGACCGCTTCGCGGGAGATCACGGGGAGGGTGATACTCATCACTTTCGCGATGGGCGCGACCCTCACGGCTATCGAGCATGATCATATCACTGGCAATCAACTCGGTCTTATAACGAGTCTGACCGCTCTGCTGATCTTCCCATGAGCGTGTCTGAAGGCGTCCTTCCAGATAGACACGGGCACCCTTATTGAGGTACTGGTTACAGGTCTCAGCCAGTTTATTCCAGGCAACAACGCTAAACCACTCAGTCTCTTCGTGGGTCTCGCCATTGCTATCGCGCCACTGACGCCCGACGGCAACCCGAAAGGTTGTCACAGGGCTACCTGACGGAGTAAAACGCATTTCTGGATCGCCGCCCAGTCGACCAATAATCATCACTTTATTGAGGTCACGTGCCATTACTGCTACTCCGCTCGCACGCCATCAAGGTTTATCCAGGACTCAGGCCTCGGTCTCTTCAACAACCTCATCGTTCTCCTCATCGCTCGCATCAGGACTATCAGGCACGGGTTGCACACCCTTCGGCTCAATGACGGTCATGAGGTGGCGCAGGATCGCATCGGTGAGCTTAATCGTACGTTCGAGCTCAATCACTTTGGAAGCACTGAGCGTCAGATTGATCAAGACGTAGTAGCCCTCACTAAAATTGCGTCGGCTCGCTTCACCGCTGACATATTCACGAATCGTATAGGCGAGCTTGCGGCGGCCCCAGGGGGGCGACTGATTAATGCCCGTGATTTCACCACCGGCGGTTTGAATGGTGTCGCGCAAGCGATCGAGGGTTGCAGTGACCCCTTCTTCGTTTGCATTCAGCGGACTAATCACAATCATAAGTTCATATTCACGACGACGTTCGCGCACACCTTCCTCCTCTGGTGATGTCCCACTCGTCTATCCTCTGGGGTTGCGCGACCCAGAGGTGCGGTGGAACCGAAAGATAGTGAGCAGTAGTAATGCACCATACATTCCAGAAGACTGCTCATACCAACGGTGGATTATAGCATGGCTACCACGACAACGCAATGTGCGTTGTCGTGGTAGCCGGGTGATGGCATCATACGAAACCGGATACAAAAATACGCTCTATCAGGGCACCCGCCAGGGGTACCCTGGCGGGGTGCTGCATACACGGAAGATGCAATCGCCCTATCGTGGCGGCAGGGTGATGGCAACGTCCGCCTGGGGTGTTTCAGGGCGACAGTCCTACTTCAATCCTGGTGAGCACGATGCTGAGGGGGCCATTGTAATGGGGATTATCGTCAGCCGGGGCACGCAGGTAAAGGGTATGTTCACCTGGGGGCACGACAAGCCTCAGGATGGTCGCTGCATGCGCTGGTTGCGCGGGAACCTGCCATGTGCCAAGAGCTTGGGCATTGAGCACGAGTTGGACCTGGCGTGCGACCTGGTAACTTTCGGCCTGCATCTGCACCTGGATCATGGTGGGTTCGTTGGAGGGATTCAGGAGCGCAAGCACCCCTTCTTGGCTCATCCAGCGCCAACTTTGCTCGCCGACCTGTTCTTCGGGGTACCATCCTTCGGCGAAATAACCAAAGGGTTGCTGTTGGGTCGCAGGAATATGGTAGAGGCTATACGTGGTTGTGGTTATGGTTGGAGTTGGCTCTAGGCCTGGCAGGGCTTGGTTCAGGGCGGCTGCAACGTTTATGTGCATTTGTGGGGGCAACTGATCCCAGTGGACGAGCACCTGACGAATGCCATAAACATCCAGGATCATAGGGCCTTGAGCGCCGGGCGCAAGCAAGCGATCTGGTTCTGGTTCCATCCGCCAGAGTTGACGGATCGCGGGGCGGTGTTCGGCCCAGCGGTTCGGAGGATTGCGGGCGAGATACCCACCGAGGATGGGACGTTGATGGACGAGTTGGGCGCGGAGGGAAAAACTATCCTGGCGAACAGGCAGCACCAGCAAGGCTCCTGGTTGAGAGGCGAGATCCTGATAGACTCGCGGCACATCAGAGCGTTGTAGGGGCAGCGGTGGCGTGACATATTCAAAGGCGATCAGGGCGGTCACCAGGAAGAGCGACGCATAGGCAGCGCGGGAACCATGGCGCAGCGTCAGCAACGTTGTGAGCCAGGTAAGCCCATAGGCGGTCAAAGGAATCAGGGCCAGACTAGTGATGATCACAAAATGGCCGGGGCGCTGGGCAATGCCAAGCCCAGGGAGATTAAGCAAGAGCAGATAGGGCAGCGGGATGCCAGTCTCGAACTCGCCCACGGTCAAGACAGGGCCAAAAGCAAAGAGGAGGCCAAGCAAGCCAAGGCAGAACCAGCGCCAGGCTGTGCGCCAGGCAACGAACGTACCAAGGCTTGCCAGGGCAAGGGTCGTATACCCAAGGGCAACATTCCAGGCGGCTATATCAGGATGCCAGCGTTGCCCCAGCGCGTGGATGGTTGGCCCCCAGAGAGGATGGAGATTGCTGGGCAGGAACGGATCAAGCAAGTTTGCCGAACGGCTCACGAGAAACGCATCACGCTGAATTTGCCCGACGCTCTCGCGGGGGCCATCGAGCATTGGCGCAAGGACTGGCCAGAGCAGCGGGAAGAGCAAGGCGAGGGCGAGGCTACCAACGAGCGCCATACGACCGGTCAGGATCGCCCGATGGAAGGCGAGCGGTTGTGGCTGGGGCGCAGTTGGTACAAGGCTAGCCCGTGCTGACGCGAGTTGCGTCCCGTCAAGCAGCAAACTGTGCGGCGCAACAAGTGCGAGCAGGGCAAAAGCAAGGCTATAGATCGCGATAAAGAGCAGATAATAGAGACTCGTATAGCCAATGAGCGCAAGAAAAAGCGCCGCGAGCAGCGGATCGCGATACCCAGGGCGGGTCACAGTGCGCAAGAGAAAGAGGGCATAGAGAGGGAGCCATTGAACCGCGATCAATTCTAGCTGCCCGTCCCAAACCTTGGTCATATGGTAGGGTGACCAAGTAAAGATCAGGCCTGCCACAAACGCCACCCCTGGTTGGGCCCCGAGTTGACGGGCAAACCAGAACGCAGCGAGGCCAGCAAGCGTGAGCGCCAACAGAACGGCCGCATTGAAGCCCGCCAGTGGACCTGCAAGCGCCGTCACAGGGAAGACGAGCAAGCCATTGCTCAGGTTCAACGGATGCAGGGCAAGGTCAACCCCCTCGGGATAATAGAGGAGGGGTGTAAAGAGAGGATGCATGCCCTGAGCGAAGGCATAGTGAACCCACCAGACGTGCCAGACATGCTGCCACCCATCAATCGCGGCCACTGCACCACCTGGGATAGCCTGATCAACAGAGGGCAACACAGGTGCCATGAGGATCAAGCCAAAGAGCGCATAGGCAAGAATTACGAGGATATGTTTACGCAAAGTCATGCTGCTTCACCGCTACTATTTTATCGCTGCTCGCGGCTCCTTCGAACGGGTTCATCATAGCCAAAGTATACCATTTTGAGGGTTCGGCGACTTTTTTGCCAGAGCGGGGAAGATCGTGGTAGAATACGTCATGGCGTGCATCGAATGCACGCCAATCCTTTAACTTTTGACTTTAGCACTCTCTTTTCGAGAGTGCCAAACCTGGGCTTAAACAGAGGGGCAGCAGGCGCGGCGGATCTCCACGCGACCCTGATAGGGTAGATGGCTATGTCGTCGGGGCTTACTGAACGTAGACAGACAATCTTAAAGCTCGTCATCCAGGAATTTGTTGAGACGGCGCAGCCAGTTGCCTCAGAGACATTGGTACGCAAATACCGCTTAAACGTCTCACCTGCGACCGTACGGAACGAACTCGCTGCGCTTGAGGAGCTAGGGTATCTGATGCATCTGCACACATCGGCGGGGCGAGTCCCGACCGATATAGGATACCGCTTTTTTGTCGAGAATCTCATGGATCGGACGACCCTTTCGTTGCCTGAGCAGCGGATGATTCGGCATCAGTTTTACCAGGTACGCGGTGAGCTAGATCAATGGATTCAGCTTGCTGGTTCAGTGCTAGCGCGCACGGCCCAGAACGCCTCGGTGGTGACGCCGCCGCGTTCAGCGGATCGGCTGCGCTTTCGCCAGGTTGAACTGGTAGCGATTCATGATACGATGGCCCTTGCGGTGCTCGTCTTTCATGGCGGGGTTGTGAAGCAGCAGACCATGGCGCTTGATGTGGTGCGTTCACCCGACGATCTGCGTCGTTGTGCGGCGCGGATCAGCAGTGTGCTTGCCGATCTTGAATTGAGTGATGTTGAAGATCTGTTGACACGAGATCAGCAGCAAGAAGGTTCAGAATTTGGTGAGTTTGAGCGTCAGGTGCTTGATCTCGTTGCCAGGGCGATGGATGCATTTGAAGCGCAGGCTCAGGAGCAGATCTATAGCGATGGCTTGATCGAGATGCTCAGCCAACCCGAATTCATCCCTGCGCTGGCGCGTGAGGATGCCGAACGAGCGGTTGAGCGGATGCGTCGAGCGCTTGACATTTTGAAGAGCGGTCGAGGCCTCGGGTTATTGATACCGCAGGCACTGGCCTCGGATGGAGTACAAGTGATTATTGGTGGTGAAAACAGTGCCGACGAGATGCGAGAATACAGTGTTATTTTAGCACGTTATGGAGTTGAACGAGCCGTGACAGGCGTGCTGGGGGTCATTGGGCCTACCCGCATGGCCTATCCACGTTCAATTTCGAGCGTGCGGTATATTTCATCACTGATGAGTGATCTCCTGGCCGAGTTATATCATGCCGATCAACGTTCACCTGAAAGCTAATAGTTTTTCGGGATGAATCAGGTAGTAGCTACATGTTTATATGCTTGCATACAAGTAGTGGAGATGCAAGAATTGAGGAGGATCATGAGCGAGAATCAGCACATTGTGGAACCAGCGGCTGAAGCGAGCGAAGAGCAGACGCAGAAACCGCAAGAGGATCTGGAAGCCCGTCTGGCTGATATGCAAGAGCAGGCTACCGAATTTCGTGATCAGTGGTTGCGAGCGGCAGCTGATTATAAAAATTTCAAGCGACGAACTGAAATTGAGCGTTCCGAATTGATTCGGAGCGCCAGTTCGGCGTTGTTGCTCAAATTGTTGCCGATAATGGATGATTTTGAGCGAGCGATTGAGAATATTCCGCCTGAGATTGCCGAGACGTCGTGGTGGGGTGGGACGCAGTTGATTGCCCACAAACTGCGTACGGTGCTTGAGAGTGAAGGGGTCAAAGTGATCGAAGCCGTTGGTGAGGATTTTGACCCGAACCTGCATGAAGCCGTCATTTATGAAGATGCCGAAGGGCAAGATGGCAAAGTGACGGGCGAGTTGCAAAAAGGATATAAATTAGGTGACCGTGTCCTTCGTGCTAGTATGGTCAAAGTAGGCCGTGGCTAGGCGAGGCACGAGCTACGATCTTTGTAAGGAGCAACAGACAAGCATATGCCCAAAGTCATCGGCATTGATCTTGGAACAACCAACTCGGTGATCGCCGTCGTGGAAGCAGGCGAAGCAGTCGTGATCCCTAACGCTGAAGGTGCTCGTCTGACCCCTTCAGTAGTTTCGATGAATAAAGTTGGCGAGCGTCTCGTCGGCCAGGTTGCGCGACGTCAGGCTGTCACGAATCCTGAGAATACGATCTTCTCGGTCAAGCGGTTCATCGGGCGTAAATTCAGCGAACCCGTCGTCCAGAAGGACACGGTGCTCGTGCCTTATAAATTGAGTGGTGCATCCAATGGTGATGTACGGGTGACGATGAATGGCAAAGAGTATGCGCCCCCCGAAGTTTCGGCCATGGTTTTACAGAAACTGAAGGCTGATGCGGAAGCCTACCTTGGCGAGTCGGTGACCCAGGCGGTCATTACTGTGCCAGCCTACTTCAACGACAGTCAACGCCAGGCGACGAAAGATGCGGGCAAGATTGCCGGGCTGGAAGTGCTGCGTATCGTCAATGAGCCGACGGCCTCGGCGTTGGCCTATGGCCTTGATAAAAAGGGCCAGGACGAGGTCGTGGTGGTTTATGATATGGGTGGTGGAACCTTCGACGTTTCGATCCTTGAATTGAGTGATGGGGTGGTTGAGGTCAAAGCGACCAGTGGTGATACGCACCTGGGGGGCGATGACTTTGACCAGCGCATTATTGACTGGCTTGCCAGCGAGTTCCAGAAAGACCAGGGTGTTGATCTGCGTCAGGATCGGATGGCGTTGCAACGGCTCAAAGAGGCGGCCGAGAAGGCCAAGATGGAACTATCGAGCGTAGGACAGTCCGAGATCAATCTGCCGTTCATTACGGCTGATGCGAATGGGCCCAAGCATCTGAGTCAGACAATGACACGGGCGCGCCTCGAGCAATTGACGAGCGATCTCATTGACCGCAGCATGGCGCCGGTACGGCAGTCGCTGAATGATGCCGGGTTGAAGCCGGCGCAGATTGACGAGGTCATTCTGGTTGGTGGGCAGACGCGGATGCCGGCGATTCAAGAAGCAGTGCGCAAATTTTTTGGCAAAGAACCGAACAAGACGGTCAATCCTGATGAAGTCGTTGCCATCGGTGCGGCCATTCAGGCGGGTGTGCTTGGTGGTGAAGTCAAAGATGTATTGCTGCTTGACGTCACGCCATTGACGCTGGGGATCGAGACCGTAGGGAAGGTCATGACGCCGCTGATCGCACGCAATACCACCATCCCGACGCGCAAGAGTCAGATCTTCTCGACGGCCAGTGATCATCAAAATAGCGTCGAAATTCATGTGTTGCAGGGTGAGCGAGCCGAGGCGCGGTACAACAAGAGTCTCGGCAAATTTGAACTGGCTGGCATCCCACCGGCACCGCGTGGGGTACCGCAGATCGAAGTCACGTTTGACATTGATGCCAACGGCATTGTCAATGTGACCGCCCGTGATAAAATGACAGGCACCGAACAACGCATCACCATTACGGCGTCGTCGGGGTTGAGCGACAGCGAGATTGATCAGATGGTGCAAGAAGCGGAATTGCACGCTGAAGAAGATCGTCTGCGCCTGCTGTTAATTGAGGCACGCAATGCGGGTGACAGCATGATCTACACTGCTGAGCGTACGCTCCGCGAGGCGGGTGACAAGGTCGATGGCCCGACGCGTACTGAGGTCGAGGACAAGATCCGCGTGTTGCGTGAGACGCTGGCGGCGGAAGACGAACAGGCTATTCGCAACCGAACTGCTGAACTTAGCGTCATCATTCAGCGCGTTGGTCAGGCGATGTATGCTGGTGATGCGACAGGGGCAGAGGGCAAACCTGCACGTGACGACGTTGTTGATGGCGAATATAAAGTTGATTGAGTAGTCCGTGTAAAGAGTCGAGAGGAAGCGTATGACGACGGGTGCAAAGCGTGACTACTACGAAGTCCTCGGGATTAGCCGCACCGCTGAACCAGACGAAATAAAAAAAGCCTTTCGCCGTCTGGCACGCCAGTATCACCCTGATGTTAGCAAAGAACCAGATGCCGAGGCGAAATTCAAAGAGATCAACGAAGCCTATGAGGTGCTCTCGGATGAGCAGAAACGGGCCATGTATGATCGCTTTGGGCATAATTCTCCGGGCGGGCCTGGTGGTGGGTATGGTGACCCTTTTGCGAATGGCGATCCATTCAGTACTATTTTTGACGCCTTTTTTGGTGGTGCAGCCGCAGGGCAACGCACGCAGCGCGGGCCACAACGTGGGGCCGATCTGCGGTACAGCTTGCGGTTGACGTTTGAAGAAGCCATCTTTGGGGTGGAGAAAGAGATTGAATATCGCCGTCTCGAGACGTGTCCGAGTTGCAAAGGCAATGGAGCCGAACCGGGAACTGATCCTGTGCGTTGTCCGAAATGCAATGGCACAGGTGAGATGCGTCAGCGTGCCCCGTTCATCAACATGGTCACGGTGAGTACATGTGACAACTGCAATGGCACGGGCACGGTGATTCCAATTCCCTGTCGGGAGTGTCGTGGCGAAGGCCGGATGCGTCAGACGCGGCGCCTCACCGTCAAAGTGCCTGCTGGGGTTGATGGGAACCAACAAATTCGCATCAGTGGCGAAGGTGAAGCCGGGCCGCGGGGCGGTTCGTTTGGCAATCTCTATGTAGCCCTGGATGTGCAGCCGCACCCCCTCTTCTTGCGCGAAGGCAACGATATCATCCTGGAATTGAAGCTCAATGTTGCGCAGGCCGCCCTGGGTGAAGAACTCAACGTGCCAACGATTGACGGCACCGAACGCCTGCGCATTCCGGCGGGGACGCAGACTGGTCAGACCTTTCGGATGCGGGGCAAAGGTGTTCCCTTCTTGCGTCAGCAGGGACGCGGAGATCAGATCGTCGTGACTCGTGTGGTCGTCCCCCAGAAACTGAATGACCAGCAACGGCGTCTCTTTCAGGAACTGGCCCGGACTTTTGATCCGGAAGACCAGAGTGATCATGATGAGGGCTTCTTCGGGCGCATTAAAGATGCGTTTCGTCGCTAAAACAGTATGACAGAACAGCTTTATGGGCGGAATGCGGTACGAGAAGCCTTGCGTGCTCGCCGACGAACATTGCACCGGCTCTATGTTTCGAGTGGTGTGCAAGAGACCGGTGTGATGGCCGAGATCATTCGGCTGGCCAGCGAGGCGAAGGTCAACGTCGAACGGGTCGAACGCCAGGTGTTGGATCGTCAACTGCGTGAGGTCAACCACCAGGGCGTTATGCTCCAGGCTGAAGCCTACCCGTATGTTGAACTTGAGGCATGTCTGGAGCTTGCTGGGCAACGTCAGGAGCCGGTGATGCTGTTGCTGCTCGATCATCTGCAAGATCCGCAAAACGTGGGTACATTGCTGCGGACAGCCGAGGTTGTCGGGGTGCATGGGGTCTGCTTGCCCGGGCGAAGAGCGGTCGAGATCACACCGGCGGTCGTGAATGCGTCAAGCGGGGCCACCGAGCATCTGAACATTGCCATGATTGGCAATCTGGCTCAGACGATCGTTGAACTGCAGAAGGGTGGGGTGTGGATTGTTGGGTTGGAAGATGACGCGAACGCACAGGATCTCGACCGTGCTGATCTGAACATGCCGCTCGGCCTAGTTGTCGGGGCCGAAGGTGCAGGGCTCGCACGGCTGACTCGTGAGCGGTGTGACTTTCTGGTACGGCTGCCCATGCGCGGCCAGATCGCCTCGCTGAATGCAGCGGTCGCGGGGAGCATCGCCTTGTATAGTGCCTGGCGTCAACGGGTTGAACGCTGAAAGGCACCAGATCGTACCATGCAAGTAAGAGGCAGAGGGCAAAGCCCTCTGCCTCTTACGGAAATAGCTTGGAAAGCCCAGGAGCTTTCGCCCTGGGAGCCGACACTTGAAGAGTATGCCTTGCTGCGCTAAAATAGGGTAGGACGAGCAAATCGGTTCGTAGTATAGGCTCAAAGAGGTACGCATGAAACTGAACGCCATTCTTTTGATCGCTATTGCGGGTGCGGCAGCATATATTTTCACCTTGCGGCGTCAACTGCAAGCTGCGCAGATGCGTGGCGACATGTACCGTGATATTTCGGCACGGCTTGATCGTCGCGTTGCGGAGTTGACAACGAAAGCATGACGGCTTCTTCGCACGCACTTAGTTCATCACGTCTGCAGGCCCCGACACGGGTTATGCCTGCGCTTGATGGTGTCACTGTGCGGCCTGCCCGGATGCCTGATGTTGGTGCCATTCTTGGGCTGCATCGTGAGGCTTTCGCGGACAAGTTTGGCGGTGCCTTCGGGGTTGATGCAACGGAACGGGGTGCAGCCGCGCTGGCGGCCACCTGGGAGCACCAGGGCGCAGTGGCAATGCGGGGGATGTTTGTTGCGGAGTACCAGGGCCAGATTGTGGGAACCACCACGATCCGTACCTGGGAGATGATCAGCGATCAGAGTGCTTCGGTTGAAGTTGTGTTCCACGAGGAACTTGGCTTCTGGCGAACCATTCGGTCGCTGTTTGTTTTATCGCTGCTCGATCATCAAATTGGCCGTCGTGAAGGCTTTATTACCGATGTGGCCGTCTTGCCCGGATATCGGCGGAGCGGGATTGCGCAGATGCTGCTCGCACGTGCCGAGCAAGAGGCCTTGCTGCGGGGCAAGCATCACCTTGGTCTCTATGTCAGCCAGCGCAACGAAGCCGCCCGAGCCCTCTACGAGCGGCTCGGTTTTTATCAGTACCGTTCGCGGCGCTCACTGCTCACCTGGTTCTTCTTTGGGCAGGGGCACTGGCTCTATTTACGCAAAAATCTTGTGTAAGCCCCTTTGAAATTGAGAAGGTAAAAGACAACGATGTCTGATCAGGCTAATCCCTTTCGGATCGCCCAGCAGCAATTCGACACTGCCGCCGAATTGCTCAACCTCCATCCCGATATTCGGGCTGTCTTGCGCGTACCCCAACGTGAACTGACGGTCAATTTTCCAGTGCGGCTTGATGATGGTAGCGTGCAGATGTTTACGGGCTACCGTGTGCAACACAACCTGGGCCGTGGGCCAGTCAAAGGTGGCATTCGTTATCATCCCAGCGTTGATCTGGATGAAGTCCGGGCGCTGGCGATGTGGATGACGTGGAAGTGTGCCCTGGTCAATATTCCGTACGGTGGGGCTAAAGGTGGGGTGATTGTTGATCCGCGTCAACTTTCGCTGGCTGAACTGGAACGTCTGACGCGTCGGTTTGCCTCGGATGTGAGCATTTTACTTGGCCCCGAGAAGGATATTCCGGCCCCGGATGTGAACACGAACGCGCAGATCATGGCGTGGATTATGGATACGATTTCGATGCACCGCGGGTATACGGTACCGGCGGTTATTACGGGCAAACCGATCCAGGTTGGGGGGTCACTGGGGCGGATCGAGGCAACCGGGCGCGGGGTGAGCCTGATGGTTCGTGAGG
This sequence comes from Candidatus Chloroploca sp. Khr17, assembly GCF_004138165.1. Lineage (GTDB taxonomy): Bacteria > Chloroflexota > Chloroflexia > Chloroflexales > Chloroflexaceae > Chloroploca. The sequence continues at coordinate 89,351 of NZ_RYFF01000014.1, forward strand.
CGGTGCATAAACAGGGGCGAGCGCTGGAAGGGCTGAGAGTGGTCGTGCAGGGTTTTGGCAATGTGGGGAGCACAGCGGCGCTGCTGTTGCACGAAATGGGCTGTCAGGTGATTGGTGTGGCTGATGCTGCCGGGGCCTATTACTGTGCCAGCGGGCTTGATATTCCCGCGATGCGTACCTACAGCGACCGGCATACGTTTCGGTTGCTGCAAGGGTATGAGGCGCCGCATATGGTGCCGATCACCGGAACCGAGTTGCTTGAACTGGAGTGTGACGTCTTGATCCCGGCGGCACTGGAAAATCAGTTGACGGGCGCGAATGCCGCACGGGTACGGGCGGGCATGGTGGTCGAAGGGGCGAATGGCCCGACAACGCCCGCTGCCGATGCGATCCTGACGGCACGGGGCATTCCAGTGGTGCCTGATATTCTCGCCAATGCGGGCGGGGTGATTGTCAGCTATTTCGAGTGGGTGCAGGGTCTGCAGGAATTTTTCTGGGATGAGCACGATATCAACAGCAAACTCGAGCGCATCCTAGTGAACGCTTTTGAAGAGGTATGGCAACTGGCGGCGAGCCGCGCCTTACCGTTACGCACAGCGGCCTATCTGCTCGCCGTCCAGCGGGTTGCCGAAGCAAACGCGACCCGTGGCGTGTATCCATAGGTGAGTAGGCAAAGATGCCAGCATAAGGTATAATCCAAGTTAAAGAGGGCCTGTTGCGTTGAGACAGCGAGAAAGGGTCCCGGATGCAGATCTTGCTGGTAGATGATAACCCGCTGATGCAGCAGGTGATCAACAGTTTTCTCGTCAGTCACGGATACAGTGTGGCGGTTGCCGCGACCGGTCAGGATGCGCTTGCTGTGGTCAGTGATGAAGTGTGTCGTCTCTTGATGATCGACATGCGTCTGCCTGACCAGGATGGGCCAGATCTGCTGGTCATCTTGCGCCAGTTGCCAGGCATGGCTGAGTGTCCAGCGATTGCGGTGAGTGGCCTGGGCGAAGAGGATCGCGAACGGACGGTGGCTGCAGGGTTTGATATGTTTCTGGCCAAACCCATTGATCTTGATGAACTGCTTGCGACGGTGCAACGCTATGTAGACCAGCAGGCGAGCCATACGAATGGGACGCAGGATTGCATACGGTAAGAGGCAATGGATCGTCTGGTTTTGTGGGATGTTGACGGAACCTTGTTGAGCACCGATGGCCTTGCGGCCGAGGCGATGCGGGCCACCATGCGTGAGGTCGTCGGGCCAACGGCACCAATGGCGCGCACCGCTTATGCAGGCAAAACCGACTGGCAGATCATACGGGAGAGTTTCCCAACGCTTGCGCCCGAGGCGATTGCCGCGCAGTTGCATGCCTTTACCGTGAGCTATGCGCGTCGGCTCGAAGCGCAGCGTGACGAATTGGCGCGACGTTCGCAGCTCTTTCCGGGGGTGCAGGCGGCCCTGGAAGCGTTGGCGGGCAGGGTGCGTCAGGCACCGTTGACGGGCAATATTGCTGCGGTGGCACGCATCAAGCTGGCTGCGGTTGGCCTGGTGGCGCACCTTGATCTGGCAGCGGGGGCGTATGGTGATGATCATCATCATCGGCCTGAGCTTGTCCCGATTGCGGCGGCGCGGGCGGCGGCACGGTACGGACGACCCTTTGCCGGTCATGAGATTGTTATTGTTGGTGATACGCCGCATGACATTGCCTGTGGCAAGGCCAATGGCACGCGCACGGTCGGGGTTGCCACTGGCCCGTACCCCTTTGATGAACTTGTGCGGTGCAACCCGGATGTAGTGCTCACCGACCTGCGTGATACTGAAGCTGTCATAAGGGCGGTGTTTGGGTGATAGGGGCGGCCTGTGGCCTTCAAAAATGGCGCTCGTATGAAAACGACCAGCAAAGCTGGTCGTTTTCATACGAGCATGGATTTTGAGGGCGACAGCTTACTGGGCGAGGGGTTTGGTCAGATCGTTGCCCCATTCGTTCCAGGAGCCATCGTAGATCGCGGCGCGGCGTCCGGTGATCAGTTCATAGGCGAGGGCGGTAGGTGTCGCGGAGACACCGCCGTTGCAATAGGCAACAACCTCGCGATCCTCGAGTGTATCGAGGTCGATCCCAGCGGCGGTAAAACGCTCGCGGAGCACTTCAGGGGGGCTGAAGGTATGATCCTCGGCACTGAGCAGGCTCTGATAAAAGACATGCGCGGCATTGGGGATATGCCCACCGCGCACAGCGCGTGACTCGTGGCCCTGATACTCAGCGAGGTTACGGGCATCAATGAGCAACGTCGCAGCGGAGTCAAGGCTTGCGAGGATCTGGTCAGCGGTTTTACGCAGGGATGGCTGGGGCTGCGGGGTAAAGGTTGCGGGTGGATAGTGCGGTACGACCGTGGTCAGCGGGCGGCCTTCAGCCTGCCACTTGAGCAACCCGCCGTTGAGAATGCGCGCCTGTTCAAAGCCATAGTAGCGCAGCACCCAGAGCACGCGCCCGGCAAACATCGAAAACCAATCATCGTAGATAACGACGATGCTATCGTCGCCGATACCGCGTTCGCCGAGCACACGAGCAAGCTTATCGGGCGGGGCAATCTGGGTAGGCACCGGATCATCGAGATCGACAATATCTTCGAGCCAGTTGAGATAGAGTGCGCCGGGGATATGTCCGGCGGCATAATCGTCGTGGCGGGCAAAATAGTGTGGTTTAGGCTCGGTGGGGGGCAACACCTTGCCTCGCGCATCAACAATGCGCAGGTTCGGCTCGCCCAGATGATCGGCGAGCCAGGCAGTCGTAACAAGCGGACCAGTGGGCAACTCAAGCATGGGATTACTCACTTCTTGCTAACAGAATCAGTAGTGTGTGAATGAAGTTTTCTGGCGTCCTTAGCCGTCCACGAATTGGGGCCACGAAGAAACGAATACTTGCGTCACAAAGCCTGTCTTCGTCTATATGTTCTGGCATGCCTGGGAGCGCGGGTGGATCGCTTGCTTTTGCTCCCGAAGCGGGCGGGACGCCCGCGCACCCAGGCTCACGAAGTTTTCTGACATGGTGCCGAAGGGAGTGCCGGCTTCAGCCGGCTGAAGCCGGCACTCCCTTCGGCACCAGAGCAGCAAGCTTTGTTGACACACGCATCAATCGGAGAGTTCACGGGGGGGTTGATTTAACACCCGCGTCAGATCGCGGAGTTCCATCCACCACTGTTGTTTGGGGCGGGCGTGCTCAGCATCAACACGACGGGGAAACTCTTCGAGGTCGATGATCTGGACACGGCCATCCTGATAGCCAATAAAGGCACTATCAGCGGAGCCTTGCAGGGCACGGTCGATCAGGAAATCGACACATCTAACGGCCAAGCGCGTGGCCTGAATGCGGTCAAAGGGTGAAGGTGAACCACCCTGTTGCAGGTGTCCAAGGATGGACTGACGCACCTCAAAAATATCGCCGCCTTCTTCTTCAAAGAGCGAGCACATAAAGCTCGTGGTATAGATCGGATTAGACTTCTCATTGCGAATAACGAGGCTCAGGCGCTTGCCGTGTTGGAACCAGTAGATCATCTCATCGATATCTTTTTGCATATCGCTGAGGGTAATGCCTTCTTCGGGCAAATAGACTCGTTCCGCACCAGAGGCGAGGCCACTCATCAAGGCGAGGTAGCCACAGCCCCGGCCCATAACCTCGACGACAAAACAGCGGCGCGAGGCGACGGCTGACTGCTTGATGCGATCGATGGCGTCAACAATATTATTGAGCGCCGTATCAGAACCAATGCTCAACTCTGAGCCAGGGAGATTATTATTAATCGTCGCGGGCAAGCAGATCATCGGAATATTAAAAGCCGGATAATTATAGCGTTCGCTATGGAGTTTATAGCAAATATCGTAGCCCGTCCAGCCACCGATCATCAAGAGACCATCGATCTTAAACTCTTCGAGGCGGCGGGCGAGTTGATAGATCTCGGGGCCACGGGGGATCTTGCGATTGGTACCGAGTTCAGCGCCACCGGTGGTGGCCCAGCCACTGACGCTCATCCAATCCATTTCGTGGACATCGCCATCGATGAGCCCTTGGAACCCGTGGCGCACACCGAGCATTGTATGGCCGTGGTCAATCCCGAGGCGGACGGCCACCCGAACAGCGGTATTCATCCCGGGGGCGGGGCCACCGGCGTGAAGGATCGCAAGGCGCAGGGGGCGAGGGGCACTGCCGGCCTGGGGTGGGCGCGACTGGACGAGGGTACGGAGGGTACGGAAGGCCTCGGTGAAACTCCCGCCACGGAGAGCCATGGCACGCTCATACTCTTGGGCCTTAATTGCCTCGGCAACGGTGCGGGTTTCAGCGACACCCTGCATGAGCGGGGTAATGGTCACGCGGTTCTCACGAATCCCGATCACCTGCGACTCGCGTTCAGGCTTGGCCTGGATCAGCTCGCGTGCTGCGGTATAGCCCATCAACGTACTCATCCAGCGATCGAAAGCACTGGGGGCACCGCCACGTTGCACATGACCAAGGATGGTTACACGCGTATCTTCGCCGAGGCGTTCTTCGATCAACTGCTTGATAAAATCAGCCGTAATCGCATTGCCAGCGCGGTCACGGGAGCCTTCGGCGAGAATGATAAGGCTATCGCGGCGGCCACTGGCGCGCCCAGCGCGCATGGCCTCACACATACGGGTGGGCCAATCATCGTCCTCGGGCGGATTCTCGGGAATAAAGACCCAGTCGGCACTCCCGGCAATGGCCCCCATCAACGCGAGGTAGCCACAATGACGGCCCATGACCTCGATGACAAAGGTTCGCTGATGGCTGGCAGCGGTTGAGGTAATCGCATCCAGCGCCTCGGTAATGCGATGAAGCGCCGAGTCGGCCCCAATGGTCATATCGGTGCCCGAGAAGTCATTATCAATCGAACCGACGAGGCCCACGATGCCGAGGTGGGGATGGCGTGCAGCGACGGCCTTGCTCAACTGACCAGCCTCAACGAGCTCCTTTAGGAGTCCGGGCCACTCCTCACGAAACTCTTGCGCGCCACGGAGGCTGCCATCGCCACCAATCACGACGAGGCGATCAATGCCTTGGGCGACCAAATTAGCGACGCCCTGGCGGAGACCCTCGCGGGTACGAAAGCCGGGGCTACGGGCAGTGCCGATGGCCGTGCCACCGCGATGAAGAATGCCTCCGACGCTATCCCAATCCATCTTACGAATGAAATCGCCACCCCTGATCAGCCCCTCATAGCCTTCATAGATGGCGTAGACTTCACAGCCTTCCGTGATCCCGGTACGAACGACGGCGCGCACAGCAGCATTCATGCCCTGGGCATCACCGCCGCTTGTCAAGACGCCAATCTTGATCTTTTTGGCGGCAGACATGGTGTTCTCCTTTTAGTGCAGCCCTCTGTGAGTATAGTATAGCACGCTACGTTGGGATGGCTGCCTTAGGTTGAGGTGCGATAGTCTCTATCGATGGCGTGGAGAGCGGCAATGGCATCGTGTTCAGAGGGAGGGCAGGCGGTCGCAAACCAGGCATCTAAGATTTCGCGGGCGAGTTCGGGGGTCGTCGTACGCAGGCTCAAGGCGAGCACATTGGCATCATTCCATGTGCGGGCGCCGGCGGCGGTCTGGGCATCGTGGCAGAGGGCCGCACGAATACCAGGGACTTTATTGGCCGCAATGCTGACGCCGGTTCCGGTGTAACAGCAGACGATGCCTTGGTCGGCGTGGCCGTTGGCGACGGTTTCACCGACGGCCCGACCGACATCAGGCCAGATTGCCTGGATTCCGGCGAGGGGGCCGACGAGCATCAGGTCGTGACCACGCCGGGTCAATTCTTCGCGCAGGACATCCGTGAGGTAGGTTTGTTCATCGCTTCCGAGCACAAGGTTCATTGGTGATCTCCTTAGCGGGAACGTCGCCCGCGCAGTAGGGAGCGACCGGCGCGAGGAAAGCCGAGCAAGCCCGTGCGGCGGCGGGTAATTGGCATCCCCGAGGTTGCATTCACGAGCGTAAGTTGTTCCATCATGATGCGAGCGATCTGGGCTGAGCCATCGCGCGGGACGGCCCCAGCGAGGCGTGCGACGGTTGCCGCGTGGCGCGGTGGATCGCGGAGCTCGCTGACGGCGTTGACGATGCGTTCGGTGGTAGGGCAGAAGAGGCCGAGCTCGTAGTTGAGGACAAAATCAATATTGCCCTGCTCTTGCATACCAACGGCTTCGGTGACGATGACCGGCTTCCGCATGACCAGAGCCTCCATGAGCGTACCGGGACCGGCTTTCGTCACCACCAGATCGCTCGCGGCCATCAGCGCCTCCATGTTATCAACAAAGCCATAGATATGGCTCAAGGGAGGGCGTTGGCGGGCGTGCAATTCCTGATAGACGGCGCGATTTTTGCCGGTAATGACGAGCAGTTGGGTTGAGGGAAAGGCCTGTTCGAGCGCGAGCACGAGTTCAGCGAGGCGTCCGGAGCCGACGCCACCGGCGGTGACGAGCAGGGTAAAGGCCTCGGGATCGAGGCCAAGGGCCTGGCGTGTCTCGCGTTGCGCGAGGGTATAGGCCACAAACTTGGGATGCACAGGAAAGCCGGTGCGTTTGAGTTGCGAGGGATACATCCCCCGGCGATACATAATCTGGAAGGCTTCGTCGGTAGGCACGACCGCGAGGTCAACCCCTGGATAGGTCCACGAGGCGTGCAAACTGACGAGGTCAGTGACACAGGTAATCACGCGAAAAGGCATGCGACGGGCGCGGCGTGACCAGACCACGAGGCGATTGACGAGGGGATGGGTCGAGACGACGAGGCGGGGTTGGCGTGCTTCAATGGCCTGGATCAGATTGCGGCGCGCACTCAGAAAGACCAGGCGAGAGAGCATATCAACGGTACGGGTTGCATTGGTCAATTGAAACGTTAGATCATAGAGGCGCAGCCAGCGGGTCGAGAGCTTATCGTAGTGTTCGGGGGCACCACGCACGCCGGGCAAATCGGTGAGGCGGAGAATATCTTCGATGGCCCAGGTAAGCGACGTACCGCTGATCTGATCGAGGGCAGCGCTAATGGCGACGGCCGCACTGCGATGGCCGCCGCCAGTATCAGAGATCGCAAAGAGGACATCAACTGGCCCTGAAGTCATAGATGCTACCCTTCATTTATGGCGTCGGTTCAAAAAATCAGCAAGCACCCGTTCCGCAATATCGAGCGCAGCGCGCGGTCGTCCGGCTGATGTGGCTGCCGAGCGCATAAGGGCGAGGGTGTCGGGATGCTGCAACATGTGGACGGCCGTGCGAGCGACTGAAGCGGGAATGCGAAGTTGCACCCCAGCGCCGCAACTCACCACATAATCGGCATTCCACTCTTCGTGACCAGGAATTGGTTCAATCACAATGAGGGGTACCGCGCGAGCGAGCACCTCACTGACGATCAAGCCGCCGGCTTTGGTGATGACCAGATCAGTGGCAGCGATCAGATCGTCAACATAGTCAACGAACCCGAGGATGCGCAACTGCACATGGGCTGAAGCTGTGAGATCACTGAGGCTCTCGACGAGGGTCGGATTGCGTCCGGCGACGACGACGAGCGTCATATCAAGGGTGCTCGACAAGAAATGTTCGGCAATCACACGGATATGGTCATCGTCTACCCCGCCACCAAAGAGCGTTATGAGCGGGTACGTTGTTGAGAGGCCATGACGGAGGCGGATCGCCTCAACTTCTTTGGGCTCGTTCACTATGGGATCAACCGGAATGCCGCTGACACTAATCTGCTTGGCGGCGACACCGCGGGCGATCAACTGCTCGCGGGTCTGTTCATCGCCGACAAAATAACCATCAATTTCGGTATAGGTCCAGAAGGTATGGGCGACATAGTCAGTCACCACACAATAGACGGGCTGACTGAGCATCGCATTGCGCTTGTAACGAACGAGCAACTCCATGGGGAGGAAATGGGTACAAATAATCAGTTCAGGCTGAAAGGCCCGCAGCAGATCCTTGAGCCCGGTTGTGCCGATGCTTTCGACAAGCTTGCGGAGATTATTGGTAAACTCAGAGAGGGTCGGATCGGCATTTGTCTGAGTATAGAAATAGCCCCAGACCATCGGGGCGCGGTCGGTTAATTCGAGATAGGAGCGTGCATAGGCAACCCGAAAGAGGCGGGTCGTATGATCGAGAACATCTTCGATCCGAACCTCACCAGGTTGGCGTTGGAGAAAAGCGGTGGCAAGGGCCTCAGCTGCACGTTTATGGCCAGCCCCAACCGAGGCATAGAGCAGCAACACTCGCGGCATGGGTGCTCCCGAGATGAAAATGATCATGTGGCAGGCGCAAGATCTGCCTGTTATGGGGTATCCTACCACAAACGTAGGTTCCTGGGGGGCCATCAAACCTGCCCGGTGTGCGCCGGGAGCTTGCTGCGGACTCCCATAGATCAGATCGCGGCGGCGCACACCGGGCAGGTTTCCCGAATCCATCGCCACGTATGTGAAGATGGGGGTGGGTGGATGGATCAGCGCTTTTCTTTTACACTACGCTGAGGGAATAACGTGGTTGGGATGGGCAGGACATGAGATGAGACAACGCAAGATCAATATACTTACGGTGGGTTCGCGGGGGGATGTGGAGCCGTATGTGGCGCTGGGGGTGGGGTTGCAGCAGGCGGGCTATGCGGTGACGCTGGCGACCGAGGCTGGTTTTGAGGGTCTGGTGCGCGAGCACGGGCTTGCTTTTGCGCCGTTGCGGGCCGAATTTATTCATCTGGCGCAGAGTAGCGAAGGCAAGGCGGCGCTGGCGGGCAAGAATCCTTTTGGGTTGATGCAACGGATTAAGCCAATGCTGCGCAACATCCTTGATGATGCATGGGCGGCAAGTCAGGCGGCTGAGGCAATTATCTACCATCCCAAGGCGCTGGCGGGGTACCATCTGGCCGAAAAATTGCAGGTGCCCGGATTTTTGACGATGATGCTTCCGGCATACTCGCCCACACGGATCTTTTCTAATCCTGCGCTGGGTGGGCAAAATTATGGTGACTGGGTCAACTGGTTTACCTATACGCTCTTTTTGCGAGGCGCAACTTTGCCGTACCGCAGCCTGATTAATGCCTGGCGCAAAGAGCGGTTGGGGTTGCCGCCTTTTCGTGATGATACGATCTTGCGGGGCAAACCCGTGCCCAAAATGTATGCCTATAGCCAGCATGTGGTGCCAAAGCCACCTGATTGGGACGCCTCCACCTTTGTGTCGGGCTACTGGTTTCTTCCGACTTCAGCCTCGTGGCAGCCTTCGGCGGCATTGGAGGCCTTTCTGGCGCAGGGGCCACCGCCGGTCTATGTTGGGTTTGGGAGTATGGCCTCACAGGATGCGGCGCGCACAACGAAGCTTGTGCTCGCGGCGGCAGCGCAGGCGGGGCAACGGGTGATCCTGGCGAGCGGATGGGGTGGGTTGAGCACGGCGGATCTACCGGCGACCGCGTTTGCGTTGGAAGCCGCCCCGCATGCGTGGCTTTTTCCGCGCTGCGCGGCGGTGGTGCATCATGGGGGGGCCGGAACGACGGGGGCCGGGTTACGGGCGGGCAAGCCGACGGTGATCTGTCCGTTTTTTGGCGATCAGCCCTTCTGGGGGCAACGGGTCTTTGCGCTTGGGGTGGGGCCGTGGCCGGTGCCGCAGAAGAAATTGACGGTGGAACGACTGGCCCGGGCGATTGAGGTCGCGGTGAGCGACCAGGCGATGCGGCAGCGAGCCGAGGCGCTGGGGGCGAAGATCCGGGCTGAAGACGGGGTTGCCAGGGCGATTGAGTTTATGCGTACAATGCTGTGATGCACCACGCACAGAGGGCAAGTTTTTTGACGCAAAGGCGCGAAGGCGCAAAGGTTTGGATGGAGCGGCGCACAGAGGGCAAGTTTTTTGACGCAAAGGCGCGAAGGCGCAAAGGTTTGGATGGAGCGGTATGCGTAGCTTTCTGCATAGATTGACAAGCGACGGCCCGTGTGCTACCTTTAGCTAGCCTTTAACGCAGCCCTGTGAGGCTGTAAAGGAGTGCTTATGAGCAAGTATTGCGCGTCAGTATGGCGCGAAGCGAGCCTGACCCGTGTACCCTGATGCCAGGGTGGGGTCAGGTTTTTTTGTGTTTCCAGCGCTATGAGTGAGAGTGAGGCGAATGATGAGCGAGCACAAGCAGATCCTGACCCCTGACGACATTCGGCGGGCGCTGGTACGCATTGCGCACGAGATTGATGAGCGCAATGGAGGGTTGCAGGAGGTCATCCTGGTGGGGATTCGGCAACGCGGGGTGCCGCTCGCCGAGCGGATTGCGACATCCATTGCTGATTTTGAGGGTATTCGTATCCCGGTTGGTCAACTTGACATTACCCTCTATCGTGATGATTTGCGGATGCGCGGGCCTACTCCCCTGGTACGCAAGACCGAGATTCAGCATGATCTGACCGACAAAGTGGTCGTACTGGTTGACGATGTGCTCTATACCGGGCGGACGGTACGGGCGGCACTTGACGCGATTGCGGATCTTGGGCGACCGGCGTGCATTCAACTGGCTGTTCTGATTGACCGAGGGCATCGTGAACTGCCAATTCGGGCCGATTTTGTTGGCAAGAATGTGCCAACTTCGCGGAGTGAACGGGTCGCGGTGCATGTGCGTGAGATTGATGGGCAGGATGAAGTGGTTATTTCGCGTGCGTAGTTGGAGGCGCGGAGGAGTCTAACGCAGAGGCGCGGAGGCGCAGAGGCGCGGAGGGGGCGAAGATGGAGATGGTGAGTAGGCGGCGGCGGCATGTCATTGATCTTGATGAGATGACGGCGGCGGAGATCGAAGAAATCCTTGAGCTTACCGAGAGCATGAAAGAAGTGCTTGCGCGTGAGATCAAGCAAGTACCGACCTTGCGTGGGCGAACGGTCGTCAATATGTTTTTTGAGGATAGTACGCGGACGCGGATCAGCTTCGAGTTGGCGGCGAAAGCGTTGTCGGCGAATGTCGTCTCGTTTAGTGCGCGGGGAAGCAGTGTTGAAAAGGGTGAGTCACTGATTGACACCGTGCGCACCTTGCAGGCGCTTGGGGCTGATATGGTGGTCATACGGCACAGCCAAGCGGGGGCACCGTATCTGGTGGCCCAGCATTTTGCGGGGGCGGTCATCAATGCAGGCGACGGACGGCATGCGCACCCGACGCAAGCCTTGCTTGACCTCTTTACGATTCGGGAGCGACTGGATCGCATCCGCGGGTTGAAGGTCGTGATTGTTGGCGACATCCTGCACAGTCGTGTCGCCCGTTCGGATCTGTGGGGGTTGACCCGACTGGGGGCGCATGTCACGCTTTGTGCGCCGCCAACCTTGCTGGGGCCGGCCCACTTTTGGACAGCGACGTGGCCGCAGATTAGCATCAGCCATCGACTTGACGAAGCGCTTGAAGGGGCCGACGTCGTGATGGTGTTGCGTCTGCAAAAAGAGCGGATGCATGCGGGCTTATTGCCTTCATTGCGCGAGTATAGTCGAGCCTATGCACTGACCCCTGAGCGGCTCGAGCGACTTGGGGCCGAGACATTGATCATGCATCCAGGGCCGATGAACGAAGGAGTCGAAATCTGGCCTGAGGCGGCGACGGCCCCCAACTCGGTGATTGAAGCCCAGGTAACCAACGGTGTCGCGGTACGGATGGCGTTACTCTACTGGCTGGCGGGATAGATGAGGTAAGCAATGCGCTATATTATCAAACACGGATCAATTATTGATCCTGCCCGTCGGGTCGCCACGGTGGGCGACATCGTTATCTGCGATGGTGTCGTCGAGCAAGTGAGCGAGTTGGCCGATTTGCATGCAGAGACCGAAAGCATCGGGGATGACATCGAAATCATCAACGCACGCGGAGCGGTCATCGCCCCAGGTTTTACCGACTTGCACACGCATTTGCGGGAGCCTGGCGAAGAGCAGAAAGAGACGATCGCGACGGGCACGCTCGCGGCGGCGCGTGGAGGCTTCACGACCGTCTGTGCGATGCCGACGACGCGACCAACACCCGATACGGCAGCGGTCGTGCGCCATGTGCAGGCCCTGGCGCGACGCGAGGGGCATGTACGGGTTGATGTGATTGGTGCGTTGACCCAGGGATGCGCGGGCAAAGCGCTGGCCGATATGATCGAACTAAGCGAAGCGGGGTGCATTGCCTTTAGTGATGGAGGGCACCCGGTGGCTGATGCTGGTTTGATGCGCCAGGCAATGACCTATGCCGCAGCGCTTGGCATTCCGGTGATGACCCATTGTGAAGAACCTGGTCTGACCCGAGGATGGGCGATGCACGAAGGGATTGTCAGCACCCGGCTGGGTTTGGCAGGCTTTCCTGCGGCAGCGGAAGAGGCGATGCTCGCGCGTGACATCGCGCTGGCGGAATTGACTGGGGTGCATTTGCATGTCTGCAATGTGAGCACAGCGGGTGCGGTTGCGCTGCTGCGTACGGCACGGGCACGAGGGGTACGGATCACGGCTGAAGTCACGCCACATCATCTGACCCTCACGGATCGCTGGGTTCTGGGCAAACTTGTCCCGCACGAGACGGTGGCGGTGCCTGATGGTCCACCACCAGCGCCCTCATCATCGCGCAAAGGGCGGCGAAGTGCGCCTCCAGAGCAACTCATCCCCTCGTGGCTTGATCCAGCTTTGCTGGAACCGTATGACACAAGCACACGGGTGAGCCCACCCTTGCGTACGCAGACTGACGTTGATGCGCTGGTCGCGGGGTTACGGGACGGCACGATTGACGCGATTGCCACTGGGCATGCGCCGCAGGCGCGGGTGGATAAAGAGTGCGAATATGGGCTTGCCGCGCCGGGGATCAGCGGGCTCGAAACAGCGCTGGCGCTGGTACTCACGCTGGTCCATCGTGGCGAAATGGATCTGGTCAACCTGGTCGCGAAACTGACGGAAGGCCCGGCGCAGGTACTTGGGCGCTCGCCGGCGACCCTGCATCCTGGAGCGCGGGCGGACATCGTCATTTTTCAGCCTGATCAAGCCTGGAGGGTTGACGCAAGCCAATTTGCCTCGCGGGGGCGCAACACACCGCTGCATGGACAGCACCTGAAGGGCCAGGTGATGCTGACGATGGCGGCGGGCGAGATTGTCTTTCGGCGGGATCATTTTGGGCGGAGCGGGGAGCCTCGGCGGGCAACATCACGTCTGGACGGGTTTCTGGACTAGGCCGAATACCTTGCACATACGGCGGTTTTTTGACGCAAAGGCGCAAAGGCGCAAAGGTTTTAGCGGAGGTGCGCTCACCCTTCGCAACTTAACGGCTTGGCGTGAGCTTCTTTGGATGGGATTGGGTCGGCTGTATTTAGTTGTTAAGTCCAATAAATGGCTTACACGTAGGGTGCTGGCAAAGAGCCTGGGCGAGCCAGAGGGCGAGGAGAAAGGGAGCGCAAGGAATGGTGGTGACATGGCTTCTTGATGGGCTAAACAGGTACAATTCAGCGCCCTGACGGGTGAAGATAATCGGGGCAGAGACTTGACAGCAGAATGACTTGTGTGTTACCTTTAACCAACCCTTAAACTAAGATTAATTGATTGGCCCTGCATGCCAACAAAAGAAAGAACGTGTAGGCAACGCTGCAACAACTCTGGTGGAGACCAGGGCTTTGTATGCATGGAGTGAGACAGACTCACTCTACTACTTTGGGATGATGAGGATGGGGGCGGTCTTCACAGCCTCCTTCACCTCTTCCAGCATAGCTGGTAGACATCTATATGGCTGATCGCTGTCTTGTCTACAGGAGGTACTCGTGTATCGCAAACGGCTCTTGACCTGGCTACTCGCCACGCTCGTGCTCACGATGGTGCTCGCGGCGTGTGGCAGTGCCCCGCCCGCACAGGCTCCCACGTCTGAGCCACCCGCTGCTCAGGCAACCACGCCACCTTCGACCGAGGCCACTATGGCCCCACCGGCGGAGACTCCGACCGAAGCGCCGACCGAAGCGCCCGCTGCGACTGGGCGTGGTGCAGGTGATGTGCTGCGCATTCTTTACTGGCAGGCACCCACGATTCTGAACACGCACCTTGCGGTTGGCACCAAAGACTGGGACGCATCGCGTCTGATTCTTGAGCCACTGGCCTCGATTGGCCCTGACGGAAAGCTCGTAGCCGAGCTGGTGACCGAGATTCCCACGGTTGAGAATGGAGGGATCGCTGAGGATCTGACCTCGATCACGTGGAAGCTGCGTGACGACATCAAGTGGTCAGATGGCAGTGACCTCACAGCGGCGGACGTCGTCTTCACGTATGAGTACTGTGCTGATGAAACAACGGCCTGCACGACAGCCAGTGCGTTTGACGGCATTGCCTCGGTAGAAGCGGTGGATGACTACACCGTGAAGATCACCTGGGAGGCCCCCAACGCGAACTCATACAAGACCTTCACGAGCAACAGTGGGCGCATCATTCAGAAGGCACAGTTTGAGAGCTGCATTGGTGCGGCTGCTTCGACTGACGCTGCCTGCCAGGCGGCCAATCTAGCGCCGATTGGCACTGGCCCGTACAAGCTTGTTGACTTCCGTGTCGGCGATACGGTGCTCTATGACATCAACGAATTCTACCGCGACCCTGACAAGCCCTTCTTCCAGCGGGTCGAAATCAAGGGTGGTGGTGATGCACCTTCGGCAGCGCGTGCAGTCTTCCAGACAGGCGAAACCGACTGGGCCTGGAACTTGCAGGTTGAGGCTGCGGTCTTGCAGCAGCTGATCAACCAGGGTGGTCAGGGCGTACTGGTACCTTACAACACCGCCAATGTCGAGCGCATCTTGATCAACTTCACTAACGTTGATCCGGAGCTTGGTGAAGAGCGAGGCCAACTGAGCCAGCCGCACCCCTTCCTGACCGATTTGGCGGTGCGCCAAGCCCTCGCGTTATCGATTGATCGTCGGGCTATCTCGGAACAGCTCTATGGGCCGACCGGCTTCCCGACCTGTTCGTTGCTCTGGTACGAGCCATTTGCTTCAGGGCCAGACGACTTCTTTGGTGATTGTGAGCAGGATATTGACGCTGCTAATGCGTTACTCGACGAAGCTGGTTGGGAACTTGGCGCGGATGGCGTTCGCGTCAAAGATGGCATTCGCCTGAGCGTCATCTTCCAGACGAGTGTGAACTCACTGCGCCAGAAGACCCAGGAGCTAATCAAGGCGAACTGGGAAGCGATTGGCGTAGAGACCGAACTGAAGAGTGTTGACGCCGGTGTCTTCTTTGGCAGCGATGTTGGCAACCCTGACAACATCGGGCACTTCTTTGCCGACATCCAGATGTACACCACCGGGGCAAGCGAGCCAGATCCCACATCGCACCTCTGCCAGTGGGTCTCGGAGCAAGCCTCGCAGAGCGAAAACGAGTGGCGTGGACAGAACAACATGCGTTGGCAGAACGCCGAGTATGATGCACTCTGTGCAGAGTTGCGGGCCGAGACCGACCCTGATCGGCAAGTCGAAATTGCACTCGCGATGGATGCGCTGATCAGTTCAGATGTTTCTATGATTCCATTGGTGGCACGTCCGCGTGTGGCCGGTGCGAGCAACGCCCTCCGCGGTTACAACCCATCGGGTTGGGACTCGGAGTTGTGGGACGTAGCGAACTGGTATAAAGAGTAAAGCTTTTGTTGGCCCCAAGCGGTCAGGATCACTGACCGCTTGGGGCCAAAGCAAGTGGTGCATATGGGTCGTTACATCATTCGGCGGATTTTGTTTGCCATCCCGACGCTGCTGGGCATCAGCCTGGTGATCTTTGCTGTCTTGGCGCTGGCACCTGGTGATCCACTCGCGCAGTTTGCCGCCGATCCATCGGTACCACCCGAGGTACGCGAGCAGATTCGCGTGTCGCTCGGGTTGAATGATCCCTGGTATATCCGCTATTTCAAATGGCTCGGGGCCTTGATGCGCGGCGACTGGGGTTTTTCGTTTGCGGCGCGCGTGCCGGTGATTGAGCTGATTGGGCAGCGGCTGCCGCAGACCTTGCAAGTGATTGGTCTAGCGTATATCATTTCGATTTGTTTGGCGATCCCAATTGGGATTATTTCGGCAGTGAAACCCTATTCAGCCTTTGATAATATTGCAACAACCTTTGCCTTTATTGGTTTTTCTGTACCCACCTTTTTTACCGGGCTTTTGCTTATCCTGATCTTCTCGGTCAACCTCCGCTGGCTGCCCTTTATCTACAACTCGACGCTGGAAGTTACCGACTGGAACAGCTTCTGGCAGCAGGTGAAGCAGATGATCATGCCAGTGACGGTGCTGGCCCTCTATCAGACAGGCACGCTGACCCGGTTTGTGCGGGCCTCGATGATGGAGAATCTGCCAATGGATTATACGCGGACGGCGCGGGCCAAAGGGTTGAACGAACGAAATGTGATTTTGTGGCACGTCTTGCGCAACAGCATGATTCCGGTGGCAACGCTGATCGCGCTTGGCGTACCGACGATCTTTACGGGGGCGATTGTCACCGAACAGATCTTTCGGATCAACGGCATTGGGGAGTTGCTGATCCGCTCGATCCAGAACTCAGACACCCCGGTGGTGATGGCGATCACCTTTATTTTTGCGGTGCTGGTCGTCAGTTTTAACTTGATTGTTGATGTGTTATATGGGGTTCTCGATCCGAGAATCCGGTATGAGTAAAGGAAGCGGCATGTCAGAAGCCAATCCACCACTCGAAACAACGCCAGCAGCGTCGAGTCTGACCCTTCAGCAACTGTCACGTCTACAACCAACGAAGGCACCACGGACGCTGTGGGGGGATGCGTGGCGGCGTTTCCGGCGGCACCGAATGGCCGTTGCCGGTGCGGTGATCTTTTGCTTGCTTGTGATCATGGTTGCCGTTGGGCCGCTCATTTATGGGGGTGACCCACGCAAAATTGATTTTGGCAAGAGCATGCTGCCGCCGAGTCTTGAGCATCCAATGGGCACCGATGATCTGGGGCGCGATATGCTGGCCCGCGTCATGCTTGGAGGGCGGGTGTCGCTCTCGGTTGGCGTTGCGGCGATGCTGATCTCGATTACGGTTGGCACATTGATCGGGGCTATAGCTGGCTTTTTCGGTGGACGTATGGATAGCATCTTGATGCGTATCACCGATCTTTTTTTGGCCTTGCCTGTGGTACCCTTGCTCTTGCTTTTGATCTTCCTCTTTCGTGACACCTTGCGGCGTGCGCTTGGCCCAGAGACGGGCATTTTTGTTTTGATCGTCTTTGTGATCGGCATCTTGAACTGGATGACAGTTGCGCGGCTGGTACGGAGCTCCTTTCTTTCGTTGAAAGAGAAGGAATTTGTTGAAGCGGCGCGGGCCTTGGGCGTCACCGAGCCCAAGATCATGTTCAAGCATATTTTGCCGAACGCGCTGGGGCCGATCATCGTCGCGGCGACGATTGGCGTTGGGGCGGCGATCATCACCGAGTCGGTGCTTTCGTTCCTGGGGCTCGGGTTTCCGCCTGACGTACCAACGTGGGGGCGGCTGCTCTATGACGGGCAGAACTTTCTTGATTTTGCGGCGTGGATGGTCTTATTTCCCGGCTTTTTGATCTTTCTGGCGGTGCTGTGCATTAACTATGTGGGGGATGGCTTGCGCGACGCGCTTGATCCGCGTTCGCGGTTGTGAGTGGGGGTTTGTGCCGCGAGGAACTTTGCGCGAGAAACGCCAGCGATGCTGGCGTTTTTCTCATTCAATACCTTGTAGATAAGGTGGTTTTTTTGACGCAAACGCGCAGAGGCGCAGAGGTTTTGGGGTAGGTGTGCTAACCCTGGGCGGTTTGGCGTGAGCTTAGTAGTCGGTGAATTACGTTTTCTGGCGTCCTCAGCCGTCCACGAATTGGGGCCACGAAGAAACGAAGAATTGCATCACAAAGCCTGGCTTCGTCTCTTCGTGCGTGTTCTGTGTGGTCGGCGGCGCTCCCGGGAAATGTAGTTCCGAGACTACTTAGGGGCAAGGGATTGAGCCGAGGGGAGTTTGTATGGGCGAGAAATTGACCTTGCGTCAGGAGATGGCGGCTGAGCGGTTGATGGAGGATGAGGGATTGACGGGTGATTTGCTTGATGAGCAGGCGGCACCGTTGATCCGATGGGCGACAGAGGCAGCGGTGAAGGTGGCGGCACCCGAGGCTTCGGAGGAGGAAGAGGAGGCCAGGTTGCGGGCGATTGTCCAGGCGGTGCGTCAGGTGGCACAGAGTGCGGGTGATGAACGTGACCCTGTGCGGCTGGTTGCGCTAGCCGAGGCGGCGTTGGCGGCGTTGCGCCCTGCGCGGCGGGTGCGACGGGTGCGCGGGACCCCGTCGCGTTTTCGTGCGCCGAGGGGGCACGGGCAAGCCGTGCCTGTACGACGGGGGCAGCGCCGGGCGGGGGGCGCGGGGCGGCGATGATGGCACGGCGGGGGCACGGGCGCGGGGGGCATGGGCAAGCCGTGCCCCTACACGGCGGCGGCATGGCACGGGCACGGCGTAGGGGCACGGCGTAGGGGCACGGCTTGCCCGTGCCCCTACGGGCGTGGCGGGGGCACGGGCGCGGCGGGGGCACACGGGCAAGCCGTGCCCGTCCGGTGTAGGGGCGGATGCCACCCACGGGCCACCGTGGGTGGCATCCGCCCCCGTATGCTGCTTCGCCCCCTGGCATGACGGTGGAACTTCGGTGTAATATAGCTTTATTTATGCTACGAAAGAATACCTGTCCAGATCATAATGCAAGGAGGTAGGTGATGGAACCAATGCTTTGTCTCAGTCCATTCGCCTTCATCATTCTCGCGGTGCTCGGGTGGAGTGTTTGGTGTATACGTTTCTAATACGGCGAACCAACCCCGCCCGTACCAAGAGCGCGCAGCGCGAGTCGGGTGCGTTGGACGGCCTTTCTCAGACAAACCACGCTGCTCTAAGGCATCAGCGGTGTGTGCGGCGATAAACCAGCAACTTGATGAGCGCCAAACGTTGGACTTTTTTCGATCGTCCAGCGAATAGAGTTGTTCATGCAGATTCTCCTGTTTTCAGTGGAAACGCCGCCCGCCGCAACAGCGCGCACCCAAACGGAATCAGCGTCTGGGTGGCGGCGTGCAGACGCAGCGGCGCATGTGACCAGGGCGCATCGCTGATATCCGCATCGCGTTCAAGTCTCAGGCCATACGCCGATTGCGCTTCATCTAGCAGCACCGACGCGCTGGCTTGCGCGAGGTCGCGGGGGAGCAGTTCTGCATCCCGAAAGTCGGCGCGAGGATAGGTTTTGATCGGTCGTGTAACATGGTCAACCGGCAAGACAAACTGCAACGGACCGCGCAATACAGCGTATTCGCCAGTGGGATACGGCTGCACGCGGACGGGAACGGTGAAGGCAAGCGTGAAGGTTTCCGTCGCCGCCCAGGTTTTCTCAATAACGATGAAACCATTTTCTGCACGTGCTGGCGTACCGTTGATAGTTGCAGCCCGCGCCCACCCGGGGCAGCGCAGATACAGCGCAAAATTCACCGGTTGCTCTAGCGCTAGCGTGAAGCGCACGCTATCTTCAAATGGATAGTGCGTGTCTTCGGTTATGGTCACGCGCACGCCTTTGATTTCAGTCGTGAGTACACACGCGCCATACAATAGCGCGGCGAGGTCGTGCGCATTGGCTTTCAACCACATACGGCTGATGTAATGCGGGAGTAAGCGTGTGGCGTTGGGGTTGCAACAGCACGCCACATCTTCATGCGTGGGCGAGAATTTGAAACGCCCATGTTTGTCGCATAACAACGAATAACTATCGGGCCGGGCATTGGTTGCGGCCAGACGCGTGTCGGGCGTGAGGTAACTGACACCACGCCCATCGGGCAACCGAGCGCCTTGGGCGGCGTTGAAAGCCAACGTCTCAATCCAATCGCCCAGCGCAGGGTTGCGTAATTTTTGTGCGGCGCTGGTCAAGCTGAAAAGCAGTTCGGTCAGTGTGCAATACTCGTAGCCGACGTCGGGCGTGGGGAGACCGTGCAAGCTTTCATCACCAATCACCGCGCCGCTAGGCGTGGCGTAGAGGCGCAATTTGCGGAGGGCGGCCTCCATCAGCGGACGGTCCGCAGACGCAGCAAAGAGTAAAGCGCGCCAATGCTCGACGGTGTGAACAGCGTGACCGCGCAGCGGCAGCTGCGGGTTGGACAAATTGACGGGCGCGAAGTCGTCGTTCGGGTAAGGTGTGGGGAAGCGGCTGAAATCGTCAAACAACCACACGCCAAAATCAGCGTAACGCGTATCGCCGGTGAGCGCATAGAGCCATTCCACCACATCCACATAGCACAGGCCATGTGTCATACCGGTCAAGTCGTTGGGTGTGGCAGGACGGCGAAAATGCGGACGTTGCGGGCCATAGTGTTTCAGAGTCAAATCCACTGCACGGCGCACAGCGGCAAGATAGCTTTCATTGCCCGTAAATTCGTAATACGTCAACAGCGGCAACAATGCGCGACTCTGACCCCATAGTTCGCCATTTTCGTCGTCGCCGTGCTGATAACGCGAAGCGGACGAGTAAATACCGATATACCCATCTGAATCTTGCGTATTTTTCAGGGCTTCTAACAGAGTGGTCACGCGAGTTTTGTGTTCAGGCACATCCGCGAGGAACGCCATGAGCGTGTAGCCCCAGAGCCAGTTGCCGCGCGTTTCGCTATCCCACCACGCAAATTGTTGGGATGAAGACTCAATGCGGTTCTGAAAGAGATTGGTGGCAGCACGTTCAGTGAGGGAATCAAGGCAACTGGCGAAGCCTTCAGCAAGGTCATGGTGCAGTTGGACACGGAGCCAACCAGCAGGGCGGATAACTTTGAGGGGAAGAAAACTAAAGGTGGTCACGATGAGTTCCTACTTGCTGTTTCTTTATCGGCGCATGCCGCCCAACGCCTGGCGTCAGGTGTGCCGCTGGCAGGTTCCATTGATGGCACGGCTGGAGGCACGCGACGGCATCCTAAAAAACGCCAGGTTTGGAGCCGCGCCAGCGGCGTCCGCTGCGAGCCGATGTTGGGCCGGGGATTGCCGCAGCGACGGGCGCGGGTGTGTCAGCGGCAGCAGGACGAGCTTTGATGTTTGGGTACTGGGTTTATGGCATAGGTGAGCGGTAAAGCAACTTTATGCGCTTATGCGCCTGGGTCAGTTCCTTGGGAAATGGTCAATGCCTTTTCGGCGATGCTGAAACGAAAACGTGCCACGCTTGCGCAGGTGCGCCAGGCATGGAATGCCTATGAGCAAATACCGCTTCGTCTGGTAGAGGTAGAGACGGAACAGGTGCTCCGTATCGCTTCTCAGTACGATATATATGCCTATGATGCCTATTTTATCGTCTGTGCGCTCCAGCAAAAGAGTGCGCTCCTCACACTCGATGGTGGATTACGCCAGGCAGCAATCCAAGCAGGCGTGAAGATCGTGGAGGTCACCGCATGAAAGAATATACCTACTCTGAGGCCCGCCAACGGCTTGCAGATCTTTTGGATCTTGCGCAACGAGACGGTGGAGTACGCATCCGTCGCCGTGATGGAAGTGTATTTCTGATCTCGCAGGTTGTGACGACGGCCTCACCATTAGATGTACCAGCGGTTGATTTACGGATGACGCGTGATGAGATTATTGATGTCATTCGTGAAGGACGGCGATTCACATAGACGGCTTTACGGGTTGAGGATTGACGACTGCTTTTCTACTCGATATATTCGACTGTCCAACGGTGCGGAATGTCCGGCTGTGCGGAATGTCCGGCTGTGCGGAATGTCTGGTATGTCCGGCATGGGCGATACGGACTGAGGACGGCCCAACGCACAGCGTCAGTTGCGCCGCTGGCAGGCGTGTGAAGCGAGGCAAGCGTCGGCACGCGACGACGGTGTAAAAACGCCAGGTTCCGGGACGCGCCAGCGGCGTCACCTGCAGGGCGCGGTTGGGCCGGGGATTGACGAAGCGACGGGCCGACGGACGCGTTTGCAGGGAGGACAACGGGCCTTGATGACCGATACCGAAGTTATCGGCGCAGAGGTACGACACAACAAATTTATAAGCAGATACTTGCATGAAGAAAGGGCTCCATACATATCTGTATATGTTTATGCCTCTCGATGTCTACGCACTATTCCGCTTTTTGGGCGGTATGACACCTTGCTGGAGTTCTTGAAGCACTGCTTCAAGCGAGCGATTTTGGCTCCGGTCGCGCGGAGCACGTTCTTTCGGTGTGGGTGGCATATCCGCAAGCGCGAGAATAGGAAGATTGAGAGCATCCTGAAAGGAGCGAATATCCTCTGCGAGATCTTCGATGGAGCGCCCAATTGGCTCAACCGCATGCGCCGTACAGCCAATAATTGCGCCCTTCTCATCATAAAAGACTTCACGGACGATATAGTCGCCATCATCTTCGCGAAAGACGCGATAATTCCAGGTGATCATACATCCTCCTCTCGGCCACGAAAGAAGAAGCGGTTACCACGCTTCTCACCAATCCGTTGAATTTCCACAATGCGCACAACCGTATCAACAGAATACAGAATACGAAAGTGCCGAACGCGTAACTCCCACTCAGCGATGTCGTTTGGGCGCATTGGCTTACGGTTCCGTGCTTGTGTCACCGGTTCGTAGCGTAATTGCTGATTAATTGTCTCAGCGATTTCTTGTTGCTCATGCTTACGGAACCAACGCAAGTCATCAATAGCTTGCGGTGTAAGCTCAATATCGTACATCGAGTCACGTATTTCTTATCCAAACACGCTCCTTTCAAGAGTGTACCATAGATTTGATGCGCGGCAGGTTGACGATGCGAGACCACTCCAGGATATCGCTCCAGTAGCTGAGCGGGAAGCCCAGTTTGAACCATGCCGTGCTGATCTTGCCTGTGAAGGGGTACTCGGCGCGGGCCAGGTTATGGCGCAGCAGAAACTGTGCGCCCTGCTCGATGGCTTGCTGGAGCAGTGGGGTGCGCGCGGACGTCGGCACGTCGGCCAGCGCCTTCATCGCTTTGGTTGCGCCCCAGGCGCACGGCTGGCCCGCGTTGATCGCGCAGGCGAAGGCTGGGCCACTGGTACCGGATTGGTCGTAGCGAGTTGATCGCGCAGGCGAAGGCTGGGCCACTGGTACCGGATTGGTCGTAGCGAATTGGCTCCCCGCCCGTGATCGCGTGCGTCTGTCACGCCAACGCCTGCTGCGCGCGCGGGTCATCCAAGCAACCCAGTCGGATCAGGCTGGCGAGCAGATTGCCGTTCAGGCAATGGAGGACGTTCCTTGGCACGGGGTTGTTGGTATTGCTGCATGCGAATCCGCCATTGGCGGCAATCGTGTGGTTGAGTAGATACTCACAGCCGCGCTGTACGCGTTCATCATGTGGGTCAGCGCCGAGCTCGCTGAGCAAGATGATCTGCCAGGCGGTGCCGCGATACTTGCCATAGCCGCCGCCGGGTTTCTGCCAGTAGCCGTCGGGATGTTGCGCCTCGAGAATTGCGGGCACCGGGCCGTACTGCATCACCGCCGCCTGCGCAGCAACGACCTCGGCAGCATCGGCGGGCTGATCGAGCAGATCACGTAACGCGAACAAGTGAACGCCTGGATTGACGGAATCCGGCTCTAGCAACCAGGCGCGTGCGTCGCCATGCACGGCGTTCAGCCAGGACATGAAACCTCCCCCGGAGCGCCCTCAGAAAGTGCTGCGTGCTCAGCGTGGGCCGCATTGAGCACGAGCAGCGCACACCCAGGATCGCCTATCTCCCTCGGCGTTAGGCATCGGCACGCAGCGAGGACTGCGCTGAGTGTACCTCATCGCTGTATACCCGGCGGTGAACATGCCGCTACATGGCACAAAGATCCTTCCTGCGCCGCGAACTGGAACAATGGCCTGGCGCGGCCAACGTGGCGGCGTTTTTGCGGCAGACATTTCCGGCATAAGAATCGAGAGCCTTCATTCTTGGCATGGTGATTTCTTCAGACGGTTTTCATAACACTCGATGTTAGAATGCAGATGCTGAAAGCTTTTGCACATAAGCCCGGATATCGACAGGCCATGAAGCGATGAGGCGAGTAAACTGTTCATGGTCTCCGGCGAACAACGCCCTCGTGGCATCCTCAAACCCCGGCAAGTCACCAGCCATGGCGGACATGAATTTGTACGCGACTTCTTGCGAACGCCGAACCTTATCCCGGTTGCTGTTCACATGCCGCGCTTCCTCAACAAGCTTGCGAAGAGCGACCGAGGCACCGCCTGGTTGACTATGTAGCCAATCCCAATGTCGTGGGAGCAAGGTAACTTCCCGGGAAACGACGCCCAGCTTGGGGCGACCCGGCCCGCGGTGGGCGATTTCGCCCGTATGTGACGGGGGGCTGATCGACGCTCCCTTCGCTGTTGGGCGCGTCAAACGTTTGATAACATCTTCGGTTGAGCCACGAAAATCGACCTCGATCAGCTCACCGGTGAGATCGTCAAAAATAAGGACGGGTACCAGTTCGTCTCTGCTGATGTCCTCTTTCACTTTCTTGGCGACCATCAGAAGGTCGCCTGAACCAATAGACCGATGACCGGCAAACGCAGTGCAGCTTTTTAGATCTTGTTCATCCATCTCGTTCAATCCTCCTGTCCTGTTGAAGTGTGAACGAATGAATTATATCCGGGTAAAATTAATTTGTCAATACTACCCGGCAAAAATTACTTCGCCAGCGTGCCCGTGCCGATCTAGACGCAATACTTTTCAAATAGCGCGGTTGTTTTGACGCAAAGGCGCAAAGGCGCAACGTTTTTCGCGTAGGTGCGCAAACCCTGTCCAGTTCTCCGTGAAGGTTGGCCGGCGTAATCCCAGCAAGCAAAGCTTCCAAGGAGTAGCTTGGGACAGGGAGCGGCGCAATGCAGAGGCTCTCTGGTCACGAACTCATTGCTGGATGATCAGTGGCACGTAGACGTTATAAACCCGGTTGGATAGTTTCAGCACAAAACCATCGCCCTCAAGATTGCCACTGTGAGGGTGGAGCGGGTTGGTATCCCCGTCGCCCTGCCAGGTGGCTGCCGAGGAGCCTGTTGTCAACACCCCGTGGGTGCTGTCCAGGGCAATACTGAGGCTTTCATTATCGTGGCCGCTTGCGCCATAGAAGGTGTGCCGTTGATAGCCTCCGCTGCTGTTGAGCTTGAGCACCGTGATGTTGGTATTGCCGTCGCCACTATAGGGATGTGACGGGCTCGCGTCCGCGTCCCCCTGCCAGGATGCTGTGGACCATCCTGTGATGTAGGGGTTACTGCTGCTATCCAGCGCAATCGCGGTGCCAATATCGTTGCCATCAGAACCGTAGAACGTATGCCATTGGTGCGCCCCATTGGCGTTGAGCTTGAGCACGGCGATATCCCTTACGTTCCCGTGCGCATGCAGCGGGGTGCCCCACGTGAGAAACGAGTACCCGGTGACGTAGGGATTGTTGTCTCCGTCCACCGCAATGCCGTACCCAAAGTCATCGGTCTCGCTGGCCCCATAGAAGGTGTGCCACTGATAGCTTCCACTGGCGTTCAACTTGAGAACCACGATGTCTGTGCTAAACCCGGCCCCGCCACTGAAAGGCTGCAAAGGGGCCGTATTCCCGTCGCCGAGCCAGGTGTCTGGGGCTGAACCGGTGAGGTACACCGTACTGCCATCGGGGGCGACGGCGATGCCATAGCCCACCTCATCGGCTGCGCTCGTCCCGGCACCATAGTAGGTGTGCCACTTGTAGGGCTGGCTCCGTAGTACGTGTGCCACTGGTATTGCCCGAGGCTGTTCAGTTTCATGACCATGAGGTCATAATCGCCGCTGTAGGGGTGGAGGGGAGTGCCCCAGGACTTGTTGGTATAGCTGGCAACGTACACATTGCCGGCGCCGTCCACGCCAATGCTGCGGGTTTCACCAATACTATCCGTGACACCATAGAACGTGTGCCATTGGTAGGCAAGAGGACTCGCCATGCGAGGCTCAACCTCAGCACTGATGGCGGAAGTGCTCTCCATCGCGCCCAACAGGATCATCAACCAAACGACGACAAACATAGACCGTACGAACTTGATCATCGTGCTCATTTTTCCTCTGATATATTGTGGTAGATTGCATTGA
Source organism: Candidatus Chloroploca sp. Khr17 (assembly GCF_004138165.1). Classification (GTDB taxonomy): domain Bacteria; phylum Chloroflexota; class Chloroflexia; order Chloroflexales; family Chloroflexaceae; genus Chloroploca. The sequence goes on from NZ_RYFF01000014.1 coordinate 115,382, forward strand.
GGATCAAAGTGCAATCGATTGAGGCGAGATAGAGCTGTGCTTCTTCCGCACCTATCGACGTAAACGTCCATAAGCTGGTTGACTGCCGCCGGAAATGATCAATGCGTTGCGTTTCTTGGGCAATCAATACGTACTCTTCTAAGCTTTCGATTGACCGATACCATTCAAACTTCTTGCCCCGATCGTGGCGTTCGGTTGAGGGTGACAACACTTCAATGATGACGATCGGGTTTAAGAGGGTCTCATGTCCAGTATCGTCGTAGTGTTCTTCGCCGCACACCACGACGCCATCCGGATAGACATAACTGTTTTTGCGCGGAATTTTCACCCGCATGTCACTCGAATAGACCGTGCAGGGGCGATTGATCAACTGATTATAGAGGCTATTCAAGGCATTCATCGTGATCCGATTATGTGCGGCGCTTCCGCCCGCCTCGGCAACGATGATCCCATCATAATATTCATGCTTTTGCTCACTTATGCGCTCAAAGGCCAAATATTCTCCTTCAGTGAGCATCGCTGGTGCGTACACTGACATGCTTGTCCTCCTCATTCATGCTGAATCCCAATTTTCCCGTCCTTGATATGGTGGCTCATTCTTGCTTTGCCTGTTTGGATTGCGAAGCGCCTAACGCCGGGCTTCACCGGCGCCGCGGGCAGGGGTGAGCGATCGGGAGCACATCGAGCAGATCGGTTTGGTCATTGTACCATTGTCACCAACCCAAGTGTAAGCACGTCTGTGCCAAAGTGCAACAGGTATTAGGCACCAAAGTCGTGTGCAAAGTCACACCCCATTGCCTCTGCGATTATTTTGAAATCCTGGGCGGATACTTTGAGGTTTCCAAATCGAAAGGCAACTCCCCAATGGGTCTTGTCTTTAATAAAGGATAGTTTGTCGATCAAAGGTTTGATTGGTACTTCACCGCAACTTTCGTGGCTGCCATACGACGCCTCGTTCCGCCCCTTCTTCTATGGTTTGGTGGGTTGGCGTTTCTGCTGACCGGCAATCTGTGCTGCGCGATCCTCGGTGATGAATTGCTGGTGCGCGTTGGCCCCGCAAGGACGCAAGCAGCGCGGATCGCAGCGGGTTCAAGGGGCAGCGTATCGTCGGGGCGATCAGCGCAACGCGGCCGACCACGCCGCATATTTGCGTGCGTACGAGATCGCTGCGTTGGCCGGGCTGGTTGACGGTAACTGAACATAGACAAGATCTGGTCGCACGGCATGCATCCTGGCCGCGACATGCTTGCGATAGATCGCGTTTGCTTTGGCACCATTGAAGCAGACCCGGTGAAGGTGGGGATGGTGGGCAAAAAACGTCACCAGGTCGTTGGGCACCACCGACGTATCATCAATATCCGCATCCAGGCTCGACGTACGCGTGCAGCATTGCACCACATCCCACACCGCGATCCGGGCGGCCTGCAGCGCCAACCGGCGCTCGTCATACGAAGCCTCGGGCGCAAACCCAAGGATCTCTGCCATGAGCCGCCAAAAGAGATTGCGCGGATGCGCATAGTACTGCCCAGCAGCCAACGAGGCCGTGCTTGGCATCGTACCAAGAATCAGACGTTCCGCTGTCGCCGTGCTGATCGGCGGAAAGCTATGAAGATACCGTGGCGAACTCATAGTGTGTTGGATACCCTCACCACGTACTATACCTTTGCAATCCAGATGTCATTTTCAGGAATGGGTTTCCCCTTGATGCGCAACCTATTTTTAATCGCTGCATAGTGCTGGGCAGTGATGTCATCACTGCCCAAAATGGTGTTTTTACTCCCAAACTCCAGCACCTGTTGACTGTTCGCTTGCGGTTTCTGGGATCGGAGTGCACCATAATACAGTTCCCCAAGCACCACGCTCGGAAGAAACAACTGGACGGCGCGTGCTACGTGGGCCACCACCTGTTGGTCGTTACTCCACAAGGCAATCACCACACTGGTATCAAGCACGTACCTACCATTCATCGAGGTTGACCTGTTCACAATCACGTTCGATGGCCTCAGCCATCATATACCACCTGGTATGACTCCACGCGCCCCACCAAGTAGCCCCAGTGCAGTTCAACCAATTGCCGCATGTGCAGCAGATCGTGTGCCACCCAAGCGGCCAGGAGATCGCCTGCCTTGATCCGCCCAAACGGCGCTTCATACACCGCTTCCCAGTTCGGCGA
>NZ_RYFF01000071.1 GCF_004138165.1 Candidatus Chloroploca sp. Khr17
GTTTGACCTGCTCCGTCGCCGCGTCCTCGCTCGCGCTTCCTGAGCGACGCCTCCTGCACGGAAAGTGCGGGAGAGCCAAAAATAAACCGGCCTTGACAGCACCACCAGGCCAGGCTGCGCACCCGTGCTGGGGGGTGGCTGGAACCAGGGGTTCCTCCCGGGTTGTGGCCCGCGCTGGGGAGGGCGGCTCCAGGCTACCGCCCTCCGTGGGGTTCGGTGCCCCATCGAGCGCAGCGGCCAGCGTGAGTTGCGCTCGTACCCGAGCAGCGTCATAGGCCCGCGGTGCTGCTGGTTGGGGCCGTCGGCGCTCCTGACGCGGTGGCGCCTGGGGGGGAGTACTGGAACGCACCCGGGCCGCATTCACCCGCTCGCCCCGGCTCCAACATGCCAGCACGAGGCCCTCAGGGAGCACAATGTTTGGGCGGCTCCGGGCCGCAGCCAGATCCTGTTGCCACGCTTCCAGGGTGGCGGTCGGAAAGCCCCGCAGGGCCGCCAGCACTGCGGCACATTCGTTCACCAGCGGATTGTGAGCCCATGCCGTGAGCAAGGCCAGATCAGCCTCGGGAAAGGCCTGGAGCAGCCGTTGGACGAAGCTGAAACCTTCGCTGGCTGAACTTGCGACCCGCCCATGCTGCTGCTGCATAGAGTCATGATTCCACATGGGGGGGGATCGATCCTGGATGGATCAGCGCCCACACGCTCAGCGTCGGGCGCAACGGGTGGCGTCCACGGGGCCTGCCCGTCGCTCTCTGCTGAGTTCAGCGTTGGCTTGGAGGGCGGGGCGACCGGTGCATCCGTCAGCGGACGAGTTGCGGCTGACATCAAGCGGTCTGGCGCAGGCCCGCTCCCCCCTGCGTCGCTGCCCTGGTTGGGCTGGTTCAGGATGGGGGCTTCGAGGGGTGAGCGGTTGACCACGGGCGTGGAATGGTTCGTTGGGTCAGTGCATACCTCCGCCAGGGTGTCCATCCGCAGATGGGCGTTCGCGCCACCTGACGACCCAGGGGCGGCATCTGCGGTGGCTTCGAAGGCGGCACATACGGCACGCGCAGCGGTTCGTTCGTGCCCGCCCTTGTGCGCTCGCTGGTTCATGGCGCATCCTCGGGCGAACCTCTTCCGTTGCGTACCGCTTCTTCCTGCCCTGATTCTAGCAGGATCTTGCGACAACCTCAAGCGATTCTTCCGCCAATCCCCGACGAGCTTGCGACAACTTGCGACAACTTGCGACACTTGCGACACGCTTGCGACACGCTTGCGACACCTCTCCGTCGCCCTTATCGTTCGCGGCTCTCCAGGCGATACCGGCGGTTACTCGTCGTGCCCTCGGCAACGAGGATCTGGTGCTCAAGCAACGCTTTGAGTTCGCGTTGGATTGTGCGCACATGCTCGTTCAACGCCTGCTGCAGATCGGTACTGGTACACGCGCCACGCACGCTGATTTCTGTCACAATGCGTCGCTGGCGCGGGGTGAGCATGGCAAGGGCGGGCTGGCGTTCCTGCCGGAGCGGTTTGCCCCAGACGCGGAAGAGAAAGATATCCCCATTCTCAAACAGTTCTGGTTTGACGCACTGATTTTCATGCAGCGCTCGGAGCACCGTATCGATGCCCATGCCAAAGGATTCAACCTTTCCGGCGTGGTATAAGACTTGTGCAATGGCCGGATTGCGTGAAACCTGGGCATAGACCAGACTCTCGACCGTCAGATTGGTCATCCGGCCAGCGAACCCACCGGGACTGATCCACTCGATCCGATCCGGGAACATTTGAATGCGAATATAACTCCCGGCGTAGCTCCAATCCCGGTGGACAACCGCGTTCACCGTGAGCTCGCGCAGCACAGCCATCGGATAGGCATGCACTTCAACCCGCTCTGAGCCAATGATCTCCGTGCGATGTTCGGTGCGTGCCCAGAGCAAATCAATGGTTTTGTCAATGATGGTGAAGAGATCGCCCCGAATCTGCCGCGAGAGCACTAACTCGGCGGTATGCGGGCTGTTGCTGGTGTTCGCCAAGTCTCTGCTCCCAGCACGCTTGCGCGGACGAGTCGGCTTCAACGTCGCGCCCGGTTCCTTGCCACGGCGTTCGCCGTGGTTCTGGGCTGCATGGCGAAGTTTTCCTCCGATGCGAGCAATGCTGCTCGACCACATTATAGCCTCCTTGAAGGTTGGTCGGAAGGACTGCTTCAATGGTACGACGCCTGCTTCGCTGGTGGTTGATATGACCTCTTGACAAACTAATATTATTAGTCTATAGTCTAGTTATATTAGTTTTATCTCGGAGGCTCTCGATGCGAAACACGACGTACGGCGCGTACCTGACCCAGCTCACGCGCTTCCCACGCGTCTTCCCGGTCAACTGCTACCTCGTCCGCGAGGACGACGGCCTGACCCTGATCGATACCGGCATCCCCGGCAGCGCGCCCGCCATTCTCGCTGCCGCCGAGCGGCTCGGCCAGCCCATCCGGCGCATCGTGCTCACCCACGCCCACGGCGACCACCTGGGCTCACTCGACGCGCTGCACCAGCTGTTGCCGGCGGCCGCGGTGCTGATCTCCGCCCGCGACGCACGCTTTCTGGCCGGAGATAGGCACCTCGACCCTGACGAGCCCCAGACGCCGCTGCGGGGCGGCTACCAGACCACGACGACCCGCCCGACGGCGACGCTGAGCGACGGCGACCGGGTCGGCTCGCTGCAGGTCATCGACGCGCCGGGCCACACCCCCGGCCACCTGGCCCTGCTTGACCCCCGCGACGGCACATTGATCGCTGGTGACGCCTTCCAGACCCGCGCCGGACTGGCGGTAGCCGGCACGCTCCGCCCGCTCTTCCCCTTCCCGGCCCTGGCGACCTGGCACCGCCCCACGGCCCTGGCGACCGCCCGCCGCCTGCGTGCGCTGGCGCCGACCCGCCTCGCCGTCGGCCACGGCGACGTGCTGGAGCAGCCGCTCGCCGCCCTGGATCAGGCCATTGCGGCGGCAGCACGTGGCTTGGGGGAGACGCGTTCCTATGGCGCGTAGCGCGGGGATCACTCAGGAGCGGGTGGTGACGGTGGCCGCTGAGCTGGCCGACGCCCACGGGCTAGCAGCGCTGACCCTGGCCCAGGTGGCCGCCCGGCTCGGCGTGAAGCTGCCTTCCCTGTACAACCACGTGGATGGGCTGCCGGGCCTCCAGCGCGAGCTGGCTGTGCTCGGCATCCGCGAGTTGGGCACGTGCCTGCGCGACGCGGCGGTGGGCAAGGCCGGCGACGACGCAGTGCTGGCGGTGGCCCAGGCGTACCGGGCCTATGTCCTGGCCCACCCGGGGCGCTACGCGGCCACCGTCCGCGCACCAGCCCCGGACGACGCGGAGCTCCAGGCGCTCAGCGCCTGGGTCGTGGGGGTGGTGGTCACGGTGTTGGCGCCCTACGAACTGGGCGAGGCGGGCACCATCCACGCGGTGCGGGGGCTACGCAGCATCGCCCACGGCTTCGCCACCCTGGAACAGGCGGGCGGATTTGGCCTGGCCCTCGACCGCGACACGAGCTTCCTGCGCCTGCTGCGGGCCTTCCTCGCGGGGCTCCGGGCGACCGGGAGCGCGCCCTGAGGGAGGTGAAACATGTCACCGCATCCGTTGACGCTGGCGGTGCGGTGCGGGCTGGTGATCGCGGCCCTGGTGGCGTACGGGGTCTGGGGGTGGCACGCAGGGGAGCGTGCGCTGCGGCTGGGCTTGGCCGCAGGCCTGCCGCAGCGCGCGGCGCGGCGCTGGGGCGCCGTCGTCGCGCCGCGTAAGATGGTGGCCCCCGGCCACCGCAATTTCCAACGCTCGCTTGGCATCGGCTTGGTCAGGCAATGCTCCGCTCGCTTCCTCATGAACACACATTGATCTTCCTTCTGTGGGAGAGCTCGGAAAACGCCCTGAGCAACACCGCGCCTGTGGCGCGGTACGTTCGACCACAGTGCGCCACCTCGGCCAGCAGAATCCGCCGAGGAGGGCAGGCGGCGATCGTGCTTGGGCACGCATCAAGGTCGCCTGTCGTCACGACGAGGAGGGAGGCAACGATCGAGACTGGCGCAGGGTGAGGTCGTGCGCATCCGGCGCACGCATCCCCGGCACCACGCTGCCGCAGGCCCGGCCCAAGGCTCCGCCGGGGCCACTATAACCCGGCCCGGCTCGACGCTGCCGCAGGCCTGTAAACTACAGTTTAAGACTCGGCACTTTTACAGTGTAAAAATCGGCACTCAAGCGTCAGCCGCTGGCCGTTCTGACCTCTGTTCGGTACCATTCTGAACAGTCTGTCCGGACGAGCCAGAAGGGTGACGGAGAGGATGCTCAACTTTATGGACCGCTCAACAATCCACTATCTCCATCAGAAGGGGTGGACCAAGTCCCAGATTGCGGACGCGACCGGTTTCCACCGTGATACGGTGGCCCGGGCCTTGCGCGAACCCATTGACCAGCAGGCGGCCCCGCGTCAGCGCACCAGCACCATTGCGGTCTTTCATGACCAGATCGAGACCTGGCTGGCCGCGCAGTGGACCGTCCAGCGCATGCTGGAGGCGGCCCGCCAGCACCCGGAGCACCCCTACACCGGTGGCCCGGCCGCCTTCTCTAACTATGTCCGTCCGCTCAAGCGGGCTCGGATGCGCCTGCCCAGCCAGGTGCCCATTGCCTTTGAGGGCCTGCCCGGTGAGTTGCTCCAGATCGATTGGGGAGAGGTGCGGCAGTTTCCCTTTACGCGCTCCGACCTTGCTCGCCAGACCCGTTATTTCTTCGCGGCGCGTCTCAAGTATAGCCGCTGGATGTGGGTGCGCTTTACCACTGACATGCGTGAGGAAACCCTCCTGCGCTGTCTCATCGCCGTGTTTGTCGCTCTCCACGGGGTGCCTTGGGTCGTGACCACCGACAACATGAAGACCGTCGTGCTCGCACGTGACGAGGCCAATCAGCCGCGTTGGCATCCCGCCTATGCCAAGCTCGCCGCCGAGTTTGGCTTCCATCCCCACGCCTGTGACCCTGGGGCGGGCAACCAGAAGGGTTCCGTCGAGAACCTTGTCAAGTTCGTCAAGCAGAACTTCCTGCTCGGGCGCACGTTCCACGATGATGCCGACCTCGCGCAGGAGGCCGCCGCCTGGCTTGAGCGGGTCAATGGGGTGCGCCTGTCGGCGGCGACCGAACAAGCCCCGCTGGTGCGGCTGGCCGAGGAAGAGCCGCAGTTCAAGCCACTCCCGGACGTGGCGCACGATGACGGCTGGTTCGAGACGGTCACGGTCTCGCGTGAGAGCCTCGTTGCCATCGCGACCAATCGCTCTTCGGTGCCCGTCGCCTCTGTGGGCATGGTGCTGACCGCCCGTATCCACGCCACGCGGATCGCGTTCTCCCACGGCGAGACCCTGCTCGCCACCCATCCGCGGGCCACTGGCCGCAAGCAGCGCAGCGTGATTCCGGAGCACTACGAGCCGGTCTTTGTCCGCAAGCCCCGCGCCCGCGTGATGGCCTACCGCGATTGGCTGGTCCAGCGGTCGCCCCAGCTGGCCGCCTCTGTGAGCGAGCTCTGCCGCCGCCGCTATGCGGCCATGGAACCGCAGATTCTGGCCCTCTACGACCTGGCTCAGCAGGTCGGGATGGCAGCGTTTTTGGCGGCGGTCGAACTGGCGCACGACCAGCACGCCTACGGCGTGGAGTATGTGCAGGCCATCCTCACCCAGCCCACGCCCTGGCAGTTGGCCCCGCGCCCCGCGCCCATCCTCGGCGAGTCACCCGCGCTGGTGCTCCCCCAATCCGACGTGGAACGGAGCTTGGATCAGTACGAGCAGTACGTTACCAACCACCACACGCCGGAAGGAGGTGCGGTATGAGTGTCATCAGCGCGGTGGAACAGAAATTGACCCACCTCAAGCTCGGGCGGATGCGGGCGGTGGTGGCGAGCGCCATTACGCAGGCCGAGCAGCACCAGTTAGGGTATGGCGAGTTTCTGGACGAGTTGCTCGCCGAGGAACTGCTGGGACGGCACGAGAACCAGATCCGGCGACGGATTCAGCAGGCGGGCTTCCCGTATCTCGCCACCCTGGAGCAATTCGACTGGCAGGCCCGTCCCGAGTTGAAGCGATCAGTGATGATGCGCTCCTTCGATAGCGGGTTGGTCGAGCAAGCGGGGAACTTGATCCTGATTGGGCCAAGTGGTCTGGGGAAGACCCACCTCGCGATTGCGGCGGGCACGCGCATGGTGCAACTCGGCTACAGTGTGCGCTTTCTGACGGCGCAGCACCTGGGGAACCAGGTGTTGGCCGCCCCGAATCGGGCCGCCATCCGTGGCCTGCTCCAGCCGCTGCTGCGCTGCCAGGTGTTGATCCTGGATGAGTTTGGCTACCTGAGCATTGACCCGCAGCTGGGCCCCGTACGGTACGAACTGGTGAGCGGACGCTACGAGCGAGGCGCGACGATCATCACCTCGAACAAGAGCATCAGCACGTGGGGGGAGTTGGTCCTTTCAAGATACTGCTGGTTTATTCGTACTCTGCGGGCCTGTGGTGTACCATGTCCTCATCTGCGAGGATGAAACACGAACCACCATATCAGGATAGAAAGAGAGGGGTGAACGATGACTTGCCACCAGACCTTGTGGTATCTTGTGCCAGCGGCGACGGCCGAGGCTGCCGAGCGGTCGTTCCCCAAGGGCAATCTGTACCTGACGATTGCGCAGAAACTGGGGCCGATCTTCACCAATCCAGACTTCGCGGATCTGTATATCCATCACGGTCGTCCGGCAGAGTCCCCGGCCCGGCTGGCCTTGGTCTTGGTCTTCCAACATATCGAGCGGTTGTCCGATGCCGACGCGGCCGAGGCGGTTCGTGCCCGGTTGGATTGGAAATATGCTCTGGCGCTTGACCTTGATGACCCGGGCTTTGAGGCCAGCATCCTGAGCACGTTTCGCGCCCGGTTGCTGGCTTCGGGGGCGGAAGAACGGCTCTTGACGATCGTGCTCGATACCTTGGGAGACGCGAAGTTGCTGAAGGAACGCGGACGCCAGCGCAGCGATTCGACCCACGTCCTGGGCCAGTTGCGCACCCTGAGCCGACTGGCCCTGGTCGGCGAAACGCTGCGCGCCGCCTTGAACGATCTGGCCGAGGTTGCACCTGATTGGCTGCTCGCCCACCTTGACCCGGCATGGGCCGAGCGCTACGCGGTGCGCGTCGAGGAGTATCGCTTGCCCAAAGCGACCGAAGACCGCAAGCTCCTAGAAGTCACGATTGGGACGGATGGCGATGCCCTGTTGAACGCCGTCTTTGCGGCAGATGCCCCCCCGGATCGGTGGCAACGCCCGGCGGTGCAGATCCTGCGGCAGATCTGGCTCCAGCAGGACGACGGCCCGCACGATGTGCGCTGGCGGAGCCGCGACGACCTGCCGCCCCATGCCCTGCTGCTCACCTCGCCCTACGAGACCGAAGCCCGCTTTGCCACGAAGCGCGAAACCTCGTGGACGGGCTACAAGGTGCATCTGAGCGAGACCTGTGACGATGACCAGCCCCATCTGATGACCAATGTGGAGACGACCCCTTCCACGACCAATGATGTCGGCGTGACCGAGACCATCCATGCTCATTTGGCCGAGCGCGATCTGCTGCCGACAGAACATTTGGTCGATACGGGCTATGTGGCGTCCGAGGTGCTGGTCGCCAGCCAGCAGCAGGACATCGATCTGGTCGGCCCCGCGCTGAGCGACAATAGTTGGCAAGCCCGCCAGCCGGATGGCTTGGATCTGCGGTGTTTTGCCATCAATTGGGAGGCCCAGCAGGTCATCTGCCCGGCAGGGAAGGTGCGTGTGCGCTGGACCCCAGGCGTGGACACCCAAGGCGTGCGCCAAGACATCATCGCCGTGCAGTTTGACCCCGACGATTGCCGGGACTGCCCCGTGCGTCCGCGTTGTACACAGGCCAAAACGGGGCCGCGCACGATGCGCCTGCGGCCCCAGGATCAGCACGAGGCGTTGCAGCACGCTCGAAAGCGTCAGGTCACCGAAGCGTTCAAGGAGTTGTATGCGGCCCGGTCGGGGATTGAAGGCACCTTGTCGCAAGGTGTTCGTGCCTTTGGGCTGCGCTCTGCACGCTATCGAGGGCAAGCGAAGACGCATCTGCAGCACATCCTCGTCGCGATTGCGATCAATCTCGTCCGGGTATTCGCCTGGATCCAGGAAATCCCCCGCGCCGTGACCCGCCAGTCATCCTTTGCCCGTCTTGTCGAGTCCTGTGCCTGAGCGGGCCGCTCGTGGTGAATAAACCAGCAGTATCTTGAAAGGGGAGGTGCTCGGGCTCAAGATCGAGAGCCTCGATCTTGTCGCAAAGACTCTCACCGTTGATGGCTCACTCCAGCGCGTCGGAAAGGAGCTGGTGCGGAGCAATACGAAGACCGAGTCGAGCCAGCGCACGCTTCCTGTCCCCGAGCCAGTCGCCCGCGTACTCCGCGCTCACCTGGAGCGGCTGGAAGCTGAGCGGTTGAGCGCTGGCGACAATTGGGAAGAGCAAGGCTACCTGTTTCCATCAGAATGTGGGACGCCAATCGAGCCAAGCAATCTGATCCGGCACTTCAAAGCGGCACTCAAGCGGGCCGGCCTGCCGGAGTCGACGCGCTTCCATGATCTGCGCCACTGGTGTGCCTCGCTGCTCATCAGCTACAAGGTGCATCCCAAGGCGATCCAGGAAATCCTGGGTCATGCGAATATCACAACAACCTTGAACGTCTATGGTCATCTGCTGCCCAATGTCTTGCGCGACGCGACTGATCAGATGGCAGGGCTTGCCGATGACATTGACGAGGTGCCAAGCTCAGAAATTGACGACGAGGACGATGCGGACGATCAGCCGATTGACGATCAGGACGATACCGTTCCCGCTGATCCAGCCGACGAGCATGACGACACCACCACCGATGCGCTCTAGCCGCAGGCCGGTCGCGAAGCTGGCGCAGGCCTACCGACGATACTCATCGCCACAGTCGCCGATGCGGTGCAGCAGGTCGGCGCCTCGTGCCTGTACCGCCACGATGCTTGCGCGATCCTCGTCGGTCAGACTCAGCTCAGCCACCCCGAGGGTCTCCGGGATGTGGGCGCTGACCCCCAGGCGCGCACCGACAATCACCCCGGCGACAACGGGCTGATCAAGGATTGCCCGCAGGGCGACCGGCGCGATGCTCGCTCCGCGCCGCTCAGCGATGGCCTTGAGTGTGGCGAGCAGCTCCTGAAAGAGTGCCCAGCCGCCCCAGAGGTCGATCATCTGCTTGTACTTGCGCTGGCTTGCGGTGGTCAGATCGGCCCGGCTCGGCTCAGGGGCGCCGACGTAGCGCTCACTCAGCAGGCCACCGCAAAGCGTGCCATAGGCGAGCAGGCCAACCCCGCGCTCTGCACAGAGCTGCGCCATCTGCCGCGACGGGCGCAGATCTACGAGCGAGTACTGCACCTGGTTCGAGACAATCGGGATACCCCGATCGAGGATCTCGCGCAGCCGCTGCGTATCGAAGTTCGTCAGCGCGAGATGGGCGATCCAGCCACGCTCGCGCAGCTCGGCCAGGTGATCGAGCGCGGTGAGATACCCCGGGTCGGCATATTCCCACCAGTGAAATTGCAGGAGATCGAGCGTGTCAACGCCCATCCGTCGGCGGGAGCGATCGATCGCGGCCTCCACCTGAGCGCGGCGCACCGGCCCTGCCTGCGGCACCCACTTTGTGAGCGCCTGCACACGGGCCAACTCCGCGCTGCCACGCTGGGCGGCGAGGGCGCGCCGAAACGCGCCGATCAGATCTTCGGCTGGGCCGTAATGGTCGGCCAGGTCCCAGGTGGTCAGGCCAGCGTCGTGATAGCTGAGCATCGCCTGCACGGCGGCAGCCGGGTCAATAGCGCCGTGGGCGCCCGAAACCTGCCACATCCCGGTGAGGGTGCGGCAAAGGGTGAGGTCAGGGGCAAGGGTCACAGAACGGTCTGAGGTTGCCATGATCGAGCTCCAGCGGTAGCGACAGGGTACTCTCTGTATTATACCCCGGCGGGCCCCTGGGCATATGGCCGTCAAAGGGTTTCACCTGCCCGCTGCAAGGCTGTCTGATACAGCCCCCACCGGAGCGGTGCGGGCCACGCCGTGGTTGGCGCAGGATGGCCGAGTCCTGGGTTCCCGCGTGCGCGGGAACGACATGGTGGGCCGTCCCACCGGTTATGCCCGCGTCATCCCCATGGCATGCCCGCGCACGCGGGCATCCAGCAGGCCATGGTATGGTAGTGAAACCCTTTGACGGTATATGGCCTGCGCACAGCAGTGCAGCGGCTCTCGTCAGAGCCGGGCCTGCTGGAGCGCATCGGCGAGCAGCGTGCGCCACTGCGCCGGATCATCCTCAACCGCCAGGGCCTGGTTAACGATCACCCAATCGTCGAGCGTGGCTCCCTCGACGGCGCTGCGATACAGCGTGCGCGGCCTTCAGCGCTTTCAGCGCTGTGGCGAGCTTCTTCCCATCGGCGCGTTAGTAGCGCAGTTCGACGCCCCCGGTGACCACGAGCTCGACGGTCGCGCCGCCGAGCACCTCGCGCCGCAGGGCAACTCTATCCAGGCCGTAGGTGGGTGCCAGCAGCTCCTCAAGCTCGGCGGACGGCCGTCCGGAGCGCACGGCGGCGTTGGCCAGGGCCGCCGCAATCTGCTTCTGCGCGGCAGGCATGCGCACCTGCGTCTTGAGCAGCGCGAACTGGGCCATGTCGTTGGCGTACGTTCAGCATACGGCAGAGGTGTCACACTCCCTGTCACACCCGCGAGCTCGGCTCCACACGGGGCTACATGGAGAAATGAATCTCGTCTCACTTCCTCATGCGCACAGCTTTGCCGTGCGTTTGCCGCACGGGCGCAGCGAGTTATCTGTAGCCATCCGAAGGGGCACATGGCTACAGACGCAGGGACACGAGAGCAGACTCTTGAACTTTGGCTACAAACTTGGCTACATGAACCCAAAATCCCGCCGGAGGCCCCGGCGGGATTTCGCTTCCTAATGCCCTAAACTGTGGAGCGGGCGACGCGACTCGAACGCGCGACCATCTGCTTGGAAGGACCGAATAGCGTGTTGTCAGCGCCTATCTCTGTCAAGACCAGTCCTGCATCGTTCCGCTTTGCAACGCTGTGCAAGCTTCACAAATCCGGACACACCGCGACTGACGCTGACTGACGCTGACCGGCCAAATGGTACTCAGAATGGTACTCAGTGGGCGAGCGCATGCCACTTTGATCCGCTCTTGTTAAATGTCAACTAGAACATCCGACCGGCAGTTCTCATTATCGTTGAACACGCTCTTCCTTATGCTTGATCTCCAGATCACAGCGCGCTCCTCAGCCGACCAGTGACCCTCACTGCCCCCCAACAGCCCCGGATCTGCTCCCGGCTCCCCCCAATCCTGATTTAAGGCGCTTCTGAGGCGTTCGTTTAGTATTTTACGCGTACCAGCAACAAGGGCTACCTCGTCGTGACCGTGCTTAGGCGTCTTGGTCGGGCAATATACACCTCGATGCATACAGCTCTGTCGCTCTGCTGACCAAGACGCCCGACCGCTAGCCAGCACGCTTCAGAGGCTGACGGGGTGTTTGATCCATTATTGGTGAGCGTGGGGATAGCATGGACGAGGAATTACGCAACCTATTACTCAATCAGGGATGGGCGTATCAAGAGGGAAGGCATTTGTTCCCCACCAAGCAGGGTATCTGGTTGGAACAGCCAGAGCAACTGCTCGTGACGCTTGCCAGCTGGGGCTATTTTCCCTCTCCAGAAGGATTGCTTCAACTCCTGGATCGCCCTTCCGATACGGCCCTCGCGCTTGATCGCTTCACGCCCTACCCATATCACGTGCGCCGCCCTACCATCGGGGACCTTGACACGTTAGTGGCGCTTGAAGCGGCCACCTGGCCGATGGCATTGTGCGCTCCCAGAGCCGAGATTCAGCAGCGCGTCGAGCAGTACCCCGAGGGGCATCTAGTTGCTGTGCTGGAGCAACGGGTGGTAGGGGTGATCTATTCCCAGCGTATTACTGCCACCGAGGCCCTGCTCCATAGTAACTTCCGGGAGGTGGCATCCTTGCACGCTCCCAATGGCCCGATCACCCAGCTTCTGGCGGTCAATGTGTTGCCCGAGGCGCAAGATTATGCCCTGGGGGATCATCTCCTAGAGTTTATGCTCCAGCTCTGCACCCTGAACGGGAGCATCGAGCGGGTGGTTGGTGTGACCCGCTGCAAGAGCTACCAGCAGCATGCGGACCTCGCGATGGAGGACTATATCCAGCTGCGCACGGGGCGGGGCCAGCATGTCGACCCCGTGCTCAACTTCCACGCCTCGCACGGCGCCGAGATCAGCCGAGTCATCGCGGGGTATCGCCCGCCCGACGACGATAATCGCGGCACGGGCGTCCTGGTCGAGTACAACGATCTGCGCACGCGTCTCGCCCGCCGCCAGGAGGCCCGTCGGCTAGATCCGGTTGCGCCACCGGCCGCCGCTATCCCGGCTCTGGTTGACCAGGCGGTGCGGGAGGTGCTGGGGAGCGCGCGGTCCGGCGCATATGTGCGGCGGCGCCCGCTGCGCGAGCTGGGGCTGGACTCGGTGGAGTTGCTGGAGCTCCGGCTGATCTTGCATCAGCTTCTGGGGTGCGAGATCGCGCCGACAGTCTTCTTTCGCTATCCCACTCCCGAGGCGCTCATCGGGTATCTTCAGCGTACCCCGGCGTCAACGCCCAGCGTAACGCCGAGGCCCGTTGATGCCCCTGCACCGGAGGATGGGGTCACGCCATCCGCATCGATTCCGGTGGCTGTCAGGCACGGGCTTGCCGCTGCGCCACCACAGGAGGCCGCGAGCACTCCGGCTCATGATCGTCATGCCTACACCCTGGACGAACGGGTGATTGATCCGGCACCCTCCTCGTCCGTTGCCGTGTTGCACGATCTGGCCGATCAGGGTACGGAGCCAATCGCGATCATCGGGATGGCGTGCCGCTTTCCGGGTGGGGTCGCCAGCCCCGAGGCATTCTGGGAATTGCTTGCGCACGGTGTTGACGCCATTACCGAGGTTCCGTCCGACCGTTGGGACATGAGCGCCCTGCTCGGTGAGCAGCCCGGTCAGATTCGCACCCCCTACGGCGGCTTTCTCAACGAGGTTGCCGGCTTCGACGCGGCCTTTTTTCGCATTGCCCCCGTTGAGGCCCACGCAATGGATCCCCAACAACGGCTCTTGCTAGAGACCCACTGGGAGGCGCTGGAGCGGGCCGGGATCAGCCCCGATGCGCTTAAGGGGAGTGCCACTGGGATCTATGTGGGCATCTTCGGTGATGACTACAAGCTCCTTCAGGCGAAGCAGGGCGATCTGAGCACGTATTTCGGTACGGGCACATCGAGTGCGGTGGCGGCCGGTCGAGTCGCGTATGTCTTAGGTACCTCCGGACCTGCGCTGGTTGTGGACACGGCTTGCTCGTCGTCACTGGTGGCAGTACACCTCGCATGCCAAAGTTTGCGATCCGGCGAGTCGTCCCTCGCCTTGGCCTCAGGCGTCAACCTGCTCCTCTCGCCTGAGGTGAGTATCGCTTTCTCGCAGGCGACGATGCTGGCCCCCGACGGGCGCTGCAAGACCTTCGATGCAACTGCCGATGGCTATGTACGCAGCGAGGGCTGCGGCGTCGTTGTGCTCAAACGCCTCTCGGACGCCCTGACTGACGGCGATACGGTGCTTGCCATCATCAGGGGCAGCGCGATCAACCAAGATGGGGCCAGCAATGGCCTGACCGCCCCCAACGGCTTGGCCCAGGAAGCGGTCATCCGTCAGGCCCTCGCGGAGGCCGGGCTCGAACCTCGCGCCATTGGCTATGTAGAGGCCCATGGTACTGGCACTCCGCTCGGCGACCCGATCGAGGTTCAGGCTCTGGAAGCGGTCTACGGACAGGATCGCGGGCTGGACAATCCCCTGATCGTAGGCTCGGTGAAGACTAACATCGGTCACGCCGAGGCGGCTGCTGGTATTGCCGGGCTGATTAAGGTGGTGCTGTCGCTGCAGCACGGCTTCATCCCGCCGCACATCCACCTCAAAACCCTGAACCCGCACCTCGCTGCCACCTCGGTGAGCATCCCCGAGGTAGGTCGCCCGTGGCCTGAACCCGGCCCCGCTCGCCCCCGACGAGGTGCGGTGAGTTCGTTCGGGTTCAGTGGCACGAACGCCCACGTTATTGTCGAGGCCGCACCGCCCCCGGTGCGTTCGCAGCGGCTGTGGCGTCCTGCTCACCTGCTGACCCTGAGCGCCCAGAGTGAGGAGGCGCTGCGCGATCTGGCGGGTCGGTACGCTACGGCATTGCTCCCGTACACGCATGTCGATCTGCCCGCTATCGCCGCAACGACCACCACTGGACGCACCCACTTCGCCCACCGCATAGCCCTCGCCACGACGTCCATTGATGGGGCGCGGGCCGAACTTGGGGCTTTTGCTGTTGGCAGATCAGTTGTTAAAATCACCCAGGGCTACATCCCTGAGGGGCGTCCAAGGCCCCGCGTTGCCTTCCTCTTCACCGGCCAGGGTGCCCAATATCTCCAGATGGGGCGCGAGTTGTACGCAACTCAGCCCCTTTTCCGTGAGACCCTGGAACGCTGCGACCGGGTCTTACGGGCCTGCCTGGGCCGTTCCCTGATCGAACTGCTCTACCCGTCGGCAGCACCCAATCATAACGACCTGCTCCAATCACACCCGTGTGGGCAGGCGGTCACCTTTGCCTTGGAGTGCGCCCTCGTTGACCTCTGGCGTGCCTGGGGCGTAGAACCCGACGTTGTGCTGGGTCACAGTTTGGGCGATTTCGCCGCCGCCTACACCGCTGGGGTGATCTCCCTAGAGGACGGGCTGCGCTTGGTGGTCGAGCGGGGTCGTCTGATGGAGACGGCCGTCGGAGCGATGGTGGCTGTCCAAGCCTCGGAGTCCGAAGTCACGCCCTTTCTGGCTGGCTACGCTGATGTGACGGTGGGCGTAATCAATGGCGCACGCAGCCTGGTTCTCTCGGGGGGGCGGGACAGTGTGGCCCGACTCGCGTCCTATCTGACCGAGGCAGGCTTCAAGACCCGTGTGCTCGACATTCCTGTCGCCGCCCACTCGCCGCTGCTCGACCCGGCCCTGGACGGATTCACAACAGCCGTGCGTATGGTCACACTCGCTCCGCCCCGACTGCCTGTGGTCTCGAGCATGACCGGTCAGTTGGTCGCAGAGGAACTGACCGACCCGTTGTACTGGCGGCGGCATTTGCGCAATCCGATCCGCTTTGCCGACGGCGTGCTGACACTGCGGGAGATGGGCTGCACGATTTTTGTGGAGATCGGCCCGAAGCCGACGCTTCTCAGCATGGCGGGTCAGGTGCTCGATGAGGCAGCACAGGTCGGGAGCGAGAAGGCCACGCCTCAGGGTCTGATGCTCCCCAGTTTGCGGGAGGATCAGGGCGATACGCTCCAGATGCTGACGAGCCTGGGCAGCCTGTACACCCAGGGGGTTACGGTTGATTGGTCGGCTTTCGAGGCCCCCTACGGGCGGTGTCCGGTCGTTCTGCCGACCTACCCCTTCCAACGTCAGCGCTACTGGATCGATCAGGGTCTTGACCGGGCTGAGGCTGCGGGCGTTGATGAGGGCTTTGCGCGATGGCTCGATGGGCGGAGCATCGAGCAACTGACCGCCTGGGTCGCAGAACGGGCTGCTCTCGACGTTGCCGAGCAACAGGTCGCCGCACGGATTCTGACCGCTCTCGCAACCGAACGAAGCGAGCAGCAGCGCTCGTCCGAGGTCGAGGGGTGGCTGTACGAGTTGGTGTGGGAGCGGCAAGCTCAGCCGCTGGTCGTTGCTCCGTCCGCCGCTGGAGGACGCTGGCTGATTTTGACCGACCGGGGCGGGGTGGGCGAGACCCTGGCGGCGCTTCTGGGCGAGGTCAGCGCGTCGGTTGAGGTGGTCGCGGACGAGGCCGCACTGGAGGGATGGGCCGCTCGGTCGGGGTCCGTGCCCCTGCGCGGCGTGGTCTACCTGTGGGCCATGGATCATCGGGAGTGCGCCCCCGACGCCTTCGATAACAGGGCCTTGGCAGCCGCCCACCAGCGCACCCTTGGCGGCGCACTACGGGTGACTCAGGCCCTTGCCGACATGCCCGGCCCGGGGCCACGCCTCTGGGTCGTGACCCAGCACGCCCAGCAACTTGTGCCGACCCAGCCGGTTGCGGTGGCCCAGGCAGCGCTCTGGGGGCTAGGCCGCGTGATCGGCCTGGAGCATCCCGACCATTTCGGGGGTTTGGTTGACCTTGATCTGAGCGAGCCCGCAGCGTTAGCCGGAGTCCTCTTTTCCGAATTGTTCCAGGCTCGTCCCGATGGCGAGACGGAGGTGGCCTACCGTGAGGGCGTCCGCCACGTCGCCCGCCTGGCGCGTGCCAGGGCACCCGGAACCTCGGGCGTCATCATACACCCCGACGCGCTCTACCTGATCACTGGTGGCCTGGGAACGCTGGGACTGCTGGTTGCCCAGATGCTTGCCGATCACGGGGCGCGGCATTTGCTCTTGATCGGGCGGCGCAATGTGGCAGATGCAGGGGCGCATGAGGCGCTTGCCGCCCTCAAGGATCGAGGGGTTGCCGTAGAGGTCGCCCAAGCCAATGTTTCCGACCCCGACGCAATGGAGCGGCTCTTCGCCGTGATTAAAGCGGGATCGCACCCGCTCAAAGGGGTGTTCCACACGGCGGGAGTGATCGACGACGGCATCTTGCTCAACCAGCGTTGGGATCGGTTCGCTTCTGCTCTCGCTGCAAAGGTGTCAGGGGGGTGGCTGCTCCACCAGTTCACTCGTGATCTGGATCTGGATCTCATGGTCTTCTTCTCGTCGGTGGCAGCCCTGATGGGCAACGGGGGGCAGGGTAGCTATGCCGCCGCCAATGCCTTTCTCGACGGCCTGGCGCGCCAACGCCGCCATGAGGGTCTCCCGGCACTGAGTATCAACTGGGGGATCTGGGGCGAGGCCGGCATGGCTGCACGCCTAGAGCACGTCTCGTTTGCTGGGGTTCTACCGATGGCACCGACCACGGCGCTGCACGCGCTGGCTCGCCTGTTCTCTGCGGGCGGGCAGATCGGGGTGGTCGCGATTGACTGGTCTGCGGCTACAGCCGCCGATGGCGCGGCGCGACCGCTTCTGGCCCGCTTTGTGCGCCAACAGCCCCCTGTGCCGACCCTTGTACCGACTGCTTTGGCGGAAGAACTAGCGGCGCTCCCGCTCGCCCGCAGACGGGGGCACCTCCAGACGTACCTTCAGCAGACGGTCGGGCAGTTGTTGGGCATGACAGCCCCGCCCGACAGTGCGACGGGCTTCACCGATCTGGGCATGGACTCACTCCTCGCCCTAGAGTTGCGTCGTCGCTTGGAGCGGGCCTGCGGTCGAACTCTCCCCTCGACTCTCGCCTTTGAGTACCCCAGTATTGACGCCCTTGCCAGCTACATGCTGGTCGAGGTGTTGGCCATGGTCGAGCCACAGCCCGTTGAGGTCGCACGTACTGCATCGTCTGCGGGCATCCCCGCCGATGAGCCGATCGCGGTGATCAGCATTGCCTGTCGCTTCCCTGGTGCCGATACGCCCGAGGCCTTCTGGCAATTGCTTCAGGATGGCGCAGATATGGTTGGTGAGATCCCCGCGTCGCGCTGGGATGTCGATCAGTTCTACGACCCCCGACGTCCGCAGCCGGGCAAAATGTACACGCGCCAGGCCGCTTTTGTGGCGAACGCCGAGCAGTTTGACCCACTCTTCTTCGGGATCGCGCCCCGTGAGGCCGCCACGATGGATCCCCAGCAGTGGCTATTGTTAGAGGTGAGTTGGGAAGCCCTGGAGCGGGCTGGCATCGCTCAGCACAGCATTGTTGACAGCAAGACCGGGGTCTTTATCGGGATCGGGGTAGGGCAGTACGGTAGCCTCCACGATGCCCGGGATTTGGCTGACTTGGACACCTACGCCATTACCAGCGGTGGACACAGCCTCGCGGCGGGGCGCTTGGCCTACATGCTCGGCCTCCAGGGGCCGACCTTGGCTGTGGACACGGCCTGCTCGTCGTCGCTGGTGGCGCTGCACTTGGCCAGCCAGAGCCTGCGCTCGGGCGAGTGCGACATGGCGCTGGCTGGCGGCGTCAATCTGATGCTCTCGCCAACGATGCATGTGGCGCTCTCGCAGATGCAGGTTCTCTCGCCTGATGGTCGCTGCAAGACCTTCGATAGGGCTGCCGACGGCTACGGGCGGGGCGAAGGCGGTGCGGTGGTTGTCCTGAAGCGGCTGAGTGACGCCCGTGCGGCCGGCGATACGGTGCTCGCGGTGATCAGCGGCAGCGCGATCAATCACGATGGCCCCAGTAGCGGGCTGACCGTCCCCAATAAGCGGGCACAGGAGAAACTGGTGCGCCAGGCTCTCGTTCATGCCCGGGTGTCCCCCGACGAGGTTGCCTACGTCGAGACCCATGGCACCGGTACACCCTTGGGCGACCCGATCGAACTGCGCGCCCTTGGTGCCGTCTTCGGGGCGGCAAGATCCGAGCCGCTGCTGGTTGGCACGGTCAAGTCGAACATAGGCCACCTGGAGGCAGCCGCCGGTATCGCTGGCTTCGTCAAGGTGGTGCTGGCGGTGCAGCATGGGCAGATCCCGCCCCAGATCCACTTCCATACGCCGAACCCCTACATTGAGTGGGACGAGTTTGCCATCGAGGTTCCCACCGCCGCTCGCTCCTGGCCCATCATCGACAAAGCCGGTAGGCGCGTGGCGGGCATCAGTTCGTTCGGCATCAGCGGAACCAATGCCCACATCATCGTTGAAGCACCGCCGTCCGATGGGTCGCCCGCTTCTGTGCCCGCCGCTCCTCGCCCTGATCGCACCCGACACCTGCTGGCCCTCTCCGCCCGCAGCGCGGCGGCCTTGACCGACGTGGCGGCTCGTTACCTCAATTATGTGCAAGCCAACCCAGGACTCGATCTGGGGGATCTCTGCTCCTCCGCCGCCGTCGGGCGCAACCACTTCGCCCACCGGCTGGGCCTCGTCGCCGCAGATGCTGCCGAACTCGCGGCGGGCTTGCGGGCCTTCCTCGACGCTGCCGAGACCCCCGCCCTGGTGACGGGGAGCATCGGTCACGCCCGGCCTCGGGTCGCCTTTTTGTTCACGGGTCAGGGATCGCAGTACGCCGCGATGGGGCGAGAACTCTACGCCACACAGCCGATGTTTCGCGCCACAATCGACCGCTGCGACGCCTTGTTGCAGACCTCTATGGGCGAGTCGCTACTCGATGTGCTCTTTCCTGTTGAATGTCAACTAGATTTGCCGCCTGGTGTCAACTAGATTTGCCGGTTCCCGCTCCCTTCCCTCGTGACCTGCG
>NZ_RYFF01000143.1 GCF_004138165.1 Candidatus Chloroploca sp. Khr17
GGCTCTCCCGCACTTTCCGTGCAGGAGGCGTCGCTCAGGAAGCGCGAGCGAGGACGCGGCGACGGAGCAGGTCAAACTTGGCTCGTCCGTACATGCTGCGCTTGATCAGCTTCAGCCGATTCACCTGGCCCTCAACCTGTCCGTTGCTGTAGGGCGACGAGAGGGCGGCCACCACGGCCGCTTTGTCGCGTTCTAACCCGACGACAAAGCTCTGAAGCTCGGCAATCCCACTCGTGCGCGCTCGCTGGAGCCACCCATCAAACGCCGCAGCCTTGCGTTCCCGCACCATCTGGATGAACTCCTGCGCGAGAGCAGAGGCCACCTCCACCGTGGGCGCTTGGTGGCAGAGGCGCTCAATGATGTCCTGCTCCTCCTGCTTGAGCTTTTCGGGACGACGCACCAGGAGCCAGGAGGCCTGCCGCGCGGACAAGCGGCGTTGCGCTGGTGGTTTCGGGCTCGGCGATGAGGCTGGGGGACGACCCCGCCCGCGTCGTGGTGGGCGGTTCGGGTCAGGTAGCGGCACCAGGTGGCGATGCTGCGCGACCCAGCGCGAAACCAGTGCGCGTGAGCCACGGTAGCCGTGCTGCTCCCGCAGTTCCCGCCAGAGCTGCATCCCGTTGTCCTGGCCAGCGGCCAATTGCGCTTCCAGATGCGGAATGAACGGGTCGAGCTTCCTGGGCTGCGGGCGCCTGGTGGCCTGCTCTGGGAACTGACTGGCCGCCACAAAGCGTCGCACGGTGTTGCGGCTGATCTGGAGTCGAGCCGCGATGGCGCGGATGCCGACTCCCTGGGCGTGCAACTCCCGCACCTCCGTGGAGCGTGCCTGTCGGCGGGCGCGCCGCTCCTGGCTCTGTTGCGCGGCCTTGTTCAGCGGAGACGAAGCTTCTGCTGGCGCGGGAGCGGGTGACGGCGCGCTCACCACTGCTGGCTCAGCCGGTGCTTCCGCCTCAGCCGGTGCTTCCGCCTCCGGGGAGACCACCGGCTCGGCAGGAAGCACCTGCGATGGGTCGGAAGGTGGGGACTCTGGTCGGGTGGCTGCCACCAGCGCCTCCTGCTGCCCATCGAGCAGGCGTTGCAGCATCTCGCGCACGTTCTGAAGGAGATGGAAGCGGTCGGCAACCTGGAGCGCATCGGGCGCACCGCGGCTGGCACCCTCGGCATATTCGTTTGAGCGGTCGCGGGTAATGACCTCGACGCCAGGGTGATCCTTTAGCCACTGCGCGACCACCTCGGCGGAGCGTTCCTCGATTAGATCCACGGGCTGATGGGCTTCCAGGTCGACCAGCAGCGTGCCATAGACCTGACCTTTACGCAGTGCGAAGTCGTCAATGCCAAGGCAGCGCGGGGTTGGGCGCGCATCCTCAGGCGTACTCCGAGCCAGACGCAGCAAGGTGTCGGGGCTGAGGCCCATGCCCTGGCGCTGCGCCAGACGCGCCCCTGGTTCGCCGCCCACATCCAGGGCGATGTGGTGCTGTTCTGCCCGCAGTCGCGCCGTTCGACGCGCGTAGGGTGCCGCCAGCCTCGGCACCGGCTCGCTGAAGGTGGTACGACTACAGCCGAGGGTGTCACAGCGAAAGCGCCGAACGTGGAGGTGTACGCGGACGGGCACCTGGGCCAGAGGCAGATCCGCCAAACGGCGCTGGTAATGGCTATGCACCCGGTGTGTGGTCACCGCGCAGGTGGGGCAGTCGGCGGTCTGGGCGGTCGTGTGGAGGTCAACCCGGATGCCTTCGGGCGTGAAGTCGGCAGCGGTCATCTGGAGGGCGGCACCAACAGGGATGAACAGATTCTCGATCAACATCAGGTTCTTGCCTCAATACAAACGTATGCTCAAACCTATCATTCTAGCACGTTGGTTCTCGCCCTGCCTGCACGGAAAGTGCGGGAGAGCC
>NZ_RYFF01000072.1 GCF_004138165.1 Candidatus Chloroploca sp. Khr17
AGGGTGTACCCTGGAGCGCCAACTGCACCGCGATGGCGCGTCGATACTCGCGTACGTCGGTGGTCGTTTGGAGAAATGCGTGCAGGTCAGTCTCCATCGGTCATCCTCCCAGGGTAAGCACGGTACGTCCGGGAGATGATACCACAAAATCGCCGCCTGGTTTACAAACCATCTAGGACTGCTATAGTACCGCTATCAATTGTGTAGAGGCGTTCGATAATGCCAGTCTCGATTGACCATTCACGACGCAGACGTTCATTAAAAGTATCAAGTAGAGATGTATCTTTTAAATCATGGTATATATTAAACCATGTTTCGGCTAATGATTCAACTTCCCCGGAAGCTAAACTTTCCCAATCAGCGGGTAAGTCTTTGATTTCTACCCACGCCATTCGATCCCTCCCTAGGCCTGCTGTTTACTAGTGGATGCCAGAATTGTACTGCGACTGTAAGGCTTTGTCCAAAGGTGTGCTTCACATAGATCAGCCCAACATGAAACGGTAGATGTCATGACCAATTTAGTGCCATTCACTTGAACCGTAAGGGTGTAGCGGTAGTCTTGCTGATCACCACCCAGACCACCCCGGCCAGTCCGAGCAGGTGCAGGCCCACCAGGAGCCAGAAGGTGAGTTGGTAGGCCTTTCAGGTACGGATGACCCCGCGATGACGACGGGCCATGGGTTGCTCGGTGCTAAAGGTGAGTTGGTAGGCCTTTCAGGTACGGATGACCCCGCGATGACGACGGGCCATGGGTTGCTCGGTGCTAGGGGAGCCGCTCGATCTGCGCGGCATACGGGGCACGCTTCCTTTCCGGGCACTGCGTGGCGTGCGCATGCACCGCGTTTGCGTTGGCGAAGACGGCACCGCATGTGGTGCAGGCATAGATCAGCCCAGTCGTCGCGCCCACCGAAGCGGGGTCAGGTTGCGCAGCGCACGCATTGGCATGCGCCTGAGCGGTGGCAGCTATAGCACCATCGGGGCACCAGCGCATCCCTCACCGCTGGGCGGGTAGGGCTGATGCAACGTCCCAGGAGGGTTAGATAAAGTCCGCAGATGACGCAGATGACGCAGATGACAGCTTCCGCAGAGCAGCGGGGCATGGATCCCCTTCGTGTCTGCTTGGTTTAACGCAGAGGCGCAGAGGCGCAACGGATCATCTCGATCTTTGCGCCTTCGCGCCTTGGCGTCAAAACATGAAGCCTGGTGCGGCACGCTCCCTGATTTCCTTGGGTAATACCATCATTATCATATGTAAATATGCTATACTTGCTTTCAGATAATGTGGCATCGCTCATGCCCCCGCTGCCATTGTCGTCAGGGGTTACTGCTGCTCACTATACCCCGAACCAAGGCGCGTCCGTCATACCAGGGAGCTTTTCATGCGCCTCGAAGCATTGACCGTTGGACAGTCGCTGATGGGGGTCGAGCCCGCTGCGGTTGCCACCGTGATGGCGGTGCTGTCTATTGGGGATGGCGCGGTGCAGATCGTGTACAAGACTCCCGATGGCACGATCAGGGAACGCCTGCTCGGGCGCGATGATGAAGCGACGATTGATCTCGCCACCGTCGAGCGCCCTTGGTCGTTTGATGGGAACGGTGAGGATTTCAAGCTCGTTGTTGAGGCCAAACGCATTGACCTTGCGTTCCTCTTTGACCCGATGATGGCGGTGCATACCTCGAATGTCCAACCGCTCCCCCATCAGATTACGGCGGTGTATGAGTCGATGCTCCCCCGCCAGCCCTTACGCTATGTGCTGGCCGATGACCCTGGGGCGGGCAAGACGATTATGGCCGGTCTCTACATCCGTGAGTTGCTGATGCGGGCCGATGCGCGACGCATCCTCATCGTTGCCCCCGGGAGCTTGGTGGGTCAGTGGCGCGATGAACTCTTTGAGAAATTTGGGCTGGATTTCCGTGTCTATACGCGCGACCTTGAGGAGGCCTCGCCGAGCGGGAATCCCTTTGCCGATCACCATCACTTGATTGTGCGGCTCGATCAGATGTCGCGCAATGAGGATGCCCAGGAGAAACTCTGTCGTGCGGGATGGGATCTGGTCGTGTTTGACGAGGCCCATAAGCTCTCGGCGCACTTTTCAGGGCGCGAGATTGCGCGCACCAAGCGCTTCAACTTCGCCGAGAAGCTCGGCCAGCATACCCGGCACTTGCTCCTGATGACTGCTACGCCACACAATGGCAAAGAGGAAGACTTTCAGCTCTTCCTCTCGCTGCTCGACGCTGACCGCTTCTACGGGAAGTTCCGCGACGGTGTCCACAAAGTTGACGTGTCCGATCTGATGCGACGCATGGTCAAAGAGGAGATGGTGCGCTTCGACGGTACGCCGCTCTTCCCCGAGCGCAAGGCCTACACGGCCAACTATACGCTCTCGGCTCTGGAATATGCGCTCTACGAGGCGGTGACCCAGTACGTCCAGATGGAGATGGGCAAGGCCGACCAGCTTGATGGTGCCCGCCGAGGCTCGGTGGGCTTCGCGCTGACCTCGCTCCAGCGCCGTCTCGCCTCCAGCCCCGAGGCGATCTTCCAATCCCTCAAGCGGCGCAAGGAGCGCTTGGAGCGTCGGCTCGATGAGGAGCGGTTTGGCCTCAATGGTCAGTCGGTGCGCGCCGAGACGCTCGCTGGGATCCCTGAGGATGACGACGACCTCACCGCCGAGGAGCAGGAGCACCTTGAGGAAACCCTGGTTGACCAGGCGAGTGCGTCGCGCAATAGGGCTGAGCTTGAGCAGGAGATCGCGATCCTCACTCAGCTTGAGCAGCAGGCCAAAGCGGTCGTCGCTTCGGGGCAGGATCGGAAATGGGACGAACTCTCGCGGATCTTGCAGAACCATCCCGAGATGCGTGACGCCGCTGGACGCCAGCGCAAGCTCATCGTCTTCTCGGAGCACCGCGACACGCTGAATTACCTGCACCAGCGAATTGCGGGCGTGCTCGGCACAAGCGAGGCCATTGTGACCATTCACGGTGGCACACACCGCGATGATCGCCAACGCATCCAGACCCTCTTTCGTTCCGATCCTGAGACGCGGGTCCTCATCGCCACCGATGCGGCGGGTGAGGGCGTCAACCTGCAGACCGCCAACCTGATGGTCAACTATGACCTGCCGTGGAACCCCAACCGGCTTGAGCAGCGCTTCGGGCGCATCCACCGGATCGGGCAGCACGAGGTCTGTCACCTGTGGAACTTGGTCGCGAAGGAGACGCGTGAGGGCGCTGTCTACCATCGCCTCCTCCAGAAACTCGAAGCCGAGAGCGATGCGCTCAAGGGCCGGGTCTTCGACATTCTCGGCGAGGTCTTCGAGAATATCAGCCTCAAGGATCTCCTGCTGCAAGCCATCCGCTATGGCGACCAGCCAGAGGTACGCGCCCGCCTCGGCCAGCGGATCGAGCGCGCCCTCGACTACGCGCACCTGCGTGCGATCCTCGACCGCAACGCGCTGGCCCAGGAGACGATGAGCCCCGAGCGGATCTTCGCGGTGCGCGAGGAGATGGAGAAGGCTGAGGCCCGCCGCCTCCAGCCCTACTTTGTCCGTTCGTTCTTCATGAAGGCGTTCAAAGCGCTGGGCGGCTCGATCTACCCGCGTGAGGCGGAGCGCTTCGAGATCACCCACGTCCCAGCCACGATCCAGGAGCGTGACCGCCTGATCACCGGGCGCAACCATCGCGAGCCCGAACCCGTGCTCAAGCGGTACGAGCGCGTCTGCTTCACGAAAGAGGCCATGCAGCCGCTGGATCGTCCGGGCATCTCCCGTGCCGTCTTGCTCCATCCTGGTCACCCGCTGATGCTGGCGCTCAGTGACCTGCTGCTCACGCAGCATGGCAACCTGCTGCGCCAGGGGGCTGTCCTGCTCGACCCAGCGGATGACGGGGCGACGCCGAGTCTGCTCTTTCTGCTCACGCACGCGATCAAGTCCGGCGACGGTCAGGTGCTGTCCAAGCGCCTGCAGTTTGTGCGCGTCGCGCCGGATGGCTCAGCCACCTTCGCTGGCTGGGCGCCGCACCTTGATCTCGAGCCAATCGGCCCAGACGACCGGGCCCTGCTCGACCCGGTGCTTGCCGAGCCCTGGATTCGGGTTGACCAAGAGCAGCGTGCGCTCGCGCTGGCCGCCGCCACCCTGGTGCCAGACCACATGCGCGAGATCGCGGGGCGGCACGTCGCCTACGTGGACAAGGTGCTCGCGGCGGTTCACGAGCGCCTGACCAAAGAGATTGCCTTCTGGTCGGACCGCTGGCTCAAGCTCAAGGAAGACCTGGAAGCGGGCAAGGATGTGCGGTTGCCGCTAGAAAACGCCCATCGCACGATTCATGACCTTGCGGGCCGGCTCGACAACCGCAAGCACGAGCTTCAAGCCATGCGTCACGTCACTTCGGCCACGCCGGTGGCGCTCGGCGGTGCGCTGGTCATCCCAGTTGGGTTGCTGCGCGGCCTGCGCGGTGAGACCACGCCTGATGCGGTGGCGACGTTTGCGGCTGATGCGGCCGCCCGCGCCCGCATTGAGCGCCTGGCGATGGACGCCGTGCGGCGAGTTGAGGAAGCGGCTGGCTGCTGCGTGGTTGATGTAGCGGCACAGCAGTGCGGCTGGGATCTCACCTCTTACCCACCAGCGACGCAGGGCAAACAACCCGAGGTGCGGCACATCGAGGTGAAGGGGCGGGTCAAGGGGGCGCGCACCGTGACGATCACCCGCAACGAGATCCTCTATGCGCTGAACCAAGCTGACAAGTTCGTCCTGGCTATCGTGTTCGTGAACGAAGATGACACCGTTGACGGCCCCTACTACCTGCGGAAACCGTTCGATCAGGAGCCGGGCTGGGGTGTCGCGTCGATCAACTTTGACCTGCGTGCCTTGCTGAACAGAGGAGCGACCACCCCATGACCCCTCCCGTCAAATCACCCCGCAAACTGATTGAAGTCGCGCTCCCGCTTGATGCGATCAATGCGGCGGCGGCACGGGAGAAGTCCATCCGGCACGGGCATCCCAGTACGCTGCACCTGTGGTGGGCGCGGCGTCCGCTGGCGGCGGCGCGAGCGGTCATTTTCGCCCAACTCGTGAACGATCCGGGCTACCAGCAGGGTAACGGGTTCAAGTACGGCATGAATAAGAAGGCTGCCGCCGAAGAACGCAAACGTCTGTTCAAGATCATCGAAGATCTCGTGCTGTGGGAAAATACAACGAACGAGGAGGTACTGGAGCGTGCCCGCGCTGAGATCCGCCGCTCGTGGCGCGAAGTCTGCGAACTGAACAAGGATCACCCGCAGGCTGCCGAACTCTTCAACCCCGAGAAACTCCCCGCGCTGCACGACCCATTCGCGGGGGGAGGGGCGATCCCGCTCGAGGCTCAGAGGCTGGGCTTGGAAGCCTACGCTAGTGACCTCAATCCGGTGGCGGTGCTGATCAACAAAGCAATGATCGAAATTCCGCCGAAGTTTGCGGGGATGGCTCCGGTCAATCCAGAAAGTAGGAAGAAGGAAAGAGAAAATAGGGGAGGGGTTGATGCATTTCAAGGAACTGATCGTATGGCAGAAGGCGATGGCAGCCACGCGGGAGGTCTACCGCCTGGTGTCGCTCCTGCCACGCGAGGAGACCTACGGGATGCGATCGCAGATCACCCGAGCGGCGGTATCGATTCCGGCGAACATTGCGGAGGGCTGGGCACGGGAGTCGGACAAAGAGAAGGCGCAATTTCTGGCGATCGCACAGGGATCACTGGCGGAAGTGGAGACCCTGCTCATCCTGTGCCAAGATCTGGGCTGGTTTCCAGAACAGGAGACCGAGATCTTACGTGGCTTGATGAGCGAGGTGGGGCGGATGCTGACCTCAATGCGGCGACAACGACGGGCGGAGTAGGAAGTAGGAAGAAGGAAAGAGAAAATAGTACAGTGCTACACCAGACTCCTACTACTTCCTCTTTTCTATCTTCTCTATCTTCTTCCTACAAAGGTGCTCAGGGCTTGGCTGAGGACGTGCGGTACTATGGACAGTGGATGCGTGATGAAGCGCAGAAGCGCATTGGACACCTGTACCCGCCTATCGAGATCACTGCCGAGATGGCCCGCGAACGGCCAGACTTGAAGCCCTTAGTTGGCAAGAAGCTCACCGTCATTGCCTGGCTCTGGGCGCGTACGGTCAAGAGTCCGAATCCGGCCTTTTCGCATGTGGATGTGCCGCTAGCTTCTACTTTTCTCCTCTCCAGCAAGACGGGTAAAGAAGCATATGTTGAGCCCATTATTGAGAACGGTAGATACCACTTTACGGTGAAGATAGGCAAGCCACCTGCAGAGGCAAAAAATGGCACTAAGTTAGCCCGTGGAGCCAACTTTCGTTGCCTCATGTCAAATGTAGCCATCGAAAGTGATTATATTAAAGCTGAAGGTTGCGCTGGCCGCATGAGTACAAAAATGATGGCTATTGTTGCTGAGGGAATACGTGGTCGTGTGTACATTGCACCAACACTAGAAATGGAAGCCATTGCTGCTCAAGCGGAACCTACATGGAAGCCTGATCTACCACTCCCCGATGATCATCGAAACTTCTGGACATTCAGCTATGGCCTCACTACCTACGGAGAGCTTTTTACCCCGCGCCAACTTGTCACGCTGAACACCTTTGCCGACCTGGTGGGCGAGGCGCGTGAGCGGGTGCGGCGCGATGCGCTGGCGACCGGGATGTGCGATGATAGGCGTGGAATCGATGCGTGCGGCAACGGCGCGACGGCGTATGCGGAGGCAGTGGGGGTGTATTTGGCGTTAGCGGTTTCAAAGATTACCAATATCGGCTCGTCAATTGCCTCATGGATGAGTGATCGTGGTGCATTTCGTGAAACGTTCGCTCGCCAGGCAATTCCAATGGTTTGGGATTTTGCCGAGGCTAACACGTTTGCCGATGTTGGAGGAAGCCTTGCAACAGCACTCGATAAAGGCGCAATGGCAATCGCCACGTTCCCAGCTACCCCAACATCAATTGCTTCACAAAATGATGCTTCTTCGCAGGAAATTGCCCTCGGCAAATTAGTGTCTACTGATCCTCCTTACTATGACAATATTGGCTACGCTGATCTCTCTGACTTCTTCTATGTCTGGCTGCGGCGCACACTGCGCCCGATCTTCCCCGATCTCTTTGCCACGATTGCCGTACCCAAAGCGGAAGAGTTAGTCGCTACACCCTATCGCCATGGTGGAAAAGAAAGCGCAGAGAAGTTTTTCCTCGAGGGAATGACTCGGGCTATGCGGCGTCTCGTAGAGCAAGCTCATCCTGGCTTTCCTGTGACGATTTATTACGCTTTCAAACAATCTGAAACAAGTTACACTGATGGCACTGGCAGTACTGGCTGGGAGACGTTTCTTGATGCAGTAATTTGTGCCGGCTTTGCTATTAGTGGCACCTGGCCGATGCGTACAGAAGGTTCAGGACGCATGATTGCATTAGGTACCAACGCCCTCGCCTCCAGCATCGTCCTCGTCTGCCGCAAGCGCTCCGCTGACGCGCCCACTATCTCGCGCCGCGAGTTTCTGCGCGAGCTGAACGCGGTGCTACCCGAAGCGCTCGACGAGATGACCCGAGGGGCGGGTGACGACCGCTCGCCCGTTGCGCCGGTGGATCTCTCTCAGGCCATTATCGGTCCCGGCATGGCGGTCTTCTCCAAGTATGCCGCCGTGCTTGAGGCGGACGGCACACCAATGAGCGTCCGCACCGCGCTGCAGCTGATCAACCGCTTCCTGGCCGAGGACGAGTTCGACCCTGATACGCAGTTCTGCCTGCACTGGTTCGAGCAACACGGCTGGGGCGAGGGGCGCTTTGGCGTTGCCGATACGCTCTCGCGTGCGAAGGGCACCAGTGTTGATGGCATGCGCGACGCGGGCGTGATCGAGTCTGGGGGCGGTATCGTGCGCCTGCGGAAGTGGTCAGAGTACCCGCAGCATTGGAACCCGCAGAGCGATACGCGTGCCCCGGTCTGGGAGACCCTGCACCACCTCATTCGCGCCCTCAAGCAGGACGGCGACGCTGGGGCGGGCGGCATCCTCGCCAATGTGCGCGGCAAAAGCGAGGCCGCACGGCAACTCGCGTATCGCCTCTACACGCTCTGCGAGCGTCAGGGCTGGGCCGATGACGCCCGCGCCTACAACGAACTGATCACCAGTTGGAGCGGCATCGAGCTTGCCGCCGCTGATGCACCGACGAAGCCGACCCAATCGCGACTCTTTGACTGATCGCTCAGCAATGGGAGCAATACGATGAAACCCTGGCGCGAAGTAGCCATCCCTCACCCGGATGTGCTTGAGGGAACCTTCCAGCAATCCGAGTTCGCTGCGGACATTACCGCTGTCCGCTCTGGCAAAGCCTCCCGGGAGTACCAGGACGCTGCCGCGTTCTTCCAACGCACGTTCATCACCGAAGGCATGCGCCTGCTCCTGATCCAAGTCGCCCAACGGCTGAACGGACGAGGCGGCGAGCCAGTGATCCAACTGCAAACCGCTTTTGGTGGCGGCAAGACGCACACCATGCTCGCGGTCTACCACCTTGCCACCCGGGCAAAGAACTTGAGCGACCTGGTGGGCATCCCGGATCTCATCGACCAGGCAGGTCTGATGGACGTACCGCAGGCCCGCGTTGCCGTGCTTGATGGCAACGCCCACGCGCCTGGCCAACCGTGGTTTCATAGCAACCAGCGCATCTGTACCCTCTGGGGCGAACTCGCATGGCAACTCGGTGGTGCCGAAGGGCTCGCCCTGGTGCAAGAGGCGGATGCCACGGGCACCTCACCTGGGAAGGATCTGCTCAAGACGCTGTTAGCGCAGTATGCCCCCTGCGTGGTGCTGATTGACGAACTGGTCGCCTACATTCGGCAATTCCAGGAGGGCCAGCCCCTCAGTGGCGGTAGTTTCGACAGCAACCTCTCCTTCGTTCAGGCGCTCACCGAAGCATGCAAGCTCGTGCCCAATGCCATCCTGCTCGCCTCCTTGCCTGAGTCAGAGATCGAGGCTGGCAGCCAGCGAGGGGTATCTGCGTTGCGCGCACTCGAAAAGACCTTCGGTCGGGTGCAGGCGCTCTGGAAGCCCGTCGCGACGGAAGAAGCCTTCGAGATTGTCCGTCGGCGCTTGTTCGAGCCGGTGAGCGACGCCCATGCCCGCGACGTGGTCTGTCGTGCCTTCACCGACGCCTATCTCGCCGAGGGCACCCGGCTGCCCAGCGAAACCCAGGAGACGCGCTACTTCGACCGGCTGGTTCAGGCGTATCCCATCCACCCGGAAGTCTTCGACCGGCTCTACGAAGACTGGACGACGATTGACGGCTTCCAGCGCACGCGCGGCGTACTCAAACTGATGGCCAAGGTGATCTACCGGCTGTGGAAGGACGCCAACAAGGATTACCTCATCCTCCCCGGCAGTCTGCCGCTCTACGACGGCAGCGCACGCAATGAACTGACCTACTACCTCCCTGCGGGATGGGATCCCGTGATCGAAAAAGACATTGACGGCGACCGGGCTGAGACGACCGATCTCGAGAGCAAAGAACCGCGCTTTGGTGCCGTGAACGCCGCCCGCCGAGTGGCCCGCACGCTCTTCCTTGGCAGCGCACCCTCCTCAGGTTCGACCAAGCCAGGGATTCGCGGGCTCGACCGGGCGCGGATCATCCTGGGCTGCCTCCAGCCAGGCCAGACCGCCTCGACCTACTCGGATGCCCTGAACCGCCTGGTGGATCGGCTGCACTACCTCAACAGCTCGGGCGACAAGGCGCAGGACACGACGCTCTTCTGGTTCGACACACGGGCCAACCTCCGCCGCGAGATGGAGGAACGCAAAAAACGCTTTGACGACAAGAGCGACGTCCGAGGAAAACTGGACAGTGTGCTCAAGAAGCTGACCAACGGGATCACTTTTTTTGATGGCACGCACGTCTTCACCCCCCACGCAGATGTACCCGACGACAGTGCGCTCCGGCTCGTCCTGCTGCTGCCTGAACAGTTCTACTCCCGTGAAGAGACGCGCCAGGGGGTTGATGCAGTGCTGGACTACCTCCGGAACCACGGCCTCAAGCCGCGTTACCGGAGCAACCGGCTCATCTTCCTCGCCCCCGACCACGGCTCGTTGGTGCGGCTCCGCGACTGCATCAGGATCGCGCTCGCCTGGGCCTCGATTGTTGATGACGTGAAGAGCGGGCGCTTAAACATTGATCAACTCCAAAAGCGGCAGGCCGAGAAAGAGCTCCAGACCGCTGAGGACGTGCTGCCACGGGTCGCCCGTGAATGCTACCGCTGGCTGCTCTGCCCGGTACAGCACACGCCCACCGATCCGCGCCCATCCGTCGAGGCCTTCCCGCTCAACACCAGCAGCGCATCATTGGGCAGCGAAATCGAGCGCATCTGTGTGGATAACGAACTCGTGATCAGCGCCTGGTCGCCCATCCACCTACGGACAAAGCTACACGCCCTGTACTGGAAGCCTGACAAAGCGAGCGTCGCGGCGCTTGCCTTCTGGGAAGACAGCCTGCGCTACCTGTACCTCCCGCGCTTACGAACGCGCAGCGTCTTAGAGCAGGCCATCCTCAAAGGGGCGGCCAGCCGCGACTTTTTCGGTACCGCCTACGGACAAAGCGACGGCGTCTTTGCGGGCTTCAAACTCGGCAACGCCAACATTCAGGTGGATCCCACGCTGCTGCTGATCGAACCGACGGCAGCGGCGCAGTACGAGGCAGCCCGAGCTGCTGAGGAAGTCGCGAAGGCGCCAGCGCCCCCAGCGGAACCACCGCAGCCGCCTGGCCCTGGCCCGGACTATCCTCCGATCCCAGGCAACCCACAAAAACAGATGCAAGAAGAGAGGGAATGGGGCAAGCCGACGCCCCCAACGAGCGACGACAAAGCAAAGGCCCACACCTTCATCGGCACCGTTGAAGTGAACGCAGCGACCGCCAAGACACGCTTCGTCGAAATCGCTGACGAGATCATCAGCCACCTAACGAGTGACATGCTCGCATCGGTCCAGGTGAGCGTAGAGATCAAGGCCGATTTCCCTGCTGGCGTCTCTGACCAGATCAAGCGGGTTGTCTCGGAGAATGCCGCGAACCTGGGGTTTAAGAACAAGACGTGGGAGTAACGAACAGACCTGTGAGGCCTGCTTTGAACAGTATTGAGTAGTGTGGAACGTAAGTTCTCTGGGGTCGTTCGCCGACCACGAATGGGGGCACGAATAAACGAATAATTGCGTCACAAAGCCCATATTCGTGGTCGGCGGTGCTACCGGGAAACTTATGTTACAGACTATTGAGTAGTGTGGAACGTAAGTTCTCTGATGATTTGACGCAAAGGCGCAAAGGGTTTGGCGTCTTCTATCGCGGCCTGATGCGCTCGGCTCTTTCCTATTTTCTAGCTCCTACATCCTTGTCTAAGGAGACACGATGACGACCATTCTCATCCGCGAGATTACCAATGCTGGCGACGGCCCCAACGCCACGCTGAGCATCGACGGTCAGGGCGAGTACCCGGTCACGGTGCGCGACCCCTTCGACCCGGAGGAGGAGCGCCTCTTGGAGTGGTACTTCGAGCAGTGGCTGCGCTTCCCCTTCACCGACTACGTCCTGGCCGCCACGACCGCCCGCAGCATCCAGACGTACGGCACGCACCTCTTCGACCAGATCTTCGCCGACCGCAACGCCTTCGCGCACTACAGTCAGGTGCGCCAGGCCAACCTGGGCGACATCCGGATTGAGGTGGCAGGCTCGCCCGCGTTCCATGCGCTGCACTGGGAAGCCCTCTACGACCCGACCCTCCAGAAGCACCTGGCTCTGGAGGCGACGATGGTACGCCGCACGAACGCCCCACCAGCGTTGCGCGCCGAGGCCCGCCCTGGCCCGACGATCAACCTGCTGCTGGTCACCGCCCGCCCCGGCGGTGCCCGCGATGTCGGCTACCGCACCATCGCCCGGCCCCTTGTCGAGCTACTGCACCAGAGCAAGCTCCCTGTGCAGATTGACCTAGTACGCCCGGGGAGCTACCAGGCGCTGGTACACCACCTGAACGACACCCGCGACCGCCACGGCCCGGGGTATTACCACATCATCCACTTCGACCTGCACGGCGGCCTGTTGCGCTACGACGAGTTCGACCGCTTCGACCAGGCCGCCCGCGACCTGAGCGCACACACCTTCATCGGGACACGCTACGGGCGTGGCGCACTAGAGCCCTATGCGGGCCAAAAGGCCTTCCTCTTCTTTGAAGGCGCAACCGAGGGCAAGCCCGACCCGGCGGAGGCCTCTGAGGTTGCCGCTCTCTTGCAGACCCACCAGATCCCGATCGGCATCCTCAACGCCTGCCAGTCGGGCAAGCAGGTGGGGGCCAGCGAGACCAGCCTGGGCGCACGGCTGATGCAGGCCGGTGTGCGGCTGGTGCTGGCGATGGGCTA
This sequence comes from Candidatus Chloroploca sp. Khr17, assembly GCF_004138165.1. Lineage (GTDB taxonomy): Bacteria > Chloroflexota > Chloroflexia > Chloroflexales > Chloroflexaceae > Chloroploca. The sequence goes on from NZ_RYFF01000072.1 coordinate 12,413, forward strand.
CTCGGTCACGGTGAGTGCGGCCGAACGGGCCATGCAGACCCTCTACAGCCAACTCTTTGCCGGGGCCGACGTTGCCCAGGCGGTGCGCCGGGCGCGCAGCGAGTTGCACGCCGACAAGCGCCGCCGGGCCTACTTCAGCCAGGTCATCGAACTGGAGGACTGGCTGCTGCCGGTGGTCTACCAGAACGCCCCGGTGCGCCTGCACCCCACCCCGATGCGCTCCGAGGAGCACGCAGCCTTCTACGAGCGCCAGGGCCGACGCTACGAGGTCGCCGCGCCGACCTACGGCTTCATTGGCCGCGACCTGGACATCCTCGCCATCGAGCGCCGCCTGCTCGGAACCAAGAACATCCTCCTGATGCGCGGGATGGGCGGGGCCGGCAAGACCACGCTGCTGCGCCACCTGGGTGCCTGGTGGCAAACCACGGGCTTGGTTGACCAGGTCTTCGCGTTCGCCTACGACCAGCGGGCCTGGACGCGCCAGCAGATCCTCGACGCCATCGCCCAGAAACTGCTGACCTCAAAGGAGTATACCGACTTCCAGCCCATGAGTCCGGCGGACCAGCAGGCGCTGATCACGGCCAGGCTGCGGTCCACCCGCCACCTGCTGATCCTCGACAATCTCGAGTCGATCACCGGGGCCGAACTGGCTATCCGCCACACCCTGCCCGAGGACGAGCAGGCAGCGCTGCGCAGCCTCCTGGGCGCCCTGGCCGACGGACAGACCCTGGTGCTGCTTGGCTCGCGGGCGGCTGAGGAGTGGTTGTCCCCCGGCACCTTCGGCGACAACCGCTACGAGTTGCCCGGGCTCGATGCAGAGGCCGCCAGCGACCTGGCCGAAGCGATCATCAAACGCCAGGGCGGGGCGCAGTACCGTGGCACCGCAGAACTGACCCGGCTGATCGGGCTGCTTGGCGGCTTCCCGCTGGCCCTCGAGGTGGTGCTGCCCAACCTGGCCCACCAGCCTCCGGTCGAGATCCTGGAGGCGCTGCAAGCCGGTGACGCCGTGATTGATCCCAACGCCGACGCCCAGGACAAAACCCGCAGCATCCTGCGCTGCATTGACTACTCGTTCAGCAACCTCGACCCAGAGGCGCAAACCCTGCTGACCTGCCTTGCGCCCTTTGTCGGCGTAATCTTCACCAACACGCTGGGCCGCTACATCGCGGAGCTGAAGCAACAGCCGACCCTGGCCGGGCTGCCACTCGACCGGCTGCCCGAGGTGGTGCAAGCGGCGGTGGCCTGGGGCCTGCTCGCGCCGCACCCGCAGGCCCAGGGCTTCCTGCGCATCCAGCCGACGCTGCCCTACTTCCTGCGCCATCGTCTCGCGGAAGCGGCGCAGCAGGACGTGAGCGAGGCGATCGCGCTCGCCTTCGTAGCCCTGTACCAACAACGCGGTGCGGAAATGAACCAACTGCTTATGGCGAAGGAGCCACAGCAGCGCCTGGTGGGCGCTACTCTGGCCAGTCTGGAGTACGAGAACCTGCTCGCCGCCCTGGAGACGGCCCTGAGCCACCAACTGTCGCTTACCGGGATCTATGTCGCGCTCGACGAATTCTGGGACATCACGCAGGAGCATCAGCGCGGTATCACGGTCGGCGAGCGAGCACGCCAGGCGTTGGCCCGCTACCCAGCCGAGCGGCTCCAGGGTGAGGATGGCTTCTTTCTGATGCGCGTAACTGGAGATCTTGGTCGGCGATACATGGACACAAAACAGTTTGCTCAAGCGGAGCAAGCCTATCAAGCAGCCTTGCAATCAACGCTGTCGGGCAGCCCAGCGTCTGAACCGCAGCGTAAACGATGGAGAGCGACACCCTACCATCACCTGGGCATCGTCGCGCAGGCGCAGCGCCAGTGGGCCCAGGCCGAGGGCTTCTACCAGCAGGCCCTCGCCATCTTCATCGAGTTCAACGACCGCTACGCGCAGGCCAGCACCTACCATCAACTGGGTCGCGTCGCCGAGGAGCAGCGCCAGTGGGCCCAGGCCGAGCGCTTCTACCAGCAGGCCCTCGCCCTCAAAATCGAGTTCAACGACCGCTACGCGCAGGCGGGCACCTACCATCAACTGGGTCGCGTCGCCGAGGAGCAGCGCCAGTGGGCCCAGGCCGAGCGCTTCTACCAGCAGGCCCTCGCCCTCTTCATCGAGTTCAACGACCGCTACGCGCAGGCCCGCACCTACCATCAACTGGGCATCGTCGCGCAGGAGCAGCGCCAGTGGGCCGAGGCCGAGCGCTTCTACCAGCAGGCCCTCGCCCTTTTCATCGAGTTCAACGACCGCTACGCGCAGGCCAGCACCTATCATCAACTGGGCATCGTCGCGCAGGCGCAGCGCCAGTGGACCCAGGCCGAGCGCTTCTACCAGCAGGCCCTCGCCCTCAAAATCGAGTTCAACGACCGCTACGCGCAGGCCAGCACCTATCATCAACTGGGCCGCTTCGCCGAGGCGCAGCGCCAGTGGGCCCAGGCCGAGCGCTTCTACCAGCAGGCCCTCGCCATCTACGTTGAGTTCAACGACCGCTCCGGCCAGGCCAGCACCTACCATCACCTGGGCATGGTCGCGCAGGCGCAGCGCCAGTGGGTCCAGGCCGAGGGCTGCTACCAGCAGGCCCTCGCCATCTACGTTGAGTTCAACGACCGCTACGCGCAGGCGGGCATCTACGGACAGCTCGGCCTGCTCGCCGAAGCGCAAGGGCAGCTTGCCCAGGCCCAGCAGCACCTGCTCCAGGCCCTGGCGATCTTCGGCGAGTACAGCGACCAGCACAGCCTGGGCATCGCGCTGCGCAGCCTGGCCCGGCTACGGGCGGCGGGCGGCGATGCCACGCTGGCGGCAGCGGTGGCGCAGGTGCTCGGCGTGAGCGTGGCGGAGGCCGAGCAGCAGCTTCAGGCTGCGGCACCCACGGATGAGCCGGATCAGCAGGGCGGCACAGAGCCCAACGTGTGATACCATTTCAGATTTCAGATTTCAGATTTCAGATTTTGGATTGCCGATTGCCGCGTATGGCGTTCCAATGCGCCCTGGCAGCACGACCGATGCGGAGCATGAAACCTTGCCTGAGGGGAACACCAGATGGATATCCAGATTATCGTTGACAAGGATCTCGGCATCACGCCAGCGCAGATCGCCGCAGCCTGGAACACCGGATCACACGGCGTGACCCCGGCCCGCCTGGAGCCCGCCCCGGCATCATCCTATGATGCGGGGCTCCTCGAAATGATCGTTATCACCGTGATGACGATTGGTGGCACGCTCGTGGCGAGTGGGATCCAGCAGATCGTGAACGACATCTTCACGACCAAGCACCCTGCACAGCCCATCGCCGAACCGACCCAACCCGCACCATCGGCAGCGGCAGAAGAGCCGCCCATCGAGGTAATCCAGCTAACGAACCGCGATGGCAGCCCGCTGCTTGTTGTTCGACGACGTAGCTAAACGAGACCGTACGGGCCCGGCGGCGCCGTGCCCCGACCCGGTGCCGTGCCGCCGCGCCGCCCCGTACGGGCCCGGCGGTGCCGTGCCCCGCGCTGCCGTGCCCCGCGCCGCCCGGCGGCATCCCACGGGCATGGATGGGGCCACCCCGCCCGGCGTAGGGGCGCAGCAGCCCACACGCCCCCCCCATCAACCACACCGCCCGCCTCATGGCTGCTGCGCCCTCCCGTGGGTATGGCACGATCCGCTGCGGGATCGACCGCGCCCGGCGACATCCCACGGGCACGGCACGCCCCCCGTACGGGCCCGGCGGCGCCGTGCCCCGACCCGGCGCCGTGCCGCCGCGCCGCCCCGTACGGGCACGGCGGTGCCGTGCCCCGCGCCGCCGTGCCCGTACGGGCGGCGCGGCCTTGACACAACGTCCCAGTAGGGTTAGATAACGTCCGCAGATGACGCAGATGCGAAAGCTGTAATCTGCGTCATCTGCGTCATCTGCGGACAATCGAAATGACGTTGCATCAGCCCTGCGAGGTAGGTGACGTCGTCTACGAAGCTGCCAGGCGGTATGCTAAAATGAAGGTAACTTGATCGCCTTTTGACGAGCGGTTTTTCGACTAAGGCATGGTTTCAGAAGGGCCGGATCAGCGTTACACTCGACGGTAGTGCCGACTTCAGTCGGCTGAGCCGGAAGCCGACTGAAACGCTTGGTGTGAGTTCTCGTACACGGTTTTGCATCAGGATGCGGTACACGCGTAGCCTCCGCATCGCAATCGGGCGACATATGCATTTTTCGGCGGCGTCCCAGTGCGGCAAAAACGATCTCACACCAAGCGTTGAAGTCGGCACTACGATGAGCGTAAACTGTAAAGCTCCCTGAAACCTTGTCTAACGCATGTGAGGAGCCAGATGATCGATCAATCAGTAACGATTACCCACCTCGACCAGGCGGTGACGGAATGGATCGAAGGTGAGGCACAACGGACTGGACAATCAGTCGAAGCCATTGTGCGGTGGCTTTTGGTGCAAGGGATGGAAGTAGCACGGCGCCACAGTACGGCCCAACGCTACCACGACCTTGATGCCCTAGCTGGAACGTGGAGTGCCGCTGATGCGGTGGTGTTTCAGCAGGCGCTTGACGACATGAATCAACTGGATCCGACCCTATGGCAGTGATCACCGTCATGTTGGATACGAATGCCTACACGGCATTCAAGCTTGGACAGGCCGAGGCATTGGAGATCATCCAGCGTGCGCCAGTCCTCACGCTGAGTAGCATCGTCATTGGAGAATTACTGGCTGGGTTTGCGATGGGTTCTCGCGAGGCGCAAAATCGTGCTGAGTTGCAGCAGTTCCTCGCCTCGCCCCGCGTCAGTATCCGTCCGATTGATGATCGCACGGCCCAGTACTATGCTCGCATCTACCGCATTCTGACCTAAGGAGCAACCCGCATGACACACATCTATCGCAATCTGCACCCGAGTGAAGCCTATGCGTTACTGGAGGCCGATGAATCTGGTGAGGGCTACTGGACGTTTGCTGGCCTAATCTATGATCCGCTTGATCAAGCTGTGTATCGCCTCGCTGCACCGGTTGTGGTTGATGTTGATGAGCATGGCAACCTGAGCATTCCGTTGCCGACGCTCGACTATTACCCCTGGGAGGTCGCGGTCTGGACTGATCCGGTGGATCAGGACGACGTTACCCTGCTGGTCGAGGGGCCGATCATTGAGGATAATCTCTGGGAGTTGTGCCTCCCCGATGCGCCAGTCTTGCTCGGTGAACTCGGCATCATTGATGCCGATACGCACTGGCCCGAATGGGCGGCTGCGATCCGGCGCTGCACTGCGGCTTTTGCCGTCGAAGATCTCGGTGAGATTCTCGCCGCTTTGGGCTTCCATCCGCCCACAACCAATTTCGTCCCAGCGTGGAAGAGTGGCCTCTATGTCTTGCATTTGGCTGACGACCGCTACTATGTCGGTCAATCGGTCAATTTGCCTGCACGCCTCGCTGCGCACCGCCGGATCTATCCCGATCTCCACGCGGTGAGCCTGCTCAAGTTGCGGGCCAACCAAGCCGAGCTTGATCTCCGCGAGCAAGAGACAATCCAGATTCTCGAACTCCAAGGCTTTCCGTTGCTCAATATCGTGCATGCCAGCATTACGCACCAATCCTCGCCGTTTGACGACCTGATCACCCCCGATGCGCAGCAACGGTGGCTTGCCAACCCGCTTGATCTCGATCATGGCGTGCGCCCGCCGGTGAGTCCTGAACAGCGCATGAAACAGGTGCGCAAACTCAAGCGGCTGCAGCAACGCCCCGACGCCGACCGGCTGATCGCCTGTTGGCGCACGTATCTTGCGCACTGTATTCCCCGTCCTGCCGCGACCGAACCCGCCTACTGGAGTATCAGTTGTCTGCCTTCGACGAACATTAGCACCTCGCCGCGCTTGGCTTGCTTCAACATCAATGTGATGGAGATGTTTGTCGTGGGGTATTTCAAGGAAGATCCGAGGCTGCTCTGGGCATTTCTGAACGTCTCAATGAAGGGGTTTAACGAGATGTACGCCCAGCCTGGACAATTCGAGGCGGCTCATCCCGAGGCGAGTTTTGAGCCGTCGAACTATGAGGCAGCAGGCCACGATCAACTGCGGTTGATGGTTGATGGCCTCGATCAGCTTGAGTGGCTCATCGCCGATCCTGGTGTCCAGTATGCGGCGCGGCTGCTCAACCTACACCTGATGCGCAAACGCACCAACCTGTACGCACGCTACCATTGTTACGACGTAGCCGATCTGCTGCTTGCTGATGCGTAAGGCCAGGAGTGAAGCGTACCGCTTCGGAGTCCTCATGTTCAGCCTCCCGATCATCTTCATCCGCAACCTCTGGCGACGGGCGATCAATGGGATGGCAGAGCGCGGGGCGTCTTGCTGCGTCGGCTCTAGCAGCTCACCGGTCAGCTAGGCGGGCGCGTTCCTTCAGTTCCGCGCCGCTGCGCCAGCCTGATCGCACGATGCCGACCATAGGGCGATTGCATCTTCTTGCCGTGGCCGTGAACGGCTCGGCTCGTGGGGAGCGAAGGCCACCTGCGTGGCCTGATCGAGCCGACAAAGGTCGGCTTGGCCCTGCGTAACCGAGGCGTTGACGCCGACGGGAGCGGCGGCGAGGGGGGATCCACCGGTCTCGCGACCCGCACCAACCGAAGATGCCATTGCCCTAATGCCGACCACGAGCACTTCGCAGTAGCGGCGACAGGCCGCAGGCAGGGCCAGCACGGGCATGCGGATATGGAAGCAACGTAAAACCCCGACGGCGCGTCAGCAATTCCGTCAGGGTCTTCAGCACGGGCACGCAGAGGCAAACAACCCCGTCAGGGCGACGGAGTCTGCTCGTGCGCCCACGCCGCCGGGTGCAACTCAGGGTAATAGAGCACATTCGGGTCGATATCGGCCCCGTTGGGCCAGGCAATCGTGCCGTCGCGAATCTCCATCTGGCGGAA
>NZ_RYFF01000073.1 GCF_004138165.1 Candidatus Chloroploca sp. Khr17
GGCGGGGGGACACGGAGCCGGGTCTCGGGTCTCGGGGCTCGGGTCTGGGGGTTGCGGAGGCGGGTCTCGGGTCTCGGGGCTGGGGGACGCGGAGGCGGGTCTCGGGTCTCGGGTCTCGGGTTTGGGGGACGCGGAGGCGGGTCTCGGGTCTCGGGGCTCGGGTCTGGGAGATCAGGCGGCGGGTCTGGGAGATCAGGCGGCGGGTCTGGGAGATCAGGGGCCGAGGATCGGGGAGCAGGGTGCGGAGTGCGCGTTGCCGGAGGCAGAGCATGGGCTACTGGGAGAAAAAAACCAACTGCTGAGTTCAAACCTTACGCCCCCCGAGACCCGAGACCCGAGACCCCAGACCCCAGACCCCAGACCCCAGACCCCAGACCCCAGACCCCATATCCTCACCCCCCCATCCCCTGCCGCGATCCGCGCCGAGCTCGAGCACTTGGTGCTGCGTGACCTGCTCGGCCCCGCCGGTGGACCCGAGGAGGAAATCGCCGAGTCCAGCGTGCGTGACCGCTACCTGGTCGGGATGCTCGCGCCGCGGCAGCAGCAGATCGCCCCTGAGGAGCAGGACGATCTGAACCAGAGTGGTGAGGATGCGCCTGACGACGGGCCGATCGACCGTGGGGCCACGCAGGCGCCCTCGATGTTCCCCTCATCGTTCGGGCTGACCTTCACCCTGGATGGCAGCTGCGAGGCGTTGCGCGTGACCGCGTCCTGGGGGCGCTACCACCGCATCAAGAGCGAGTACCTGACGAGCGAGAAGACGGGCGCGCCGCTGACGGTCTGGAAGCGCCAGCCGATGGGTGGCCGGCCGCACCAACTTGCGCTTCAGCCTGGCCCCATCGAGCCGTTTTCCCCTGACCCTGAGCAGCCCGAGGTGGTCGTGCGCGGCGTCTGCCGCCGACCCAACGGGGCCTGGATCGTCACCCTCTTCCTGGTCAACACCCAGGCTGAGCCAGAGAGCCTGCGCGATAGTATGTGGATCTTCCAGCCCGAGCTGCGCGTCACCGCCGTGGATCACGCCGCAGTGTTCCAGCAGCGCGCGACCATTCTCTCTGGCGACGATAGCACCACTGTCGCCGAGGACACGGCGATGGCGATGCTCTACCGCAACGAGGTTGAGTTCGCCGTCGGCCACGGGATCAGCGTCCACGCCGACTGCTCTGACACGAACCCGACGTGCGCGCACCAGCTCACCAGCGTCGTCGTGCCTGCCTACGAGGTGCCGAAGACCATCGCCCCAACCGAGGCGGAAGTGCCAGCCCTGGCGGGCCTGGTCGTTGACATGAAGGTGCTGGCGCAAACCGACAACGGCGGCTTCGGCCCATTGCTGCGCCCGCTGCTTGAGGCCTATCGCAGCTGGATTGACGAGCAGCAGGCGCGCATCGGCGACCCGGCGGCGCGCCTGGAGGGCTTCGAGGGGACGGCTGCCGAGGCACTCGACCGCTGCCGTGCGGCCCTCACGCGGATCGAGGACGGCATTACGCTGCTCGATACCACGACCCAGGCCGCCGAGGCGTTCCGCTTCATGAACCGGGCGATGTGGCAGCAGCGCCTCCACACGCTCTACGCCGAGGCGGTGCGCCGCGGGGCGGCACCCGCGCTCGACGCCCTTGACGTGCCGAAGGATCGCTCTTGGCGTCCCTTCCAGCTCGCCTTCATCCTACTCAACCTCCCGTCGCTCACCGACCTGCACCACCCCGATCGCGCGGAGGCGCCCACCGCCCTCGCCGACCTGCTCTGGTTCCCGACCGGCGGTGGCAAGACCGAGGCGTATCTCGGCCTCACCGCCTACACCCTCGCCATCCGCCGTCTCCAGGGCACCGTCGCGGGGCGCAGCGGGATGGAGGGGGTGGCGGTGCTGATGCGCTACACCCTGCGCCTGCTGACCCTCCAGCAGTTCCAGCGCGCGGCCACCCTGATCTGTGCCTGCGAGATCATCCGCCGTGAGCATCCCGCGACGTGGGGCACGACCCCCTTCCGCATCGGCCTCTGGGTCGGCCAGCGCACCACGCCGAACACCAGTGAGCAGAGCGACGAGGCCCTCAAGCGCGAGCACGGCCACTACAGTCGCGCCAGCAGCGTGGGCGGTAGCGGCTCCCCCGCCCAGCTCACCAACTGCCCCTGGTGCGGGGCGAAGATCCAGCCCGAGAAGGGCCACATCCAGGTCACCAAGCTCACCCGGCGCACCGTGGCCTACTGCGGCGACCAACTCGGTGACTGCCCGTTCTCACGCAAGCAGGCCGACGGGGAGGGGCTGCCCATCTTGGTTGTCGATGAGGACATCTACCGGCGCCTGCCGGCCCTGCTCATTGCGACCGTCGACAAGTTCGCCCAGCTTCCATGGAACGGGGCGACCGGCATGCTCTTTGGTCAGGTGGACGGGTATTGCCCCCGCCACGGCTTCCGCTCGCCCGATCTGGACGACAAGGAGCGCCATCCGGCCCAGGGCGGTCTCCCGGCGGTCCAGGTGCGCAAGCACAACCCCCTGCGCCCACCGGATCTGATCATTCAGGACGAGTTGCACCTGATCAGTGGACCCCTCGGCACGCTCGTGGGGCTCTACGAGGCCGCAGTGGACCGCCTCGCCTCCTGGGATGTTGGCGGCACACGCGTGCGACCGAAGGTCATCGCCTCGACCGCAACCATCCGTCGGGCGCCTGATCAAGTCCACGCCCTGTTCCTGCGCCAGGTGGCGGTCTTCCCACCGCAGGGGCTCGACGCCGACGACAACTTCTTCGCCCGTCAGCAGAAGGATTTCACCGCTGAGCCGGGCCGGCGCTACCTGGGCATCTGCGCGATCGGTAAACGCCAGAAGGCGGTACTCATTCGGGTCTACACCGCGTTCATGGCCGCCGCCCAGAAGCTCTACCAGGACTACGGCGTCCATGCCGACCCCTGGATGACCCTGGTGGGCTACTTCAACGCAATGCGCGAGCTCGGCGGCATGCGTCGCCTGGTCGAGGACGATGTGCGCTCGCGCCTGAACCAGACCGACAAGCGCGGCCTCGCCCGCCGCCGCTCGCCGGCCCTCGAGGAGCTGACCTCGCGCAAGGGAGCCACCGACATCCCGCGCATCCTTGACCTGCTGGAGGTGCGCTTCGACCCGGCCAATGATGCGCAGCGCGAGGCCGCACGCAAGCGCGGGGCAAAGGTGGAGTTGCCCAATCCGCTCGATGTGCTCCTGGCGACGAACATGATCTCGGTGGGCGTGGACGTGAAGCGCCTGGGCCTGATGGTCGTCTCGGGACAGCCCAAGACCACCGCAGAGTACATCCAGGCGACCAGTCGCGTGGGCCGCACCTACCCTGGCCTGGTCTGCACGATCTTCAACTGGTCGCGGCCGCGTGACCTCTCCCACTACGAGCAGTTCGAGCACTACCACGCGACCTTCTACCAGCAGGTCGAGGCGCTCTCGGTGACCCCCTTCGCCGCCCAGGCCCTGCGGCGCGGGCTCGCCGCGCTTCTGGTCACCCTCATCCGCCTGCTGGGCGACGAGTTCAACGCCAACGACCGGGCGGGGCGTCTGGTCGCCTCGCATCCCTACGCTATCGAGGCGATCCGTATTCTCGCCGAGCGTGCCGCGCTGATAACCGGGCGGCGCGAGCTTGGGGTCGAGGTCGAGCAGACCCTGCGCGCCCTGCTGGACAGCTGGCGCGAGCAGGCCGGACGCACAACCGGCGGGCGTGTGCTCGGCTACAAGCCGAAGAAGGATGGGCTGACCGTCGGGCTGCTCAAGCACACCGAGGCGGGGCGCTGGGAGGACTTCACTTGCCTCAACTCGCTCCGCGATGTGGAGCCCGGCGTCGGCCTGATCCTCGACGACCGCAGCGTCGGCGCCGAGCTGGAGCGGCCGATGAGCGCCTTTGGCGCCGCCGGCAGCGCTGGATCAGATGACAGCCCGCAGACCACGGAGACACTGGCATGAGCTTGCGCAACGAGAAATACCGTGTTGGCGAGGTGCGGCCGAGCCAACTCCTCCATACGTTCGGCATAGGGGCGATCATCGACCTGCCGCATCTGTCGGTGATGGTGATGGGGCTCGACGACTGGTCGCCCGCCTACGCGACCGAGATCGGCGAAGAACGGCTGCTGCTGGCGGTGCAGGAGCAACTGGGGCCTCAGGTCAAAAGCCTCCGCGTGCCGCCCATCCAGCCCGAGGGCAGCGACAACCCCTTCGATGGCTCCGCGCAGATCGGCGTGCCGGTGGCGACGTTTCCCCGCTGGATGCTCTGTCCACACTGTCGGCTGCTGGCCCCGCGCGACTCGGACCTCTTTCAGCTCAAGAGCGACAACTTCCGACCTGACCGGACGCGCTACGTTCATGCCAACTGCACCAAGCGTGGGGCTCCGCCCACGGTGCTTCCCGCCCGCTTTCTGGTCGCCTGCGAGAAGGGCCACCTCGACGACTTCCCCTGGCACTACTTTGTCCACCAGGGGGCGAGCGCCTGCACCGGAGCCATCCGGCTGCTGGAGTTCGGCGTGTCCGGTGAGGCGACCGACATCATGGTCACGTGCGACGCCTGTGGCGCACTGCGGCGCATGTCGGAGGCCTTCGGCGAGGAGGGCAAACAGGCGATGCCAGCCTGCCGCGGCCGTAACCCGCACCTGCGCGACTTCGCTGAGCACGGCTGCGACCAGCAGATGAAGGCCATCCTCCTCGGCGCCTCCAACAGCTGGTTCGGCCTGACGCTCACCGCACTCTCGGTGCCGACAGCCGTCGATACGCTCGGCCAGCTCATCGAGGCCAACTGGCTCGTTCTCGAGAAGGTCACGAGTAAAGAGGTGCTCCAGGCGTTTCGCGCCATCGGGCAACTCCAGGCCTTCCTCACCGTGGGCGATGATGCGCTCTGGGACGCAATTGTGCGCAAGCGCAGCGGGGGTGGGGGCGAGACGGCGGAGGCCCGCAGCCTCAAGGCCCCAGAGTGGCAGGTGTTCACGAAGCCGGCAGGCGCACCGCGGCTCCCTGACTTTCAGGTGACGGAGGTGCCGCCACCATCCGATTACCGCCAGCTGCTGCGGCGCGTAGTGCTGGTGGAAAAGCTCCGCGAGGTGTCGGCCTGTCTCGGCTTCACCCGCATCACCTCGCCGGGCGACTTTCATGAGTCGGCCGAGCTGCCGGAGGATCATCGAGTATCGCTGTCACGCCATGCGCCCCTGTGGGTGCCGGCGGCCGAAGTGCGGGGCGAGGGCCTCTTCCTGCAGTTCGACGAGCTAGCGATCCAGGCCTGGCATGCGCAGCCGGACGTCCTTGCCTTTGAGCAGGACGTCTTCAAGGCGCACGTTCACTGGCGGCGGGTGCGGCGGCTGCCTGACCCGAGGGCGGGTTTCCCAGGTGTGCGCTATATGCTGCTGCACTCCTTCGCTCACGCGCTGATGCGCCAGGTCGCACTGGAGTGCGGCTACACCGTGGCGAGTATCCGTGAGCGCATCTATGCGCTGGCCCCAACCGATGAGGACGGCCCGATGGCTGGCGTGCTGCTCTATACCGCAGCGCCAGACAGTGAAGGGACGCTGGGCGGGCTCGTGAGCCTGGGTGCGCCACACATCCTGGGGCGGCACATCGCCGGGGCGCTCGACGCGATGCGGCTCTGCGCCTCTGACCCGCTGTGTGCTGAGCACACCCCGCTAACGGAGCCGCAGACGCTCCATGGCGCGGCCTGTCACGCCTGTCTCTTCGCCCCGGAGACCTCGTGTGAGCGGGGCAACAAGTACCTTGATCGCTCGCTGCTCGTGCCCACCGTTGACCGCGAGGGGCTCAACTTCTTCGGAGGGGTGTGATGGTGTCACCACCCCACGCGCTGCTTGATGCCATTGCCATCCTAACGGAGGCGCTGCCGGAGGGGGCGATCCGCCCGCTCGCGGAGGCGCTTGCCCCCATACCCGCCGGTTCATGGCCGACGCTGCACACGACCGCGACCCAGGTGCTGGCCGCACCGCACTATCGTGAGCAGGTTGGGGCGTTTATCACCACCTGGCAGACGCAGGCTCCGACGGTGCCGCCAGCCAGTGTTGCCCTGGCGCTCCAGGCGGCCGGGACGGCGGTGAGTCGGCAGCGCCGCGTTCAGACCGTCGAGGTCGTGTGGACAGGGCCGGCGAGCGGGCAACCCTTACGTCGCACCGCCCAGGTACTCCAGAGCGTGATCGACGAGGCCCGCCGCGCGTTGCTCATTGTCTCCTTCGCCGTCTACGACATCCCGGAGATTGGGGCGGCGCTGCTCCGGGCCGCCCAGCGCGGCGTCGCCATCCGCCTCGTGATCGAGTCGCCCCAAGCGAGTATGAGCAAGGTGGCGTATGATGGCCTGGCGGCCTTTGGCCCACAGGTCGCGGCGCACGCCTCGGTCTACCGTTGGCCGCTGGAGCAGCGCGCGACTGATGCGCAGGGCCGTCACGGTGCGCTCCACGCCAAGTGCGCCGTGGCTGATGGGCAGACCTTGCTCATCTCCAGTGCGAACCTGACCCGGTACGCCCTCGACCTGAATATGGAACTGGGGCTGCTGCTCCGAGGCGGGCCACAGCCGCGCGAGGTAGCCCGGCACTTCCAGGCCCTGATTGACAGCGGCGCCCTGACTCTGCTGGCGCCGCACACCGCGACAAGGAGCACCCCATGAGCGACTTTTGGGGCGAGATTGGCAAGACCATCGGCAAGACCCAGCACGCCTTGGATACAGCACGGAAGGAGGCCGAGCGACTGGCTCGTGAGGCGGGCAAGGTCGCCCAGGATGTAGCGGCGGAGGCGAGCCGTGGGATGAGCGGGACGCTCGGTCAGGTGCAGGAGTTTGTGACCGGCGAAGCGCCGGGGGAGCCGGTCGACATCGCCGCCCTCCCTGAGCACCAGCGCGTGGCCTACGCCGGTGCACTCTACACCTTCGCCGCCGCCGATGGCGGGCTGGACAAGGACGAGCTCCAACTGATCATCGACCTGGTCGATCTCGAGGGGCTTTCGCCAGCCGGGCGGCGCCTCGTCCTCGGGTATATCATTGCACCACCAGCGCTTCCCGATACGCTCGCACCGTTCGCGGCTGCGCCGGAGACCATCCGCTACGCGCTGCTGCTCAACCTGGTCGAGGTCGCTTGGGCCAATGATCTGCTCGATCCGCGACAAGACACGCTGTTGAACACAACACAGCAGGCACTGGGCGTGAGCGATGACCAATACCGTGCCATCTGGCGCTTTATGCGCGACTTGCGCGCTATTCGGCTGCGCGGTCGAAATGACGCAGCAGCCGCACAGGCGACAAAGGTCGCGGCGGCTGGCCTTGCGGCGGTTGGTATCCCCATCGCCGCGGTCTATGTTTCCGGCTCTATCATTGGCCTGAGCGCGGCTGGTATTACGTCCGGACTTGCCGCGCTCGGGCTTGGGCTAGGAATGGTGCCAGGCATTGGCGTTGCCGTGCTGCTCGGAACCGGCGTGTTTCTGGGCGTGCGGGCCCTCCTCGACGCCACGAACCAGGGTGAGCAGGGATCGCTCCACCGCGCACTCGCGCGGCGCGCCCAGGCCGTGATCGCCAGCCTGGAAGAGATGATCGCCCTGCTGGATGAACAAATCCAGGTGGTGGCGCATGCGGAGGACACCCAGGCCCACGGCCTTCAGCTGGCTGCCTTCTCTGAGCGACGGCGAGCGCTTCAGCAGATCATGGCCCGGCGGCGGGCCATGGCGGAAACGGTTGGGTAGGCACCATCACGATGCCCCGCGCCACGCTCACCACCACGACCATCGCCTGGCTTGCGCGCTGTGAGCGCGGACGGCGGGAGGCCGACAACCAAGATGCAGCGAACAGGCCCGCTCACGATCCGAAGCGAACTGCTGCGCGAGGGAGCCAGACTGCGCTCAGGACCCGAGCCACCAATTGTATTTGCCCTCCGCTCTACCCTCCCAATCGCTCGCGGCGCAGCGCAGACCGCCGGGACGCTCAAAGCTGTGGGCGGCTACCTGGGCCAGCGCTGGCCTGCAAACGTGGACTGGTCCGTGTCATGGGCCGCCTACCCCACATGGCGGACGCAGACGAGCGAGGCCCTGTGCCAGCGGCGACCGTGGTCCGATGCGAGCTCCTGGTACCGGCCCTCACCTACCGCCAGGCTGACCTGGAGGCGTTACGACCTCTTTGGCAGTGACTGAAGGCGCGTGCGACATAGGATCGCGCTGACTCGCAAGGCAGCGGCACCGTTCCGACCAAGCCGTTCTCCGACGACCGGGGTGCGTAACCCACGCACCACCCCGGCTACACTTCCAGAGGTTATATGAGCACACCCCCGACGATCGAGTCGCTCCAGGAGCATATCGTGGAACTGGAGGCTGAGCTCGCGCGCCTCCGTCCCATTGAGGCAGCGGCGCGCGAGGCGTATGCGTTCTTTGCAGGTCGGCGACCGGGGTTTGCCCCGACCTACCCGCGCGATATCATCATCGCCGCCTTTGCGCCAGACCCTACCCGATCACGGAAGCGCTCATCAGGATCGACGCGCTCCGTGAAGCGGCGGAAGCGCGGATAAGCGCGCAAAACAGCGCAGAACGTCATCGCCTCCCAGCAGGTGGGCTTCCAGTTCAGCTCCCCGCTCGACTGGTTTAAACCCAAGGCGACGATCGCCTTCACGCTGGTGCGCAGCGACGGCGATAAGATCGTTGCGCATCTGCTGGCGCGCCGCAGCCAGATCGAAGCCGACTTTGGCGGCACACGGCGCTGGATACAGGCATTCCCTGTCCCTGGCGACACCTACCCTGCGCCGGCGCTTATCACGCGCATCCCATGCCCTGGCCTGCGCGATCTGCCACGTACTCAGTGGCCGCCAGTGCAGACACAGATGATCGATGCCATGGTTCGGCTAGAGCGGGCCGTCGCGCCCCAGGTAGTGGCGTGGCTCCCAGATTGAGCCGCCAACCGCTACCCAGTTCAACGCCGCAGCTGATGGATATCCTTCAGAAACCGCTTCAACGTCTGGAGGCGCTCCAGGGTAAGATCGGCGTCCTGACGGCTAACGCTGAGCAGCGAGTAGGACTGGTAGCGCATGGAAAATGCAGGGTAGCGCAGATCATTGTGCAGCTTGCCGAAGCGAATGCCGCCCAGCACGAAGTCACGGAGTTGTTCGCGTACCTGCGCGTGAACGGCTGGATTGGCGCAGGCGATCTCGATCAGGAAGTCCAGGAGATCATCAAGGTCGTGCGTGCGTGTGCGGTTCCGGAAGTACTCAGTGTTTGGGTTGACCAGGCCGAAGATGGTGCTCCGCACGTACTTCTCCATCGCCTGAACCAGGAAGGAGATCCCGTGACGGTACTGCCCCTGGCGGATCAGCAGCAGGCCAACCTGCTCGTCTTGCTGAGCCAGAACAAGGTATTCCGCAGCAACATCGCTCAGGCGATGCTCACGACGACCAAGAGAGATGTGGGGGCCAGCCATAGCGCACCTGGCTTTCTGGTTGGGTTTGCACATAAACGAACACATGTCCTGTAGTATACCAGCAAGCCCGCCGTGTGACCAGTCGGTGACCAACAAAAAACGACGCGGTGGCCGGGTGGCCGCCGCGTCGTTGGATTGCTTGTCGGTGAGTTGGATCTTCTACAACGTCCGCAGAGAATCGCCCCAGGTGGGCAAAAACCGGCTGAGATCGGCATGTTTGGGCAGGGATGAGTTCATCGAGGCCGATCCCATCTCACGTAACTCGCGAATACGGAGATTCCGTCTCACGTAACTCGCGAATACGGAGATTCCGTCTCACGTATCTCGCGAACACGGAGATCTCGTGCGGCCCTTTGCGATCACGTCGGTGACCGCGTGGCTCAGTTCCTGCGCTGCGGCATGGCGTTGCACTGCGTCACAACCGAAGCTCCGTTTTCCGGAGTGACGTGAGATTCCATTCCGGAGTTACGTGTGACCCGACAAGGGGCGTTTAGAAGCCAAAGCCTTTGTCGCGCATGGAAAGCCACCGACCCTTGCCCAGAATCAGATGGTCAAGCACATCCACATCAAGCAGCTTGCCGGCCGCGACGATCTGCCTCGTCACGAGGATGTCCTCGGGGGAGGGATCGACGGTCCCGCTGGGATGATTGTGGGCGACAATCATTGCGGCGGCGTTGAACCTGAGTGCTTCGCGAAACACCTCGCCGATGCGCACCATCGATGCGTTGAGGCTGCCCTGGTAGACGCGGTGGATTTTGATGACATGGTTCTTGGTGTTAAGGATCATCGTCCAGAGTTCTTCCTGGTCGAGCAGGCCCATGCGCACCATCAGGAAGGCGGCGGCGTCGGTGGGGGTTTTGACCTGGTCGCGGGTGTCTGGGCGTAGGATCTCGGCGACAAAGGTGATCATGGCCTGCACGTCGTCCGGCACCGTGCCGGTGATCAGCGCCTCTTGCAAATCGCCGTGGTGCGCGGCCAGGTGGCGCAGCCGGGACAGGTCGATGTAGGGGGCCAGGGCTTCACGCACGGCCCCGTTGGCCAGGGGCGGCACGCCGGGTTGGCGGCAGCGGCGGGTGGGGGTGGCGATCGGCTCGACCGGCAGTTCCGGGCTGGAGTCGAGCAGCGTTGTTTGCGTATAGCGCATCGTCTCGTCCTCTTCTTCTTCGTCATGCAAAGACCCCCTGGTGCAGCGAGGCCGTGCCAGGGGGTGCGCGGGATTTCAGGTTCTTCGTGAGACAAACACCGCCTGGTGCAGCGAAGGCTGTGCCAGGCGGTGCGCGGTGATCGTCAGTGTGTCCGCTGGTGCGGCTGTGGGCCGACGCACGTGAGAGCGGGATGAGTTCGGGATGGGTGAGGGGTCACGTGCTTCGGCCGTACGCCGGTGGGTGGTCGCGGTGGGCGGTGTGTCCGCTGGTGTGGCCGTGGGCCGACGCACGTGAGGGGGAGTGAGGGTGGGATGGGTGAGGGGTCACGTGCTGCGGCCGTACGTCGGTGCGTTCGTCAGCGTAGGGCCATCGGCATGATCAGGTGGACGTAGCCGTTTTGCCCGACCGGACGCAGGACGCCGGGGGCTTGGGCGGTGACCATTTCGAAGGCGACCTGCGGTGTACCGATGACGGCCAGCGCGTCGCCGAGGTAGGTGACGTTGAGGGCGATCTGGCCGCCTTCGCCGGTGACCTGGCCTTCGACGGCGCCGGTGTTCGCGCCGATGCCGGCGGCGTTCGCGCTGAGCATGACCGTGCCAGCCTGGGTCGCGGCGTCGACGCTGACGCTGAGCTTGACGACGTTCTGGCTGACGCGGGCGATCAGCGCGGCGAGTTTGACCGCCCGGTTCAGTTCGCGCACTTCGAGGATGGCACGGGTGGTGCAGCCTTTGGGCAGGATGCGGGCGACATCCGGGAACTGGCCGTCGATCAGGCGCGTGGTGAGGGTGAAATGGTCGGTGGTGAAGATGGCCTGGGTCGCGGCGGAACTGCCCGTGGCGGGAGGCACCAGGCTCATGCTGACCGGCGCGGTGGTGTCGCTGAGCAACCCGCCGAGTTCGCGCAGGGCCGGGGCAGGAATGATGACCTCCTGCGGCGTCGCGACGGGTTCGGGCAGCGCGATCTGCTTCACGGCAAGGCGAATGCCGTCGGCGGCAGTGAGCGTTGCCACCGCGTCCTGCAGGCGCACCGCGACGCCCGCGAGCACCGGGCGGGTGTCGGTGGTGGCGGCGGCACAGGCAACCTGGTGGATGGCGGCTTTGAGCGTCGTGGCGGTGAAGGTGACCTGCGGGGCACCGTCTGGCGGCGTGACCGGCACGGTCGGGAACTCCTCAGCGGCGATCCCGTTGAGCTCCGTGCTGAAGCGGCCAGCGGTCACGGTGACGAGGTGGTGATCGGGGTTGACCGCGAGCGTCACGGCGTCGTTGGGCAGGCCCGCGACCAGGTCGGCGAAGAGTCCGGCGGGCAGCAGGACGCTGCCGTCCTGCGTGATCTGCGCCCCAACCCAGACGGTGATGGCCAGGTTGAGATCGGTCGCGCTGAGGCGCAACCGGCCCTGGTCGGTCGTCAGCAGCACGTTGCTGAGGACCGGGATGACGGCTTTGCCCGGGACGGCGCGGCTGACATGGGCGAGCGCGTGCTTGAGATTCTCCTGCTGGATGACGAGGTTCATGGTGGGTTCCTTTCATGATCATGGAGACCCGCCCCCACCCAAGCCGGCGTGGGCCAGACTAGGTGGGGGTGGCGGGTCGGCGGTTCAGAGGAAGGCGAACGAGACGGTGGGCAGGTCGGCGGTTCAGAGGAAGGCGAACGAGACGATGGGCAGGTCGTCGGCTACAGGAAGGCGAACTGGACGGTGGGCGGGTCGTCGGTGGTCGAGCTGCGCTGGCCCTTTGTGCGCCGGACAAGCACTTCATGCCAGGTCATCACCTGGCCGTCGTGGGCGCTCGGGGCCGTGGCCTCGGCCTCGACGATGAGGCTGGACAGGACGGGTGGTTCCGGCTTCGCCGCGACCACGTGCGGCGGCAGCACGAGCCGCCGGGTCGGATCGGGCGGGGCGACCTGGTCAGCGCTGACGCCGACGAGATCGCGGGCACCAACGTCCAGCGCCTGCTTGAGCGTGGCCCCCGCCGTGGCGAGCCGACTGGCAATCGTCGTGCGCGTCGTGACGGTGTCGTCGTTCATCACCCGCTTGGCAAGCTCTTGCAGCAGGGACATGCCAGGATCAATCTGCAAGAGGCCCGAACTGAGGTCGTCGCCGTTGAGCAGCGTGGCGGCCGTGGCTTTGCTGCCGATGATGTCGAGCGCTTGCGCGATCATCGTGTCGTCGTAGCCGAGCCAGGTCACGTGGCAGGCGCGGGTCTGCGTCGGTCGCAAGGCCCGCTTGCGCGCCTGCATCGCCCGGTAGAGGCTGTAGGTCGGTTCGGCAAAGACAATTTCCGGCCAGGCGATCAGGTTCATCCCCGTCTCGACCAGGCCAGGATGACAGAGCACGACATGCGTCCCATCCTGCGCGCGGGCGGCGAACCAGGCTCCCCGCGCCCCCGGTTTGACCGTGGTGCTGCGCAGGATGGCGACCTTCACCGGGGTGCCATGCTCGGCGAGCGCCAGATCCTGGATCTTCGCCTGCAGGTCGGCCAGCACGTCCAATTTGTTGGTATGTTCGGCAAAGACGAGCATGCCCCGCCCGGCGCGGGCCTGCGTGGCGGCATGCTCCGCCAACCAGCGGTGGTGGGGCAGGATGGTCGCGGCGGGCAGCGCTGGTGGGCGATAGGCGTCGCCGGTGTGGTTGCTCTGCACCGTGACCGGCTTCCAGGGGGCCATCGGGTAGGTCAGGGTGGCCTGGAGATAGCTGCTGAGCGCGTCGTTGCCCCCTGGGGCGGTGATGATGGCCTTGCCGCGCTGCACCAGGGTGGCATACGCGTCGGCTAGCCCGGCGGGCAGGTCAAAGAAGACCACGCCCTCGTGATAGTCCGGCAGCAGAAAGCCCATCTGGCGCAACAGAATGAAGAGGAACTGGCTCTGCATGATCGCCGCCAGTTCCGCCGTGATGCCGTTGCGCTCCTCGACGCGCACCGTGACGCGTCCGGCTTTGCCACTGAAGGCCTGGGCGTCTTCTTCCACCACCTGCGAGGTGATCGTGTCGATGATGCCCAGCCGCTCGACGAACTCTTTTTCCTCCTTCCAGGCGAACGCGGCCCGGACGAAGGGATTCGCCATACGTTGGAGCAGCCAGTAGGCCGTGCTGGCTTTGCCGCCGTAGGGACTGCCGGTCAGGCCGAGCGAGCGGTGCGCGTGGGTGATCAGGCGGCCCCAGATGCGGCCGCGGGCCGAGGTGAGCCCCTTCATGCCGTGGAACTCGTCGGTAATGGTCAGGTCGGTGCGGCGGGCATAGCCGCGGGTCACGATGAAATCCCCCAGCGCAATGCGCGGATTGGAGGTCGGCCGCTGGCCCCAGGGAATGACCCGGCGCGGTTCGCCCGCGACACTCATGGTCGCGTGGTCGTGCAGGAAAGCCGGGTCGGTGAAGATCGGCAGCTCGCGGTCGCCGACATTATCCTGCGTGCGGTCAAGCTGGCCGAGCGTGCCCCCACAGAACGGACAGGCGACCATCCCCGCCCGCCGGAGCGAGTCACGGGTGTGGGGCATGCCATCCTTGGTGCGCGCCCGCCGCCCACAATCGGGGCAGAAGACGCCGTCGAAATGCCAGAGCGGGGTATATGCGTCGCCATTGAGCGCTTCACGATGGGCCGTTCCACAGCGGAACAGCTGATCACGACGGATGGTGCGCGCGCTCACGCCCGGCCCGAAGGTCTGGGTCGTACGCGCGTCGCCGTTGGCCGCCGTGACGCGCTGGGCCTGGCGAGACGTTGGGGCACCGCGCGCGGTTGGGGCGCAGCGCGCTGCGCCCTTCCGGCGCGCTTGCTCGCGCTGCTTGAGCGCGTCCCACTCGCGGCGTTCTTCTTCCAGCAAACGCTGGTAAAACCCAGCCCGCCAGCTCAGGGCCGCCGGCTGATCCGGGGTGGCCAGATCATCGGGGTGGGCAGGTAGCACCGGCGGCGCGGGCCGGTGGTGCGTGACCGCAACCTCCCAGCCGCTGCCGAGGCTGAACTTGGAAAAGGCGATGAAGCCGACCCGAGGCGTGGTCGGATCGGCAGTGGCTCCGGCGTAGAACGCGCTCACCTGCGCCGGGGTTTCAAGGATCGTGCTGTGCCAATGCGGCAGCAGGTCGCGCCATTCGGCGATCCACTGCGGCAACGGCGGCCGTCCCATCCCGTCCAGGGTCTGCTCGTGCGCCCGCACCTGGGCCAACTCGCCAATCAAGTGGTTGGGCGCAACGACCAGCACCGTGAAGGCCCGGCCCTGGTTGGTCGGCAGCAGTTGACGGATGACCTCGGCGGCCCCGGCCGAGCAGGGACTCTTGCCACAGCCCATGTCGGCACTCAGCCCAATGACCCGCCGGCGCGTCCCGGTCTGGGGGTCGGGGTCACGAAAGGCCGTCGTCAGCGCGGCGATGAGGTGGCGCTGCATCGGAATGAAGCCGGGCGGGTAGCCGGGCAAGGCCCGCCCACTCACCGGGACGATGCGCTCAAGGATGGCCGCCACCTCCGGCGGTAGCTGCATGGCATAGACCGGCGGTGCACTCTGGGCCACCGCGTCGAGCAGACTCTGCGCCGCATCCGGCCGATCCATCAGCGCCGCAATGCCCGTGTCCCCCGTGTAGCGGGTGATCGCCGCCTGCGCCGTGTCGAGCGTGACGACCACCGGTTCCCGCAGTTCCATGCGGTGCGTGTCGATGATCGTCGCCCCGTCGCTGGTGACCCGTTCTTCCTGCCACGTCTTGGTCGTCTTCCGCGTGCTGCCCTTGATGCGCACGGGCCGTCCGGCGATGGTGACGATCATGTTGTTGATGTCGCCTTCGGCCACGCGCAGCGCCGCCGCGACCTTGCCCAACGGAAAGATCGGGCGAATGCGGCGCCGATCCTGGCGAGCCGCTTGGAGCCGCGTCTGATAGCCGCGTGAGGCCCAGGCCCCGCCGCTGGCGAGCACGTCGGCTTGTGCCTGCTCGGGGGTGGCCGCGTTGGCATCGCGCCAGATCAGGGGCGCGCCGCGCGATGGCCCGCGCTGCGGCGTGCACGGGGCGGGAATGGTGTAGCGCGGGGCCTCCTGCTGCGTCAGCTCCGGCAGTTCGCCGGCCAGCTTTTCAGCGATCAGCCGAGCGCGTTCCTTCAGCTCGGTGCCACTGCGCCAGCCCGGGCGCACCACGCCAACCACGAGCACCTCGCGGTAGCGGCGGTAGGCCGCGGGCAGCGCCAGCATGGTCACGCGGTCATAGCAGCGGGCCAGGTGATTGAGCGTACCAAGGTTGGTCAGCCAGACATCCTGCGGGGCCAGCATCAGATGGAGACCGCCCGGCTGGAGCCAGCCACCCTCCTCGACGATGCGCTTGAAGAAGAGCGGTTCGAGCCGCCCGCCGCCCTGCGCCTTCGGCTGCTGCCCGAAGGGCGGGTTCGTCCAGGCGACCTGGAAGGTATGGCGGCTGATCTGCAAGGCGCGGATCGCGTCCGCCCCAAGCACGTGGTCAGTGAAGCGCCGACAGCGCTCCATGCGGCCATCGGCGAGTTCGTTGAGATAGAGCTGATCGCGCCCGAGGCCCCAGGCCGTCGCCAATTGCGCGGCGGCCTCACCCCCGCCCGCACAGACATCAAGGCACCGGGCCGTCGCCGGGGCCGGAGCGACCAGCGACGCGATCAGGGGCACGACCTCTGGGGCAAGTGGCACATACTGGAGCTGGGCTTCCATCGCAAGACGAGTCATGGGGGAGTCCTTTCATTTTTTTGACGCAAAGGCGCAAAGGCGCAAAGATGGGATGACGCAAAGGCGCAAAGATGGGATGACGCAAAGGCGCAACGGCGCAAAGATGGGAAGATGGGAAGACGCAACGGCGCAAAGATGGGAAGGTGGGAAGGTGGGAAGGTGGGAAGGTGGGAAGGGCTCGCCCCCGCTGGGAGCGGGAGTCGGGCTGAGGCAGGGCGGGGGGCAATGCGGGCTTTCCGGCAGCGATACGGATGCGGATGCGGATGAGGAAGGCAGAGGAAGGCAACGGTCAGCGACCTGATGCCTCCTGCTTCCCTCATCCCTCATCCCTCATCCCTCATCCCTCATCCCTCATCCCCTCGTCGCCGCCTTCGCCGGCCTGCTCGATCACGTCATCGAGGCGGAGGGCCGCGCCGATGTCGGTGATCACCAGGTCGTCGTCGCGGAGATCCTCAGGGGCAACGCCGTGTTGCACGGCGATGATCAGGCGCATCCAACGAGGTTCATCAGCGAGCACCCAGTACCCCTGGCAGCCGATGCTCGGCAGCGGGGTGATCAAGGGCGTCGCGTCGTCGTCGGAGGTCGTGCCATAGGCCCAGAGCTGCGCGGCCCAGGCGAGGTCAAACGGGAGGCTGATGGCGCGGCTGAGTTGCTGGGCAAAATGCACAAGATCCGGCGCGCCGGCGGCATCGTTGCCCGCCAAGTGGACAAAGGCCTGGCCCAACTCCGGCTCGAAGGCGCTGCGATGGGTCAGGGCGAGGTGGCTGAGGCCGCTGGCATGCAGCGGCTGGTCGTTCCAATCACTCACATAGGGCCGACGGCCCTCGATGCGGCGCGGCGCATAGCGCTGCTTCCCGACGCGCACCACGAGCGGTTCGCGGCGGCCATCCAAGATCGTCGCCCAGAGCGCCCGGTTCTTGCTCAGGCCCCCCACCGCACTCAGGTGCAGCAGGACATCCTGGCCGTCACCGACCTGTGACCCAGGCAACACACAGACCGACACCGGCCAGTGGACGGCGTCCTTCACCTCGAGCCGGAACAGCTCACTCGGCAGGCGCAGCGGCCAGGGCGGGAGGTGGCGGAACACCGTGGCGCTCGACTCGTCCAGCGTGAAGGCTGGCCCCTCAAGACAGGCCAGCACCCCAGCGATCCAGATCGGCAGGGTGGCAACCGTTGGATACCAGCGCTGGCCGGTGTGCTCGGGCACCGCGCCGCAGATCTGGCGACGGGTGCGGTGCCAGTATTCCATCAGCTCGGGAGCCGTGATCGTCTCACGCAAGGTGCCGTCAGCCAGCACCACACCATGCACCAGCTGCGCCAGGCCACTGAGCAGTTCATGCCAGAAGCGCTGGGCTGCATAGGCAATGACCCACTGATTCTCCAGGCTCTCGGCCAGGCCGAGCTGCGCCGGGAGCGTTGGGTCGTACGCGGCGAGCTGCGCGAAGGCCGCTCGGGCCTCGTGGCGGTCGTGGTAGATCGCACGCAGAGCCGGAGCAGCTGGGGTAAGGACGGCGATCAGGTCAAGGCGACGGAAGGGATCCTCGCAGCCCCCATCGACAAACGGCGGGGGCTGCGGCGCGACCTGACGGGCATCCTGGACGACCGGGAAATGGGCGCGCAGCAACGCAACGGCCGTCTCAGCATCGTCGGCAGGAATCACCCAGCCGAAGCTGCTCGCACGTGCGCTGCGGCAACGGGTCTTCAGCGTATCGATAAACGGGCGAACGGGGACCGGCGGGGCGACAATCACCTCGCCCGCCCGTTCCCACACACGGGCCGTGGTATCAAACATGGGTCGAGCTCCTTTGACCCGTCTGCGTGCGGCATCGGGACACGCCCATGGCACCCTCCGGGGGCCACCGGCGTCATGCTCCTCACCAGGACGCAGACAGGATCAGTGCAGAACAGCATCAGGACGCGACGTAGCCGCTCCGTGAGCATGCGGAGGACACAAAAGACCCCGACGGCGCGTCAGCGGTTCCGTCAGGGTCTTCAGCAAAGGCACGCGGATGCGGAAGCAACACAAAACCCCAACGGCGCGTCAGCGGTTCCGTCAGGGTCTTCAGACAACACAAAACCCTGACGGCGCGTCAGCAGTTCCGTCAGGGTCTTCAGGCAACACAAAACCCCAACGGCGCGTCAGCGGTTCCGTCAGGGTCTTCAGACAATACAAAACCCTGACGGCGCGTCAGCGGTTCCGTCAGGGTTTTCAGCACGGGCACGCAGCGGCAGCCGACCCCGTCAGGGCGACGGAGTCTGCTCGTGCGCCCACGCCGCCGGGTGCAACTCAGGATAATAGAGCACATTCGGGTCGATATCGGCCCCGTTGGGCCAGGCAATCGTGCCGTCACGAATCTCCATCTGGCGGAA
>NZ_RYFF01000074.1 GCF_004138165.1 Candidatus Chloroploca sp. Khr17
GGTCTACAGGCACCGCATGCGGATAGACCGGCACATTGATGCTATCGCGGATTGCGCACGACAGGGCCGGAGCGGAGCCGATCGGCGTGGGGGTAGTCGTGCGCGTGCCCGTGGCGGTGGGGGTGCGAGTCGGTGAAGGGGTGCGAGTCGGGTAAGGCGTGAGGGTAGCGCCTGGTGGTGGGGTAGCCGTAGCGGTACCAGTTATAACCGGAGTAAACGTAGGAGTAGAAGGGGAACCCGGATCGTAATTACACGCCTCAAAATAAATATCACCAAAGCCGATACCCGAACGATTATCACCAATATGCACCGAAACCTCAGTACTAATCTCCCGTACCCCGTTGGCAGGGTATCCAAGCCCAAAATAGGGAGGAACGGTCAAACCATCCTCATCAAGCCAGTAGAGATTTAATGCATTCGGCATCGTAGCGACCTGATAAATCAGATGCGTTGTTCCAGCAGGCAGATCAAAGGAGAGCCACGGCCCAGTACCCGGCTCCCAATCATAACGGCCATTAGCGAGCACCTGACACCAATAAGGTTGAGGCACATCAGGGCACACCACCATCTGTATACCCGCACTCCCCGGATCGATCTCGGCATCCATACCGTACAGACCGGGCGGATACAACACCCCTGCCTGTAGCGGACCGGTGGCCGGGCCACTGGTCAGCCAGACCGATCCCCCGAAGGCGCTGAGGGTAGAGGGTGCGGTCAGCTCGAACTCGCCATCACCGGGGCCCACGTCCCAGCGCTCGCAGTTATCGGGCGGAGTAATCGGGGTTGGCGAGGGCGAGGGTACCGGGGTGCCATATTGGGGCACCCGACAGACCAACACAGAACCGAAGAAAAAAGTATCGATATTTTCTAGCGTGGTTCCGCCTAACACCGTATCCATGGTGCCGGAAATATCTAACGCGATATGTTGCCCCGTGTTTTGGTTGACAATCATGCGATAGGGCGCACCCGGCGTGACATACGCGGCTTGCTCGGCTACCTGATACATCCACCAAGAGCTATCCAGATAGAGCGTGTTCGGCGGGTTGAGCGATCCCCAGTTCGCAGGCGCAATCGTAAAGGTTGCGGTACCCTCAGTACACAACGGGATCGAGCTTTGCGCATGCGCATTGCCAGAGAGACCAACGAGGATCAGCCCGACGATCGCCACAACGAGGATCAAACGCTTTGCCATGATGCACCTAACTATTGAGTTGTGAGAGCCGATCACTCAGCCATAACACAAATCTGAGATAGATCAGCGCTACAAATGACGTCCACGCCCACCAGAGCGATGAGTCGGCGACGGCCCGGAATAAGTCAACGAACCATACCCATAGAAAAAAATTATTTATTTCTTCATACTGAGTAGGCATGGCCGGATTCATCACCGCCGTAACCATGCCAGTGATCAAAGTCATAAAGAGACCGACAAACCACCAAATGATCTCAAGCAGTGACATGACCATAGCGGCAATGTCACGCATGACCTGTGAGAGCAGGTAACCCAGGTCGGCCAGGAAGAGCCGGATCATGTTGATCCAGTGCTCGACTTGCAAGAATTCGCCCCACCAGGACCAGAGCAGCAGGCGCACCCAGGCGATCACGCCCCACACGCCTAGATACATATCGCGTATCCAGAGCAGGGCCAGGACGCCCAATTTCCAGAAGAGATTCACCCCGGCGACGATCACCGCGTTAAAGGCGTAGGCCAGGGCGTTGAGTATCCCCTGGGCGATCGTCAACAGCCAGCAGATGATCGGCCTAACTGCCTCATTCCACAGAAAGACCCCGAACCAGCGAAACGGGTACAGGACATCTAGCATGCCGTCCGACTCGGGGTACTCCATTGGCGTCAGGTCGGCGATCTGATGGGTTGCCGTGGTACTGCAATAGCCACATTGCCAGGGGAGCATCAGGCTGATCGGGCTCATCACGTTGGCAATTGACTCAAGCTGGGGGGTGGCCGAGTCAGGCAGATAGTAGGGCATGCCGGGATCGATGGGCGACCCTGCGCACGAGGCAGGGCGGCGAGATTGCCACCAGTTCGCGGCGTAGAATGACGAGCTGGCCGGGTTGTGCAGGATTACCCCGGTTGTCGTGTTGTAGGCATCAATGAACAGCCCGGAGCCCGCGTACAGGGCGACATGTTGCCCGCCCGCGTAGCGAAGGAATGCCAGATCGCCCGGTTGCCAGCAGCTCGTCGCCGCACCGTTGAGATCCGCCAGGGTGCAATCAATTTTGACCCCGGCTGATTGCTGATCGTAGGTGCTGATCCCAATATTGAGCCCGGCCTGTGCATAGGCCCAATAGGTGAGCCCCGAGCAATCAAACGAGCTCGGCCCCTTGGCACCCCACACATAGGGATACCCTTGTCTGGTCAGGGCCGCATTGACCGCGATCGCGCACGCATCCCCGGCCTGGGTGACCGGCGCAGCGCTGGCCGGGGCCGGGGGCACCGCCACCAGCACCAGCAGCACCAGCAGGATGAGCATGGCGCGGATTATCATGGCTTGCCCCGCTTGATCATAAAGATTCGGAGAGCCTGAAAGAACATTACCAGGAAGATGAGGGAGAGGATCGCTAGCCCGGTCGGATGCGTTGAAATCTCGACAACATGATCCATAACCGCATACATGCCGATGGTCAGATCGCCGAATGTTTGATCGTCCAGGTCGGGCGGATACTCGATAATGCCGATCGGGGTGGGCGCTGGGGTAGCCGTGGGGCCGGGGGTAGGGGAGGGCGTGGGGCATGGAGCCATCGACACGCGCCAGATCTGCGCCGAGCCTTGCGAGCCGAACAAGCCGGAATTAGCATCAAGTTGGACAAACGATTGAAACGAATCTTGATTCGTCGTATGAATGAGATCCCACGTTACCCCATCCCCACGATAGAACGACGCAGCAGCAGAGAGCATGAACTGATTAGACAGAAGGCCCAGACGACCAGTACCAGCAAGAGAAGAAAGAAACGTCCACGATCCGCCGTTATCGGTCGAACGCCAGATCTGACCCGTGCCAGACGTACCCCCATAGACATAGAGATCGGAAGAGAGCGCAAGGGTTGAGAGAACCGCAGTACCGACCAGACCACGATAGAGCCAGGTATTGCCACGATCCGCCGAAGCCCACACATGCGGCGTCAAAAGCGAAGCGGTAGCGCGACTAAAGAAAAGCAACTCATCGCCAAGATCGAAAAACGCACGGGAACCGACAGGAACAGGGCCAGGGCTAACTGAAGGAGCCGACCACGTCAGACCAGCATCTACGCTACGATACAGCGCGAACGTCCCACTTGATCCAGTCGAACCAGCCGCCAGGACTACATCAGGAAAGGCCCCAATATCAACATGCGTGATGCCCGCGCCATACTCAAACGTTAAAACCCACGATCCGCCGTTATCGGTCGAACGCCAGATCTGACCCGTGCCAGCCGTAGCCGCAAGAAACACACCATTGCCAAGCGATGCAAGGGACCAAACATCCGTTTGACCATCGAACGAGCGAATGAGCGTCCAGGATGCGCCGTTATCCAAGCTACGCCAGATCTGCGCGTTCGGCCCCGTCCCCGCGAGGATCGCGCCACTGCCTGATGCAAGCGAGCGCACGACCGTTTGATTGCCAATCTGCCCAGTGAGCACAGCCGTGGTACACCAGTTTTGCGCCCTGGCCGGTTGGGACCAACCGGCCAGGGCCACGAGCAGCAGCACCAGCACGAGTAAGCTACGTTTCATCATCCACCCCGCCCGATCCTGATAGCGTGCTCGCAGTCACCACAACGATCACAATAATCAGCGCTGTGATCGTGATCGGCGCGAGGGTTGCCCCCATCAGGACATCATCAATGAACATGCGTACTAGCTCATACATGGCAAAAAAGGGCGTATTGCTACGCCCTTACCGCACGAGACACGGGGGATCAACGTCGTGACCACATCCGCTTGACGAAAGAGACGGTCATACCGGCGAGACCGAGCACCACGGGAGTCCAGATAGCAACGTGCAGGATGGTCACATCGGCCACCTCATCCGGAATGAGATATGTCGTGATGAAGGTCAGCAGCGCCCCAACAACGTCGATGAAAACCTGAATTAGAGCAGTCATAACACCCTCCGACTATGCAACAACGCGAATCAAGCCATCCCTGACCGCGAGAGCAACACTATAGAGACACACCAGACCGATCAGCCAGATCAGCATGTCACCGGCCAGGATCTGAAAGAGATAAGCCAGATCATCAGCGAGACCGTACATAGCGCATCACCTGACTGATAAACGACTCCAGCACGAGCGCCACCGTCGCACCCGCTACAATGATGAGCATAGGATGCATCATGATCGAACTCGCCACATCTGCACAACGAGCAATAACACGATCGTGACGAGTAACATGCCTATTACCAGGTCGGCCAGCGAAACCACATACACCAGAGCCGCAATGTTGCCGCTTGGCAATTCGTACAATTGCATTGGAATGGTGTTTGTGATCGTCATGAGAGAGTGATAACAGATTTTTCGCAAGATTACAATAAACCAAAAAGTAACATTACTTTAGTCATACGTGTTTTATAGTACTGTCTAGGAGGGCTATGGATCATCTGGCATCAATTAACCACTTCCTTGCGCATCGTCGGGGCCGTAATCGCTCGATTCGCACCATCGAACAATACCAATACCAATTGATCGAACTATGGCATGCGCGACTCGTCCATTCGGCTTGATGATCGCGCCGCAATCATCCACAGCAAGGGCGGGCGGGAAGATTGGGCTTTCTGGGGAGCTGAGGCCGACAGCGCGATCAGGCGCTACCTACGCTACCGAGGGCACCAGGGCGACGGCTCAACATGGCTACGGCTATCAGGCGCGGCCATGACCGTCTCAGATGTGCGCAAGGCGATCACGCACGTAGCGGATCTGGCCGACGTTACCTTACCCGAGGGTGCCAGCGTGCATTGTTTCAGGCATCGCTACGCACACAAGGCGCTCGACTCGGGTCTAGACATCAGCCAGGTGAGTCAACTCATGCGGCACCGGGACATTGACACCACCATGCGCTACCTGCGCGAACACAAGGATCGGCTCAAGGCTATGCATGACCGGGTAAGGGCGTAGGGCAACTGGGCAACTGGTCAACTGGTCAACTTGACCAGTTGACCAGTTGACTAGAGATCCGCAACGATCCCGCTCGTGGATGCGACCGCCACCAGGCGCACCCCGGGCGCGATCGCGGCTAACTCATCACGGCTCCCACTGACGTTGATCCGGATGCCGCCCAGGTTGACGGTTACGGCATACCCGTTCGGGTCTTCGGAGAGAATCAACTGTCGATCGACAACCTGTACCGCCATGCGGAGATCAGCCGCAGGATCGCGCCGTAGCGCCTGGTACGCAGCGTAAATAGCGCGACCGATCCGCAGCGTATAGGTTGGTTCACTTCGCCCGGCTTCTAGGCGCACGTCCAGATAGACATGCATCGATCCCGGTCGGCCACCTTTGCCCGATCTTGGCTGTAGGCGGTCGGGAGCTGGCCGACGCTGATCGCGTTGCATGGCGTGTGCAATCCGCTCCTGCTCATCGGCCAGCGTGCGCAACGTGTGCGCCAGGTCGAGTCGTTGCGTCGCCGAAAGCCGCTGTATGAGGATCGGCTGAAGGAGCGTTGTTATAGGATCTCGCCAGTCCATGCCGTTTCCTCTGCTATGTTGATCTCATCCTCGTACTTTGAGTAGGCGTCATCAATCCAGCGCTCGATCTGCGCTTGGACTAGCTCTTTGCTGTAGCGTCCGTTTGGCCGCGCCAGGAGCAAGAGCCGAAGCCGCTGCGCATGCGCCAGGCTGATCTGGATATTGACAATGGTTCTCCCGGTGCCGGGCCGCGCTCCCCCGTGGTTGGCCATGATATTTCTTCCTTCAGCCCCCGGCGATGGGCCGGGGGCACATTGTGATCGGAGCGTCTTACGCTGAGTCTTCGAGTTTCGCGCGCATTTCAGCGCGGATCTCGTCCAACGCGAAGCTAAGATCAGCGTCGGAGCCATAATCCTGAAGGTCGGTTATCGTGTCCTGATCGTACTGCGGAATGCCGAGGATCAGGCCAGGACTGACATACCGATTGCCAATCTCGTTATCCCACAGCACCCGAAAGGTGCCGTCTTCAAACAATTCCACGCTGTACCCGCTGCCGCCAAACCCGGCGGTTGTCGAACTCATTACTGCCGTTTCGAACTGATCCCCGTTCACAAAAGCGTCAAATGCTTGCTGGATCATCGTAGTAGACCTTTCTTAATTGCTTGCTCCTCACACTTGATAGTATACAACAATCAAACTTGATTGTCAATAACAATCAAGTTTTCTCATCTGGTGTTCTGCTTTTGTTCTAACGACGGGATCTTTGTCGGAGCGTTACTTTATCGCATCAGGTTATAAATGACACCAGTATCGACAGAAATTAAAGCGCGTGCTACACTTCTGGTAGAGACCAGGGAGGGTAGCATGAGTATTGTATTGGCAAAGATCCCCATCAGTGAAGCATCACAGATCACCGGGCTAGATGAGGCCATTATTAGGCATCTCATCAACTCGGGAGCCGTGGCCGGGAGTAGGGATCTATGTGACCTAGACGAGATCGAGCAAGTAGCAGACAAGCTACTCATCGCACGATCAGCCGTTGACGGTCATGGCATCCTAGCAACAGACGCGGCAACAAAATACCGCTTCACAAATCAGGTTATTTACAAGTGGATTGATGCGGGCTGGGTGCGTGTGCTGCTTGACCGCGAACGAAATAAACTGCTGAATGAGCCAGACATTGCAGCCGCACGGGTACTAGCCGATCTGGTTGGTCAAGCTCAGGGCCGGTCGGTATTCCCCCCGAAGCCCAGATCAGGCAGACCGCGTAAAAACCCCAACTAGATTTAATTGATCCTCATAGCGGGCAGATTTATAAGGCCCTCGCCGCACATCTAAGGCGGCGAGGGCCTTTGTCGTTTGCACAGAGGCAATCATACTAAAATTACCGTCAATCGCTCCTGCGCCGTCCTGTGAAGTCACAGGACGGCTTTTTTGTTGAGTACAAGAAAATCCTTTGCCCTTATATATACGCTTGACTAAAGTCTATTGGATAAGTATACTGATGTTGTGTCACACAGCATAGGGGGTCAGTAATGCAAACAATCACGCTTGAGATCGCACTGACGGAGGCCCAGATCGCAGCCGTGCGTAAGGTTGCCGAAAAAATGGCACCGGGCCGACGGATTGAGGCTGAACTAGAGTACATGCTATTTTGCGCTGTTGAGGATCTGATCAAGGAACAAACCAAACCCACCACCATCCCGACCGCCACTACCGAACTACCATGGCTCATCTCATAGGAGACTCATCATGTGCTACGAATTTCCAGACCGCGATCGCGCAAAAGCAAGCGCCTGGGCGCGTGAAACCCTCGCCCGGACTAATGTTGTCATCCTGGACACCGAGACAACCGGACTCGATGATGAGGCCGAAATTGTCCAGTTAGCAATGATCGATCTTCACAACGCTGATGCAATGAGCGGCGGGGTATTCCTCGACACCCTGATCCGCCCGAGTCGGCCCATTCCACCGGCGGCGACGGCTATCCACGGGATCACCGATGCTATGGTCTCGAATGCGCCCACCATGGCCGAAATTCTCCCCCTGTTTATTTCCCTGATCAAGCACCGCACGGTATTG
Source organism: Candidatus Chloroploca sp. Khr17 (assembly GCF_004138165.1). Taxonomy (GTDB): domain Bacteria; phylum Chloroflexota; class Chloroflexia; order Chloroflexales; family Chloroflexaceae; genus Chloroploca. Next base: position 7,704 of record NZ_RYFF01000074.1, read on the forward strand.
ATCTACAACGCAGAGTATGACCTACGGCTGTTGCAACAATCCGGCGTGCCGAACCTGGCGGGGTATGCTGCTACGTTCGTTTGCGTGATGCAGTGGTACAGCCTGTATGTAGGCGATTTTTCCGAGTATTACGGGAGTTACAGGTGGCAACGGCTACCGGGCGGCGATCATACCGCGCTGGGCGATTGCCGCGCTACCCTGGCCGTCTTGAAGCGCATGGCAGGTGTGGAATGATACAACATAGCTTTGCAGATGGCCCACAACCCGGAGAGTTTGAGGTACCCAACGGTTCAACCGTTAAACGATGCCAGAGCTGCGGGGCCATGATTACCTGGGTGACAACGGCGAAGGGCAACGCCATGCCGGTTGATCTCGCCAGGTTGCGGGTAAGTGGTTTGACCAGCTACGGGCGATCCCATTTTGCGACGTGCCCGGATGCCGTCGCATGGAGGAGAGCAACACGGGCCGTTATTCAGGACATACTCAAATAACAACAACCGCCAGGGCGGGCACCCTGGCGGTTGTTTTGCTTCATTTCTCACATTTTAGCACAGGAACCGGCATGATTGTCTATTTGCTTCATTTTGAAACGCCCCTCGGGAATCCTGACAATCCACGGGCCATGGCATCTCATTACATCGGCTGGGCGCATGACCTGGCCGGGCGCATGCGCGATCATCGTTCGGGCCATGGCGCAGCGTTGACCCGTGCGGCCAACGAGCGCGGGATTAGCTATCAGGTTGTGGCGACCTGGCCGGGCGACCGTGCGCTAGAGCGCTGGATCAAGCTCCGCAAGTGTGCCCCTCGCTTGTGCCCGATCTGTGCGCAAGCGCACCCATTAGGCCCTTTTACTATTCGTCTACCAGTGCCAGATCTGGTACAGGTTCAGTCGTATGATCGCGTAGAGTGCCCTTTTTAGCATTGCAGAGAGGCGTTATGGATCAGCCGTTGCCATATGACATTCCAGCGGAGCGGGCGGTATTAGGGTGTTGTCTGATGGATCGTGAGGTTATTCTAGGCGTGCGGCAATTGGTAGCCGCAGCAGATTTCTACCTGGAAAAGCATGCGCACATTTATGATGCATGCTTGAGTTGCTTTGAGCAGAAGATCCCGCCCGATGTGTTCACGGTCTCTAGCACGCTCAAAGATCGCGGACTGCTCGATGCGGTCGGCGGGATCACGTTCCTGGGCGAGCTCATGCAGGAGCAAGTCACGTATGTGCATGCTCCGCACTACGCCCGCTCAGTATCACGCATGGCACGTCAGCGCCGATTGATCGAGCATCTCGGCGCGCTAACCGCACAAGCGTACACGAGTGACCCCGACAAGGTGCTCGATGAGGCCGAGCAGCGCCTAGAGCTTGAGCGCACGGCGGGCGCGTTGTCGGACGACTGGCAAGACCAGGTAGCAGACGGGGCGGATATTTGGCGCAAACAATATGAGCCGAGACCATGGATTGTGGATGGTCTCTTGCCGGCAGGGATCACCCTGCTGCATGGTCTCCCCAAGACTAACAAGAGTTGGCTCTGTAAAGGTCTTGGCTATGCGGTTGCTGGTGGTGGTAAGGCCCTGGGTCATTTGCAAGCGGCCCAGGGCGAGACCCTCTATCTCAATCTGGAGATGGATGAGGAGCTTCTCAACGAACGACTACGGATTATGTACCCCGAAGGTCCACCGCCCAGGGGCGTGAAGTTCTTCTATGACTGGCCGACGATCGATTGTGGCTTTTTCTCGCGGTTGGAAAACTACCTCACGAGCCGACCCTATACCCGACTTGTAATCGTCGATACCCTGATCCGTGTCTTGCCCTTAGAGACAAAAGACGGGTACAGGGCGGATGCGCGCTTGATCGAACCCTTTACGAAGTTCAATGCTAATCGTGGTCTATCGATCTTGCTCATCCACCACAGCCGCAAACTATCCGGCGGCAACGATCCCATTATGGGGGCGAGTGGAAGCACCGGGATAACCGGCTCAGTTGATAGCGTCCTAGAGCTCATCAAAGATCCCGACGATCGCACGAGAGGCAAGATCAACCGCACGGGCCGACGCATCAAGGATGAGACACCGCTAAATCTGAAATGGGATGCAACGCTGGGCCAATGGGGGATCACCGAGCAGGTAGCCCGCATAACACCCGAACGGCGGGCGGTCTTGGATCTGCTTGACGAGCATGGCCCCATGACCCCCAAGAAAATATCAGCCCTGTTGGAGCGACCGGCGGCCAGCGTGCGGCGACTGCTCAACGAAATGCAAGCGGCCCGGCTCGTCAACAACATGAATGGTCTTTATGAGTGCAACGACGAGGCCCTTATGGCCTAGATGGGATCGGGCAGAGATCGCATGGGATCGCTTTGGGATCGCTTTGAGATCGCCCGCGTTTTACGGCATCACAACGCGCAAAACAAACATGGGATCGGGGAGATCGGGCGGATCGGGTGGGATCGGGCAGGGGCAAAAGCGAAAACAGGGCGATCCCCCCGATCCCATGTCCGAATAGCCCATTACAAAGCCCTAAATCGAGGGCGATCCCAAAGCGATCCCAAAGCGATCCCAACCCGATCTTAACCAAATCTGACAGAAAGGACTCAACCATGCCAACCTGGAAGATCAGGATCACCGCAGACACCGAGGAGGATGCCGAGACCCTGCGCCAGTCGCTCATCACCCTGCTACCGGGCCTGACCTGTCGCAAGGCCAGGGCCGGGAGCAACCCGAAGTATGAGGGCCAGCAGAAGTATTTAGCCTACGGCGAGATTACCATCACGACCGACGCGCTACGGATGTGCGCCGAACCAACCCGGCCAGCCCGAACGGTCAAGGCATCAGCAAAACGGGGTAAGAAGCCATGACAACCATGACCGCAACCATGATCCCACTGCGTCACATAAAGCTCAACGGCGGCACCCAGCCCCGCGCAGAGCTCAACGAGGAACATATCGACCGGCTGAAGGCGGCCATAGACGAGGGCGAAGAACTACCGCCCGTTGTGATCTATCACGACGGGGCCGATTATTGGCTTGCAGACGGTTTTCATAGGGTGCAGGCGCACTACCGGGCCATGCGGATTGACATACCCGCCGAGGTGCGCCAGGGCACGCGCAGGGATGCAGTACTGTACAGTCTCAGCGCCAACCGCGCAACAGAGCGACTCGGGCAATCGCCCTTGATTGAGCTCTTATGGTTAGGAAAAAAATTATAGCCCTCGGCACCGCAGAAGTAACCGAGGGCAATTGCAACCCGTCGAAGGGATGCAGGTCAATGCTACAACCTGCGCCCGTATATGTCAATCTGCACTGTCCGTCTAAGGCATTACAACGCCGTCCACAGACAGACAGCAGGCAAGACAGAAGGTAAAGACAGTATGAAGGGCGCGAGTCTGACCGAAAGTATCCGGCCCGTCAGGGCTCAAATGGATCTCGATGTGGGCCGGTTGACCGTGCGTGAAGCGGTACAGTTAGTCGGGTTTACGGTCGGGTTATTGTTCGTCGCAACCCTCGGGGCGTTGCTCTTGTGGTTAGCGTGGCCTGACTATTACGAGGACTGGTCAGGGGTGCGACTCGTGTTCGCATCGTTCGCGGGATCGGTTGTGCTCTTCTCGGGGGGCATGGCCGTCCTAGTTGCGCGGCTCACAATTGAGGACTGGAAGGAGTACAGACTACGACTCGCCGACTGGCATGCCGTGGCAATCGAAGCATACGAAAATAACGGCGGTCGGGAAGTGGTCAAAGAAATGACGGTCTGGGATCTTACCCCATCAATGACCTTGCATACCCTGGCCGTCGCCCTGGCGTGCCACCGGCGAGCCGTGCAGGGCACGAGCGCACCATGGAGCGTGAGGGAATTAACCGGGCCGATCATGCTGGGGGGGCACCGACTCGGGAGTGTATCAAAGGGCGCAGCAGAGGAGTTTGGGCGGGATCTCTCTACGCTGGGGCTCATCGCAGGGCGAGGGCCGGGCAAGGCGGGCCATTGGTCCGCACAATCTGAGGGCGAAGTAATCGATCTGGTAGTGGCGAATTGGAAAAGGCTAGGAAAGGCGACAATCGAACATGACGAGCAATGAATACGCAAACAAGGCAGCCGATCTACTCCGGCTGTATCTAGACGTGCTACGCAAGGAGCAGCCGATCACCAGCTTGAGCGACGATGAAATCTTAATGCTGCATCTGGTCGGGGTGCGGCTAGTGGTCAAAACGCGGGCCGAAATTCAGGCACGCGGGTTGATGGGGAAGTTTGATGAATGACTGAATCTATCCGATTAACTGTGACCGCGCAGCCGTGACTACGCCTGGCATAGTCACGGCTGCGCGGTCACAAGAAGGGCAAGCATGCAACTTGTACTTTCACTTTTTCCCGGCGTGGATCTGCTGGGGCGGGGCTTTGAAGCAGAGGGCTTCTGCGTTGTAAGGGGGCCGGATCTCATTTTTGGTGGAGATATCCGGGATTTCAAACCGCCGTCAGATCGATTTGACGGCATCATAGGCGGATCACCCTGCCAGGATTTTAGCAGTCTGAGACGTTGCCCGCCGAGCGGCTATGGACTTCAGATGCTCGCCGAGTTTGTTCGCTGTGTCGAACACGCTCGACCTGATTGGTTTCTGCTGGAAAACGTACCGGGAGTGCCTGATATCAAACCAGTTGGATATGCAGTACAGCGATTCGATCTCCGTGCAAACGAATTTGGACTTGCGCAGCAACGGCTACGACATTTTCAGTTCGGCAGCCTACGGAATCAGGTGCTGGTGTTGGATCGGCCATCGCGTGGACCAGTGTCTCAGCCAATAGCCACGGCGACCGAAGGCGCAAAACTGGGGCGGCGGGATTGGTCCGACTTTTGCGCGTTGCAAGGATTGCCTCCGCTGGCACTAGAAAGCTTTACCATGTCAGCACGTTACCGGGCGGTCGGCAATGGGGTACCTGTTCCGATGAGCCGATTTATAGCGCGTGCCATCTTGAATCAAAGATCATGTGGTTCGATCCAGCTATGCATATGCGGTTGCGGGAGGCGGGTCGAAGGTAAAGCACTGTCTGCACTTCCGGCATGCCGTAAACGTATTGAGCGAAAACGGCGTGACTGAGCTGCGAGTGTGACTCAGCGCTGAGTCACAGACACATGCAGACACACGATATGTGACTCCGCTGCGGTGTGACTGCCCTGGTCAGTCACACCGCAGCGGAGTCACAGAAGTAACCGAATCTATTCCTTTACACTTTCCGAATCTGAGCGCATGGGCGGTTTACGGCATCACAGGATCGGCGAGTGTAAAGAGTTAAGGCCCATTTGAGGCATTGCAACGCCTCAAATGGGCCTTTAGCTTCCGATTAGTTATGATTAATCGGTAGCTATCACACCGCGATCAACTGGTCAATTTGACCAGTTGATCATCTGTACCATCCTGTTTCGGCTCCGACTCGGCTTCGCTCTTGCCCATGTCGGCAATCTTTGACCAATTGACCGCAGCGGCGAGACTGTCAGCAGGTGGTGACTTGCCCTTTTTCTTCAACGGCGGTACCTTTTTCTTCTCTGTCATAACTCCCCCTACACAAGCGCTAACTTGCGACCAGTGATCCGGCTAAAGAGTTGCTCTTTGCTGGGCGAGATCGACTCGCCAAAGAGATCGCGCTGATCGGGGTGCGGTGCATCCTCGACCGCGCTAGCGTAGGCCCCGAAAAACTCCCGGATCTTTTTCGGCGACCGTCCTATCTCGTCAAAGTATACCAGCAATTGATCCTGAAAGTCTGTTGTCTCACGCTCGAACAATGACGACTGGCCTACATACTCCTCAACGGTCAGCCCGTCTGCTTCTCTGAGTCGGGCGAGCATATCCAGCGACCGGCTAATATCATCGGCCATGCTCAGATCGGCGGCGCGTTGACCCGTGGCGACCAGATATTCAGCACGGGAAAGAACAGGCAGAGACGCAGATAACCCGGTCTCGAAGTTCTTTATATCGTTGTCCAGCGCCTCTAGGAATGTTTCGGCGAGTCGTTCGCCTGAATCGCCCTCGAAGGTACGCACGAACATGGCAGCTTTAATGCGCCTAATGCCAGATTGGGCCAGGGTGCCATCTTTGCGGAGCAACAGGGCCGACTCGTTTTCGCTCATCGTACCAATAAACCCGCGCACAAAATCCGCGTTTGCCTTGGTGCGCAGGGCTTGATCAATGCTCTGACCCTCACGCACGTTGAGCCGGGCGATCAGGTCAGCCGTGATCCGGTTTGCATCTACGGCGGCGGTCTCTAATGTTGACATCTGCAGGACCGGCGGCGCGTTCGCCTCTCGTGCAAACGCGGTTCGATCTGCAACCTCGGTCAAGCGCTCACGCACCAGGACCGGCGACTCAACCCCGGCCAGATCCGACTCGCTCAACCCTACCGCCAGCAGGTTAGCGCGGAGGGTCTCTTGATATGCGGCCCATTTGTCGGCATGCTCCATGCGTGCCCGGCGTAGCGCCATGGTGCGCCCGTTGCCCGACTCGACCTGGCGATCTGAGCCGATGATGGGTGCGCCTTTGTCCAGGGCCTTAAAATCCCAGATCAGGGCCTCGGGAACCAGATTTTTAGCGGCATGCTCAACCTGGCGGCGCGACGCGGCGCGATCACGTTGGCGCGGTTGCAGGGCGCGATCATACTCCGGGTTGATCGAGCCGCTATCGGTGTTGCTCGTGATGAGCTCGTCAAGGCTCACCACACGATAGCGAAACTCATAGATCCGCGATGGATCAGCCCCAAACGCACGAGTCACGGGATCACCGGCTGGCCGTGGCCTGGGCGCTGGCCTGGGCCTGGGCGGGCGCGTGGCACGTTCGGCGGCGCGTTGGGCCTTCGCCTCTTCGCGGGCTTGGCGGCGACGTTCGGCCCGGTCGGATTGTTCGGCGGAGCGTTGGGCTTCACGCTGGGCACGCTCGGCGGCAACCTGGGCGGCGCGTTGGGCCTTCGCCTCTTCCCGTTCCTTCTCACGCTGGGCGGCGAGCTGGGCACGCTCGGCGGCTTGCTGGGCCAACTTCTGGGCCTTCGCCTCTTCCCGTTCCTTCTCACGCTGGGCGGCGCGTTGGGCCTTCGCCTCTTGCCGGTCTTTCACCCGCTGGGCGGCTTGCCTATCACGCTCGGCAGCTTGCTGGGCGGCGCGTTGGGCCTTCGCCTCTTCCCTGGCCTGTTCACGCTGGGCACGCTCGGCGGCGACTCGATCAGCGTGGGCGGCATCGGCGACCGCTTGCGCGGCAGCTTTCTGGGCACGTTCCTCTTCCTCTTGGAGCAAGCGCTTATCTACGGCAATGCGTTTGATCTGTGCGTAGCGTTGGCGATGGTTTAGTTTTGGGGCGGGCGCGTTCACGATGGGCGGGGCGGGTTGCGCGGGCGCAGACGGCGAGCGTTGCAGCATGCGCCATGTGCCTGCCAGCATGCCGACGATCGCGGGCGTCCAGATCGCCACATGCACCAGCGTGACATCTGAGAATGTGTCAGGGACCAGGTAGATCCAGACCGTACTAATGATGATCCCGATTGCATCAAGGATCGGGGCTAAGGTGCTCATGCTCTACCTCTTTCAAGAACTCTATATAGACAGGGCTCAGAATAGGATCATCTTCCTCCTCTGGTGGTGTTTGGGGGGCTTGTTTTGCGGGTTTTTCGCAAGCCGCAAGCCGCAAGCCACAAGGCGGATAGATTTTTTGCCACTCTCTAGCAGGGATAGCTATCGTGCGTCCGAATGGCCCCATTTTTCGGTGCAGTACTTTTTCCTTCTCAAGACGTAACGCTAGCTCATCTATACGGCCAAGGGGCAAACGACCCTCACATAATTTATGCAATTCCCGACGTGTAAAGCGCCTGCCTGCCTTGCTTTCTGACAGGGCCAGCAGATAGCCGATATCCTCGCGGGCGACATCTTCAGCCGTTTGTACGGGTTCCGGCTCATACTCCCCGGCGATCACTTTCTTGACCGTCGCCTTGACCTCATTGTCAGAGAGGAATGGGGCCTGGAGCTCGATCAGATCGATGTTACGGCGAAAGAGCATGCGGCCATCCCTCTTACCGTGTGCGCCGCTATCGTCCACGATCACCCGGCTGTCAATTTCTGACGCGGTACCGAATGCGATTCGGCATGGAAAGTTTGCCTTGATGAGACCTGTTACCACGTCAACCGATGGACGCTGAGTCGATATGATGAGATGGATACCGGTAGCGCGGGCGCGTGCGGCCAGGTCAGCGAGCAGGGCCTCAGTAGCCTGGGCGATACTCATCTTTTGACCGTCCAGATTGACCCGGCTCTTGTTGAGCATGGCGTTTGCTATTTCATCGACGACTAGCACAATGTAGGGCAACCGGCGAGCTCGGGGCATCTGAGCATTGTAGGCGTCCAGATCCCGCGACTCGCGTTCACGTAGCAGGGTTGTGCGCCGGTCCATTTCGACTTGCAGATCGAGCAGCATGGCGGGCAGCTCGGGGCTCTTGGTGACGAGCGTATGGACGTGGGGCAAACGCTCATAATACGAGAGCTCCATGCCTCCCTTCAAATCGACTAACCAGAGTTGCAAGACCGACTCATCAAAGCGCTTGATTAACTGGCACAGCACGGCATTAACCATAACGCTCTTACCGGTGCCCGTGGCCCCGGCGATCAGCAGGTGCGGCAAGGTGCGCAAATCCTCCCAGCGCTGTTGTTTATTCTCGCCCACACCGATCGGGATCATCAGGGGCGGAGCTTTGGCCGGTTGGCGCATGCTATCCAGTTTGACCATGCGCGGGATCTTCGACATGGCGGTTATCTCGACCACAAACCATGATCCGGCCCCGCTTGCTTTCTTCACAAACTTGACCGGATACTTGCATGCGGCGGTCAACGTCTCGAGGACGCGGGGCTCACGCAGGGCGGCGACATCCACCCCTCGGGGCAACCTGGACAAATCTACCTCGATCTCAATCACGCCCGGACTAGCCTTCAATGGCTCGACAAACTCTACCCGGTGAATGACCTCTACACCGTCTCTTTTTTCGCGGTAGGCCAGGTTGAGCCGGGTTAATTGGTGCTGGATCGTGTTCGCCAGTTCGCTAGCGAGCAGCTCATACGGATGCCGTTTTTTGCCTATGCCGAACATGACACCGCCCGATCTATCAGATGTGCGACTCGGTTAGCAGGTGCGACCAGTTCATAGCACGCTGGCCGACAGGGACCGCCGGGGCACACCACCATGATCCAATAATCGGCCTGTAGTTGCCGTAGGGCCTGAGTAACACACGACACGCTATAACCGGTCTCAACCGCGATCGTGAGCAAGCTAGCCGTATACCGCCCGTCGCGTGTTGCGTGGTCTTGAATGTGCGCCAGGACGTGACCGGCGGCACCTCGGGGCGTGGTGGTCATGGTTGTACTCCTGTGTCATAGCCATAGACGATCGGGGCGTCATCCTCATCATCAGCCGGGGTGGTAAGACGGCGATCCCGTACTTTGCGCCTGCGGAGCTCGATAGGGAGCCCATAGCGGCCCCATGCATATCCTAGCGCGATCAGAGCAAACGGGGCCAGACAAAAGAGCAGCGACCAGAGAGCAGACATGGCTAGAAACCTCCGCTATGCGAAACGCCAGATCAGCAAGATAATTCCCACCATCACGCAGATCAATGCAATCTGTTGTTGCCACGGCATGCGACGAACAACATGCGTTATGCGCCTCAATGATGATCGGCGACGACTCACCATCATCAACTCATCTTCATCAAAATTCAGCAGAGAGACCTTATACCGTTTTGTGCGCATCTTCATAGGATCACCGTAATAGCAGGAACTAGATCGATTGTATCAATGCCATGATGTGCGACCATTACCACGATTAATGAGATGATCGCCGCAACTTCAAAAAGGATCGTCAACAACACGACAACCGCGACCAGTTGCATGCCTATATAAAAAATATTCATACCACCTACCTCCCTAGTTAAAGGGGATCAATTGTTTGATGTAGCGGACCAGGCTAATGATCGGCTTGGCGGCATAGACAAGCACCGTAATGACCAAGGGGGGCAGCAGCCAGGCCAACGGGCCGATGTCGGCCAGGATAGCCAGCCAGCCGAATGAGAGACTGACCGTCGCTACAATCGGCTCTGTCTGCTCGACCGCCAGGGCATACCCAGACGGGCCGAATACCCCATTTGACCATGCGGCAACCGTCTGGACTGGCCGACTCACCCCGGCTAACATCGTCTGGACCGGCGATATAATCACGCTACTGGTAATGCTCCCCGTCGGCGAGGGCGTGAAGCTGGGGAGGGGATCGAGCGTTGGGATAATTAGGATCAGGTCGGGCAATTGTCCAGTTTGCGCCGGCGGCGGCGTTGCCGGCTCAATACAGATTGAGGCGACCGTACCCGGCGTCCAGGTCGGGCCAGGGGTACCCGTGCGTGTCGCCGTGGGCGTGGGCGTGACCGACTGACGGCAGCGCCAGAATGTTTGAGGCGCATCTAGACTCGTCAAATGATACCGGCCCGTCGCAAACCACAGATAGACGCCCGACTCAATCGGCTCTAGGCCAGCATCCACCAGCGCATAGATCGGCCCCGTAACCCCTATTTCCTCACCCGCGATCAGGTCTACAGGCACCGCATGCGGATAGACCGGCACATTGATGCTATCGCGGATTGCGCACGACAGGGCCGGAGCGGAG
>NZ_RYFF01000075.1 GCF_004138165.1 Candidatus Chloroploca sp. Khr17
TTGGTGAGCGTGATGGTATAGGTGATGACCTCGCCGACGTTGGGGCGAGTGTTGTTGACCACCTTGCTCAGCGAGAGGTCGGCGAGCGGATTCACCTGGATTACATCGGTCGCCCGATTATTATCAAGGTTAGGGTCAGTCGTATCAGCAGTACGGGTAATGATCGCCGTATTCGTCAGCGTGCCTGTAAAGGCAGGATCAATCGTGCCGCGAATAGTGAAACTGATCGCACTATTTGGTTGCAGATCAACGGTGGTACTGAGCACATTGCCGTTGCCGGAGGCCTGCCCACAGGCACCAGTCCCAAGAATCAGCGCACATGTCCAACTGACATTGGTAATCTCGGGCGGCACTTCATCGCGCACAGGTGCGCCAATAGACGGGCTTGGCCCCGGATTGCGCACGGTCACCGTATAGGTAATTGGCCCACCGGAAGAGAGCACAGCCGGCGTGTGGCTTTTCTCAATCGACAGATCGGCCTCGGCGAGCAGCACACCGCCAGTCAGTTCGACAAAAGCCGAAGGGAAGAAGGTCCAGGTATCAATGATACGGCGATCACCAAAGCCAAACTGCGGCTCGGCAGATGAATCCCATGCGTGGGCACCGCCAGCACTGGAAACACCGCCGAGTGCATTGCGCTGCAGCGGGCTGAGCGAGCGACCATAACAACTGGGAACACTAATCCCAGCAGAAGCGGGGGGGGCAGGAGTATCGCCTAACGCACACGGCGAGAAATCATAATCGCCGGTACCAGTGTAGTTGTAGACATCATTGTAATAGATCGTGAAGGGATCGGGATCACCGGGTTGAGGCGTGGGGCGCACACGCTCGATAATCATCCCGTTGGGATTGCTTTCGGCATCAATGAAGGGGAAGTGAATTTCACCCGAAGAGAGACGCGCCTGCGCACGGAAGGGCACGGTACCGGCTGCAACGGGCTGGCCCAGTTGATCAAGGCCATCCCAGAAGGCACTGGTACGGGGTGCGGTCGTGAGGCCAGAAAGGATGCGGTCACTTGGATCTTCAAAACTCCCATTGCGATCCGTGTCAATCACAATCTCGTAGGTGACATCAGCGGGCGCATCAAACGAGAAGGTGCCACCAAGCGGATTCGTCCCGGCCTGGCCTAGCGTGCCTTCTTCACCAACAAAGGTCAGATTATCGGGGATCGGGGCAAGATCCTGGCTTCCACGCAGCAACCAGGTTTCGCCATCGGGGGTCTGTGCCGTGTCTGGCATCGTGGGGTCGGGGCCGGTCAGATCAAAGAAGATCTTGTGGGTCACATTGCGTTGCGCCAGATTATCAGGATCGCGCGGGCTACGTAAACTATAACCGAGAGGAGGCGGTTGAGCAAGATTACTGCCAGTCAACTGAAGGGAACGGTAGATTGGCTCACCCTGATCATCCGTAATGCCCTTGGCATTGGCAAAGAAGATGAAACCAAAGGGATCAATGCCATTGAGATCCACCGCGTAACCTTGACCATCAACGGTCAGAATGTAGAACTGCTTGTAGAGGCCAATATCAGCAGGCGCACCAAAAAGATTGGCATTGCTACCCATATTGAGCGCAAGGTAATTGGCAAAGACACGACCAGTGCGTTCAATGGTAGCATTGGTGCCATCGCGCACACTGATATCCCACGCGGCGATCCAGTGGTTGGCAAGATCAGTGTTTGCCCATTCGTCATCAATGCGGATAGGATCAGGATTAGTATCAAGATTAGCCGTCGGGTTGGGGCTAATGAAATCAAATTCCCAGATACCATCACCAGCCGCAGTCGTTTCGGCGGGTGTGATGATACAGGGTTGATAGCCACCAACGGCTGGCAGTGGCCCGGCTAGCTCCTGCGCAAGATTAACGATACGGCCATAGAGTTCATTGCCAGTAGCACGGGTATTGCATGTATCAGGTGTGGTGCCATCAGGGGCGCGAATAAGCACATCACCGGAGGGAGCCCGATTCATAGCACTCGAGCCAATGAAAATCTGCTCACCGGCGCGAACAAACGCTTTGAAGGTTGACTGACGCGGGATCTCAGCAGTTACGCCGGTGGCATGCCACTCGATATAGGGGCGATAGCCTTGAGTGATCTGAGCTGGCGTGATGGGCTGGTTGGCTAGTGCCTGAACGGACGAGCCTGATGGATCGGTCGTATCCCTGGCGCTGGCAACACCGGTGCGACCAAGTGAGGCCGTAATAAAGACGAGACTCGTCGTCAGCAAAAAAAAGAGCCACAGGTAACGAAAGCGCATCCTGGACATCACTGGCGCACGGTGGTGCATACATCCCCCTTGAAGTTTGAAATTACGATCGAAGCTTGCCTAACGTCATACCCAACGAGACGGCTGATTAGTCTGTAACGTAAGTATTCTGGGGTCGTTCGCCGTCCACGAATTGGGGCCACGAAGAAACGAAGAGCGCATGGAGCAGCCCATATTCGTTTCTTCGTGAGGGTTCTTCGTGGTCGGCGGCGCTACCAGAAAACGTACTTCACAGACGACTGATTACCTCTGTGAACAACGTTTCCTGGGTACGCGGGCATCCCACCCGCTTGTGCTCCCGAGAGCGGGCGGGACGCCCGCGCATCCAGCCGCCTCATGTTGGTACTCTAGTACCGTTGCGATATGGTACTCCAATCTTCCACTATTGTATGTGAAGAGGAGCGATTGTACAATACCCTTGGGGCGTACGACTGATAACAGTCTATTTATGTTGTTTTATTGAGGATATACCTATGCCAGAGCATATCCTGATCATTGGGGCGGGTCTTGCGGGCCTGACCTGTGCGCGTACGCTGTTGCGTGCGGGCAAACGGGTGACGGTGCTAGAAGCGAGCGATGATGTTGGTGGTCGTGTGCGCTCAGATTATCACGATGGTTTTGTGCTCGACCGGGGTTTTCAGGTGCTCTTTACGGCGTATCCGGCGGCGCAGCGCCAGTTTGATTACCGTGCCCTGGGCTTGTGTGCGTTCGATCCAGGGGCGTTGGTGTGCGAGGGCGGGCGCAGGGCAGTCTTGACTGATCCCTTGCGGGATCGTGATCCCTGGGCGTTGCTTGGGGCTGCGCTGACGAGTGTGATCAGACCAGATGACAAGCTGCGCACCCTGGCGCTCGCCCTCGAAATGCGCCAGACGACGGTTGATGAACTCATTGCTGCCCCTGATGAGCCAACCGAGGTGTATCTGCAGCAGAAAGGCTTTAGCCAGGCGGCAATTGATCGCTTTTTTCGGCCTTTTTATGGTGGAATTTTTCTGGATCGGTCGCTGCATACGAGTGCGCGCTGTTTCCGCTTTAATTTCAAGATGCTCAGTGATGGGCAGACGGTGGTGCCTGCCCGCGGGATAGGGGCACTGAGTCAGCAACTAGCCGCCGAGTTGCGTGCGGCGGGGGTGATCCGGCTCAAGACGCAGGTGGCTGCGTTGATGACTGATGGGCCGCAGGTGACCGGGGCGATGCTGGCTGATGGGAGCCGGTTTGTGTCCGATGCGGTGGTGGTGGCCACGCCCGCCCCCGAGGCGGCACGGCTCACGGGATTGCCAATGCCCGAGACGCACGTCGGTACGGTGACGCTCTATTTTGCGGGTGATGCGCCGGTGGTGCCCGACAAAAAATTGCTGCTGCATGCTGAACCCGACGCGTTCGTCAACAATGCCGTGCAACTAAGCAATGTAGCGCCGAGTTATGCACCCCCGGGGGCGCACCTGCTGAGTGTCTCGATCCTGGGCGTGCCTCCCTTTGATGACGACGAATTGTTTGCACGCGCACTCGCCGATCTGCAACGGATGCTGGTGGGCAATCACGAGGCGTTGACGGCGCTGAGCGGCTATCGCCCGTTGCGGCTCTATCGCATACCATACAGCCAGTTTGCCCAGCCCCCCGGGATTCATCCTACGCTCCCCGACAATGCCACCGGGCGACCGGGGCTCTTCTTTGCGGCCGAATTCACCGAAGCGAGTAGCCTGAATGCGGCGATGATTTCGGGCGAGAAGTGTGCTGAGCAGATTTTGGCTTTTAGATTTTAGATTTTGGATTTTGGATTTTAGGGTGATGATTACTAGTCCTGCGAATGCAACCATCAAAATGATCCGCTCGCTGCGCCAGCGCAAGGCCCGGGAGTCGAGTGGGCTCTGTTTTGTCGAAGGGATTCGCCTGGTGACCGAGGCTGCCGAGGCCGGGGCTGAGTTGGTGCAACTCGTGGTGGCCCCGGCGTTGCTGACCAGTGCGTTTGCGCACGACCTTGTGGAACAACTGGCTCTGCAGGGGGTCGAGCGCATCGAGGTTTCGGCTGAGGTTTTTGCGAGTCTGTCGGCGAAAGACGGGCCACAGGGCCTGGCGGCGGTGGTGCGCCAGCGCTGGTTCGAGCTCGCCGAGGTGCAACTGGCGCAAGCGCCGCGATGGGTTGCGCTGGTAGAACCAGCCGATCCTGGCAACCTGGGCACGATCATGCGCACGGTTGATGGCGTCGGGGCGAGTGGGGTGATCATTGTTGAGCCGGCGGCAGATCCGTATGATCCGGCGGCGCTGCGGGCGAGCATGGGGGCGGCCTTTGCGGTGCCGCTGGTACGTACGTCATGGGCTGAACTGGCGGCGTGGAAGCAGGCCAACGGCGTGACGATGGTTGGCAGTAGCGACCAGGCGGCGACCGATTTTCGTCAGGCGGCCTACCCGACGCCGCTGATCCTCTTGATGGGCAGCGAGCGCCAAGGGCTCAGCGCCGACCAGCAAGCACTCTGCGATGTGATGGTCGCGATCCCGATGCGCGGGCGGAGCGACTCGCTCAATCTGGCGGTCGCGACGGGTATTTTGCTCTACGAGCTTGTCTCATAAGCGGCAAATATTAACACTCCTCTAACGCGACATTAGCGTAGGACATGCAAAAAACAGGTACACTAGAGCCTAGAGAACGTGCAATGCATTTAGGAGAGGAGCTAAAGAGATATGGGCAAGATTGTTGGTATTGACCTGGGCACGACCAATTCATGTGTTGCGGTGATGGAAGGCGGCGATGCCGTGGTGATCCCGAATGCCGAGGGCAACCGCACCACACCGTCGGTCGTGGCTTTTGCCAAAAATGGTGAGCGCCTGGTTGGGCAGACGGCCAAGCGTCAGGCGACGATTAATCCTGAAAATACACTCTATTCAGTCAAGCGTCTGATTGGACGCGATTATGATGAGACGACCACCGAGCGCGAGATGATCTCGTACAAGGTGACCAAGGGGCCACGTGCCGATGTGCGCATCTATGTGCCCCAGACGAGCAAGGATTATGCGCCGCAAGAGATTTCGGCGATGGTCTTGCAGAAGCTCAAAGCTGATGCCGAGGCGTATCTTGGTGAGCCTGTGACCCAGGCGGTGATTACGGTGCCGGCCTACTTCAATGATAGTCAGCGCCAGGCGACCAAGGATGCGGGCAAGATTGCTGGCCTCGAAGTGCTGCGGATTATCAACGAGCCGACGGCAGCCGCGCTGGCGTATGGGCTTGACAAGAAGAAGGACGAGACCATTCTGGTTTTTGACCTTGGTGGTGGGACGTTCGACGTCTCGATCTTGGAAGTTGGTGATGGCATTGTTGAAGTGAAGTCTACCAGTGGCGATACGCACCTTGGTGGTGACGACTATGATGCGGCGGTGGTGGACTGGATCATTGACGAGTTCCGCAAAGACCAGGGCATTGATCTGAGCAAAGATCGCCAGGCGTTGCAGCGGCTCAAAGAGGCGGCTGAGAAGGCCAAGATGGAGTTGTCGAGCGTCAGTGAGACCGAGATCAACCTGCCGTTCATTACGGCTGATGCGAGTGGCCCCAAGCACCTCGCGATGAAGTTGAGCCGCTCACGCTTCGAGCAGTTGACGAGCGCCTTGACCGATCGCCTCCGCGGCCCGGTGACACAAGCGATGAAGGATGCCGGGATGCAGCCTTCCCAGATTGACGAGGTCGTGTTGGTTGGTGGTTCCACCCGTATGCCGGTGGTACAAGAAGTTGTGCGCAAGATGATCGGCAAAGAGCCGAACAAGTCGGTCAATCCCGACGAGGTTGTCGCCGTTGGGGCGGCGATCCAGGGTGGTGTGCTTGGTGGCGATGTCAAGGGCGTTGTGTTGCTTGACGTAACCCCGCTCTCGCTTGGGGTGGAAACCCTCGGTGGCGTGATGACGCATCTGATCGAGCGCAACATGACCATTCCGACGCAGAAGACCGAGGTCTTCTCGACGGCATCAGATGGTCAGACGGCCGTGGATATTCACATTCTCCAGGGCGAACGTCAGATGGCGAGCGACAACATGACGCTCGGGCGCTTCCGGCTGGAAGGTATTCCACCGGCACCGCGTGGCATTCCACAGATCGAGGTCACGTTTGATATTGATGCCAACGGCATTCTGAATGTCAGCGCCAAAGACAAAGCGACGAGCAAAGAGCAGCGCATTACGATCACGGCCAGCACGAATCTGGGCAAGGACGAAGTCGAGCGCATGGTGCGTGAGGCTGAAGTCCATGCGGCAGAGGATCAGGCTCGTCGTGAAATGGTTGAACTCAAGAATCAGGCCGATAGCCTCGCCTATCAGGGCGAGAAGACCCTGACCGATCTTGGTGACAAGGTTGATACGATTGAGCGTGGGCGGATCGAGGGCATGATCAAGGATCTGCGTGATGCGATCGCTCAGGAGAATCGTGAGCGGATCCAGAGTCTGATGAACGAATTGCAGCCAGCGATCTACCAGCTTTCGCAGAATGCCTATAGCGAAGGTGCCGCTCAGGGGCAGCCCGGGGCAGAGAGTAAGAAGAATGACGATGGGGTCGTCGAGGGTGAGTACACCGTTGACGAAGGGCGTTCATAGTTCTGATGATGTGACGCCGAGACGCAAAGGATGTTGAACGTGCATAGGTGAGAGGTCGAAGCACTTCGTTTGATAACGAAGTGCTTCGGCTTTTCTGCGAGGGCGAAGGGCCGCTCGGTCTATGGTGACGCAAAGGCGCAAAGTTGGATATATTGTAGTACTATCTCCTGTCTCACCTGCTCGTCACGGTATGATCGCCACCCGATCAAGCTGGTATGCCAATAACCGCAATTGCCCGACCTGCGGCCCTTGCTGGGCAATCAGATCCAACGCACTCGGCACAAAGGTGGCACTCGTGGTCGTGATGACGATGTGACTGCCTTCGGGTTGTGGCGGTAGCGGGAGGCAGACCTCTTCGAGGCTGCGTGTCACGGTGATGCGTCCGACCTGCTCCACCCCAACGCTCACCGTCACCACCGGTAGTGCCAGATCCTCTGGCCAGCCAAGTCCGCTCAGGTGGAGGCAAACCTGCTGCGGTGCGCCGTTGCCCGCTCTGGGGAAGCGCAGCATGGCTGTGCCGGTCGCCCAACGCGTGGTGGTGCCGAGATCAGGATCGTAGCGGCCTAAATAAAACCCTTTGAGATAGCCAAGGTCGTTGTCGTCGGCAAGTTCAAGGCGATCGTCTGGCAGCCGCGGTGGGTAGAACCATTGCCACGTCCAGGTCACCGGGTTCTGGTCATCCACCAGCGAGGGACCAAATTCGCGTTGCGCCGCTTGCAGGTCGCCCATTTGCCGAAAGAGTTCGCCAGCAACCACGGCGGTCTGCCAGGCTGCCAGTGGGCGATTCGGTTGTGTTGCGAGCCGGTCAAGCCCTGCCTCCGGTCTTCCTTCCAAACCATCGAGCAATGGTGCGCCAACGGCTGCTGTATAGGGCGGCAAGCTCGGCGACGCCAGGGCCGCCCGCGCTGCGGCGCTGTCACCCGCGCCAAGCGCTGTGCGCAACGCTTCTTCTTGCAAAAAGCCCTGCCGCGATGCGAGTGCCAGCCGCGTGTTCGCGATGCTCGAAGGGTATGGGCCGAGGAACGATGACCAGGTCGCGTCGGCCCCGGGCGCACGCGGCTCAAAATAAGCGTAGGGCGCTGCCGCTACCAGCACGAGTAGGCTCGCCAGCACGCCGCACGCAGCCCCGTAGCGCGTCCGCAAGGTTGCGCCGAGCTGCGGCAGGTAGGCCAGCGCAACCCCGGCGAAGATCAGGGCAAAGGGCATCAGCGGCACGCGAAAGCGGTTGATCGCAAAGAGCAACGGCGCCGCCGCGAGATTGTAGAGCAACCAGAGTCCGATGAGGCCAATGAGGGCCTGTGAGCCTCTGCTGCCTGGCCCGGCCCGCTGCCGCGTGCGCAATGTCGCCCAGCCCAGCAGACTCAGTGGCAAGACCAAGACATAGAGCAGGTCGTCAAGCGTGACCAGCGCCAGCGTATACCAGACGGGTAGCCTCCCGAGCGCAAAGCCACGGCTCAGCCGTTCGTCGCCGGTATAGTTGATCTTGAAGAGATCGATCAGTTCCGTCAAGCTCTTGACCACAAAAGCGAGCGGCTTGGCCTGCAACAGACACAGCGCTTCCGCCGTCAAAAGCTGCTGCCGATCACCCTGACGCAGCGTCGCTACCGTCGCCAGTGCCGCCATCAGACGCGGATCTTGGCGCGCATAGAGGCACGCCGCTGGACGCGCTACGCTTCCATCAGGATAGCGCCGCTCGTTGAGCAACTCCTCGCGTTGCGCCACACTCAATTCGGGCAATAGCAGCGCAAGCACAAAATTCCGGGTTGGCTCATCGCTCCGCCCACCGTCATAGGCCGTCCGTGCGCCCAGCGCCAGGTTGAACGCACCCGTCGTATCGACGGTAATCAGCCCGCCATAGGCGCGACTCGCATAGAGTGACCAGGGCGCAACGACCAAAACAAAAGCCGCAAGCACCAGGCCCATCTGCACCATCGCCTGGCGCAACCTCGCCGTCGTACGCCAGACTGTCAGCCCCACCCAGGCCAGAACCAGCGGCACAAAGCCGAGTGTCAAGCCCCGTGTCAGCGTTGCCAGGCCCAGCAATATGCCTGCCGCCAGCAAGGGCAAGCTGATCTGGGGAAGGAAACCGCCCCCGCTCACCCGCCTCACTCCAGCACGACCGGGGCGGGCGGGAGCTTCCTCATGCCTTACCCAAGCCCTGGCCCAGAGCCCAAACATCAGCATCGCCGCCAGCAACAGGGTCGTAAAGAAGGTCTCACTCAACAACAATTGCGCATAACTCGCTAGCGGCAAATAGACCGCCATCCCGAGTGCCGCCAACCCGGCTGCAAGCAGAGCTCGCCGCCCTGCCCCATCTACGCCCGAGCCCGGATCGGCAGATCCATCCAGCACGACCGCTTCACCACTGCGGGCTCCGCCGTGATCACGTTCCACCATCATTGGGAGCGAGCGAGCATGTGCGTCGCCTTGTCCGTCGCCTTGTCCGTCGCCGTTGTCAACGGGTACGACCGCCGCGTTCTTCGGACGCACAACCAGCAACACTAACAGATACGTCAGAACGATATTTGCCAGACTCAAGAGCGTCTGCGTCACAAAAATCGGCCCCAGGTCGCGCCCAAAGGCACTGATATGCGCCGCAACAAAGAGCGGATAGAGCGGTGCGCGTGTCCAGAGGTACTGCGTATGCCAGGCAAAACCACGCCCATTGGCAAGCCAATCGGCCGCCGCCAGATATTCGGCCTCGTCCGAGATGAGGCCCACGCGAGGCAAGCGATCCCACAAGGCAAGCCGCAGCGCAACCCCGATCAACAGGGCCAGCCAGAGTGGCCAGTGGGTTCGAAGCAGCACGCCGAGTCGCGTGACAGACGGCGTGCGCTGCGTGCGCGTTTTCGCAGTAGCCACTGACCTCCTCGTTACGGCTCGGTGGCAACGACCTCGATGCTACCGAGCACCAGACGGTCGTCACCAAGCGTATCGCCGCCGCGGATGCGCAGACGACCGGCGGGGGTCGGGTCGTTGGGATCGTAGAGCCCAAGCAACATCGTGTACGTTCCAGGCGCGAGATCGGCGGGCAAATGGATCGTTCGGTCGTCGCGGGCTGGTTTGCCGGGCAACCAGGTGCTTGTTGGCAGGTAGCCTTCCAACGGTGGCCCATCTTCGCCAGCCACCGGCGGCTGGTCGCACGCCTGGCAAAGGTGTAAAAAGAGACTATAATCGGCCTCGAGGGGCGCGGTCACTTCCCAGAAGAGACTGAGCGGAACATTGCCTCCGGCACGGTAGACGCCAGGGCCAACGGGCATGGTCGCTTTGAGCGTGTACCCCTGAAAGATCAGGTCATCGCCAAAGACGGCACCCACCGGACGTTCCGGCGTCGGCGCAGCCGCGCCAGTATAATAGGGCTCGGGGGCTTGCTGACAGAGCAGATGCGCCCCGTTGAAGCGCCAGATGCCACACGGCCATGCGCGCTGCTCGCGACTAAACCGCCAGTAGTTGCCGACCAACCCATATTCATCGCCGGGCAGCGGAGGATCAACCGTGCGCGCGTGTTCAGGCGCGATCACCAGCAAGCTTCGGGTAAAGCCAGCCAACCCCGCCCGCCGCTCGAGATCCCACTCGCGCTGCCCAAAACTCGTCTCGCCCTGCCAGAAATTCGCAAACGTCAGCGGCTCGGGCGCAGGATCACGACTGAAACGAGCCATATAGTAGTCATACAGTGGCCGCACATAGTTCGGGTGCAACACCACGGCATCGTCAGGATGCACGCGTGTCGCCAGTTCCGCAAAAGCTTCGCGGTACTGCTCTTTCACCGGATCGCCCGAAAAGAGCCCGAAGACCGGTTGTACCAGCGCACGGCCTCCGGTAAAAAGTGCGCCTGCAAGCAGCAGTGCATAAGCCGACACAAGCCCATAGGACAAACTCCTGCGCACCAGGTGTGAAGGTTGCCCACGCGCCTGCGTCTCACCCAACATCAGTAGTGGATAGGTCAACAAGAGCAGCCACGCCGGATAGATCATCATCAAATAGCGTGCCTCGTAGAGCCTCGTCACCACAAGTTGGAGCAGGAAAAGGCCTAGCGGCACAAAGAGTACCACCAGCACAAAGGCAGCGCGCAGCCGCGTTACCGAGCGGCGCAGATCAACCAGGGCAGCCACCAACCCCGAGCCAGCCAGCAGCAACCAGGGCAGCAGCCACCACGACGGGCTATCACCCGGCCAACGGTCGAGACTAAAGCGCACCACCGTCAATTCAAGGGCCAGCCACGGGTCAGCAGGAATCGCCGCACCCGCCGCCGAGCGCCCGGCGGCCTGGTCGCCGCCAAGCCCGCTGATCATCGCGATGACCAACAAGCCCGAAAAGAGTGCCGCCAGCGCCGGGGCCAGCACGGTCAGCCAAGAGCGAGGCCGGTGCCCAACAACTTGCAGGGCCATCAGCCACACCCCCGCCGCAACGAGCAGAATGCTCAGGCGATGGACAAAGAGCGCCAGCACGCCGACCACTACAAGCATTGCCCAATCACGCATGGCCCCGGTGCGCACCACACGGGCAAGCGCCCAGAGCACCAGCGTTGCATTGAAGAGCAACAGACTATAGACCTTGGCTTCCTGGCTATACCAGATGGCGAACGGCGACGCCAGGAGCATGAGGGCCGCCGCGAGGCCAGCCCAACAGATCCCCGGGGCACGCGGGCGGCTTTCCGCTAACCCCAGACGCTCTACCTCAAGACTCATCAGGTAGACCAGCGGCACCGCAAGTGCCCCCGCAACCACCGACGGCATCCGCAGCGCCGCCTCGCTCTCGCCGGCAAAGCCCATCCAGCCCTTGAGCAGCACGTGATAGAGCGGATAGGCCGCATTGGGGCGCAAAAGATCGGCGAGCAACACCGACCACGCCTGGCGACTCAGCTCCCAGCTACTGCCCTCATCAAGCCAGAGGCTCTGCGCCTCAAGGCGATAGAGGCGTACGAGCAGCGCGGCCCCAAAGAGGGCCACCACAAGCAGCGCATGTTTCCAGAAAGCACCTTGATTTTTCGCGGCTGCCTGCATCATCACGACCCGACTGCGGCCTGAAACACCGCTTCAAAGCGCTCGGCGGTGCGTTCCCAGGTCAGGCTTTGCTCGATACGGGCACGGGCCAGCGCACCAAGGCGGTGCGCCAGCGCGGGATCATCTATCAGGCGCAGCAACGCCTGGGCCAGCGCAGGCGCATCACGTTCGGGCACCATCAAGCCATTGACGCCATCGTCAATGACATCGGGCACCCCGGCGACCCGCGACGCCACAATGGCGCGCCCGGCGCCCATTGCTTCGAGCAGCACATTGGGCAGACCATCCACCCCATCGCGCACAATCGGCAGCGCAAAGACATCAGCTGCCGCCACATAGGTCGAAGCACGCTGGCGTTCGAGTTGTCCGGCAAAATGGACGCGCTGGGTCAAACCAAGGGCCGACACCTGGCGTTCAAGCGCCTCACGCAGATCACCATACCCAATAATGACGAGTCGTGCCTCGGGATGCAAACGCAGCACCTCCGGCCAGGCCTCGAGCAACACGCCAAAGCCCTTCTTTGCCACCAGGCGGCCCATCCCCATCACCAGGGGTACGCCATCGGCCAGCCCAAGTTCGGCGCGTACGGCGGCGCGTGCCGCAGGATCAGGGCGGAACTGCTGCGGATTGACGCCATACGGCACCACGCTGCTTGTTGCGGGGCGAGCACCGAGGGCAAGCGCCCGTACCCGCAGATCGTTGCTACACGCTGTCAACGCAGCCGCACTGCGCAGCGCACTGGCCGCAGCGAGCGCCAGCGTCCAGTGACGTTCTGCCAGATAGACATCGCTGCCGTGCAGGCTCACCACAAGCGGAAGGCCCATCAGCGCGGCGGGCAACGCCGCAGGCGGGCCATTGGGCAGCACCCAGTGGGCCTGAACCAGATCATACGGCTGCCCCGACGCCGCACCAGCGACAAGTTCGCGGGCCACCGCCCCCAGTGATGCCCCAAGCGCAAACGGCAGAGCCAGCAGCGTACGCCGCTTGATCTGCGTATCGCTAATCAACGACTGCGCATACCCCCACACATTCAACGCTGGATGGGGCGCATACCGAAAGATCCGCAGGTGAACGCCACGTTCCTCGGGTAAACGGCGCAGATCAGGATGGAAAGGCATCAACAGCGTCACCGCGTGCCCACGCGCTGCCACCCCTGCCGCAATCTCTTCAATAAAGGGAGCCGTCGTCTCACCAGGCCATTTAGGAAACGACGACGCAAGCATTAAAATGCGCACATACAACTCACTGCTATGCTGACGAACCATCGTGTTGGCTTGCGTTTGACCGGCTTCGCCACCCAAACGCAAGCCAACCGAGGAGGGTGAGGACGCAGGCTCCCCTCAGGGAACCTCTTGTTCGACAGGCGGCATCCTATACACAAAAGCGCGAAAATCGTCGGTCGGACTGGCATAGATCAATTCAAAGCCATCAATGACATCACCAACCTGATTGGAATGATCCATCAGCGGGGCCAGCAGCCGCCCGGCATCGCCCTTGACCCGTTGCTGATTTTCGAGCACGAGATACTGGGCATCATAGTGACGTGCAATGGTAAGGAGGATGTCGCGATCGCCCGTATTGGGAATCATCACCGCCGGTCGCTCGACATGCCAGTTGAACTGCCAGGGGATGCGCGTCATCACCACGGCCTCTGGGGTCGTATTGGCCTGCAGCCAGGCATACGCGGCCAGGTCAGGCTGCCAGATCACCGGCTCATTGCGCACCTTATTGGCAATATCGGGTCGCGAGAAGCCGATGATGCTATTCAACGCAACCACAACCAGGATCAGGCCCAGCGGTGCCCAGCGCCGATCACCAACTGCGGCAAGCCGATCATACCCCGCCCAGATAATCCACGAAGCCAACAGGGCCAACCACGGTAGCAGCATCACCCAGTAACGATGCTCATCAGTACGCCAGTAGGTCAACATAAAGACCATATATGGTGCAAAGGTAAACGCGAGCAAGCCGAGCAAGCGGCGGCGGAAACGCAGCGCTCCAATGACGCCAATCAACGCCAACCACGCACCGAGGCCCGACAGAATATTTTTGCGCTCGTTGCCGCCAAAGAACCAGGCGAGATCGTCGGGCAAGCCACGCCAGACCGGCATCAGATAGTCGCGCAACTCGCGCAACTGGGTCGCAAATTTCTCGCCGGTCTTATCAAAGCCCCAGCGCAAAATCCAGCTTCGATCAGGCAAGCCAGGCCCACCAAGCTCCGGGGTAAAGACGCGATAGATCTCTTCCCAGGCATCGCCACTGCTGCCACGATAGCCAAGCACCCAGGCATCGTAGCTCTCGGTCGAATAGACGGGCTTGCCAAACTCGCTCAGATTGCGCACCAGATATGGCGAGAGCACCACCAACGCAATGGCGCTCCAGACCGCCACTGGCGCCAGCAACGCCACCAGGCGCGTCAGCGACGGCCTGCGCAGCAACGTCCGCCAATCAGCAGGCACCTGTTGCCACAAAAACCAGAGGCCCATGCCGAGGGCGAGCATCGCCCCCGACGGCTTCTGCAGCATCATCAAACCCGTCAATACGCCCGTCGCCACCAGCGCCCGGTTCACCCCCACTTCGCGGAGATACGTCCGCAGAGTTCCCGCCGCCCCAGCGGGAGGGGGCGCGGGAGGGGGCGTCGCCGCCCCAGCGGGAGGGGGCGGCGACGCCCTAGCGGGAGGGGGCGCGG
This sequence comes from Candidatus Chloroploca sp. Khr17, assembly GCF_004138165.1. Classification (GTDB taxonomy): domain Bacteria; phylum Chloroflexota; class Chloroflexia; order Chloroflexales; family Chloroflexaceae; genus Chloroploca. The sequence goes on from NZ_RYFF01000075.1 coordinate 14,526, forward strand.
GAGGGCGCAGCCCTCCCCGCATGACATCCCTTTTTTTCTCGTGAGGGCGTGGCACCGCCACATACAACAAAAAGATCGCCCCCAGGCTAAAGACCACAAATCCCAGATCATTCGTCACATAGATCGTGAGTCGAAAAAAGAGGAAGTTGGTCAGCGTCAAGATGGCTGCCGTCAAGCCAACCCGCCGATCCCAGAAATACGTCCCGATGCGATAGATCAGCCCCAACAGGATCACATTGAAGAAGAGGTTCGGCAGCTTTGCGGCCCACGCTTCAGGCCCAAACGCCAGAAAAAAGGGCGCGATCCAGACTGGCTGCAACAACGGCCAGGTCTCCTGCGGGCGGGTCACGCCCTCGATCAGGTGATAAAACTGCGTCACATAATCAACCACCCAGCCACGTCCGGCGGCGAGGTTGCGGGCGACCACGGCATTATCGGCATAATCGGCGTGGCCCACATAGGGCATGCGTGCAATCACCAAGGCTTGATAGCCGAGCCAGATCACCGCAAAGCCAACCAGCACGATCAATGACCCACGACGCGAGCTAAGCCACGCGACAATATGGTCACTGAACTGTGGCAACCCCTCACGCCCAAGCACCAGCACTAGCGCCAGCAGACCCGTCCCGAGCAAGGCGATCAGCAGCGAATCGGGAAAGAGGGGCAAAAAGAGGGCCACACCCGAACTGCTCAGCCAGCCGAGCCCCTGCGCGAGCGCATAGACAAAGAGCACCAGCGCCGCGGCGACCAACCCGTACCCAAGCGCTGCGCCACTGGCATACCGGCGCACAAGCGCCCGCACAAAGCGCAGCAGCGCCGGATACCAGACGACGAGCAGCAACGCCCCCAGACCCCCAAGGGCCACACTGAGCGCAGCCCCCATCCAAATACGCGTCACCGCAAGCCCGGTCGCCGCCAGCGCAACCCCGAGCGTCGTCCCAACATAGACAACCGGCGTTGAGCGCACGATCTGGGCGAGCAAGAGATAGAGCAGCAGTGCCGAAGCAGCCAGCAAACCGACGGCACGCCAAGCGGGCGGATAAAAAGGCGGAGCTGACGCTTCGACCGCGTGAACGCGCACCTCGGCCAGCCGAAAGCCTTTTGGCCGCGGATCAGCCCCAAAGCTTGCGGTATCAGTAAACGTATGCGAGCTCGCAAAATCAAGCCGCAGATCGCCACTCGTACGCACCGCAGCCGGAATACGAAACGTATATTCAGCCCACGCACTGGAAGGCGTAAACTCACCGACCGGCACCCCATCAGCGCGCACGGTCACCACAGGCTGGGCAACCGATGCCCCGACCACATCGTCAGGCCACCCCTGCGCCGTGACCGTCAGATCAAGCTCAGCCCCGGCCCCCACATGGGGCAACTGCAACAAGGCATGCTGGCGCGTCCAACGACTACGACCAGTGGGCGAGTCGGGCGTCAGATCATCAGCAAAAAGATCGCCCCGTGCGACCGCATCAGCCCCAAGCCCCGCTGTCGTCGCTAAAAAAAGCCGATCACCAACCCACCCGACCAGCACACGCCCTTGCGGGGGAGCCTGATAGGCCAGCACGCCGACCAGCAAGCTCAACAAGAGCACCATACCCACCGCGCTCAGCACGCTGCGCCAGGAACCTACGGTCGGCGCAACCAGGGGCGCAGCAACCTTACGCCTCGTCAGGCTCTCAGATTGTAGATCCGCAACACCCATACATGATGACACACTGCAACAGACCCGACGTTCGGGCACACCAGCAGACATTATACAGCTAATCGCCCTCGCGGGGGTGTAGCGCAGTTTGACGCAAAGGCGCAAAGACGCAGAGGCCGATAGGCTAGAGATTCGGTGCTGATTATGTGGTATCGTATACCGCAAGAATCATGTACCGTACTCACCTATTAAGGCGTAACAATGAACCGTTCTATCAGCGCCGTAACTTCCTTGGCATCCTCACCTAGCCAAAGCAGATGTCCCCATTCATTATCAACAAGTTCAAGCGTTGAATCCGATATCATCTGATGGGCATGGTGGGGGTGCTCAAGCGAAACAGTGTGATCGTTTTTGCTGTGGACGATGAGCGTTGGACATTCTATTTTGCCAAGAAGCTGCTTGTTGATAGCGTGGTCAATATCATTCAAGAACCCCTCTCCTGAGCGGTATGCCTTCAATGTCTCGACTAACTCGCTTACATCGGCACTTCTAAGAGTGGGCGTCGGCTGAGTAGAAAACTCAGCAAAGAAATTTGAGGCGATCACTCGTGGCATAAGTTCAGAAAATAGACGCACCATTCCCCACGTAAACCGCTCGACTCTGTGATGAAATATCCGTCGTGCAATTCGATAGGTTTTGTCCTTCAAGTCCGCCGCCTGTTGCGGGGTTTTGCTATCGCCTAATGGCGTGTTGCCGTAGCCGGGACGAGAGGGCGTAATCAACAGGAACGTCTGCCGATCAAAGCCTTTGTGTGCAAGCCTTTCGTGACAGTTTGAATGGCCACCGTGCAGGAACAAAACAGGCACGCCCGCGCCAATGATGCTGCACTCAACCTGCCCAAGCTTTGTTTTGATGTGTTGCGTATTCATGTATCGTCCCTTAAGCCCTGAGATACGTTCACCTACGAAGAACGCTCACGCAGAGACGAAGACCGGCTTGGTAACGCCTGCCTTTAACGGCGCCGCTGGCAGGTTCGAGCGATCGCCACCGGCAGTTGAACGACACCCACGGGCCAAACTCGCGTCCAGGTCATGGCCGCGCCAGCGGCGTCCGTGGACAAGGTGTTGTTGGGCCCTGGATGCCGGAGCGGACGATGCAATGATGGCCCACCACCACATGACAGGGGCGCACCGCTTTATATGGGAACTTCTTCGTACGTGCCCGGAGCGACGCGGGTTATGGCTCCACGAATCGCCTCAATCCACCCTTGTATCTTGGGCCATGAGGTTGAACCAAGCACGAGAATCGCAATGCGGCGATCTCGCAAGTTTTGTTGATAGCGGAGGTTTTGATCAGCCGTGATGAGGAGATCGATACCGGCCAATGCTGCTTCTGCAAGCAGTTGTCCATTTTTCAGACTCGCCCATCCTTGCTCGTAAGCCGTCGTGATCGTATGATCGGGAAGATACCGACGCAGCGGAACCGGGGTGCCTTGATCAAAAAGAATCTTCATGCGGCTGTCGGTGCACTCAAAATCGCAACTTCATAATCGAGCACGGCTTCGACATCTTGTCGCTGGACACCCGGAAACCACTCCAAGAATTGATCAATCGTCGCACCATCGCGCAGATTTTCAAACAACGCGGCCACCGGAACGCGCGTCCCGCGAAAAACCCATGCGCCACTCACAATATCTGGGTGGGCCTCCACCGCCGTGAGGTGCTCCCAATTTTTGTCCATGAAGATCCTCCCGTCTACTGCATCGTTCACGCGATCCCGCATCCTTCTCCGCCTATTGTAGCATATCGGTTTCGCTCGCACGAAGAACCGAACGTATCTGCGCCCAAAAGGACACCCTGATTGGTCCCAACGCACGTCTTCGTTGCTTCGTGGCCCCCATTCGTGGATAGCTGACGACGCCAGAAAATTTCATCCACACACTATTGAGCAACGATCGTTGAGTGCAAGGCCACAGTAGTTTAATTTGACGCAAAGACGCAAAGACGCAAAGACGCGAAGATGTGAAATATAATATACAAATAAATCTCTGCGCCCCTGCGCCTTGCGACCGTTACGACTTGGGGACTACTTCTGCCAGCCCCTCTGGGGGCCAGCCGAGCAACTGCCCCCGACAGAGCTGG
>NZ_RYFF01000015.1:0-97730 GCF_004138165.1 Candidatus Chloroploca sp. Khr17
CGGCCCGTCCGCCACCCCAACCGTGGCCCCCTCCGCCACCCCGACGCCGTCGCCCGGCCCGTCCGCCACCCCAACCGTGGCCCCCTCCGCCACCCCGACGCCGTCGCCCGGCCCGTCCGCCACCCCAACCGAAACGCCCTCTTCACCAGTGATCATCCTCCCCACCGAGGATGTCGTACCGAGCGCAACCCCCTCGGTGACCGCGATCACCTTGCCCACCGAGGATGTCGTACCGAGCGCAACCCCCTCGGTGACTGCGATCACCTTGCCCACCGAGGATCTCCTACCCACCGAAGAGGCTATCCCAACGATCCTCTTACCTATCACCAATGTCCCGGCAACCTCAACGCCACAGGCAACGCCAACCCTTGCCACAGGATGGCAACCAACCGCCGAAGCGGTGCCAACGTCTAGCACCGGCACAGGCGACCCCAACATCTCGGTCATTTTGCCCCATGCCGGTCTTGCGCACACAAACCCTGGCAGCCCAGGCCTCTATGCTCTGGCGTTGAGTCTGATCGTGATCGGAGGAGTGCTACGGTGGCGGCGCTGATCAACAAACAGCGGCATTTCAGTCTACACCGCACCCTGCTTGCATTGCTGGTTGTGCTGCTGGTCAGCCTGAATCGGCTAGGAGCAACCTCGATCCAGACGATCGTTCACGCATCCACCGCGACTGAAGCCCTAGTCATCACCGTGACCAAAGGGGGTATCCAGCACCTGACCGGGGCAACCTTGCTGGCTGCCGGCCTCGATCCTGCTGTTGATCCGAACCGCCTCTGGCTGCACTACGCCGGGCATATCATCCCGCTAGAAGTAGATGACGGTGGCGACCAGCGCCTTGATCCAACCGATAGCCTCCGCTTCTACGCACCACCACCGGGTGATCGCTGGAATCTCACCGCGCACTACTGGCTCACCGTCGAGGCGACCGCCGGGCCACGCTTCACCTCGCGGAACGTCGCTGAAGGCACGGCCCCTTCACGCACCGACGCACGCGAAACAGGCCGGATCTACACCCCACAACGCTACGACTCGCGCCGCGCCGGCCCTGACAACGACCACTGGTTTAGCGGCGACCTGCGCGCTGAACCGGGACGACCCGATACCATTGTGCTCCCCCTGGGGGCAGCCCTCCCACCGGCCACGGGCCCACTGAGCCTGACCGTCACCGGCCAGAGTTACACTACCGGAGCCTTGCACCTCTATGTTGCCCTTGCTAACCAATCTGCAGTCATCACCTGGACGGGCATAGGCCTGTGGGAACATCAGTTGATGGTAGGGGAGGTGGGAACCAACCACCAGATAGTGCTGGTGTCGCCTGCCAAAAACGCTCCGGTGCTACGAGCAAACTCCCCGCCCCTCTCGTGGGGGAGGGGCAGGGGGTGGGGGGCAAGCGTGGCTCCAGACTGTGGCGGTTTCGCCCTGGAACTTCCCGGCTTAGGCATCGTCTGTGAACCAGGGACAGAAAGTCAAACGCATCAGTTCAATGATCTGGCTCAATCCGACGAAATGCTCCAGGTGAGCCTCAGTGCCACAGAACAACCCGTCGGCACCCTGCTAGACACCATCACCTGGGAGCGTGCAGCACGGCTCGAACTGGCCGAACAGGGCGTCCTCTTTGAGGGCATTGCCGGGAACTGGCGCTATCAACTCACTGGTCTCCCCCCAAACTGGAACCTCTACGACCTAAGCGAACCAGATGCACCGGTGCGGCTTCACCCGGCAGCTACCAGTTTTGTTGACGGCCCAGAGGCCCGAGCCTACCTAGTCACCGGCCCTGGCACCCTGCACGAGCCCACCGTGACCGCATGGCACACAACGACCATCAACGAACCACAAAGCCTCGATGCCCTCTACCTTGCCCCAGAAGCATGGCACGCCACGCTGGAGCCACTGCTCGCGCATCGGCAGGCGCAGGGCTACCGCGCAGCCGTGGCCTCACTCGAAGCGATCTATGATGCCTGGAGCTACGGGGCGGTTGATCCCGAAGCGATCCGGCGTTTTCTCCGCCATGTCACGACAACCTGGCCTGATCCGCCCGCAACGATCATCCTCGTAGGCGATGGCAGCGTTGACCCGCACGACTGGACAAAACGCGGGAGCCTCAATCGCAACATCATTCCACCCTACCTGGCCTACGTTGACCCGTGGCTAGGCGAGGCGGCCTGCGATACATGCTATGGACGCCTTGCCACCGACGACCCACGGGATCAACAAACGCCAACCCTCGCCATTGGGCGGCTACCGGTCAAAAGTGAAGCCGAATTGCAGGCGCTGGTGGGTAAGCTGATCGCATACGATACCGCTCCTGTCGGCGACGGTTGGCGTCAGACCGTTGCGCTGATCGCCGACGACACCGATACCGCTGGCGATTTTGCCGCCGAGTCAGAAGCAATTGCCGAAGCTTTACCTGAACAGCTGCAAGTACGCCGCGTCTACTACGATCCCTCTGGCACCAACGGCTACGCCTCAGCGGTTGAGGCGCGTCAACACACGCTTGCCGCGTTCAACAACGGCGCGAGTCTGCTCGTCTACACTGGGCACAGCCACGCCTGGCAATGGGCCATTACCGACCCGAGTGCCGAATACTCGTGGCTCCTTGGTCTCTACGATCCTGATCAACTCACCAATCATGATCATCTGCCCGTGGTGCTAGCCATGACCTGCCTGAGCAGCGCCTTTGCCACCCCGGCCATGAGCGGCACGAGCGTTGACGAGCGCCTCGTCCTGGCCCGCGGTGGAGCGATTGCCGTCTGGGGGCCGGCTGGCTTTGGGGTCTCGTACGGACACAACCAGTTGCACCAGGGCTTCTTCGAAGCACTCTGGGCAACCCCGGCAAACCAGGCGAACCTCGGAACCCTCACCCTGGCGAGTCTGGGCAACCTCGCAAGCAGCAGCGACCTCAACAGCGGCCCGCTCTTCACCTATCTCCTGCTGGGTGATCCTCTCACACAGGTACGTCTTCATAATGACGAGGCCCCGCGCCATCTTCTCTTCTTACCGCTGGTGAACCGTTGACGCCAACACTTTGCTAACACATTGCTAGCACCCCTACAACATGGCCCTGCTATACTGACAAGCAGGCAGACAGACTTCACAGGTCTTGAAGACCTGTGAAGTCGCAAACGAGTAAGAGGGTTTCTCGCCTCCAGCAAGTCGCATATGAAAGGGTCGCGCAATGAATATGTCATACACATCTTCTGTCCGTCAGTGGGGGCAGTTCGCAGGCATCGGCCTGTTGCTCACTGCGGCTTTGATCATAACACTGGCCGTAATTCTTCCGGCAGCGGCGCTTGGGCTCGCTATTGCAGCCGTAGTTGTCGTAACAAGTCTGGTTGTTCGTCAGATGCAGGTACTCGGGCAGGCCGCTCGGCGGGTTGCCAGTGGCGAACCCGCGTTTGAAGAGCCGGTGCAGCCAACCCTGCGCGTCGAATTGCCGGATGGCGACGTGATGGTCGCTCGTCCTGTGTCCATCCCCCAGAACGATGAGCACACGATGTTGCTTACCCGCAATGGCTATCTGATGGTGAACGGGCGGGGCGAGGTCTTTCATCGGTTGTAGGGCCTTCGCCCTACAATCGATGATCACAAACTTTTCAGTTCATCCGACCCCTTGATCATACTTCTTGCCCCACTATGATGCCAAGCCCCCGTCTACACTAGGGGGCCTCTACATCTGCACAGCCACAAACGCCAACTTCGCTGGCGTTTGTGGCGCAACTCCCTAACGCCGCACGCAGGGCAAATAAACCATAGGCGTCAGCGCGTAAGGCTCGATCTCTGCCGGAACCTCTACTAGCGTGGCTGAAACCCGCTGAGGGCGTTCACGCAGCGGATCATCAAGCCCCAAGAGATACACCGACTGGGCCAGCGCTTCGGTCTGCACGAGGCTCGTCGGGGTGGCAACACTGGTCACCGTGACAAGATAGGAGCCTGGCAGCGCATCGGCCACTGTTTTGAGCAATACGCGGAACCGACCGTCGTCACCAACGGTGATCGTCTCACCGAGCAACTCACCGTTGATCTGCAGCCGTATTGTGTGCCCCACAGGGAAAGACGTGCCCGTCAGCAGAAAGTAGCTGTCAGGCGCACCATCAGAATAGTTGAGCGTCAGGGTTACACCAGGCGCAGGGGTGCTAGTCGGCTGCGCGGTCGGCTGCGCGGTCGGCTGCGCGGTCGGCTGCGCGGTCGGCTGCGCGGTCGGCTGCGCGGTCGGCGTTGGTGTGCCGCCCGGCGAAGGTGGGGTGATACGGATCGTGCTCGCACGCGCCGCCGTAAAGGTCTCCATCGGCGCAGCAATGTCTTGCCATGAACCACTGCCATCAACGCCTTCATAGGTCCAACCCATCGCCCCAGCATAGCAGTTGGCGTAGATCGACTCAAGCAATTGCAAAGGCGCCATCCCTGAACCATCGGCATTCGCCGGAAATTCGCCAATCACGACTGGCTTATCGAAGCCACCCTGTTGCCAGCTTAAACGCATCGGCGAGAACGTCCAGGTATCATCACCATTCGCCCAAGGGTAATAGTGGATCTGATAATAATCGAGGTAGCCATCAGCATCATAAGGCGTCAAAGCGGCATCACTGTACCAGTTGCCCTCGGCCCCCGGAATCGTATCGCTGTTCCACTTCATCGCGGCGGCACCAACCGTAATCAACTGGTTCGAGTTGCGCCGGATGGCCCCCGTAACTTCAGCGATAAACCGCTGCATCTCAGCAAGTGACACCGGGTTGTCAATATTCCAGTGAATCGACCCCGACTCTCGAACTCCCCACTCGGGCTCATTGATAATTTCCCATGTGATCACATTGGGATGGTTCCCAATCGTATAGGACGTGCCAGGGATTGGGTAGCGCAGCATCGGGATGACGGCGTTGTCAATGAAGGCCTGGCGTTTGGTCGCATCAACCACCAGGTCACGCTGATTCTCGATAATTCCATTGGGGCGGGCCAGCATATCGAATGACCAGAGGGTAAAGACAATATAGATGTCATGCTTGGCAGCAAGTTTGATGGCATCGGCCATGCTCGGAAGCGTATCGGCATCAAACCCGGTCGTCATGCCATTGGCAATCTCAGGGGCACCACGGCCATCAGCAAAAATCCACCAGCGCACACTGTTTACCCCCCGTGCTTTCAAGGCAGCAAACATCTGATCGGCACTCTCGGTCGTGTACGTGTGTTGCCACCACTCCTCCACCGTGCCAAAATCAGCGCCGAAGCCCCCATCAAGCCAGGGCACATTCATGCCCGCCAAAAACCAGCGCCCGTCACGCCAGGGAACCAGATGGCTCTGATCAGCCGGACAAGCAGCAGCAGCACGGGCGCTCCGTATGACAGGACTCGCGCCTGGGCTCAGGCTCACGATCAAAAGCACAAGCAGCATGCAACACGACAGGCCGAGCATGACGGTACGGGATGTACCAGAAGGGCTACGGCTCAACATATGCGTACCTCCTCGTTTCAAATATCATAAATGACGTTTTTGTCATTGAGAGACAATAGATCAGGCTTGTTCATCCGTCAAATATGACAATCCTGTAATATATGCAGGGTAGCACGCTGCAATTACGAGCGCATTACCAGTCGCACACCCGCAAGAGCCCTAAGCTCAATCCCTTTCAAAGAAGCTCACACCAAGTCGCTAAGTAGTCTGTAACCTAAGTTTCTTGATATGCCTGCAAGCCTTGTCATGCTGAGTACCAAGTGGCCCACGGGCCAGTGATGCCGCGATAACCTTCTCTTTTTTCCATAATACGAAAAACAAAACCACCAGGTGGATTTTGTAACCCTGATGTAACTAAAACGGTATATAATAGATTTCAACGGGGTTGTGAATGACCCTCATTGATGGTGACAGTTTGTGGAGTAGAGTTGGAAAAGTAGTTGCGGACTCATCGTCGAGGAAAGGATCTGAACGTATGAATCGTGAGCAGCAGATCGCTCAAATTGCCGAGGTTTGGAATTCGCCACGTTTTGCCGGAATTGCACGTGGCTACAGCGCTGAGGAAGTCTATCGTTTACGGGGTTCGGTACAACCCGAGTCAACCCTGGCCCGCATGGGGGCCGAACGCCTCTGGGATCTTTTGCATACCGAGCCCTTTGTCAATACCCTTGGTGCGCTCACCGGTAATCAGGCCGTGCAGCAAGTCAAGGCCGGCCTCAAGGCGATCTATCTGTCAGGGTGGCAGGTTGCCGCTGATGCCAACCTCGCCGGCCAGATGTACCCCGACCAGAGCCTCTATCCCGCTAATAGTGTGCCGATGGTCGTCAAGCGGATCAATCAGGCGCTGCAACGCGCTGACCAGATCCAGCACTCCGAGGGCACCGGCGATACCTACTGGTTCGCACCGATTATTGCCGATGGCGAGGCTGGCTTTGGTGGCCCGCTCAATGTCTTTGAGTTGACCAAGGCGATGATCGAGGCCGGGGCCGCTGGGGTTCACTTCGAAGACCAGCTCGCCTCTGAGAAGAAGTGCGGTCACATGGGCGGCAAGGTGCTCTTGCCTACCCAGCAGGCTGTCCGTAATCTCGTGGCTGCCCGGCTCGCCGCTGATGTGATGGGTGTGTCAACCCTCATTATTGCCCGTACCGATGCCAATGCCGCCAATTTGATCACGAGTGATGTGGATGAGCGCGACCATCCCTTCCTCACCGGCCAGCGCTCCCCTGAAGGCTTTTATTATGTCAATCCAGGCCTCGACCAGGCGATCGCCCGCGGTCTGGCCTATGCTGAATATGCCGATATGGTCTGGTGTGAGACCGCTGAACCGAGTATCGAGGAGGCGCAACGCTTTGCCGATGCGATCCACGCGAAATATCCCGGTAAGCTGCTCGCCTATAACTGCTCGCCAAGCTTCAACTGGAAGAAGAAGCTCAGTGATGCCGATATCGCTCGCTTCCAACGTGCGATTGGCGAGATGGGCTATAAGTTCCAGTTTGTGACCCTCGCTGGCTTCCATAGCCTTAATTACAGCATGTTTACCCTCGCTCACGGCTATAAGGATCGCGGCATGGCTGCGTACTCTGAGTTGCAGCAGGCCGAGTTCGCCGCCGAAGATCAGGGCTATACCGCTACCCGCCATCAGCGCGAAGTCGGGACCGGCTACTTCGATGAGGTGAGCATGGTGATTTCTGGAGGTACCTCCTCCACCACTGCCCTCGCTGGCTCAACCGAGGCCGAGCAGTTCCACTAGGCGCGGAAGAAGCCGCAGCCCTCACAAAGATCTCCGCTGACACACGATGCAAGCAATGCTTGCATCGTGCGTTAGCCGAAATCTGAAAACTATTTCCACATAATGAAATAATGAAAGGACGGATCAATGGCCGATCTGAAATTGCCCGCTGGGATGCAGATCACTGGGCATGTGACACCGGAGTACACTGAGATTCTGACTCCCGAGGCGCTTGAATTGGTTGCCCTGCTCCATCGCCGGTTCAATGGTCGCCGCACGGCGTTGCTTGCCCGACGCGCAACCCGGCAGGCTGACCTCGATGCCGGTAAGTTGCCCGATTTTCTGCCCGAAACGGCTGAGATCCGCGCTGATGACTGGAAGATTGCGCCCTTCCCTGCGCATATCAATGATCGCCGCGTCGAAATTACAGGCCCCGTTGAGCGCAAAATGGTGATCAATGCCCTCAATTCCGGCGCCAAGGTCTTTATGGCCGATTTCGAGGACGCCAATACGCCTAACTGGGATAATCAGGTTCAAGGTCAGATCAATCTCCGCGATGCTCTGCGCCGTACCATTACCTTTACCTCGCCCGAGGGCAAGGCCTATGCGCTAAGTGACAATCCGGCGATCCTCTTTGTCCGCCCCCGCGGTTGGCACCTCAACGAGAAGCATGTCCTCGTTGATGGTGAGGTCGTTTCCGGTGGTATCTTCGATTTTGCCCTCTATTTCTTCCACAATGCCCGCCAGGCGATCGAAATCCAGGGCGGTCCCTATTTCTATCTGCCCAAGCTCGAAAGCCACCTCGAAGCGCGCCTCTGGAATGAGATCTTTCTCGCTGCTCAGGAGTATGTCGGCCTCCCCACAGGTACCATCAAGGCAACCGTGCTGATCGAGACCATCCTCGCCGCCTTCGAGATGGACGAGATCCTCTATGAACTGCGTGAACACTCCGCTGGGCTCAATTGTGGTCGCTGGGATTATATCTTCTCGTGCATTAAGAAGTTCCGGACGAACGCTGATTTCTGCCTCGCCGATCGTGCCCTCGTGACGATGACGACCCACTTTATGCGTTCGTATTCGTTGCTAGCCATCAAGACCTGTCACAACCGGGGTGCCCACGCGATGGGCGGGATGGCCGCCCAGATTCCGATCAAAAATGATCCCGAGGCCAATGAGGCAGCCATGTCCAAGGTGCGCACCGACAAAGAGCGCGAGGCGACCGATGGGCACGATGGAACATGGGTTGCCCACCCAGGGTTGGTGCCCATTGCCCTTGATGCGTTCAACACGGTCATGAAGACACCGCATCAGATTAGCCGCACCCGTGATGATATTGAAGTCACTGCCGCCGATCTGCTCACCTTCCAACCCGAAGCCCCCATCACCGAGCAGGGCCTTCGCCTCAATATCAATGTCGGTATTCAGTACCTCGGTTCGTGGCTGGCTGGCAATGGCTGTGTGCCGGTCTTTAATCTGATGGAAGATGCCGCTACCGCCGAAATTTCGCGGGCGCAGATCTGGCAGTGGATCCGCAGCCCCAAGGGCGTTCTTCAGGATGGGCGCAATGTGACCGTTGAGCTCTTCCGGACGATGTTGCCCGAAGAGTTGGCGAAGATTAAGGAGTTGCTTGGCCCGGCGTATGCCGACGGCAAATATGAAGAGGCTGCCGAACTCTTTGATCTGATTACCACTAGCGACGACTTTGTCGAGTTCCTGACGCTGCCAGCCTATGATCATATTGATTGAGGCATCCTCATGAAGACCGAAAACATGCTCTTGCTGGTCTATAGTTTCACCAGCGCCAGTCGGGCCAAAGCCGTCCGCTCTGTCATCGAAAGCCTCGACCGGCAGATTGGGGAACGAACCGGGCACTTTGCCGTGGTGATGAAGCGTGAGGATGGCTCGATCAGCCTCCGCGAACCTCGCGATTTCGGCGAGGAACTGACCGATTTGACCACATCGCTGGTCGGCGGTCTCGCCTGGTTTGCTTATACGTTCGTTGGTCTGATGGGCACCCAGCCTGCGGCATTTGTCGAACGCGTGACCAGTGAGGCGACCCACCGGATGGTGCGCGAGACGGGTTTTCCCGAGCAGTCACTCTATGAGATCGGGGCGGAACTTGATGCCGGCTCAGCCGCAATTGTTGGTCTGATCCCGGCTGATGAACGCGATGTCCTTGTCGCCGAACTCGAACGACTCGGCGGTAAGCTCTGGGAACATCCGATCCCACCCGCCATTGCCGCCGAATTCCACACCGCTACGTAGCCAAGAATCACCCCGGGGGGCCACTGGCCCCCCGGAAGTATCAAGCCCGGTCGTACGCCCGGACTCAGACACGCATCTGGTGCTCACGACGAGCATGCACCAGGGTGCAGATCGCATGCGCCCCACAACGCGGGCATGTCTCACTCATCAGCACCGGTGCGACGCCACCCTCCGACGCCATCGCACCAAAATCAAGGGCGAGTACGCGCTGCACGGTTACCCCCCTGATCTTCGCCAGTGCATGATCAACCTGTTCCATCAACGGCTTATCGAGCGTCCCCGCTACCGTAATGCCGTCAAGCGCAAGCACCAGTTCAATCACCGCTTGATCAAGCGCACCACACCCTACCGTCGATAGATCAAGGGCAACGCGACGAGCAAGCGCAGCAAAACTCCGAATGGCGGCAAGACTCCACGCGCCACTCGCAATCGACTCCCACGCGACGGCGATCGACCGAAAGGCTTCCACCGAGCGGTAGAGGTCATTAAGCTGAGCCTGACTAAAGCCTCGTTCTTGAGTCGTTGCAGAGGTTATTCTGCGAACTGCCATAATTCGCCTCCACGCTGGGCTTCTGCACTCAGTCAAGCTGTTACGACCGATGTATGCGTTGTCAGCAGCTCGCCAAAGGAACAGGAAAGGTCTCGATAGTTCTGGCAGAAGAACTGTCAGCCCCATTGCAGACAGTCCTTCCACTCATAGCCCTTAGCATACCATGCGGCAAATCCGAGCGCACTACGTAGCAATACGGAATGATGCTCTGTAGCAATGCGGAGATGCCCGACGCACGTTAGCTATCGAGGCTCACGATGCCACGACGCACAGCATAGCGAATGAGGTCAAGTGGGGTATGCAAGCCAAGTTTGCGCATCATGCTGGCACGATGGGTGTCAACGGTACGCACGCCAATCATCAGACGCTCGGCAATTTCGGCGCTGGTCATGCCCTGGGCAGCCAGGTAGAGGATTTCGCGTTCACGGGCAGTCAGCGTTTCATAGAGATCCAGCGTCGTCTCAACCGTCTGTGAGGCATAGGCATCCAGGGCTTTCTCTGACAACGGTGGGCTCAGATACCGACGGCCAGCAGCAGCCTGGTGCAAGGCATAGAGAAAATCATTCGAGAGGGCTTCTTTGAGCACATACGCGGTCACGCCGACCCGTAAGGCCTCACGGACATACGATTCATCAGAATGCATCGAGAGAATGATGATCCGTGTGCCTGATGAGATCTGACGCGCCTGACGGGCGACTTCAAGGCCACTCAACCCCGGCATCATCAGATCAACCACCAGGAGGCTCGGTTGCAGGCGTTCAACAAGAGCAAGCGCCTCGAGGCCATTGCCAGCCTCACCGACCACCGAGCAATCCATTTCATTCTCTAACAAGGCTCGCAAGCCAGCCCGTACGACCGCATGGTCATCGGCAAGCACAATGGTCAACACACCCATCAAAAGCGCTCCTCTGGCGGCGTGAGTGGAATCTCAGCCAGTACCCGAACACCCTCGCCAGGGGTCGATTCAACCGTCAGGTAGCCACCCGCGAGGCGCACTCGTTCTTGCATGCCGATCAGTCCACTTGAGCTATACGCGGTCAAGGCAAGCTCTACATCAAAGCCAACCCCTTCATCCATCACTTGCACCGCCAGGATCGCATCGGTCGCCCAGACTTGCACCAGCGCCCGCGTCACCTTGGCGTGACGAGCCACATTCGTCAGCGCCTCTTGCACAACACGGTACGCGGTGGCCCCGACCGAGGGGGTGATGACCTGTTGATCGAGCCCGGCATGCTGCAATTGCACCTGAATGCCCGTCTGATCACCATAACGTCGGGTAAACCAGACCAGCGCCGGCAAGAGCCCCAGATCATCAAGCATCGCGGGCCGCAGATTCAACGAGAGCGTCCGCACCTGGGTGGTGAGTTGATTCACCTGCCGTTGTACCTGGGCGATCCGTTCGCGCAGCATCTCGACGGGCATGCGATCCGATACCGTCAGCGCAAGGCTCAAGCTGGTCAACATCTGGCCGATCTCATCATGGAGTTCGCGGGCCAGATGAGCGCGCTCGGTCTCTTGCACCGCCACGAGGCGCTCAGAAAGGGCGCGCATCCGTGCCCGGCCACTGGTTACCTCGCCAAAGAGTCGCGCATTTTGCAAGGCAATCGCCGCAGGCATCGCCAGCAACTCGGCCATGTCAACGTGTTCCGGGGTAAAGAAATTGGCTTCGGCCTTATCAAGGCAAAAGACCCCGATCACTGTTTCGCCCGCCAGCAATGGCACGCCAAACCAGTTGCGGATATGCCCAAACCCCGGACGAACCTGCCAGCGGGTTGCATTGGCCGTATCCATCACGAGAAAGCTCCGCCGACGCTCAACAATTGGCTTGAGCACGGGATCAGCCCCAACATCCACCGACAAGCCGATGATGCCTTCAGCCGACCCAAAGCGTTCATAGCCGCGGGCAGCGCGAAAGACGAGCCGATCATCGCCTTCCAGCAAGAGTACCGCCGCACTATCGTACGGAACCAGGCTACTCAGATGCTCAAGCAGGGCGACCATCACATGATCGGCATCGAGACTCCGCGTCAGCGCAAGATTCGCCGAGTGCAGCACTTCGGCGACATGCCGCGCATGGCGTTCCGCCTCAAGCGCCTGGATCAACGCCTCTTCGGTACGGCGACGATCCGTGACATCCCGCGCAATGCCCTCGATCGCGACCGGACGCCCAAGTGTATCGCGGATCAGGCGGTTCCGTTGCTCGGTCCAGACCAGGTTGCCATTGCGGTGCTGCCAGCGCAGCATGACTGGGTGGCCGCTATGGGCACCCGACAAGATGGTCTGTAACAAGAGCCGATCACTCGGATGGACGATCTTGCTGCTCAGATGAGGATCTTGATAATGCTCTTCGGGGGTATAGCCGAGCATCGTGGTTGCGGCGGGGCTGACATACTCGAACCCCGGATCAGGCGTGATCCGGTAGCGGTAGATCATATCAACCGCGTTTTCGGCGAGCAGACGAAAACGCTCTTCACTATTGATCAGTACCGAGGGGGCCTCGCTCTCGGCGGTATGTCTGATTTCCGTTGCCAACAGGCCATATCCAGGCCCGGCCTGCCCATCAAACAAGGGGTAAGCATGCAAGATCCAACGGTGCGAGCGCCCCTGAACCAGGATATCGAACTGGACTTCGCGTTTGCTTACCCCAGACGAGGCTGCCTGGGCGAGCAATTCAAGCACGGCAGGGGCGTGATCCCGAAAGACCTCACTCGCATGGTGCCTGACATACTCCAGTGATGTTAACCCGATCAGTTCGGCCATCAGGCTATTGAGCATCAACACTCGCATCTCGGGATCGAGCAATGCAATGCCCACTGGTGCATCCAATAACAGTGTCCAGAGCATCGGCATCGTCTCGGTCGAGCCACCCTGTGGCAGGTGCGAGTTCATGAGGGTCCCTTCCGTGAAGCTTATGGCTGGACTATAGTATACGATACTCTACGAGCGTACGTACAGTGTATAATACATGTATGACACTCTCGCTTGACTATCTCTGGTGGGCCGAATGCCCATCGCACGAAGAAGGGCTGGCGCTGCTCCGTGCGGTGCTTGCCGCCGAAGGGATCGACGCGGTCATCCGTCTCGTTGAGGTACGCGACGAAGCCGACGCCCAACGCTTGCAGTTCATTGGTTCGCCTACGATTCTGGTCAATGGGCAGGATATTGACCCCCATCCTGTTGCAAGCGGTGCTGCCTCGATCTATGCGCTTACCTGTCGGGCCTACCGACGCGACGATGGGCGCATCGCCCCCTTGCCAACTCGTGAATGGTTGCGCAGCCGCCTGTCTGCGCTCAGTACCTCCTGAGACGATCCATGCGATCTGTATCATCGGGAGCATTGCAAAGGAGCAACAACCATATGAGTCGACTACCAATTGGAGCGAGCGCCATCCCCTTTGAATTGCCTGGGATTGATGGACGCCACTACAGTCTCGAAACGTTCGCCGACCATCAGGTGCTTGGCCTGATCTTTAGCTGCAATCACTGCCCCTATGTGCAAGCCTGGGAAGAACGCATGATCCAGGTGCAGCATGAGTATGCTGAGCATGGGGTGGCGCTGGTCTTGATTAATGCCAATGACCCGCAGAAGTATCCGGTGGATAGTTTCGAGGCAATGCAACAACGGGCACACATGTTCAAGTACCCGTTCCCGTATCTGCATGACCAGCCGCAAACCACCGCACGCGCCTATGGGGCCGAACGCACCCCCGAGGTCTTTCTCTTCAATCAGGCCAGAGAACTTGTCTATCACGGGGCGGTCGACGACCACCGCGAACCCGAGCATGTGCAGCAGCACTATCTGCGCAACGCCATTGAGGCCGTGCTGAAACATCAGCCACCGCCAATCAGTGAAACGCCCGCCGTTGGCTGCACGATTAAGTGGTCAGTTTAGGTGTGGAGTGGCGGGGAGAGGGAGATTCGAACTCCCGAGGGCTTTTTACACCCTACTCGTTTTCGAGACGAGCACGTTCAACCGCTCCGTCATCTCCCCGAGTGTCTGCTGTATTATACGCCGATGTGCGAATGCGTCAAGTGAAGGATGAGTACGATGTCACAGCAACAAGAACGAGGACTCTTCTTACAAGGTGAGGATCTTGGCCGTGCGCTGGTCTTTTCGAGTTTCTGGGGTTCGATCTTTTATCTGCTTGCTTTTGTGAGTCAGTTGCTCGCCTTTCGTCGGCCACCAGCCGAGGTGCAGAGCAAGCCGACACTCACGGGGGCGGGCATCTTTGTGGGTGGCTTTGTTGGGTTGGGCACGCTTGGCATCGCTATCGTATCCCTCCTCAAAGGGAAATCGCCCGCCGAACAGGCCCGTGAGCAGCTTGGCACCGCCGGTGAAGGCGGAAGCAATAGTGTGTTTGGGACGGCCCTCGGGGCAGGTCTCGGCTCGGTTGTGCCCTTCAGTTTTGCTGTCGGCAGCATGCGCCTTGCCGAGCGGATCGCCGGTATACCCGCAGTGGGGCCGCAGGAACATGTCGATTTGCCGCGTGCCGCTGCGGTGAATGCGCTGCTAACGGCCCTGATCGCTGCCGCCGTGACCCGGATTACCGGCTGGGTCGCGCGCGATGCCCGCGCCGCCGAACGGACACGGATGTGACCATCCTGGGCTGGCTGTGACCCCGCCTGGCCAGCCCGCTTGCCTTGATGTTGTTGAGGAGTGACCAATGACCTGGGATCAGGGCCTGCACAAAGGTGTAACTACCCTCGCCGCCGAGCACGGCACCCAAACCGTACGCGAATTGACCTATCTCGAAGCGATCCGCGATGGCTTGCGTTTTGCCCTGCAACACGACCCGTCAGTGGTATTGCTCGGTGAAGATATCGGTGCTTATGGCGGTGCGTTCAAAGTGACCCAGGGCTTGCTTGATGAATTTGGCGCCGACCGGGTCATTGATACGCCGATGGCCGAACTGGCGATGATCTATGCCGCCGTTGGGATGAGTTTCCAGGGTTTTCATCCGGTGGTTGAGATGCAGTTCGCTGATTTTATTTCGACTGGCTTTGATGCAATTGTCCAATTTGCGGCGACAAACCATTATCGCTGGGGGCAGTCTGTCCCGATCACGATCCGCGCCCCTGGTGCGGGTGGCCTGCGGGCCGGCCCCTTCCATTCGCAGAGCAACGAGGCCTGGTTCGTCCACACGCCCGGCCTCAAGGTGGTTGCCCCGGCAACTCCGGCCGATGCGCGTGGCCTCCTGCTCAGCGCGATCCGCGATCCCAATCCGGTGATCTACTATGAAACCAAGTATCTCTATCGTTCGCTAAAGGGTGCCGTGCCCGAAGGCGAGGTGACGATTCCCATCGGCGAGGCGGCACTCCGTCATTCCGGTGAAGAGTTGTCGATCATTACCTATGGGGCCATGGTACACGAAGCAATCGCCGCCGCCACGCACCTCGAGCGTGAAGGCCACAGTATCGAGGTGCTCGATCTTCGTACGCTCAAACCCCTCGATGAAGCAGCGATCCTCGCCACGGCTCGCCGTACCGGCAAAGTGCTCATTGTCCACGAGGCCAACCGTACCTGCGGCGTTGGGGCCGAAGTCGCGGCGTTGATTGCCAATGAAGCCTTTGCCTTCCTCGATGGCCCGGTTAGCCGCCTCGCCGGCCCCGATACCCCCGTCCCCTATAGCCCACCGCTCGAAGACGCCCATCGCCCCGGGGCTAGTGCTATCATCACCGCTGCCCGTGAATTATTGGCCTATTAACATGGGGCGAGTCACAGCCTACCCGGTTGCGCTGGGGTACACGGCACGTGTGCCCCAGCGCAACCTAAAGCGAACGTAACCAGACTGTCACACTCAAGCTCTTGACCAGACCCTTCCTCATATGCTAGCATCACCATAACTGCGAAAAGTACCGTGCCTCGGGGGCCACCATTGTGCGTTATCTGCTTGCCATCCTCTGCCTCGTGAGTCTGCTGGTAAGCCTTGTGGCCCCTGGCAAGGTCGCCGCCCAACCCGGAGATGGCGGTGTCCAGCGTTTCCTTGAAACCCAACCCGGGCCACTCAAGCAACTGCGGGAAAATGGACGTACGGCGGCAACCATCATCGAGAGTGCGGCCTTCTACTATGGCCTGAGCCCGCAAATTCACCTCGCCCTGCTCGAAACAACCGCTGGCTTGCTCAGCCAGACTGATCCCGGCGATGAGGCCTTGCAGTCCCCTTTTGGGCACACCGGGCCTCTGGGCTTTGCGGCGCAGATTGACTGGGCCACCCGCGAGTTGCGGGCCGGCCTTGGCCCCTATAGCCGCCCACCCACCCTGCGTTTTACCGATGGCGTCACGCTGACGCTCACGCTTGACCAATCCCCCGAGGGGGTCGCTGTCCAACGCTTTCTCGCCAATGGACGTACCTCTACTGAATGGCGCACAGCCGTGGAGCGGTTCGGTGAGGTCTTTGCTGCCTATTTTGACAACCAACTGGTTCAGATCGACCCGTCGCGTCCCGCTGGACAGAACCTCCCGGCACCGACCGAGAGCGCACGCTATGGGTTCCTTTTGCAACCCTGGCCTGCCGGAACACCGGTCGAGCATCTCGCCTATTTTGACCATGTCTATCCCACGGTTGATACCGGCTTACCCGGCAATGGCTATGTAGTGAATTATCTGGGGCAGGGGGGCGTGCAGTATGATGGGCACGATGGGCACGATTACCATTTCCCTGATCAGCCCATTGGCACACCAATCCTTGCGGCAGCCGCAGGGATCGCCTATGCGCGTACCCATCGCGGCAATGGGGTCGTCATCCTCCATGACCACGGCTACGAGACGGTCTATTGGCATCTCGACGGCTTTGCCCAGATCTTTGCTGGTCTGATTGATCGCAATATCGGCGTTCCCGTCCAGGCCGGTGCTTTCATTGGGACAAGTGGGCGGAGTGGGTTTGTCCGCGGTACGCCGCACCTGCATTTTGAAGTGCGCCGCTATGGTCGCCAGGTTGACCCCTATGGCTGGTATGGCCCTGGCCCCGATCCTTGCAGTGCGTATGCCGGCTGTCTGCCGAGTGACTGGTTGTGGCATGCTTCGCTCATCGGCACCTACCATTTCACGCCGCCCGATCTCCGCGCTGCCGTGCCACAACCGACGCAGGCGAACGACGCGCAGCAAGGCCCACCGGCAACCGTCACGCTCAATCCTCCCGCTGATCTGCTCTTCGCCGCGACGTTTGATGGTCACATTGTGCAGGAAGTTGGCCGAGGGTTTGCCGCCACCACAGGCACAGCCCAGTTCGAGCAAGGACGGGGGAGCGATCAGGCGCTGCTGCTCAATCGGTTCGAGCTCGATTATCCCACCGAAGGCAACCTGAATCTCGCCCAGGGCACCATGAGCCTCTGGGTCAACGTGCCAGACAGGTACCCTCAGGGCACCATCCCACGGCACTATCTGCTGGCAACGAGTGCCAACCCCGGCGCAGCCCCGGTCTACCCAGGCACCCTGGCCATCCGGCGTGATCAGGTTGGGCCAGAAGGCGAGCCTGCCTGGATCTTCTGGACAACGGCGGACGACGAGGCGAGCCGCGATCTCCTGGCCGCCCCAGATACACTTGCCCCAGGCTGGCACCATCTTGCTATCACCTGGGACGCCGCGACGGGCAGCAAGGCACTCTATCTCGATGGAACGCTTGCGGCGGCCACGACCGGCATCACCCTGCCGAGCCAGGTTGGCTCACGGCTCGACATCGGTCGCTTCACGAGCGGTGGTGGCCCAAGCAATATGATCCTCGGCGAACTACAGATCTTTGACCACGCCATGGAAACTGAGGCGATCGAGCGGATAGCAACGGCGCTGCCTGAAGACCGGACGATGCCCGTCGTGCTCACCGAACGCACAATCCGGCTTGACACCAACGCCCTGTCCGCTGATGGCGGCATCGTCGCCGTGCAACTCGGGCTCAATGACCAGTTGGAAGACCCCCAGCCCTACTATGATGCCTATCGCTGGACGCTCGAAGCCGAACCTGGCCTGCACGAACTCTCGGTACGCTATACCGACCGGCTGAATCGCACGACGATAATCACGCGCACGGTGCTGATCGAAGCCGAAAACCAACATCGTATCTTGATCCCGCTGATCGTGTGGTAGGATACGGTAGCTTTGGCATTGAGGGCAAAAGGAACACCGTGAATATCGCATATCTGCAACGCATTCTGACCAGCCGGGTCTATGATGTCGCCATTGAGACACCTTTGCAGGCCGCACCTCGCCTAGCAACTCGCCTCGGCAATGAGGTCTTTTTCAAACGCGAAGATCTGCAGCCGATCTTCTCGTTCAAACTCCGCGGAGCCTATAATCGCATGGCGCATCTCTCGCCCACCGAGCGCGAGCGGGGCGTCATCACAGCGTCGGCGGGCAACCACGCCCAGGGGGTTGCCTTCTCGGGGCAACATCTCGACGTACGAACGGTCATTGTGATGCCAGTGACGACGCCTGAAATCAAGGTTCAGGCATGTCGCACCCGTGGGGCCGAGGTGGTACTGCACGGCGACAGCTACAGCGATGCCGAAGCGCACGCCTATCTGCTGCAGGCCGAGCTTGGCCTCACCTTTATCCATCCCTACGACGACCCGCTGGTCATTGCCGGGCAGGGCACGATTGGCCTGGAGATCTCGCAGCAGATGCGGGCCGAAAACTATTATGTTTTTGTGCCCATCGGTGGCGGGGGCCTAGCCGCCGGCATCGCGGTCTTTCTCAAGAGCATCAACCCGGCCATTCGCGTAATTGGGGTTGAACCAGACGATGCCGATGCGATGTATCAGAGCCTGCAAGCCGGCACACGGGTGACGCTGAGCCAGGTTGGTATTTTTGTTGACGGTGTCGCCGTACGGCGCGTTGGTGAACACACATTTAAAATCGTGCAAGCCTATGTTGACGAAATTGTGCGCGTCACCACCGACGAAGTCTGTGCCGCCATCAAAGATGTCTTTGACGACACACGGGCAATCCAGGAGCCAGCCGGAGCCCTCGCCGTCGCCGGCATGAAGCGTTATGTCAATGAACGAGGCATCCGCAACGAGCATCTGGTCGCCTTGACGTGCGGGGCCAACATCAATTTCGGGCGCTTGCGCCATGTTGCCGAACGGGCCGAGCTTGGCGAGCAGCGCGAAGCCCTGATTGCAATCACTATCCCTGAGCGTCCGGGCTCTTTCAAGCGTTTCTGCCGTGATCTGGGCAACTACAACATCACCGAATTCAACTACCGCTATGCCCCGCGCACGGATGCCCGCATCTTCGTCGGCATTGAACTGGCGCATCCCGAGCAACGCCTTGCGATCATCGCGCACCTCACCGAGGGGGGCTACGAACTCGTTGACCTGACGAATAACGAACTGGCGATCGTTCACCTGCGCCACATGGTCGGAGGGCGCGCCCCAGAAGCCCTCAACGAACGGCTCTTCAGCTTTGAATTCCCCGAACGGCCCGGTGCCCTCCTTCAGTTTCTCGAAGCACTCGATGCGTCGTGGAACATCAGCCTCTTTCACTATCGCAACCACGGCAGTGCGCACGGGCGCGTACTCGCTGGCATCCAGGTGCCCGACAGCGACCTCGCGCGCTTCCGGGCTTCGCTCGCCCAACTCGGCTACCGCCACGCTGACGAGAGTGAGAATCCGGCCTATCGGGCGTTTCTCACATAAGCCTATGCGCTGGCCCAGGCACGCTCTGCTTGCTTAACCACAACGCCAGCTACGCTGGCGTTGTGGTTAAGCAAGCAAAGTTCCTCATCCAAAGGCCGAGTAGTGACGTTGTGAAAAGATCGTATCCACCGACACCCCACTGTGAATGCGCTGAATCACTTCGGCGAGCATCGTACTTACACTCAGCACCGTCAAACTGGGCCAGCGCTGCTCGGGGGTCAGGGGCAGGGTATCGGTGGTCACCAGTTCGCGGAGACCACTCTGGCGGAGGCGCTGGACGGCGTTGGCGGCAAAGACAGGGTGGACACAGCAGGCATAGATCTCGCTCGCCCCTTCGCGGTTGAGCAGATCAACCACTTCGAGGATCGAGCCGCCCGTCGCGATTTCGTCGTCAACAATGATGCATCGTTTGCCAACCACATCACCAATCAGGTTCATAATCTCGGGTGAGGAGTAATTGCCATTGTTGTCACGACTCGCGAGGTGTTGCACCCGGCGCTTCTCGGCAATCGCCAGCGGCGCACCAATCGCCTCGGCAAAGTTGCGCCCGCGCTTGGCAAAGCCCACATCAGGCGAAACGACAATCACATTGTCCCAACCCTTCTCAGACCAATAGCGCACCAGCAGATGCATCGCCGTCAATTCATCCATCGGGATGTTGAAGAAACCCTGGATCTGCCCGGCGTGCAAGTCAATCGTCAAGACCTGTTGCGCACCCGCAGCCTGGATCATATCGGCGAGCAAGCGCGCCGTAATCGGCACGCGTGGCTGATCCTTCTTATCGGTACGCCCATACGCATAGTACGGAATAACTGCGGTCACGCGCCCGGCTGAAGCACGGCGGCAGGCATCAAGCAGGATCAGCAACTCCATGATCCGGTCACTCAGGTTTGGTGTAGAGAGCGACTGGACGACAAAAACGTCCTTCTCACGCACGCTCTCGTTCAGTTTGGCAAAGATATTCTCGTTACTGAACTTGACAATCGTTGCGTCACCAAGCGGGACGTTTAAGCGATCACAGATCAGTTCAGAGAGCGCACGATTGCCATTCCCTGAAAAGATCCGCATTTCGTCGAAGCGACTCCCCACAGCAAACTCCTTTCAATCACGAGGCAAGACTCGTCAGACGTTCAATCAATTCGGCCCGTTCAATCCGAATCCCAAGGGGTAACGCACTGGCACGGAGGGCTTCCTGGTCTTCACTTGCAATCAACAACATGCTGATCCCAGGGCGTTGCATGAGGGCAGCCAGCATCTGGCTTAACGTCAGCGACACTAGGCGTGGTGAACGGCCAAGGCCATGGGTCTGCGCAAAGACCAGCGCCGAATCAGCACTCTGGAAGGCTACCAGAACTCGGGGGCGCGTTGTCTGAGGGGTTGGCGTCTTGTCACGCTCATGAACCGCAGGATCGCCGGTACGATAGAGATAGAAACGCTGTGTCTGATACCGGGCTTCCTGCAAACGTGTACGAACCATCTCAAGGGTATCCTCGGCAGCCTCGCTGCGATACCCCTCCTGTCGAGCTACGTCAATGAAGAGTGTTTCGCGCATCTTGATCGCTCCTTTTCACGGCAAGGGTACCGGGGTAGGCACCGGCTGAAGCGTTGTCGGACGAGCCGCATTACTCAGCAAGGCCGAGCCAAGCAAACCTAGCTGGACTTCATACGGGGAACCAGCATACTGCGGATGGTACTCCATGCGCACGCGCTCGAAGTATTGTACCCGATAGGCCAGACCATCAGGCATGACCTCATCAAACTCTTCGCTAATCGGCAGACCAAAGGCCAGCAGATCGCCATTCTCTTCCCAGAAGCGTAAAAATCGTCCGCCAACTCCATAGCCAGTCTCAGGAAAGTAGCGCAGATCGGGGCGGCTGACAAAAAACTGCTGCCGGGCAAAGGTACGGCCCTGGGTAAATTCAACGCCAAGCAAGCCCAATTGAACCTCAAAGGGGGTCCCGGTATGTTCAGGCCAATGTTCGAGGCGCGCCCGTTCAAACCACTGGATCTCGCGCCCATTGACCCAAACCGGCCCGGTGAGGGGCAACCCGAGGATGCGCAGGCCACCCAAGCGTTCATACGCCTGCGCAAAGGTCGGACCAGGCACCAACGACGGATCACCCGGCACCCCGAGCGGCGGGATATTGCCGCCTGGATCAAGGTTTCCAGACGGCCAACCCGATGTGCCGCTATCACCAAGCGGCGTAGAACTCAGAATCAATTCACGGGTCGGGATTGCCCCAGGCGAACCAGGTAAGTGCCAGAGCCCCAGGGAACTGTTGAGCAGAGCGAGAATGAGCAAGGCCACAAAGCCAAGCAGGATTAACAAGGGAAGATGCCAGCCGCGCACATCCTGGGGTGGATCGTCAGCATCAATGACCGTCTGAGACGGTTCCAGGCGAATCGTCTCCAGCGCGTCATCACCGGCAACCGAGGGGGTTCCAGCCAAAGCTACGTGATCGACCGGTTGAGTGCGCCCATCTGACGTGGGCGCGACGTTCTCGCTTCCAGCTTGCGCTTGAACGGTCACGACCGCAGCCGCCGCTGGTGGTGGTACGCTCTCAAGCTGCGCGTGGACAGTCTCATCCGCCGCCGCCGCCTCTGCGGGTGGTGCCTCAGGCTCTGGCGGCATGCTGGCGGCAGGTTGTGCAGACGATGAAACAACACCGTGATCAGCGTCTGATGATGGCGCAGCAGCTTGTGGTGCGCCCTGCGCGGCAGCCGACGGGTCAACCCCACCTTTGACAGGCAGCCCATCATCTACAATCGCATGGCCTTCAATTTCATCACCAGAGCGACCGTCGCTCATACGTGCTTTCCTTTAGGCGCGAAAACTCGCACCGTGTACGGTTGGGGAGCTTGCTGTCATTCCTTGCCAACCTGAGCCGCAATCAGGGCAGCTATGTCACGGAGATCAGACGGTGACGCCGCACCAGGGCGCCACGGGGTCAAGACCCGATCGCCACTCCAACGCGGGATAATATGGACATGGTAATGAAACACCACCTGACCGGCGGCACTTCCATTATTTTGTAAAATATTGAAGCCATCGGGCTCAAGGGCAGCCATCAGCGCCCTGGCGACCAGTTGGGTGGTGCGGGTTGTTGCGACCAGCAGATCCGGGGGAAGATCGAGCAAGCTCGGCAGCTCTGGCTTGCAAATAACGAGGGTGTGACCACGTGAGGCCGGATTAATATCCAAAAAAGCAAGCGTCAGGTCATCCTCATACACTTTAGCCGACGGTATTTCGCCACTGACGATTTTTGTAAAAATTGATGTCATCCTGAGCCCTTTCAGCTATGCAACACTGCCCACACTTGCTTCGTGGTCGTGAGCGGGATAACGGCGGCCAAACCATGCGAGCGCCAGAATACCGAGCAAGACACCAAACCAGAGCGTCCCAAAACGGATCAGTAGCGTCGCCGTTGTTGCTGTCGCCACACTCACCCCAACAAGCGCAACCAGCAGACCAACACTTGTCACCTCACTCACCCCAAGCCCACCAGGCAAAAACGAGACCAGCCCAAAGAGGGTGCTGGCCGCAAAAATAAACGTGGCCTGAAGCAAGAGTAACCAGGTACCCTCAACCCCCAGACCCACGAGCACATAGTAAAAGGCAAGGCACTCAAACCCCCACGAGACGACACTGATCAGGGTCGCGATCAGCAACACACGCCAATCAAGCAACTGAATCGTGCTCTCATAGATCGTTGCCAGGCGAGGAGCGATCCGTTCGCCCATGGGCAAACGACCAATGAAGGCAATGAGCCCCAAGGACCAGGTGCGTTGCTGCAAAATCAGGATCCCTACGAGCGTGCCGACCACCAGCAAGGCAAAGACCGGGCGGGCAGGCGGATAGAGCGTCAAACCAAGGCCCATCAGCAAAAGCATCGCCAGCCCATCGGTGAGGCGCTCGGCGAGCACAATCGGGGCCGAACGCGAGACGGCCGTGCCATTGACGCGGCGTAGCAGATACGACTTGAAGACCTCACCAAGCTTGCCGGGGGTGACGGCCATCACCATGCCTGAGGTGAAGATCAGCCCGCTATCAAATGAACTAACCCCATCACCACAGCGCAAGAAACGCAGGTAATATTCCCATTTGGCCCAGCGCAGGAGATAATTCAAGAGGGTGAGCCCAAGAATAAGGGGCATCAGCGCCCACTGAAAACTACCCAGATCGCGGGCGACCTCACGCGCATCGCTAACTAGGCCAATCACGATCATCACCGCAAGGCCGATTAGCAACGATGCAAGCAATTTGCCCTGGAGCGTTTTAAGCGACATGGAGAATATAACCTGCGTGAAACAAGATCCTATGGCGATTATACTCTTCTCATCGCATCTCTGCAATTGAGCTTTGTTCACCCACAGCGTAGCATCCCACCAGGGCACCCGCCAGGGGTGCCCCTACACCGGATTCGGCCCCCGCCCCTGTAGGGGCACCACCCTGGCGGGTGCCCACCAGGGTGGTGCCCCTACACCGGGTTCGGCCCTCACGTGATGCACAGACCCAGAAAAGTGGTAAGATAGCCCCAATTTCTCTGCCTAATGGATGGGAGACCGTAATGGGTTTGATGGATGGTAAACGGGGGCTCATTCTCGGCGTGGCGAACGAGCGTTCAATTGCGTGGGGCATTGCGCAAGCACTTCACCGCGAAGGGGCCGAACTCGGGATTACCTATGTTGGTGAGACCCTGGAAAAGCGGGTGCGCCCTCTTGCCGAGAGCCTGGGGGCACCGCTGATCGAGTCATGCGATGTCAATCGTGATGAAGACATTGAGGCCCTGATGGTCAGGGCGGCCGAGGTGTTTGGCAAGCTTGATTTCTTGATCCACGCGATTGCTTTTGCCAATAAAGAGGAGTTGAGTGGCCCTTATCTCAATACGACGCGGGCCGGTTTCCTCCTGGCGATGGAGGTGAGTGCCTATTCGTTGACGGCACTGGTCAAAGCCGCCGATCCGCTGCTCAATCCGGGGGCTTCGATTATCACCTTGAGCTACCACGGCGCGCAAAAGGTGATGTCCAATTACAATGTGATGGGGGTCGCCAAGGCAGCCCTCGAAGCAAGTGTCCGCTATCTGGCTGCCGACCTCGGGCCGCGTGGCATCAAGGTCAACGCGATTAGCGCAGGCCCCATTCGTACCCTTGCCGCAAGTGGCATCACCGGGTTTCGTCAGTTGCACAAAGCCTTCGCCGAAGTGTCACCAATGCGCCGCCACATCACGATCGAAGAGGTCGGCAATACGGCCCTCTGGCTCTGCAGTGATCTGAGCTCTGCCGTGACCGGCGACATTATTTATGTTGATGGCGGCTTCCACGTGATGGGCGCACCCTCGCAAGAGGATTGAACGACCAGTGCGCCAAGCCAGTTCCCTTGTCATGCCCGCGCACGCGGGCATCCAGCAGTGGTGTTGTGCCCTTGGAGTGCCGGCTTTAGTCGGCTAATGGTCTTCTAGAAATGAATCCGCTAGCCGCACTACTTTTCAAATAAAGACGCGAAGAGACCTCACAGGTCTTGATGATGGCGTCCCAATGCCGACGCGTAGACCTGTGAGGTCTGGCCTTGTCTCGCCTTGCCGATCAAGGATTGCAAGGACGAGACCTCACAGGTCTTCCAGCCCCGATGAGGCCTCGACCAGACCTGTGAGGTCTGGCCGAGACCTCGCCTTGCTGATCAAGGATCACTCCATGGAAGACCTCACAGGTCTTCCAGCCCAGTGACGTCTCGTTCAGACCTGTGAGGTCTCTTTGCCATGCCGACGCGCCGAGAGACCTCACAGGTCTTGATGCTGGCTTCCCAAGGCCAACGCGCAGACCTGTGAGGTCTGCTTTGTCGGCTTCCCGCTCAGCCGACTGAAGCCGGCACTCCAAACGGTCAAGCAAGCATACCCCATGCTGAAACATGCCTTAACGAGGCACTTCGACGCGCGCAAGGATGCGCCCGAGCGCGGTGTCAGGGCTCATGCCTTCGATTTCGGCT
Organism: Candidatus Chloroploca sp. Khr17; assembly: GCF_004138165.1. GTDB lineage: Bacteria > Chloroflexota > Chloroflexia > Chloroflexales > Chloroflexaceae > Chloroploca. The sequence continues at coordinate 25,610 of NZ_RYFF01000015.1, forward strand.
TCGGGGCGCAGGATGATGCGGTGGCGATAGACGGGCCGCACCAGTCCTTTGATGTCGTCGGGGGTGACGTAATTGCGCCCTTGCGCAGCAGCATAGGCTTTGGCGGTGAGCAAGAGCGCAATGCTCGCCCGCGTCGAACCACCCATGATCAGATCCGGGCTGCGCCGACTCTCCTGCGTGATGGCACCGATATAGCTGATAATGCCGTCTTCAACCGTGACCGCCCCAATCTCTTCGCGGCACGAGGCAAGATCGCCTGGCGCGATCACCGGCTGGAGATGCGCCGCCTCGAGCCGCCGCGCATCAAAGCCACGATGGTACCGCCGGAGGATCTCTAACTCTTGCTCGCCCGGCGGATAGTCAATCACCAGCTTGAAGAGAAAGCGGTCAAGCTGCGCCTCAGGCAGCGGGTAGGTGCCCTCGTATTCGATCGGGTTCTGCGTGGCAATCACAAAGAAGGGATCTGGCAAGGCCAGTCGTTCACCCTCAATCGTCACCTGACGCTCTTCCATCGCCTCAAGCAACGCACTCTGGGTTTTGGCCGGGGCACGGTTGATCTCGTCGCCGAGCAGCACTTGGGTAAAGACCGGGCCACGACGCAGGCGAAATTGACCGGTCGAAGGCTCGAAAATCTGCGTCCCAATCACATCCGAAGGCATCAAGTCGGGGGTAAACTGCACCCGCTTGTACTCGGCCCGGACGAGCAGAGCCAGCGTTTTCGCCATCAGGGTCTTGGCCGTACCCGGCACACCCTCGATCAAGACATGCCCGCCAGCGAGCAAGGCAACAATCAACAGCGTAAAGGGTTCTTCCTGGCCAACCAGCACTTTGCGAGCTTCAGCACGGACAGCTTCGACCACGGACTGCGTTTTCAAAACGGACTCCTCAATTTGCAGGGAGGGGCACCTTAGGCAAGGATTTAGGAGCTAGAAAATAGGAAAGAGCCGAGCGCATCAGGACGCGATGGAGGCCTCCAAACTGTAAAGTAACCTGAAATCTTGCCTTACGGCCCAATCAGGATCGCGAGCGCGGCGGTCAAGGCGAGCGTCTCACGCGTTGGGCGAAGAAGCGAGCCCGCCCCACTCACCACAGCCCCATCGGTATCACCACCAATCGTCTGGCGCCCAGGCAGATCCTCGCCGCGTATGCCGGCGGCCAGGATGACATCGCGGGCAAGCGCTGCAGCAGCGTTCTGATCGCAAGGATCACCCCTGAGCACCTGCAACGCGAGGGCCACAGCGTAACCAGGTTCGCTACGCGCCGCCAACCAGGCGAGCGTACGGGTCAACTGGGGCCGAAAATCTCCGCTACGTGGCGTATGGCCGGCCAGGACAAAGGCCAGCACCGCCAGCGCCGTCACGACCTCGTCGCCGGCCCAGGCCCCATTGACCTCCTGCGTACGGGCAAGGAAACGCAATGCTGCCTCACGACGCATGGCCGGGCTAAGCGATGGTGCGGGTTGGCCCGCCACCCCAGTTCTGCGCACACCGGCCCGTTGCGCGGTACGGCTCTGCGGCGCATACGACGCCTTCATCTGGGGATACGGTGACGCTGCGAAAGCATCAAACTGGATTGCGCCTGTCAAGCCGCCAAAAGAAGCACCCCCACCCAGCATCGCATCAACGGGTTCAAAGGCTTCACGCCGGGTACCCGCAGGCAGGTGGACAGGTACCAAGACACGCGCCGTAGCGCGGCGACCTTCGGCATCAACTGGTGCCTCTTGCTCGGCGAGAAAGGCCGTATGAGCAGAAAGCAAGCCATACTCTACCGCCAACGCACGCGCCTGCGCCTCGAGCGCAGGGGCCCGCCGTGGGTCGAGCCGGGCCTGGCTCGCGAGGCGAGCCAGGTAAGCGCGTGCCCAGAGGCGCGGCAAGGCCCGCCAGACCCCCGTGCGCTCGGGGGTCGCCGCCGAAAGATCAAGCTCAAGACGCTCACGAAAGAGCCCACGGGGCGTACGCCCGCGCACAGTCACGGTCACTTGCTGTGTGCGTGGACCATAGTAGCGGAGCATCAAGATCAACGGTTGTCCGGCATACAGATCGGGTAACGGATCGGGAAGAAGATCGTCAACCTGGGCACCTCCCCAATCAATGCTCAGATCACAGATCAGGGGCAGAGCCGCGCGGCGCTGAAACCGCTGCACGGCTGGCTCAATCGCCTCACCAGGCACAATATACTCAACACTGCCCCGCCCCACGGATGCCAGTTCATCAAGGAGAAAACGATTGACGGCGCTACCCACGCCAAACGCAAAGATCCGCGCCTCATTGAGCCGACTGGTGAGGCTGCGTAACACCTGATCCTCGTTCCCCACCGCACCATCGGTGAGAAAGACAACGATGCGCAGGCGTAACGGATCACGCGGCTGATCGAGCGCCGCAGTGAGTGCGGCCACAATCTCGGTACCGCCACGCGCCTGGATACTCGCAATGAAGGCATCGGCGGCATCAACCGAAGCCTGGGTAAACGGCAGAGGCACAGGGGCAAGCCGTTCGACATGATCATCAAAGGGAAAAATGTTGAACGTATCACCAGCATTGAGGGCGCGCAAACATGCGCGCAACGCATTGCGCGCCTGCACAATGCTATCTCCCCCCATCGAGCCACTTCGATCAAAGACAAAGAGGACTTCACGGGGCAAGACCTCATGTGTGGCCGGAGCAACCTGGGGTGTCAACATGATCAACGCCGCACCAGGATGCCCAGCCTCACGATAGGCAAAAGCTGCCGCACGGTACTGCTCACCTGCGGGCCGATAGCGGATCACCAGATCGCGATCAGGCACCGCTGTAGCGGCCTGCAAGCTCGCCGTCACCCGGCCACCGGGCTCATGCGTCAGATCAAACTTCGCCCCCTGGGTCTCAACCTCAGCCAGTCGGCCAACATCAAGGCTGATGCGCAGATCGAGCGTATGATCGGCCCCACCTTCAGGCAAAAGCGGCAAGACCCCATCCTGTGGCCGGGCCGGGTGACCCGTCGGCACATAGCGGGGCAAGACGACCGTTGGCATCGCCAGGCTAAACCAACCATCATCAAAAGGCACCTGGCTAAAAAAGACAAGGCAAGCCTCGACAAGCTCACCCGGCTGTAGATTTGCCAGTTCAATCGTAAAGAGATTTGGCCGTTCTTGGGTCACGAGCGCTACATCGCCCCCCCGTGCTGCCGCCGCACGATACGCAGCCTCGGCCTCGGCCCGTTCACGCACCATGCTCCGAATAATGCGCTCACCAATGCGCAACTCAAAGCTGCTCACCGCCGCCTCGGTGGGCAGAGGAAAGACATAGAGTGCATCAAGCGGTGACGCGTGACGATTACGGAAGCGTTGCACCACCTTCGTTTCAGCCAGAGGGCCAACCACCTCAATCATGATCGTCGTATGCTCAAGGGGGACAGGCAACATGTTAGGATCGCGGGGTAACAGCATCCCACCACGAACAGGCGCATCAGGAGCAAGCTCAGGGCGAACCATCGCAGACCTCCTTTTCTTTTGCCAGGCACGCTTCACCTGCATTATGGCACGTCAGGGTCATCGTTTCAAGAGCAAGAAATTCACGGTACAATAGGGGCTATGTTGCCAACACCACGCCTACTCACGCTGCTCTTGCTCGCCGCCCTGCCGATTGCGCTGAGCGCATTTGCGCCAGGGTTGCTCTGGATTGCGATGCTCTACCTAGGGGTCGTTGGAACCGTCGCGATCAGTGATCTGGTGCTGATGGCGCGGGCACAGCAGATTGAGGTGGAACGGCTGCACGATCCACAGCTCTCGCTAGGGGCCGAAAACCTGATCACCCTGCTGCTCGCCAATGCCACGCCGCGACCAATTGTCTTTACCTTACGAGATGAAAGCCCGCACGAGTTTCCTGTCGATCAACCGTTTCTCAGCGGAGCGATCCCGCCGTACGATATCTACGAGGCACGCTACCATGTGCGTCCCCTGCGGCGTGGTGACTACCAGTTTGGGGCGGCAGTGATGCGGATCACCGGGCCAATGGGGATGCTCGTGCGCCAGATCCGCTATCCGCTTGCTGCAACCGTGCGCGTCTACCCGAACATCCTCGAACTCAAAAAATACGACTTGCTCGCCCGCAAAGGGCTGTTGCACGAACTCGGGGTACGAGTCTCGCGGGTACGCGGGCAAGGGGGCGAATTCGAGCGGCTGCGTGATTACACGACCGACGACGAATTTCGGCGGATCAACTGGAAAGCGAGCGCACGACGGGGCAAGCTGATCGCCGCCGAATATGAAGTCGAACGCAGTCAACACGTTATCTGTGTGATCGATTGTGGACGTCTGATGGCCCCGCCTGTCGGCGAACTGATGCGCCTCGACTATGCCGTCAACACCGCGCTGATGTTGAGTTATGTCGCAGGCCTCCGCGGGGATCAAGTCGGCCTGCTTGCCTTTGCCGACCAGGTACACCGGTACGTGGCCCCACGACGGGGCAAACCCCACTTTCAGCAGATCCTCGAAGCGCTCTACAATCTCCAGCCTGAACCAGTGGAGGCCGATCACGGGGTTGCCTTGAGCTACCTGGCCCGGCGGCAGCGGCGCCGCGCCCTGATCGTGCTCTTCACCGACCTTGCGACCCCCGAAGCGACCGGGCCACTCGTGACGCACCTGACCCGCCTGGCGCGGCACCACCTGCCCCTCTGTGTCACCATCAGTGACCCCTTCATCACCAGGGCAGCCGGGCGACCAGCCAACGACAGCAGCGCCTTGTACGAGCGCGCCGTTGCCGAGGGCTTGCTCGACGAACGGCGCGCTCTGCTTGATCGCCTCCAGCACAGTGGCGTAATGACCGTTGATGTCCCTGCGGATCGTCTCAGCGCCGGGGTGATCAACACCTACCTGCGCCTGAAAGCCCAGGGACGCCTCTAAGACGGGATATTTGACGCAAAGGCGCAGAGACGCAAAGGTTTGATGGATCTGCAGACGCAGCTTTGCGCCTCTGCGCCTTTGCGTCAACCCTACCGTTTCAGCGCCTCGAGCTGCTGCTTCTGCAGATCACGAATCTCGGTCAAGAGCACCACGTCAGCCGGGGTTGGGGCCGGCGGCGGCGGCGCAGCGGCCAACCGGGCAGCAAGGGACGAGAACGGACGCACAATAACGAAATAGATAACCGCCGCTTTCAAGATAAACGTCACCACCGCCGAGATAAAGACGCCGACGGGAAAGACCCCAACCTGGATCAACGCAAGATCTTCCCCTGCACTCCCCAGAATGATCGCCAGCAAGGGATCAACAAACGCCACAATGAACCCATCCACGACACTGTTAAACGCCGCCCCGATCATTACCGCAACCGCCAAATCAACGACATTGCCCCGCAACAGAAAGTTCCGAAACCCTTGCCACATAGCGAATCCTCCTCCCAAACAGCTTCGCTTCGCTGGCTTGTGCGCCCAGCGAGGCCCCGGGTGCCCTAACGTCCACCAATGCCATAATGTGGTCTGTATTCCTGGGAGCGCGGGCCGCCCGCCCACTGGTGCGCCCAAAGCGGGCCGCCCGCCCGCGCTCCCAGGCTCGCAGTCTTGTCATGCTGAGTATCAAATGGCCCCCGGACCAGTGGCGCCGAGATAACATCCGGGGATGTTATCAGGAGCGCAGCGGAGCATCTCTGCCATCTGAACGCCTGAGATCCTTCGCTGTGCTCAGGGTGACAAGACCCTAGAAAACGTACGTTACAGACTATATCATACGTATGGGCCGCAGGCCCAATATCATAGGCCCCATCTCGCAAGCAAGCAAACGCAGAGCGAACAAATCTTAACGCATGGTTGTGGGCAGTTTTCACCGGAAGAGGCCTGCTTCTGGTATTATGAGCATAGTTTCACAATCTCAGAGTGTGAGAGCAACCCTGGACGGAAAGGCAGTTTCATGGCCCGCCCGAAACGACCGCCACACCCAATGCTCAAAGTGGCACGTGACCATCTCGACAAGCTCGACGGCGAGCTACGTGATGCACCTATCCACTTGCGGATGCTTGACGGCCCCCCTGGTGCGCCACGCTATGCTGTCTACGTTGGTGCTTGCGAGCGCGAAGGCCCTTGTCCCTTCGGTGTTGAACATCAACATCCCTGCCCGGTACTTGATTGTAGTTTGCGTCATTCGCTGCGGATGCTCCTTGATCGCGAAGGTAATCTGGTGGAAGTCTTACGCAGCGGTGTGCAGTGGACCGCGTGATCGGAGAAGGTACATATGGACAGCGTTCGCGTCTGGATGAGTGCGCCCCCGGTGCTTGCCCGTGATACCATGACCCTGCCGGAAGCACGGCAGTTGTTAGCTGAACTCAATATTCGGCGACTTCCCGTCGTTGATAGCGAGGGTGATCTGCTGGGGATTGTGACAGAAGGGGATATTAACCGTATTTCCGACTCGGCCGAGGGCGATCTCGCCGAGTACAGTATCTACTACCGGGTCAAAGATCTACCGGTACGTGAGTTTATGCGCCGCCCGGTGTTGACCGTGACGCCCGATACCTGTTTACGTGATGCTGCGCAATTGATGATTACGCACCATATCCATGGCGTTCCTGTGGTACTTGGCAAACGGGTGATTGGGGTCATTACAGTGTCAGATCTGCTGCGGTGGATGGTCAACTCCGAAGAAGACTGCGATACGCCACCGCTGACTCCGAAGTCGCATGGACGTGACTAGATCGTCTGTGCTGCGCCAACCTCACTGATAACAATGAGGTTGGTGTAAAGAGGTCTATGATGTATAACCACATTCTCGTTCCACTTGATGGCTCACCTCTGGCTGAACAGGTGCTTCCGCATGTTCACGAACTGGCCGCGAATACGGGGGCAACCAGGATCACCCTGCTGCGGGCTGTTCCACCAATCTTTACCACCAGCGTTGATTATAGCGGGATGCTCGCCACGACCACCACCGACACCCTTGAAACAATGGAGAACGAGGCCCGCGATTATCTCGAGCGCATTGCTGCTCAGTTTCGCGCCGAGGGCTATGCGGTACAGATCGAGCTTAGCTCACTGCCCGCCGCCGAAGCGATCCTTGACTATGTCGAGAATCAACACGTCGATCTGATTACCATTGCGACCCATGGCCGCAGTGGGATTAGCCGCTGGGTCTTTGGCAGCGTGACCCAGAAGGTTGTGCAGGTCTGTCCGGCACCGGTCTTTGTCTTCCGTCCCCAACACGACGATTAGATCTGGCTTGCTGTGATGAGCCACGCAAAGCGGCCCCGGGCGTACGCCCGGGGCCGCTTTGCGGTGAGCCGAATGCTTACCGACGTAGTTTGGGCGCCTGCGACAAAACCTCGCATCCTCCATCGGTGATGAGGACCAGATCCTCGATCCGCACACCACCCCAACCTTCCAGATAGATACCTGGTTCAATGCTCGTGACCATCCCCGAGCGCAGCGGTTGGCTGGGCACCAGCGGATTCTCGCGGCGCAACCCCGGACCTTCGTGAATATCCAGGCCAACCCCATGGCCAAGGCCATGCCCGAAATGATCGCCATAGCCAGCTTCCACAATAAGATCCCGCGCAAGGGCATCGGCCTCGTGGGTCAAGAGCCCTGGACGAAGGCCCAGAAGGGCCGCTTCCTGTGCTTTCAGTACCGTCTCGTAGATCGCCCAGAAGCGCGCATCAGGCTCACCAAGCACAATCGTCCGGGTCAGATCAGCGTGGTAGCCATCGATTCGTGCCCCCATATCAATCACAATTGGCTGCCCAGTGCCCAACGGGGCGTCACCAGGGGTTGCATGGGGCAGGGCGGCGTTGGGGCCAGCCGCGACAATGATCGGGAACGAGACCGCCTCGGCCCCGCCAACACGCATCGCCATCTCGAGCATCCAGGCTGCCTGACGCTCGGTGGTGTCAGGCGTTAGCCGCTCGATCACAGCCGTAATGGCCGCATCAGTCAACGCAATCGCCCGCTTCAGTGTGTTGAGCTCGGCGCTATCTTTGATTTCGCGCAGCGTCTCAACCATCCCTTCAACAGGCACCAGTTCACACGCTGCCCCGACTTCTTTCTGCAGACTCCGGTATTCAGCCACATGCATGTGCGCCGCCTCGATGCCGAGTTGCGTCAAGCCAAGCTCAACGACAGCGTCACGCAACAGCGTCGGAAACGGGCTGCCAGGATTGACGACTTGACGCACCGCAAAGGCCGGGGCTTGCTGCCCAGCTTGCAAAAGATACCGGCTATCGGTAAACAAGAGAGCTGTAGTCGGTGTGACCAGCAACCACCCGTACGTCCCCGTGAAGCCACTGAGATAGCGCCGATTCGTTGGCGCACTGATGAGCAACGCTGGCAGCTTCCGTTCCACAACCATCACCCGCACACGTTCGAGGCGGTGCTGCATACAACCTCCGTTGCTAGCGTGCTTGTGGTGCGCAAACGACCAGCGTTGCTGGTCGTTTGCGCACCACAAGCACGGGTTTTTCGTCGTCCATTGCGGGCCAAATGCCTCTCGCCGTTGTGCTTAAGGGGTGAAGGGATTGGGCTCAGGGATCTGATCAGTGAGCAGATCGCCACTCGCCGGATCAACCCCCGTATTCAAGCTGCCATCGGCCAGGGCCGCAAAGATCTCGTCGAGCTTGGCCTGCATCGCCGGGGTCACCGAGTCAGCTGCCATGTGGAAATCGGCCAGGCCCACACCATCGCCAGCGGCATCGAAGAGCGCGATACCGTTACCCTCGAAGGTGCCGTCCACCACCGCCTTGACTTCATCGTAAACCGCCACGTCGACGCGCTTGATCGCGCTCGAGAGAATGCGGTCAGCCCCGGGTGAGGTGCCATTGGCAAACGTGGTCACAAACTCGTCCTGGTCAACGCCAATCACATACGCGCCACGCTCAGCCGCAGCCTTGATGGCACCCGTTCCTGTCGGGCCACCGGCACCAAAGATGACGTCGGCGCCGTCACTGATCATCTGCTCGGCCGTCGAAGCACCAAGCGCCGGATCAATGAAGGTGGGCAGGTAGACACCTAGCAAGTTGATGTCGGGGCGAACATAGCGGGCACCATTGTCAAACCCGTTGCGGAACTTCTTGACCGGAGGAATCTCCTGACCAGCCACGATACCAATCGTGCCACTCGCGCTCACCATCGCCGCCAGGGCACCTGCCATGAAGCCGGCCTGGTCTTCACGGAACTGCAGACCAACCAGGTTGTCGGTCACGCCCCCAGGGACATAGAACTGGTCAACCCCGATGAAGACAATCTCGGGATGGGCAGCCGCCGCCGCCTGCGTTGCATCGGCAATCAAGAAGCCAACGGTGATGATGACATCAAAGCCCTCATCAACAAACGTCTGAATGTTGGCTTCGTAATCAGCCTGCGCCTGAGTCTCAATAAAGCGATACTCTAGCCCAAACTCCTGAGCAGCCCGCTCAGCGCCCTTGTGGGCAAACTCGTTGAAGGTACCGTCGTTGACTTTGCCCAGATCGGTGACCAGAGCAATCCGCGGTAGAGAATCTGCTGGTGGCTCAGGAGCAGTCGCTTCGGTCGCAGTCGGGGGAACAGCCGTGGGTTGCGTGGCAGTCTGACCACCACATGCAGCGAGCAAGGGAATGATCAAGAACAGCACTGCCAGCATCGAAACAAACGATTTACGCATTGTCTTTTGTGCCTCCTCCATTATCAACGATGGCAAGAACGTTGCCTTGCCTGCCCGATTATAGCATACCCTCACGACCCGCACATCATGCGGCCTGTGGCTCTTCTTCCCCGTGGAACTGGCTCATATAGAGTGCATAATAGTCGCCGCGCAGGGCAAGCAGTTGCTCGTGGGTGCCTCGTTCGACAATCTGGCCATCTTTGACCATCAAGACCAGGTCGGCGTTGCGGATCGTGCTGAGGCGGTGCGCGATGACAAAGCTGGTGCGGCCTTCCAACAATTGGTCAAAGGCCTGCTGGATCATCCGCTCGGTGCGGGTATCAACACTGCTCGTCGCTTCGTCCAAAATGAGGATGCGCGGATTGGCAAGCGCCGCACGGGCAATCGCGATCAACTGGCGCTGCCCCTGACTCAAACCCCCACCTCGCTCGCCAAGCACGGTCTGATAGCCCTCAGACAGACGTTCGATAAAGGTGTGCGCCGAGGCAAGTTGGGCCGCCGCGATCACTTCTTCATCAGTTGCCTCAAGCCGCCCGTAACGAATATTATTCATCACCGTGTCCGAGAAGAGAAAGGCATCCTGCAACACAATGCCAATCTGCGCACGCAGACTCGCCGCTGTCACCTTGCGCACATCGTATCCATCAATGCTCACCCGCCCGTTGAGCACATCATAGAAGCGCGGGATCAGATTAATGATCGTCGTTTTGCCGGCGCCCGTTGGGCCAACAATCGCGACCATCTGCCCCGGTTTGGTCACAAAACTGACCCCTTTGAGCACCAGCGTATCTGCTTGATAGACAACCTGCACATCTTCAAAGACGACCCGTCCCTCAATCGGCGGCAACACAACGGCATCAGGGGCATCAACAATCTCGGGTTGTTCATCAAGCAGGCCAAAGATGCGCTCACCGCCGGCAATCGCACTCTGGATATTCGTCCAGAGCACAGCAATCTGTTGGATGGGCTGGTTGAAGCGTTGCACATACTGGATAAAAGCAAAGATCAGGCCTACCGAGATGATCGTCGTGCCAAAAAGGGGCTGGTTGCGGAGCAAACTGAGGCTGCCGACAACGACAACAATGGCAATCGCGACATAGCCGAGGGCTTCGAGTACCGGATTGAGGGCACTAGTGAAACTCGCGGCGCGCACATTGGCATCGCGGTTGGCCGCGTTGGCCCGCCGAAACGCCTCGATGCTCTCGGCTTCACGACTAAACGCCTGTACCTCGCGCACCCCCGAAATGCTCTCTTGCAGCCCGGCATTGACACTGCCCATCTCGCGGCGGCTCTTCCGAAAAGCCTTGCGCGCCTCACCCGAGAAGTAGAAGGTTGCCCAGGCCATCAACGGCACGATGCTCAGGCTTACCAGCGCATACGGCACATTTGCGACCAGCATTGCGCTCATCGTAAAGACGATGCCCATAATGCCGCTCACCACGCTCAAGAGAGCAAAGCCGAGCACTTGCTGGATCGTGTCGGTATCGCTCGTGATCCGGCTCATGATATTGCCCGCTTCGTTGCGCGTGTAGAAGCCAAGCGAAAGCCGGTGGATCTGAGCAAAGGTGTCCTCGCGCAGGCGGCGCAGGGCGCGCTGACCCGCCCAGTTCATCGAGTAGAAGGCAAGCCCTTGCAGCAACGAACCACCCACAAAGAGCCCGGTCAGTAACAGCACGATCACGCCGAGCCCTGCCGCACGATCTTCGAGCGTCGCCGCCGGATCGACGGTGCCATACCAGCACGCGGTCGCATTGGGCAGCAAATAGCAATCAACCGCCTGACCAATTAGGCCGGGCGTCAGCACCTGCATCACCGTGCTGAGTACCAGCAGGATCAGGGTCAGAACCACCGCATACCACCAGGGCCGAAAATAGACCCAGAAACGTGCCAGGGTGACGCCAACTCGTTTTGGTTTCTCGGTTTCGGTATTGAGCATCCGTCCAGGGCCACCTGGTCCACCCATCATCATAGGTTTGTTTCCTTGACCAGCTGCGAATGATAAATCTCAGCATAGATCGGGCTTTGTTCCATTAATTCGGCATGTGTGCCAGCCGCAGCAATGCGCCCCTGGTCAAGTACCAGGATCTGATCGGCACGCAAGACCGTGCTGATGCGCTGGGCGATCACAACGCTCGTGCGACCTTCCATCAACGTATCCAGCGCATGCTGGATTGTCGCCTCGGTTTGCAGATCAACACTGCTCGTCGAGTCATCCAGAATCAAGAGGCGCGGATTGAGCAAGAGCGCACGCGCAATCGCAATGCGTTGTTTCTGACCACCCGAAAGCGTCACGCCCCGCTCGCCAACCTTGGTTTGATACCCTTCAGGCATCGCCGCAATAAAGCTATGCGCCGCCGCCGCACGCGCTGCCGCTTCGACTTCGGCATCAGTCGCCTCAGGCCGCCCAAAGGCGATATTATCGCGCACCGTGCCACTGAAAAGGTTCGTCTCTTGCAGCACAATGCCAATCTGCGAACGTAGACTGTCAAGCGTTACGTCACGCACATCGTAGCCGTCAATGAGGACAGCCCCCTCAGAGGCATCGTAAAAACGCGGCAACAGGTTGATAATCGTCGTCTTGCCGCTGCCCGTTGCCCCAAGCAGCGCAATCGTCTGCCCAGGTTCCGCCACAAAACTGACCTCCTTGAGCACCGGATCACCCGTCCCAAGATAACGAAAGGTCACGTTGCGAAACTCCACCCGCCCACTGAGCAGCGGCAACGGCAGGGCACCTGGCTTATCCTCAATCTCGCTCTGCGCATCAAGCACCTCGAAAATGCGCCTCGCCGAGGCACTCGCCTGCGCAACAAGCGTAATAATGAACCCAAGCTGACCAAGCGGGACAAAGACGTAGGTCAGGTAGAGGCTGAACTTCTGATACCCCCCCAGTTCAAGCGTCCCGCCCAAAATCTGACGCCCTCCAAAGTAGAGAATTGCCACCTGACCAAGTTGCGCCACTAGAAAAATAACCGGGAAGAGGAAAGAAAAGACCTGGTTAATCCGCAACTGCTGTGCCATCAAATTCGTGGCGGCAACATCAAAGCGCTGCTCTTCATACGGCTCACGGGCAAAGGCCCTGACCACCTTCAAGCCCGCGAGATTCTCTTGCAGGATCGTATTGAGCGCCGACAACCGCTCTTGCACGACCGCAAAGAGCGGTTGGCTCACCCGCCCAAAAAAGATAAAGAGGGCCAGGGCAATCGGCAGCAGGGGCATCACTACAAAGGTCAAGCGCAGATTGGTAAAGGCCAGGATAAGTAAGGCCCCGGTGAGCAACAGAAACGACGAGGCGGCCAGCACAAGCCCCTGGGCAATAAAGGTACGGAGGCGTTCAACATCATCAGTCGCCCGGATCATCAACTGACCGGTCTGATTGCGATCGTAGTAGCTAAATGAAAGGCGCTGGATCTTGGCAAAGATCGCGTTGCGCAGATCAAAAGCCAGCCCCTGCGACGTTGTCTCAGCCATAAACGCCTGCACAAACGAAAAAGCCCCGCGCAAGAGGGCAAAGAGCAAGATCAAGCCCGCTGCATTAAAGACGAGACCCTCAGCCGTACGAATATCGCCTCCCGTCTGGCTTGCCAGCGTCACCGTATCGATCATGTTTTGGACAAGCACAGGCACCACGAGTTGGGCCAGCGTTGCCACAATCAAAGCACTATAGGCAATCGCGGTAGTCCGTTTATGTCCGCCAAGAAAGCGGATGGCACGCATCAATGCCCCCGGTGCTCGTGGACGAGCAGCGGAACCCTGTTTCATCATCTGGCCTTGCACACAAAATCTTTCTTGACCGTGGTGATGCGATCAACCACCACCGTCATCAGCGAAGGTACGGCCCGGAGTCCCTTGCTCCGAGAACTATCTAATATGCCATTGTAGCACAACAACGCATGTAGAAATAGTGGTATGCTGAATAAGGCAGGGCTGAGGCAACGTCCACCTGACCGGAGCACCGTCGGGCTGAAGCCTTCGGCGACGGATCGCGAAGGCCGCCTGCGCGGCCTCATCCAGCCCGCGCAGGCGGGCTTTGCCATCCGTAGCCGAGCCATTGACGGCGACGGCCACCCCGGAGAGCTGACGTTGCCTCAGCCCTGCTGAATAAGGAGCCTCCAACGTGGCTGTGGGCTATGCACATCTATGCTGATGCTGGTGCAAACGGCCAATGAAGTTGGCCGTTTGCACCAGCACGGAGAGACCCTACTCTATGTCTCCTCTCTTGTGGCGTACATCGCTGCGCTATTTGCTCCGCCATCCGTGGCAGTTTGGGCTCTGCCTGCTCGGGGTGGCCCTTGGTGTCGCGGTGGTGGTCGCCATCGATCTGGCCAATGCCAGTGCTTCACGCGCTTTTGCGTTGAGCACCGAGAGTGTCACCGGGCGAGCTAGCCATCAGATTATCGGTGGCCCCTCGGGGCTTGACGATGACCTTTATCGGCAGATCAGGGTTGACCTTGGCATCCGCACCTCGGCACCGGTCGTCGAGGGCTATGCCCAATTACCGGCGCTGGAGAATCAGACGGTGCAATTGCTCGGGGTCGATCCGCTGGCCGAGGCACCCTTTCGGTCGTATCTGGCCCCTGACGGGGGCACTGCTGGCGATGGCACGTCACTGGTGGGCTTGCTTGCAACGCCTAACGGTGTCCTACTCGCGACAGAAACAGCCCAACGCGCTGGCGTTTCCCCCGGCGACACGCTGGTGATGCGCATTGGGTCGCGGACGGTTGATCTTCAACTGGTCGGTGTCCTTGAACCTTCCGATGATCTGAGCCGCCGGGCGCTCGAGGGTCTTGTCGTAGCTGATCTTGCGACGGCTCAGGAGTTGCTCGCTCTGGTGGGGCAACTCAGTCGGATTGATCTGATTCTGGGTGAAGAAGATCCGGCTTTCGCACGCATCGAAGCGATCCTGCCACCAGGGGCCGATCTGGTGCCCGCAGCCTCCCGAACCAACGCCCTCGAACAGATGACCCGCGCTTTTGAACTCAACCTGACGGCGTTGAGTCTGCTGGCTCTGATTGTTGGGATGTTCCTGATCTACAATACAATCACCTTTAGCGTTGTCCAGCGCCGGATGCTGTTGGGGACGCTACGGTGCGTTGGCGTCACACGGGGTCAGATCGCGACCCTGGTGCTCGGCGAGGCATTTGCGATCAGCCTCATCGGCTCGCTCGCCGGCCTGGTGCTGGGCACCATCCTGGGGCGTGGTCTGGTCGGCCTGGTGACCCAGACGATCAATGATCTCTATTTTGTGGTCACGGTACGCAACCTCAGCCTTGACCCGCTGGTGCTGCTCAAGGGATTTGTGCTCGGCGTCGTTGCGACGCTTGTGTCGGCGGCTGTGCCGGCCTTCGAGGCGATGCTGACGCCGCCGCGCACCGTCTTGCGACGCTCGAGCGTCGAAGAGCGCGCCCGTCGCATGGTGCCCCTGCTCGCCATGGTTGGCCTAGTGATGCTTGCCCTTGGCACGGCCTTGCTCTTCTGGCCTGCCGGGATCAATCAGCAACTCGGCGGGCTCTATCTCGCCTTTGCCGCCCTCTTTACGATCATCATTGGCACAGCCCTGTTGACCCCCTTGCTGACGGTAGCAATGATGCGGCTCGTGCGTCCTGCGCTCGGCAGGGTCTTTGGCTTGCTCGGGCGGATGGCCGCCCGCGATGTGGAAGCAACGCTCTCGCGTACCGCAGTGGCCGTGGCAGCGTTGATGATTGCCGTCAGCGTAACCATCGGGGTTGGCCTGATGGTCGGCAGTTTTCGCCAAACCGTCATCGTCTGGCTCGAGCAGAGCCTTGGGGCGGATATCTACGTGGCCGCCCCAGGGGCAACAGCCAATCGGGTGGATACGGCACTCGAGCCAGCTCAGATTGATGTGCTCACTCGCGTCGAAGGGGTCGGCGCAGCGACGCGGATGCGCAGTGTGCAAATTGACACCCCAACCGGGCCGACGACGGTCATCGCGATTGATGCTGAAGGTGAGCGCGGACGCGACTACCTGCGCTTCAAAGTCGGGGGCGATGCCGCGACCTGGACCGCCTGGGAAAACGGGGCCATCCTGATCTCTGAACCCCTCGCCTTTCGGACGGGCCTCGGTATCGGCGATCAACTGAGCCTCCGCACCGATCGTGGGTTGCGCGACTTTCCGATTGCCGGTGTCTACTATGACTACGCTTCGGATCGTGGTGTCATTCGGATGCACTACACAACCTATCAAGCCAACTGGGACGATACGACCATCTCGTCGCTGGCGCTCTACGCCGCACCAGGCGTGCCGGTTGACGAACTGGTCACGCGGCTCCGCGCTGCCGTCGCCACACCCAATGCCGATGGTACGGCACCGCCCTTACTCAACATTGGCTCAAACGTGAGCCTGCGCGAAGGCACGCTCGCCATTTTCGACCGCACCTTCGCGATCACCGCCGTGCTGCAAGTCCTCGCCACCATTGTCGCCTTTATTGGCATTTTGAGTTCACTGATGGCCTTGCAACTCGAACGCGCCCGTGAACTAGCCGTCTTGCGCGCCAACGGCCTGACCCCGGGGCAACTCTGGGGGGTCGTGCTTGGCCAGACGAGTCTGATGGGCCTCACCGCCGGCCTCTTTGCCGCGCCGCTCGGCTTTGTCCTGGCGTTGATCCTCGTCTATGTCATCAACCAGCGTTCTTTTGGTTGGACGCTCGATCTCGCCGTCGACCCGGCCTTATTTCTCCAGGCCCTCTTCGTCGCCCTGATCGCCGCCATCCTGGCCGGGATCTACCCCGCACATAAAATGAGTCGTACCAACCCGGCGCTCGCCCTCCGTGAAGAATAACAAGTCTGGCCCACCCTGCTATAATGCAGGGTGGGCCTACGGCCCCCAAGCATTGCTTGTGCGCTAGTGCTGTTTGCCAACTTCGCTGGCAAACAGCACCAACGTGACAACCCGGTTGAAGGGCTGCCGCCCTAAAAATGCCGGTCTTAGTTGGAGCAGAACGTATGACCACATCCACCACCATCCGTATGTTCGTGCTGACGTTGCTTGTGCTAAGTTTGCTCACAGGCTGTGGGCAAACGCCAACGAGCAACCCAACAACCCCTTCGCGAGGTCAGGGGGCGATGGTGCCCGTCCTGGCGCTGTCAGAACTGGCCCCCGGGCCAAACCGTATCGCGGTGGGCGTGTTGCAAGATGGCAGCCCAATCAACGATCCCGAACTGAGCCTCCCGATGCGCTTTTTCTACCTCGATGGCGGCAACGCGGCTGAGGTGCGCAGCGAGTCAACCGCCGTCTATCGCGGCGAGGGCCTCCCCTTTGGTCTCTATGTCGGCTACGCGACCTTTGATCAGCCCGGGGCATGGGGCGTCGAGATCACGCTACCTCAGGCTGAAGGTGAGCCGGTTGTCTCACGGTTGCGGCTCGATGTGCTCGCCCAACCACAGGTTCCTGCGGTCGGGATGGCGGCCATCCCGACGAATAACCTGACGATCCGCGATCAACCCGATCTGACCCGCTTGACGTCAGATGCGCGACCTGATGCCGATCTCTACCAGATGACGATCAGTGAGGCCATTGCCGCCGAAAAACCCTTTGTCGTCGCCTTTTCGACCCCTGGTTATTGCCAGACTGCCGTCTGTGCGCCCAATCAGATGGTGCTCAAACAACTGAAAGACCAGTACCAGGCAAGCACCAATTTCATTCACGTCGAAGTGTACGCCTACCCGTTTGGCGAAAACTTCCAGGCCCAACGGTTTGTCCCATCGATGCGCGACTGGAATCTACGTACCGAGCCGTGGACGTTCCTGGTTGATGCGAATGGCATTATTCAGGCCCGGTATGAAGGTGGCCTCACGTTTGCCGAACTGGAACCCGCCCTGGCTCAGCTTGCGGCTGGAGAACCGATTACCCCTCCTGGTGAATAGTCGCCCTGTGAAGAACGCAGGCCGAGGGGCTGCGTTCTTCAGGTAGCCCAAGAAAGAAGAGAAGAGAACCCCTATGATCGACCTGCGGAGTGATACCGTCACCTTGCCCAGTCCTGCGATGCGTGCCGCGATGAATGATGCCGAGCTTGGTGATGATGTCTATGGTGAAGACCCGACCGTGAACCGGCTTGAGACGCTGGCTGCCGAGATGGTCGGCAAAGAAGCGGCCATGCTGGTACCCAGCGGAACCATGGGCAACCTGGCTGCGCTGCTTGCCCATGCGCAGCGCGGCCAGCGGGTGATTTGTGGCGATGAGAGCCATATTTACTACTACGAAGCTGGCGGGGCCTCGGCACTCGGCGGGCTTATCTATCATACCCTGCCAACGGCACACGACGGCAGTCTGCCGCTCGACGCTGTTCAGAAGGCCCTGGTCACGCTCAACGATCCCCACCGTGCCCCGCCCGGTGTCTTTTGCCTCGAGAATACGCACAATCGCTGTGGGGGCACCGTCCTACCGGTACGCTATATGGAAGCCGCCTATCAGGCCGCACACGCCGCAGAGGTTCCTTTGCATCTTGATGGTGCCCGTATCTTTAATGCCGCTATTGCGCTAGATGTTGAAGTTCGTACACTTACCCGCTATACTGATAGCGTGCAATTCTGCCTTTCAAAGGGTCTTGCGGCACCGGTTGGCTCAGTCCTTGCGGGAACAACCTCCTTCATCAGCAAGGCCCGCCGGGTACGCAAAATGCTGGGAGGCGGGATGCGCCAGGCAGGGGTCATTGCCGCCGCCGGTCTGGTTGCGTTGACCGAGATGGTCGATCGCCTTGCCGAAGATCATGCCAATGCTCGCATGCTAGCCGAAGGTCTTGCCGATCTCCCCGGGCTGACCCTTGATCGCGGTCTGGTACAGACCGCCATTGTGCGCTTTGAAGTGACGGCGATGGATGCGAGTACGTTCCTAAACAAACTTCGTAGCCATGGTGTATTGATGATCAGTATGGGTGGCACCACCATTCGTGCCGTCACCCATTATGGTATTGGCGAGCAAGATATCCACACCGCGATCAATGCCGTTCGCGCCGTGCTCAAGCCGTAACCCAGGGTGTAGATCGATGACCATGACAGGTTCCGCCCAGATCTGGGCTCCCATTGTCGCGCAACTCTCCGAGGCTGCGCTGCTGCTTGATGCTGACGATTGCCTGGTCACGGCAAGTAGCGTGATCCAGACAGCCCTCGAACCAGACAGCTTGGTGCCTGGTACCCCCGTACGGCAGATCCTCGGGTTGCCCGCCCAAGCATCCCTGAGCGGAACCATCACCTTTTCATTTGGTGATTGCGACTGTGAATTAACGCTCCAACCAGTACCACTCTATGATGCGCAGGGGAATTTTAGTGGAACCCTGCTGATCCTCAAGGGATGGCTCATCGAGCAAGCCGTCTATGCCCGTGAGCATAACCTCCGTGAAGTCTCGCTCATTATCAGTAGCGCCCTCGATATCGACCAGATCCTCGAACAGGTTGTCTGCCTCTCGATTGATCTGCTCAAGGCTGATGCAGGCTCGATGCCAATCTATGATCGCCAGCGCGATCGCCTGCTGCCAAGCTATGTCTTTGGCATCACGGCACCCATTCTCAAGCAACCGGTGCATCGTGGCACCGGGATCATCTGGCAGATGATTGATAGTGGACAGCCCTTCCTCAATAATACGTATGCCGCCGAGCCACGAGCTATTCCTGAATTGCTCGCCCAGGGTGTCTGGAGCGTTCTGGCTGTGCCGATTATGGCCAGCAATCAGATCATGGGCACGCTGAACCTCTATCGAATCAGCAATAAAACACCGTTCAACGAGCGTGATATCGAACTGCTCGAAATTATTAGTCGGCAGGCAGGGGTTGCCCTCCAGAATGCACGCCGCTACCATGCCGTCGTTCGGGAGTCCGAGCGGCGTGCGCTGCTCTACAAAGCAAGTCTCAGTTTCGGGGCGGCCCCCGATCTCGAACATCTCTATGAGGCGATCCACGAGGCGATCACGGAACTCGTTGCCTGTGATATTTGTACGATCGTCCGCTTTGATCGGGTGACACGCGAACTAGAGTATGTCTATCTTGTCCATCAAGAGCAACGGGAACCGGTCTTTCGCCAAGCCCTTGACCAGAGTCTACTCAGCTCTATCGTGCAAACCGGCATGGCCCTGCGCATTACCAGTAATGCCGCAATGACCGAGCCAGTACCGCTCATCGAGCCAATGACGGTCGTTGAACATTCTTCGGGTTCATTGCTTGCGGTGGCCTTGCAAGTTGGGGAAACAACCATTGGGGCGCTGAGTATTCGTTCACGCGAACCTAATATGTATGATGCGAGTGACTTGACCACCATCGAGACCCTGGCCGCCACTGCCGCCATCGCGATGCAAAAGGCCTATCTCTTCAACCAGGTGGAAGCACTCGCCACCATTGATGAACTGACCGGGATCGCGAATCGACGTTACTTTTTTGAAGAGGCTCGCTACGAGCTTGAACGAGCGCTGCGCTACAAACGCCCGGTGAGCCTGCTGATGCTTGACGCCGATTATTTCAAGCAGATCAACGACACCTATGGCCATAGCATCGGCGATCAGGTGTTGCAACAGATTGCGACGCGCTGCAAAGCAGTCCTACGCGAGGTTGATATCTTTGGGCGCTATGGCGGCGAAGAGTTTCTGGTGCTGATGCCCGAAACAGATCTCGCCGAGGCTGGCATCGCTGGTGACCGCCTACGTCAGATTGTCGCCAGCCAGCCCATTCTGACCGAAGCCGGGCCAGTAACAACCAGTATCAGCGTCGGCGTCGCCGCATTTGACGTTGGTAGCACCGGAACGATTGAACTCTTGCTTGACCGGGCCGATAAAGCCCTCTATGAAGCCAAAAACGCCGGGCGCAACCAGACCTACTATTACCGTGAAGCATGATCGCCCCTCAAGACCTGCGCCAGCATGCCCGGTCTTCTGTTTATGTGCGCCGCCAGGCTGGACAAACGAGACTCCTTGCGCTCAGCCCGTCGGCGCCATAGTCTTCCAGGGCATCATCTGCTTTGCTCCTGGTGTCGTGGGGCTGATGGCTTTTCAGCATGAAATGTCGTATAATCGCTGCCAACATGTCGCCTACCGAACGTGTACGACATCGTATTTTTCTGTGCCGTAATGTGCGGCATAGCAGATGATCAGGAGTCGCAACGATGCACAGTTTCCTTCGCAAAGCTGGTTATGTCCTGGCAAATATGGTCGTCATGGTCATCTTGCATGGCAATAGCAAGCAGTTCTGGCCAAAAATCCCCTACCTCAGCCTGCGCAACGAGGGTACCCCCGAGCATATGCGTCTCCTGTTGCATACTACCACTATCGTTACCGCAGGCCAAGCTCTGATCGGGCAGATGCCACGTGAGCGGTGGCTGCCACGCGCCATTGTCCTCGGGCTGATCCCCGCTTCACTGCCCCTCTTGCTCTTCTTTGGGCAAAAGGTTCTGCGCCTGCAAGGCCAGGCCGCCGAGGTCTACAATCTGGCGCTGGTGCCGATCCTGCCCATTGCCTCAACCCTCCTCGAAGATGCGATCACTGGCTCGCTCGCCGCGATTGACCACGCCCCCGAGGATCAGGCTGATTATTCGCACCTCGTCTAATTAGTCTGAGAACTACATGTCCCGGTAGCGCCGCCGACCACGAATACTGAGCACGAAGAAACGAATATGGGCTACCCCATGCGCTCTTCGTTCATTCGTGGTCGGCTGACGACGCCAGCAAACTTAGGGGTGTGTAACGTAAGTTTGCTGACATGACTGGGCTCGCAAGCAGGTCATGCTGAACGGAGCCGCTGCCGTTGGGACGCCTAAGACCTCACAGGTCTGCGATAACCCTGCTCACGGCGAGACCGCCGCCTGGACGGCGGCAATGATCTTGCGATACCCCGTGCACCGACACAGATTGCCACTCAACGCGGCCTGGATCTGCGCCAGATCCGGGGCAGGGTGCTCTTCGAGGAGTTTCGCCCCGGCCATCAGCATCCCCGGGATGCAGTAACCACATTGCACCGCACCTTCGGCAATAAAGCTCGCTTGCAAGGGGTGTAAAAACTGGCCGTCAGGGGCCGTCGCCGCCAAGCCTTCGATCGTCGTGACGTGACGCCCATGCGCCTGCCCAGCGGGCACCAGGCAACTCATCACCGCTTGCCCGTCAAGCCAAACGGTACACGCACCACACTCGCCTTCGGCACACCCCTCTTTGGTGCCTGTTTGCTGCACATCTTCCCGCAAGGCGTCAAGCAGGGTCTTGTGGGGCGAGAAGCGCACCGCGCTTCCGTTCACGATCGCCTCGACCTGCGCAAGCGGAACCAGCGGTTCCCCTCTGGTCGCCACCGCTTCCGGGGCCACGGTGCTCAACAAGACCGGCGAGGCAGGCCAGTCAGCCGCATGCGTACCCGTCGCTAGCCGCTCGAGCACACGCTCCACGAGACCAACCACCACGGTGCGGCGATACTCAGCCGAACCACGTACATCGTCAATCGGGGCCATGGCCTGCAAGGTCAAGCGGGCCGCCTCTGCCATCTGTTCACGCTGCAACGGTTGACCCGCGAGCGCTGCTTCGGCGGCAGTGGCCCGAACAATCGTCGGGGCGACACAGCCGAGCGCGATCTTCGCACGCGCAACAACTGGCGTTTCCTGATCAAGTGGGGCCGCCAGGTCAAGGACAACAGCGACATTGACCACAGCGATCGCTTGCGCACGCCGCAACCCAAGCTTGAGAAACATGCCCCGCTGATGCGGCTGGAGCATCGGCACGCGCACTTCGCGCACCAGTTCACCAGGGCGCAACACGGTGCGTCGGACACCAGTATAAAAGGCCTCGCTTGACACCAGACGCTCACCGTCAGGCCCACATACCACCAGTTCAGCCCCAAGGGCCATCAGCGCCGTAATCGTATCATTTGCCGGTGAAGCCGTGACCAGATTGCCGACAACCGTCCCGCGCGCCCGGATCTGCGGCGCACCAACCTCAAGACACGCCTGGGCCAGCGGCAACGCCGTGTGGGCACAAAGCGCCGAGGCCACGATATCGTTGTGCGTCGCCAGGGCCCCGATCCGCACCTGCCCCGCCTCTTCACGCACGTAACGCAGCGCCTCGATCCGAGTCAGATCAATCAAGGTTGCCGTCGGGCGCACCCCGTGATCCAGTTCAACCAAAACATCGGTGCCACCGGCAATCACCCGGGCCTCGGGCAGCGAGGCGACCAGGGCCAGCGCCTCGTCAAACGTGTGCGGCTGATAATAGGTCTTCCACATAGGCTTCGTCTCTACGCCTGGCTAAGGGCAGCCAGGCTATGGGCAAGCACCGCCACGCCCTGGCCGATTTGCTCAAGATCGCTATACTCGTCAGCACGATGGCTAATACCGCCACGACTCGGAATAAAGATCATCGCCGTCGGGCAGATGCGGGCCATAAAGAGGCTATCATGATAGGCACGACTGATCATGATCAGCCGGGGGAGACCGATGCGATCACAGACCTTGATGATCGTCTCGACCACCGCCGGATCACAGGTAGCAGGTGGATCAGCATTGAGTTCAATCAGATCATACGTGACGTGACGACGAGCACAGATTGCTTCGGTCGAAGCCTTGATCGCCTGCAAGACATGATCGCGGCGTTCCAGGTCAATATCGCGCACATCAATCTCAAGGGTCGCCACATTCGGGATCGCATTGACCGCGCCGGGGCCAATCGTAAAAATGCCGGTGGTTGCAACCGTATCGCGGCTTCCCGTGCCAAGGGCCGCCGCTTCAACCGCCAGCGCCAGTTCAGCCCCGGCCAGCAGCGCATCGCGCCGCTCGAGCATCAGGACAGATCCAGCATGACCACTCTGCCCTCTCATCGCGACGCGCAGCGCGGCTGGTGCCGCGATCGCCCGTACCACGCCGATCGGCAGGCCCTCAACTTCCAGTAATGGCCCCTGCTCAATATGCAATTCAACAAACGCGGCATAGGCCCCAGGTGCCAGGGCAACTTCTTCGAGCGGGGCCGTAAAGCCAGCGCTTGTGCGCCATTCATCGAGGCTCCGCCCTTGCCCATCGCGCAACTGGCGCAACTGGTCAGGCGTGAGCGACCCGATCATCGCCCGACTGCCCAGGCATCCCAGGCCAAACCGGGTCGGTTCTTCACTCGTAAAGAGGATCAGTTCCAGCGAGCGCTGCGGCTGAAAGCCGGCCCGCCGCAGCGCCCGCAAAGCTTCAAGCGCCCCGACGACCCCAACGGTACCATCAAAACGACCAGCATGAGGAAGCGCATCAAGATGCGAACCACTCGCGACCGCAGGCAAATCGGGTTCACGCCCAGGCCAGCGGGCAAAGAGAGTGCCCAGGCCATCTTCGCGCACAACCAGACCCGCCTCGTCACACTGCTGACGCAGATAGGCCCGCGCACGCAGATCTGCCGGGCCATAGACCAGGCGAGTCACACCCGGAGGTTCATCATCTGAACAGGCCGCCAGCGCGTCGAGATCAACTCCTAGTGCCTCTACATCAATAATCAGTTCCATAAGGCTACTCAAAAAAAGGCGACGCTGAAGCTATTGTAACACAGGCAGCTGCTTTGGCTTAGCGTACCGCATCCGTCCCTAGCACCACCACCACCGGCGCAGAGCTCGCCACACCTTCGGGCAGTGGCCCATTCACCAGACGCGCCTTGAGCGTCTGAGCCACGCGACGGCTTGTTGTCGGCGCACCACCGGTATGGTACACGCTGGTCTGTTCACCAACAAGGGGGGCATTCGCTGCGGGAAGCATACGGAAGCCGGCTTGCTCGAGATCGAGGCTGACCAGGCGAGCCAGGCCAGGCACATCAGTGCCATTGAAGACCTGCACCTCAACTTCTTCGACCACTTCAACCGGGCGTTGCTGCCATGCATCAAGCAAAGCTTGAACCGCCGCCTGATCCCAGATCAGGTTCGTCCCATTGGTGGCGGCAAGTTGCACGGGGCCAAGCCCAAACTGGCCAAGCGCACCAGGCTCAACCGTAGCCGCCAGACGCGCCAGCGCAAACAACACATCGAGACGCGCCACCGGCAACGTTGTCACCACAGGCGAAATTCCATCACCACTGCCACCAACCGCACGCACCAGGGCCGGCAACGTCACGACCTGCCCAAGCAAGCCGCGCTCACGCACTTCCTGCAGGATCGCCTGCACAACTTGCTGTTGACGCTGCGCCCGGCCAAAGTCACTATCCTGATGGCGCGTACGTGCATAGATCAGCGCCGTGGCCCCATCCATCCTTTGCGGACCCGGGGCAAACTCGACGCGCATCACCCCAAAATCATCAGTTGGGTACGCTTCATCAATCAGGCGCGACGGCACATCAATTGTCACCCCACCGAGCGCATCAATGATCTGGGCAAAGCCGGCAAAGTTGACTGTCGCCACAAAATCAACCCGCATGTTGCGCTCACGCAGCTGCAACAACGCCTCGACTGTCTCTGCGGCCAGCGCCATCCCGCCCTGCTGCGGCGTGGTAGTGTCACCATAGAGACTCGTCGCCCCGGCGTAGCCCTGACCATACGCGGCATTGATCTTGGTGACATCGAGGCCCACCGCCGGAATGGCAACCTGGCTATCACGTGGAATCGAGAGCAACGATACCCAGCGCCCCGCCGGATCAAGCCGAGCCAGCATCAAGGTATCGCCACGGACACCCTCTTGCGGGAAGCCAGGGCGCTCGTCGGTACCAATAATCAGCAGGTTCGCCCCGATCAGCGGTGAGGCAAGCGGCGCATTGGGACGGGCATCGGCCAGCGTGATCGCCCGTGACAGGCTGAAAATCTGCCAGTAGATCAGCCCGATCACCAGCAGCACCAACCCGAACCCCAGACCAAGCCACAGCCGCACACGCGACCAGAAGGTACGACGAGGTGGACGTGACTGGGCCGGCTGAGCGGCACGTTGCTGGCGTTCAGGCATCACTGTTGTTTGCTTGCTCATGGGTGCTATTGTAGCAGATCCATGCTGAAGGCAGGCCAACAATCAGGTGATAGTGCCCTGCAGCGCCTGCCCAACGTCAATCGTTTCACCCCAGACACGCCAGAGGGCCGGGCGGATCAAGGCGGGGTCACCAGTGGTAAAGGCCTGCACCCGCCCCGAACCAGGCGCAAGCTCGAGCTTTGCCACCACACGGGCAGTCTGGGATGCCACGGCCGGGCCAGTATCAATCAGCGTAGCCTCGGGGGCCACCGTCGCGATAACCGGGGCCAGCGGCGGAAAGTGGGTACATCCGAGCACAAACGTATCAACCCCATCAGCGAGCAAGGGGTTCACATAGCCGCGTACAACGGCCTCAGCCTCAGCGCCGTGCAACAACCCTGCCTCGACCAGTTCAACCATCGCCGGACACGCGACGGTACGCACCGTTACCCCATGCGCAAACTGCTCGACGAGACGACCAAAACGGTCGCCCTGCAGCGTCCCGCTCGTTGCCAGCACCGCCACCTTGCCCGTCTGGGTAGCCGCAACCGCCGGTTTGATCCCCGGTTCCATGCCCACCACCGGCACCTCAAGGGTCGCACGCAACACATCGAGGGCCGCCGAACTCGCCGTATTGCAGGCCACAACAACAACTGCCGCCCCGTGGGCGACAAGCCAGCGGGCACAAAACAAGGCCCGTTCACGCACCTGTGCGGTGGCAAGCGGGCCATACGGGCAATAGGCACTATCGGCGAGATAGATGAGATCGTGCCTCGGCAGCACCGCACGCACCGCACGGGCCACCGACAGGCCACCCAGACCTGAGTCAAAGAGACCAATCATTGCCATCAGTTCTGACAGGCAGCCACAAAACCCTCAAAGAGACGCAACCAACGTGGCTCGGCCTGCTGCCAAAGATGCTCGGGATGGCACTGCACCCCCACCACAAAAGGCTCGCCGACCCCTTCGACCGCTTCGATCACCCCATCAGGCGCATGGCCAACAACCCGCAGGTCAGATGGCACGACCTTCAGCGCCTGATGATGCATCGTATTGGCAAGCACCTCGGTCGTTTGCAATTGCCGGGCCAACCAGCTATCGGCAGCCAAGTGCAACGGATGGCCAGCGACATCATAGGTGCGCAGGTGCGTATTGTAGCGATGATCAAGCGTATCGGGCAACTGACTCGGGATATCCTGGTAGAGCGAGCCACCAAAGGCCACGTTCAAGACCTGAATGCCCCGGCAGATCCCCAACAGCGGTTTGCCATCTTCGCGGCACCACCCGGCGAGCGCGAGTTCCACCGCATCGCGCTGCGCATCGACCAAGCCAAGCTCGGGCAGCGGCGTCTCACCGTAGCGCCTGGGGGCGACATCCTCCCCACCCGGCAACAGAATGCCGATGCACTGCTCGTAGAGTATTCGCACCAGATCAAGCTTATCGGTCAAATGGATCAGCAACGGCACAGCCCCGGCAGCCTCCAGCGAGCGGAGATACTGCGGGCGCACGGCCATCAGCGCCCCCCCACTAGCAGCCGTATCATTCATACATGTGACGCCAATAATTGGCCGTCTCATACGCTACAATCCTTTGTTCAAGCAGCAAGCGCCGGCACCTGGCGCGTCGCACGACAACGAGCGACAAACGCCGCAAAAACCGCCTGCCAGCGTGGATCAGCGTGCGCCTGCAGCGCCTCGGGGTGGCACTGCACGCCAACAACAAAGGCCTCACCCGTACCCTCCAACGCCTCGACGACCCCATCGGGTGCCCAACCAACTGGGCGCAAGCCCGCACCAATCGTGCGCACCGCCTGATGATGCAACGAATTGATCGCCAGTTGCTCGGTGCCAAGCAGGTAGGCCAATTGCGAATCAGGGGCCAGGCGCAACTCGTGGGCCATGTGGGTCCAATCTTCACGCGCATACGAGATATCGTGCTGCAAATCCGTGGTCAACTCCGAAGGAATATCCTGGTAGAGCGTCCCGCCGCGGGCGACATTGAGCACCTGAATACCCCGGCAGATCCCAAGCACCGGCTTGCCCTCGGCGAGCGCCCAGCGAGCCAGGGGCATCTCGGCCCCATCACGGAGCGGATCAAGCAAGCCCAATTTTTCATGTGGCTCGGCACCATACAAGGCAGGGGAAAGATCGCCCCCACCAGCCAGAAGCAACCCATCTAACTGATCGTACAGGGTGCGCAAGACGTGCTCGTCTTGCACGGGCGGAATCAGCAGCGGAGCGCCGCCCGCCTTAAGCACCGCATCAACATAGGTCTGACGATGGCCGAATGACGGCGGGCACCAGGCCCGGTCGTGAAACGTGCCACACGAGATGCCAATGAGAGGCTGCATACTGCTTGTTCCTCCTCCATCTGCCACAGCAGATCACGCTGCCCCACAGGGCACAATAGATCAATATCTGCTTATTATACCATTTTATGCACGGCAGCAACGGCAGGCAGAATAAAGCTAAACGTTGAGCCAACCCCGACCTCACTCGTCACCCAGATCTGCCCCCCGAGCAATTCAACCAGTGGGCGCGTCAGCGCGAGGCCAAGACCCGCGCCCCCTCCCTCGACCTTCAGCGGATTGTCGGCACGGTAAAACCGGTCAAAGATCCGGGGCAGATCGGTGGGGGCTATGCCCACTCCGGTATCGGTAATGCGCAAGAGATTATACGGTTGCGCCTGGGGCACGCGATCACGCACCTCGACAGGAAGCTCGACAAGCGTGGCTTCCAGGGCTTCGACATGGATCTGCCCACCAGTGGGCGTGTACTTGATCGCATTGTTCAAGAGATGGTACAACACCTGGTGCAGGCAATGCGCATCAGCACGCACCAGCGGCAAGTGCGGGGCAAGCGTAATTGTCAAGCTATGCCCGCGTTCACGGAGCGGCAGCTTCAATTCAGCCATCACCCCACTCAAAACCTGGGCCAGATGCAACAGACGCCACTCGAGTTCGACGCTGCCCGCTTCAATCCGGGTCAGATCGAGCACATCGTTGATCAGGTTGATCATATGCTGTGTGTGCTTATCAATCGTCGTGACAAACTCGCGCTGGGTCACATTGAGGGCTCCGATTTCATCCATGGCGAGCAACTGCGTAAACCCCTTGATCGCCGTCATTGGGGTACGCAACTCGTGTGACATCGTGCCAATGAACTCATTCTTCATCTGATCGGCTTCGACCTCACGCGTGACATCACGCAGCACCAGCAACGCCCCGATCAACGTATTCATCTCGGTCAACACAGGCCCGAGCAACAGGTGCAGCGTACGCACCCCGAGTTTGATACTCGCCATAAACCGTCGCGGCTGCTCATCCTCCAGCAGGGGATGTTCGAGCAACTCAACCAGCGGCAATTCGCGGGTTCGTTCGCCCATATAGCGCATCAAGATCTCGTGCAGATTCCAGAGCAGCAGTTCTTCAAGACTCCGGTGCATCATCGCCGCCGCCGCCGGATTCGCGACCAGAATCCGGCCAGACAGGTCACAGACAATCACGCCATCACTGAGACTCTGCAGGATCGCCTGAATCTGGGTCGCTTCTTTCTCTTGGCGATCAAGCAATTCAAAGCGACGAGCGGCTTCCTCACTAATCAGCGCAAAGAGATTGGCATTCTTGACGGCAACCGCAATCGAACCAGCGGTTGCATTGAGCATCCGCAAATGATCTTCCTGGAAAAAGCCCACCTGGCGGTGCGACAGACTCAGCACACCCAACACCTCGTCCTGAACCACCAGCGGAACCGCGATCATCGCACCTTCACGTCGCCGTGTAAACAGCCCCGGAACCGAAATCCAGCGTGCATCCTGGCTAATATCATCAATCACCACACCGACACAATGTTCGGCGACCCAACCGGCAATGCCAACCCCAATCGGGAAGCGCAAATAGTTTTTTGGGTCAGCAATCACCCCGAGCACGGCCCGCGTCACCATCAAACTACTATCATCCGGTTCTACCAGCATAATCGACCCATGCTCGGCATGCGTCAACTCGGCCAGCAGTTGCAACGACGTTGCCAGCAACGCATCGAGATCGAGGGTACGACTCACTTCGGTCGAGATTTGATAGATCGTCGCGAGGCGATTCTTCTCGTCTTCCAACTCACGGGTACGGTCAGCCACCCGTCGCTCGAGATCCTTATTCAGGATGCGTAGTTCGCTATAGAGCATCGCGTTTTGCAAGGCAATCGCCGTCTGGCTGACAATGCTCTGGATCAGATCCTGTTGCATACGGATCTGGTTGAATGGATCGGGATCTTGCAGCACCACTAGTGCCACAACCTGTTCACTGGCGATCATGGGCAACACCAAGACACCACAAGTCGGGTATAACCAGCGGCTTGGGCAACTCACCTCGGGCACGGGCAGAAACTGATTCTGCCGTGTCTGCCAGGCCCGGACGATCAGATCATCTGCTTGCGTCACGGCAACCTGGTGCTCCTCCCCAGCCTCGGCCAGCGGGTCAGAACGCTGCCGCAACACAAGCATCGTCCCATATGCCTCAGTCACAGGCTGCCACAGGGCAATATGGGCAATCGCCGTCAAGTGCTGAAGATTTTGAATCAACAGATCAATCAACTGATGCTCTTCAAGCGTCAGTGAGAGTTGACGTGAAATAACATTCAGCGCCTGGAGTTGCAGCGTCTGTCGATCCGCAGATGCTGCGGCAGCATCGAGGCGTTCAGCAATAAATTCGTGCTCACGGATCAACTCGCGCTTGGTCGCTGACCAGTGCTCAGTCGCACAGAGCAGCACATCGTCAAAGAGCGCATCGAGCGCCGCAAAGAGCGCAAAGGCAGTCTGTAGTTCTGCCGCGGTGGCCTGCACCCGCTCAGACGTGATCCGGCGCACCTGCTGGACAAACCGAAGCACCGTCGTCAATGCAAACGACGTCTCGTTCTGCGTAAAGAAGGCCCTCAGCTGTGCCGCAAAGGGCTCACGGTCACCAGTTGCGGCAAGCACAGCGGTTGTGTAGAACGTCGCCAGATCAAGCTGTTGAGGAGAAAAAGCAGCCCCGGCAACCGGGTTCTGATCAACTGCCCCGGTGTCTTCAGGTGACACCAGATGCGCCAACACCTCATACCAGCGTGGTAACAGGGTAGCACGCTCTTGCTCAAGCCAGGTTGCGAGGTTACCATCCATGTCAACTTACTCGGTGATACGAATGACAACCACCGTCACATCGTCATTCGCTTTGCCATACTTCGCGAGAATCAGCTCAGCCAGTTGCTGCGACGGGCGATGGCGCTCAACGCAGGCATCAAGCTGAAAACTGTTCTCGACCCCATCACTGTACAGAACGAAGGTGTCGCCGAAATTGTAGGTATAATCGAGCCTGAGTAACGGAGGGAGGCGATGACCAACAATGCCATTTTTAGAGATCGGCTTGATAGGGGTCTGACTATCCACCTGCACACCAATGTTGCCAACCCCCACAAAGCTGAAATGACGCGCCAGCAAATCAAAGGTCAACAGGGCCATCACGGCCCCACGCGTCCCGTGAATAGCGGTATGCGCCTGTTTGAAGAGCGCGAGCGGATCACTTCCAGGCTTAGCGCGGAGCACTGCGGCAGCGCCAAGCGACGCATCAGAAGCATGCACACCACCGCCCAGACCATCAATCACCGCAACCTGCAAACCGTGAGGCTCAAAGGTCTCAAGCACATATGTATCACCACTCACGCTCTGACCAAGCTTTGGGCGCAGCGCGGCACCCCAATCCACTTGCATGCACATCTTCCTTGCAAACGCATCTCAGCGCACCACCCAATGCTCTCTATACCATTATAACACCCGCTAGGACGAGCGCCAGCGTACGAGGGAGACCTGGCAGGTGGTGCCGGGCAACCCTTCCGCTACCCCCAGGATCCCTGCGGCGCCCACCTGCCAGGTCTCTTAGCTTCAGGATGGCGCAACAGGCGCTTCAAGCATAATCGTCACGGGGCCATCGTTCACCAGGGCCACCTGCATCATCGCACCAAAACGGCCCATCGCGACCGTCAGGCCAAGCGCACGCAGCGCTTCGGCATAGGCCTCAACGAGTGGTTGCGCCACCTCAGGGGCAGCAGCCCGCACAAAACTAGGACGACGCCCCTTGCGCGTATCAGCATAGAGGGTAAACTGCGAAACGACGAGCACACTCCCACCGCTCTCCTGCACCGAATGGTTGAACTTGCCAGCGGCATCACTGAAGATACGCAGACCTGCCGTCTTAGCGGCAAGGAATTGCGCCTCGGCAGGGCCATCGCCCTGCCCAACCCCAAGCAAAACCAGCAAACCGGGGCCAATCGCCCCGACCACGCTTCCTTGCACCGTGACCGAAGCCTCTGAAACGCGTTGAATCAGCGCACGCATAGCCTCTTCTCATCTAGCTTGTGGTTGTCTCCTCAACCACCGTCGCAAAGACCAACCGTCCCGACTGGGTTTGATGCAAGCGGGTCACGAGCACCTCCGTCGTCTGGCCGATCAAATGGCGCGCATCTTCAACAATCACCGGAGTTCCATCATCAAGATAGCCCACCCCTTGTTGCCGAGCATTGCCTTCATTGCGGATCAGCAGGCGCAGGCGCTGATCCTGGATCACCAGCGAACGAACCGCTTCGCTCAACACATTGAGGCTGAGCACCTTAACCCCCTGGAGGGCAGCGACCTTATTCAGATTGAAATCATTGGTAATAATCGGACAATTATACTGACGAGCGAGGGCGACCAGTTTATCATCGACTCGTTGCAAATCTTCGACATCGACATTGACAACCTCGATCGGCAAGGGCGCGTGGTGTTGCATCTCATTGAGCAACTCAAGCCCACGACGACCCTTGCTGCGCCGCAGATCATCGGCCGAGTCGGCCAGTTGCTGCAATTCGGCGAGCACAAAGATCGGCACCAGCAGCGTCCCATCAAGAAAACCGGTGCGCGTCACCGCATC
This sequence comes from Candidatus Chloroploca sp. Khr17, assembly GCF_004138165.1. Lineage (GTDB taxonomy): Bacteria > Chloroflexota > Chloroflexia > Chloroflexales > Chloroflexaceae > Chloroploca. Next base: position 58,007 of record NZ_RYFF01000015.1, read on the forward strand.
AATCCGGCCATCAATAATCGCACTCGTATCAAGGAGGAGCCGTCGCTGGGGAGGCGTTTCAGGGGTTGTTGGCAATGCGGTTGACGCAATCGAACGACGCCACCCCTCTTTGAGCAACTCGCCCAGATCGTGACGACGGGCCGCAAAGACAGCCCCCCCAAGATAGGCCAAGAGCGCCGCCGCAATCACGGGCAAGATCTGATTAAAAGGTGATGGCAAATTCGCCAGAGGAAAGGTCAGCAGAGCCGCAATAAAAAGGCCGAGCATCACGCCAGTACCGACAGCAAGGAGATCTGGTAACGGAACATAGCGCAACCGACGCAAGAGATTTTGCAAGGGATCGATCGTCAGGCGTGGCGTCACCAGCAGGCCCAGCCCTGCCCCGGCAAGGGTGAGCAACTGGGTGGCAAAGATCTCAGACTCATTGGGCACGGGAGTAGAGAGCGAAATACCCACATACCATCCAAGATAGCCGAGCCCCAGCATGCCAACAATGCGTACCAGAAAATTCAAACTGACTTTCATCTGGAGCGATTCTACACCCGTATCAGGCGTGTGCAAGCAAATCAACCACCTCGGTCAGCGAGCGTGCAGGCGTCACGGTCAGGCCACTTACCTGACCAAGCTGGGCCGTAGCGGGAACAATTGCCCTCGTAAACCCGAGTTTGGCCGCCTCGGCGAGACGTCGTTCGAGTTGACTAGAGGTGCGCAATTCGCCAGACAAGCCTATTTCACCCACCAGCACCAGATCGGGGTCAATCCGCTGATTACGATACGACGAAGCAATTGCCAGCGCAACGGCAAGATCGGCGGCAGGCTCGGTAATCCGCAGCCCACCGACCACATTCACATAGAGATCCTGATTGAAAAGGGGCAAACCCACCCGTTTGGTCAAAACGGCGGCAAGCATCAAGAGACGATTCAGGTCAAAGCCATTCGTCGTCCGACGCGGCTGTGCACTCCCCGTCGTTGACGTCAACGCCTGGATCTCGACGAGCAGCGGGCGCGTCCCTTCCATCATCACGGCCACGGTCGAGCCAGGGCTATTGAGGCTACGCTCGGCAAGAAAGATCAGCGACGGATTCGGCACCTCTTGCATGCCCTGGCCGCCCATTTCAAAGACCCCGACTTCATTTGTCGAGCCGAAGCGATTTTTGACCCCACGGAGGAGGCGGTACTGATGAAAGCGATCACCCTCAAGATAGAGCACAACATCAACAATATGTTCGAGCACCCGAGGCCCGGCAATCGCGCCCTCTTTGGTCACATGGCCGACGAGAAAGATGGGCACCCCCAACTCTTTTGCCAATTGCATCAAGCGCAGCGCCCCCTCGCGAACCTGGCTCACACTCCCGGCGGCACTGGTCAACGCCTCGAGATAGACCGTCTGAATCGAGTCAACAATCACCAGACCGGGGCGCAGATTGCGGATCTGGTCAAGAATGACATCGAGCGACGTCTCCGAATAGACAAAAAGTTCATCACCCTGCAACGCGAGGCGTTCGGCGCGTAATTTAATCTGCTGGGCCGACTCTTCGGCACTAACATAGAGCGCCGAGCCGGAGGTAGCCGCAAAATGGGCCGCCACCTGGGTCAACAGCGTACTCTTGCCGACCCCCGGATCGCCGCCAATCAAGACGACCGAACCAGGCACCAGGCCGCCACCGAGCACCCGTGAGAACTCTTCGGCGTAGACCGGCAAACGCTGGAACCCTCCCGAAGGCACCTCAGACAAGCGCACAGGGCGCACCCCGGCACTGCCACTCTCGCGCCCACCGCTACGATTTGTCGATCTAATTTCAGTCTGCTCAACAAGACTATCCCAGGTGTCACAATCAGGACATTTTCCCATCCACCTTGACTGCTGCGCACCACACTGTTGACAGACAAAAATGGTTCGTGGTTTTGCCATAGGTCGATTATACCACGCACTATCGTGTGTTGAATAAAATTCAAAGCTTGTTGGAAACGACCTGAGATGAGACAAAACCTGCCAGCAACGCTAGCAGGTTTTGCCTCATCCCAGGTCGTTTGCCGAGCTACCGTTACTCAACCAGGGCCGGGCTCTCTTCGGGATGGACTTCAGTGGCACCATTTTCCCCGTCGATCTGGCGCTGCGAGCGAAGGCGCAACTCCTCGTCGTAGACATCGGCAATGATCGTATCACCCTCGGTAAAGCGTGCATCAAGCACACCCTCGGCAAGGGGATCTTCGATCAGGTTGGTAATAATGCGGCGGAGTGGGCGTGCGCCAAACGCGGGATCGTAGCCACGGCGGGCGAGCAAGTCAAGCGCATCCTCACGCACCTCGAGCACCATCTGATGCTCATCAAGCTGGTTCTGCACCCGACGAAGCATCAGCGTCGTAATCTGATGGATCTCTTCGGTAGTCAGCGGATGGAAGATGATCGTCGCATCAATCCGGTTCAGGAACTCGGGGCGGAAGAGCACCTTGAGGGCATCATCAACCTTGCGGCGCATATCCGTCTGATCAATCTCATCGGCATTGCCCCCGAAGCCAATCCGGCTTGCCCGACGGATATGCTCGGTGCCAACATTCGAAGTCATGATGATAATCGTATTGCGGAAGTCAACCTTGCGGCCCTTGCCATCAGTCAGATTGCCATCTTCGAGCACCTGGAGGAGCAGGTTAAAAGCATCGGGATGGGCCTTCTCGATCTCATCAAAGAGCACCACGCTATAGGGTTTGCGGCGCACCGCATCGGTCAACTGACCACCCTCGCCATACCCGACATAGCCTGGAGGCGAGCCGACCAGACGCGAGGTCGTATGGCGTTCCTGGAACTCAGACATATCAATCTTGATCAGACTCTCTTCCGAGCCAAACATAAACTCGGCGAGCGTCTTAGCAAGTTCGGTCTTGCCCACCCCAGTCGGCCCGAGGAAAATAAAGCTCCCGATGGGGCGCTTGGGATCCTTGAGGCCAGCGCGGGCACGGCGCACCGCCTTGGAGATCGTCACGATCGCCTCTTGCTGCCCAACGACCCGATTATGGAGGAAGTTCTCCATCTGCATCAGGCGCATCGTCTCATCGCCCTTGAGGCGGGTAACGGGAATGCCCGTCCACATCCCAACCACCTCAGCAATATCTTCATCGGTGACATAGGGGCGTTCAGCGACCCGCTCATCACCGCCCGCGGCCGCGATATCAGCCTCAATCTGAACAATGCGGTTCTGCATACGCTCTTCGCGCTCGCGGAGATCGGCGGCCAGATCGAACTGCTTATCTTCGAGGGCGGCCTCTTTCTCCTTACGGAGTGCCTCAAGGCCACGGAGAGCATCGCGAAGCTGAGGAGGCGTCGCCGAGCGATACATGCGCACCCGACTAGCGGCCTCGTCAATCAAATCGATGGCCTTATCGGGCAACTGGCGATCGGGCACATAGCGCGCCGAGAGCGCCGCGGCGGCCTTAATCGCCTCATCGCTAATCTGGAGTTGATGGAAATCCTCATAGCGCGACTTGATCCCACGGAGGATCTGCACCGTATCTTCGAGGGACGGCTCATCAACCATCACGGGCTGAAAGCGGCGTTCGAGGGCGGCATCACGCTCGATATACTTACGGTACTCATCGAGCGTCGTGGCCCCAATGGTCTGGAGCTCGCCGCGGGAAAGAGCGGGCTTGAGAATATTGGCCGCATCGAGCGTACCCTCAGCCCCACCGGCACCGATAATCGTATGAAATTCATCAATAAAGAGAATGCAGCGGGTCTCTTTAATTTCATCAATCACCCGTTTGAGGCGTTCTTCAAACTGACCACGATATTTCGTCCCAGCGACAAGTGCCCCCATATCGAGGGTCACCACCCGTTTGCCTTTGATACTATCGGGGACATCGCCTTGAATAATGCGCTGCGCGAGGCCCTCAACAATCGCCGTCTTGCCGACACCGGGTTCACCAATCAACGCCGGATTATTCTTGGTACGGCGCGAAAGAATCTGGATCACGCGCTCAATCTCGTGTTGACGGCCAATAATCGGATCAAGGCGGCCGGCCTCGGCCATCTCGGTCAAATCGGTTCCGAGGGCATCGAGGTACGGCGTCTTGGACTGGCGCTGGGCCGCGGACTGACTCCCGCCGGCTCCGCGCTGTTCAGGCGCAGTGCCAGTGGTACCGTGGCGCAGGACGCGCATCACCTGATTGCGCACCTGTTCAAGGCTCACGCCCATAATATCGAGCACACCCGTCGCCACACCTTCGCCATTGCGCACGAGGCCAAGGAGCAAATGTTCGGTGCCAATATAGTGATGATAGAGGCGGCCTGCCTCTTCAATGGCATACTTAATCACTTTCTGGGCGCGGGCGGTCAACTCCTGATCGGTGACGGGGGTACCCTCACCTGTCCCAACAATAAACTCAACCGCGCTACGGGCCTGGGCGAGTTTGACCCCCAGATCATCAAGAACGCGTGCGGCGATGCCCTCACTCTCGCGAATCAAACCGAGGAGGATATGCTCGGTCCCGATATACGGGTGGTTAAACGAGCGGGCCTCTTCGTGCGCAAGCTGGAGAACCTGCTTGGCGCGCTTGGTAAACTTACTATAGAGGTCAGACATGGTATTCTCCACTAGCTATCGCTGGCAAGTCACGAGCTTGCCGAGACTCACTCGCCTTGCTCACCGCTCTCAGCATCATCTTCACCAGACTCACGGTTCACACGCAGGCTCAGGCCCATTCGCTTGCGGGTTGGATCGATGCGAATAATGCGTGCCTGCACCACAGCCCCTTCTGCGAGCAACTCGCGCGGAGATTGCATCGGCTCATCGCCCATTTCTGAAATATGGATCAAACCCTCGACCCCATCTTCAATGCGGGCAAACGCGCCAAATGACGTAAGCTGTGTAATAACCCCTTCAACCACCTGACCCAGTTGATAACGTTCACCGACACGGGACCAGGGTTCGTGCTGTGTCCGTTTGATCGACAGCGCAATACGTTTACGCTCGTGATCAATGCTCAAGACCATCACTGGCAAGTGATCGCCAACATTGAGCACCTCACCAGGATGTTTCACCCGGCTCCACGAAATTTCGGACATATGGACAAGGCCATCAGCACCACCGATATCAACAAATGCCCCGAAATCACAGACCGAGCTAATCGTACCCTCACGCACATCACCTTCGCGCAGCGACGCAAGCAATTCATCTTTCTTGCTCTCACGCGATTCTTGCATAGCCTGGCGCTCTGAGAGGATCAGGCGATTGCGATTACGGTTCAGTTCAATTACTTTCAGCCTCAGGTCAGTATTGACCATCCGCGCCATATCAGACTGCTTCTGGGTCTCGGGGCCGCGACTAATGCCCGAAACCTGCGAAGCCGGAACAAAACCACGGACGCCCTCTAAATTGACGAGCAACCCACCCTTATTGTAGTTCACCACCCGGGCCGAGATGACCTCGCCCTTCTCATAGGCAGCCTGAAGCAAGCGCCAACTCCGTTCTTGACGCGCCTTATCAATCGAGAGGATTGCCCGCCCCTCTTTGTCTTCAGACTGGACAACAAAGACCAGCAAAGGAGCGCCGACGTGCAAAGCAGCGCGATCTTCTGCCGCCAACGATTGCATCTCGCGTGACGGAACGATTCCTTCAGCCTTGGAACCGATATCAACGAGGATTTCATCACGTTCGACACGCATGATCAGCCCATCGACCGTGTCACCATATTTGAGGTTACGGTAGTCGTGGGCCGGATCATTGAGGAACTGCTCCATCAGAGCAAGATCCTCAGCCTCGAAGGCGTTGCCATTCTCAACGTGTGCGGGTGTGGGTTGTGCCTCAGACTCGGCAGTGTTCCCCTTCAATTCTTCCATGCGCCGTCCTTGAGTACACAGTGAAAGACTCTACCGAAGATGGGACAGGAAGCAGAAACAGTCGTTTGAATTATACGCCCGTCCTGCACAAAGCGCAAGGGTATGCTTGCTGATCACGTACGGGCTTGTTATACTACAAGAGCAATGTGTACCCCACCTAATCCAGCCCGAGGATGAGATGACAACGCAGGATTTGCCATCCGAAGAGACCGTTGAGCTATTCACGCATCCTAATTCGCGCTATTTCAACCGCGAGTTGAGCTGGATCGAGTTTAACCGCCGCGTGATCGGAGAGGCGTTCGATGTTCGGAATCCCTTGCTTGAACGGGTAAAATTCTTGTCGATCTGGGCCTCGAATCTTGATGAGTTTTTCATGATTCGCGTGAGTGGCATCAAGCAGCAAATCAGTGCGGGTGTCCAAAAATTATCACGCGATGGGGCAACCCCGACCGAACAACTCCATCATATTCGCCAGGCCTTGCTCCCCCTTCTCGTTCAAGAGCGGGATCTGCTGCTCAATGATTTGCTGCCGAGTCTCCGTGAACAGCATATCCATTTATATAATTACGACAACTTAAATCATCAACAAAAAGACTGGTTGCGCACGTATTATCAGCAGCAGATCTTTCCGGTTCTGACCCCTCTGGCTTTTGATAGTAGCCGCCCCTTTCCTTTTATCTCTAACCTGAGTCTCAATCTCGCGGTGGTCATACGTGATCGTGACAAGGGCGAACTCTTTGCCCGCGTGAAGGTACCCGAGGTGCTGCCACGTCTTATCGCTTTGCCGCAGGAGCTCTGCGACGTGGTGCAAGACCAACCGTCAGGCCGTCAGGCCTGTTTTGTGTGGATCGAGCAGGCGATTGCCGCCTATCTTGATCTGCTCTTTCCCGGGGTCGAGATCGTTGAGCATTACCCGTTTCGCGTGGTGCGCAATGCCGATATGGAGATCGAGGAGGACGAAGCCAACGATCTGCTCGAAACGATCGAGCAGGGAGTGCGTCAGCGGCGGTTTGGCGAGGTGGTACGCCTGACCATTGACTCATCGATGCCTGAACGCATTGCGACGATCCTATCGACCAATCTGAAGATCGAGCCCAATGATATTTATACCGTGCGCGGCCCCCTCGGGCTCGCCGATCTCTTTAGTCTCTATCGTCTCGACCGACCGGATCTCAAGGATCCGCCCTATATGCCGGTTGTGCCCCCTGTTTTGCAAAACAATTCTGATATCTTTGAGACGATTCGTGGCGGCGATATTCTGCTCCATCATCCGTACCACTCGTTTTCACCCGTGATTGATTTCATCCACGCCGCCGCTGAAGATCCCCATGTGCTCGCGATCAAGCAGACCCTGTATCGCGTGGGGAGTAACTCGCCGATTGTGCGTGCCTTGATGCACGCTCGCGAGTTGGGCAAGCAGGTGACGGCGGTGGTCGAACTCAAGGCACGTTTTGATGAAGAGAATAATATTGTCTGGGCGAGAGCCCTTGAGCGGGCCGGCGTCCATGTGGTCTATGGTCTGGTTGGCTTGAAAGTTCATGCCAAGCTCGCGCTGGTGGTGCGGCAAGAAGCCGACATGTTGCGTTGTTATGCCCATCTTGGCACCGGTAATTACAATGCGACAACAGCGCGCATCTATACCGACCTGGGGCTCTTTACATGCCGCGAGGATATTACCGCTGATGTTGTCGAGCTTTTCAATTCACTGACCGCCTATGGGCGGCGTGACCACTATCGCAAGTTGCTGGTTGCCCCGGTCACAATGCGCCGTCGCCTGCTGGCGATGATTGAACGTGAAATGCAGCGCCAGGAGACGACGGGCAACGGGCGGATCATTATTAAAGTCAATGCGCTCGTTGATCGCCAGATGATCGATGTCCTCTACCGTGCCTCGCAGTCTGGTGTCCAGATTGATCTGATTATCCGCGGCATGTGTGCCTTACGCCCTGGCGTGCCCGGTGTGAGCGAGAACATCCGCGTACGCAGCATTATCGGCCCGTTTCTTGAGCATCACCGGATCTACTATTTCGGCAACGGCGGTGAACCCGAGATCTACCTAGGCAGTGCTGATCTGATGGAACGCAACCTTGATCGACGGGTTGAGGAACTCTTTCCCGTGGAAGATCCGACGCTCGCCCGCTATGTGCGCAAGACGATGCTCGACACCTATCTCAATGATAATACGCGCGCCCACGTGCTCCACGCCAATGGAACCTATGAACGGCGCACGCCTGGTGAGGCTGACCCAGTTGATAGTCAGGTGCCAGCATGGATGCTGGGTGAGTAGCATATCGGTGAAAGGACAGGGATGAGTCTCAAGGTACGAGCCGGATTGCTCAGCCTCGTGGTGCTTCTATCCATGCTGTTGATGGCAACGCCAACGCAAGCGCAGCAGAGCCTTGACTGGCGCGAGCTACAAACCGACTATTTTCGGATTCTGTACCATGCTGACGGGGAAGAGGAAGCGCGCCGTTATGAGGCATGGGTCGATGTGATCTATGACGATCTGGCTACGGCCTTCAATTATCGTACCACCCCCCCCCTTACATTGCGACTCTATCCGGGGAGTACCGACTACTTTGCGGTCAACCCGAGCGCACGCAATGTGCCAGGCGTGATCGCCCACGCTGACTTTCGCTTGCGCGAACTGGTCGTGATTGTCGAACGCACTGCCGCGCAGAGTGAAGAGGGGGTCAAGAACAACGTTCGCCATGAACTCACGCATCTTATTGCCGCCGATCTGAGCAATAATCAGCTCAATACGGGTTTCCACGAGGGCATTGCCCAATATATGGAACGACCTGCTGATGAGCTTGAACAGCGCATCCGAGCGCTCAGGCAGACGTATGAACGTGGCCTATTGATGCCGTGGAGTGCGTTTGACGACCGTGAGCGCATCTATGGGCAACCTGAAATTGGCTACCCCCAGAGTCTCTCGGTCGTGGCGTTTCTCATCGAGCAGTACGGCTTCACGCGCATGCGTGAGTTTCTGATTGCGAATGGACGGTCATCGAGCTACCGCGAGGCGCTGGCGCAAACCTATCAGCGTTCGGCAGCTGAACTGGAACTAGCCTGGCGCGACTGGTTACCAGGGTATCTCGAGGGGGGCTACCAGCGCAACGCACTGGTTGTGTATGACCTGAGCTTTGTGCGCACGCTGGTCAACCAGGGCAGTTACGCCGCCGCCGAGCAAGAGTTGCGAACAACGGTCGAGTGGCTCAAGAACCATGCCGACACCCAGCCAGCCGCGGTGCTGGCGGAAGCCGAGGCCTTGCTTGCACGCAGTGCGCAAGGCCTGCGGGCCGAACAACTGGCCGAGAGTGCGCGGCAAGCGCTGCAACAAGGTGACTACGAGCGTGCCATCCGGCTTGTGGCTGATGCCCAACACCTCTACGCCGAGTTGAACGATGCACGGCAGGCAGAAGTGCTCGCGATTTACGCTGAACGTGCAACCCGTGGCCTGCAGGCCACCAGTGTGCTAGCCCAGGCCATCGAATTGACCCGCAGCTTCAACTACCCACAGGCGCATCGGCAAGCGGATCAGGCCGCCGCCGAATTTGCGGCCCTCGGTGATACGCTACGGCGGAGTAACGCCGAACGGCTCCGTGATAGCCTAGCAACGCAACAGCGTCTGGTCGGGTTCGGCTTGCTGATCCTCGGAAGTTTCGGGGTGGTGCTGAGTCTGCTTGGCTGGGCCTTTCGGCGACCTGCCGAGATCTGGTGAAGTTCCGCCTCTTCGCCCAGCATAACTGGGCGAAGAGGCGAAACTGATCCGTTTTTAGACTGGCACGCTATCGGAAGGCACGGGGAAGCCCGTGCAGAGGCTTTCGACCTCGCTGGCAATGCGCGTAATCAGGGCTTCATCGGTGGAATGATGGAGTACCTGCGCAATCCAGTCGGCGATCTGCGTCATTTCGGCCTCACACATCCCGCGCGTCGTAACGGCAGGCGTCCCGATGCGAATCCCGCTTGTCCGCACAGGGGGCTGCGGATCATCGGGGATAGCATTCTTATTGACCGTCATATGGGCACGGTCAAGGGCCTTTTGCGCCTGGGCCCCAGTGATGCCAAGGGACGTAAGATCGAGCAGCATCAAGTGATTATCGGTACCACCGCTGATCAGGGTCAGGCCACGATCCATCAAGCCCGAGGCGAGGGCATGCGCATTGCGGCGGATCTGGGCGGCATAGGCTTTGAACTCGGGGCGCAGCGCCTCGCCAAAGGCAACTGCTTTGCCAGCGATGACATGCATCAGCGGGCCACCCTGGGTACCGGGGAAGACACTTGAATTGATCACCTTCGCCAGATCTTCTTCCATCAAGATCAACCCACCCCGCGGGCCACGCAGCGTCTTGTGGGTCGTGGTTGTCACCACCTGCGCGTGACCAACCGGCGAAGGATGCTCGCCTGCGGCGACGAGGCCAGCGATATGGGCAATATCGGCCATCAACAAGGCCCCGACCTCATCGGCGATCTGGCGCATCCGGGCAAAATCAATCTGGCGAGGATACGCACTTGCCCCCGAGGTAATCAACTTGGGCCGCACCGTGCGGGCTTTCTGCATCAGATCATCGTAATCAATCTGGCCGCTGGCCAGATCAACGCCATAGAAATGGACATCATACCAGCGCCCCGAGAAATTGACGGGGCTACCGTGGGTCAGATGGCCGCCGTGATCAAGGCGCATCCCGAGGATCGTATCACCGGGCTTCAAGAGCGCATTGAAGACCGCGATATTGGCCTGAGCGCCGCTATGGGGTTGCACATTGGCGGCCTTGGCCCCAAAGAGTTCAAGGGCCCGATCAATCGCCAATTGCTCGATCTGATCAACAAACTCACAGCCACCATAGTAACGTTTGCCGGGCAGACCCTCGGCATACTTATTGGTCAAAATCGAACCCTGGGCCTCCATCACGGCCAGACTCGTATAGTTTTCACTGGCGATCAGCTCAAGCCCTTCACGCTGACGGCGAGCCTCGTGCTCAATCGCAGCAGCGACGGCCGGATCGGCCTGGCGAAGATGTTCCAGCATTTGCACTTAACTCCTTTTCTTAGGGTACAGGATACGGCCCGGGCGTACCCGCAAAGACATTCACCTGCGCCCGCGCCAAGACATCGCCACGGGCATTGATATCAACGATCTCGACCGTCACCAGGCGGCCACGCTGATCAGGGATCGTCACATCAACAAAGAAACTGGCAGGCTGATCGGGTGTGCCGCCAACCGCAAAAGCAAAATTGGCGATCAAACGACCACTGCCATCAATCACATTCAAGAAGAGATCGCCTTCTGACGGGAAGATCGAAGTACGACCGGCGACCTGCAACCGCGTACCAATGGTGGAGCCACTGGAAGGGCGATCAATCGTGATCTGCTGCGCACCAGTTGGGGCATAGCGGACGGAACGCTCGGTACGGGCAATAACCGCACCGGTGGTGGGATCAATTTCGGCCAGTTCGAGCAAAACGCGCTCGCCATTCGGAGCACGATAAGCGAGGCGGGTGCTAAAGTTACCGGTACCGTTGGGTTGCGCAATGACGGGAATAGTCCCTCGCGCCAATTCAAAGCCATTCGGCTCATAGAAGCGATAGCGCAACGTATTGCCGGCGGGCATCCGCGTGGTGGAACCACTCACCCGAATCGGGCTACTGATGACGGCATTATCAGCCGGCTCACTGATCGCAATCTGCTGGCTGACTGGTGGTGGAGTTGGCGTCGGGGTTGGGACCGGCACAACCATTGCGCTATCACGCACCTCGCGGCCAAGCAGGCCGAGCAAAATATCAAAGGGCGGGCGATTATCGGGATGGTATTCCATGCGACGGCGCTCGAAATACTGCACCGTATAATCGCGGCCATTCAGATTCTCGACGATAAGATCAGTCACGGGATAGCCAAAGCGCTCGAGGCCGCCATTGCGCTGCCAATAGGTGAGGAAGCCCCCACACATATAGTAACCCGTCTCGGCAAACCCGCGACAACCCGGCTGCGGAGGCGGCCCAAGGGGGCGGAACTGCCAGGGGCGGCCCTGTTGAGCAAGGCGCTCAACCCCGAGGCGCCCAGCGAGCACACCCTGGCCCTCACGAGAATGATCCTCGAGGCGATCGCGCTCGAACCACTGCACAGGCCCGGTCCAATTCTCAACCGTCTCGGTCTGCACGGGCGTAATCGGAAAACCAAAGACCATCAGGCCACCGTTACGTTCCCAATACTGACGGATCGGCCCAGAGATACAGAAGCCAGTTTCGGGGAAACAGCGAGCATCGCTCTGGGCCTGGGTATTGCCAACGGGCAACAGCGCAAGCAGAGCAGCCACGAGGACGAGCATCATCAATCCACGACGCATCATACACCTCTCTTAATATCCAGCCGCCTTATCCACCAGATTCAGCAAGGGTTGTCCGCGTTGAAACCGCTGCAGATTATCGAGGAAGAGGGCCACCTGGCGTTCGTGCATCCGCAGTGAATTGGCCGTGGCGTGGGGTGTAATCATCACATTGGGCAAGTGCCAGAGTGGGCTTGCGGGGGGCAGAGGCTCCTGGGCAAAGGTATCAAGGGCAGCGCCTGCAATGCGCCCCTGCTGCAGTGCCTCGATCAACGCCTGCTCATCAACAAGCGGGCCACGCGCCACATTGACGAGAAACGCTGACGGGCGCATCATCGCCAGCGTCTCGGCATTGATCATCCCTCGGGTCTCGGGCGTCAACGGAGCAGCCACGACCACATAATCAGCTTCGGGCAAGAGGGCGTGCCAAGCATTGCCCGTCACCACCCGCTCGGCATAGGGTGACGGGCGGTTCGTTCGTCGGCTCCCCCAGACGCGCATACCAAAAGCGACGGCACGTTGGGCAATAGCGTCGCCGATGCCACCGATCCCAAGGATGAGCATCGTTGCGCCATACAACTCGTGCAGATCGATCCCACGCGCCCAACGGCACTCAGCCTGGGCGGCTTGATAGGTAGGCAACTGCTTGACGCGATTGAGCAGCATCGCAAACACAAACTCGGCCATCGGGATCGCATGGACACCAGCGCTATTCGTAAGGATGAGATCTCGTTCAAAAATCTCTGGAACGAGCAGGTGATCAACCCCTGCGCTGGGCGTATGCACCCAACGCAGGTCGTGCGCCACCCGGATCACCTTCAGAAAAGCTTCTTGCTCGCCCCACCAGCGAAAATACGCGACCGCCCCGGCGGGATCACCATCAAATTCACCATCGCCATTGACCCAGACAGCGGTAAGATCATCCGTGAGCAGAGGAACGAGCAGATCCCGAATCTGGGCAGGAAGAATAAGTTTCATCAGCACAAAACCTCAACGGTCAGGAAACAGCCTCGCCGGGCTTCAGGGCAATGACACGCGTGGACACACCGAACTCTTCACAGGCCGCCTCGAGGGCCTCGGGGGTACCGGTAAGGATCGGGAAGGTACCAAAATGGCACGGGATGGCGTAAGGTGAGCGGATCAACTTGAGGGCATAACCTGCCTGGCGGGGATCCATCGTAAAGTGATCACCAATCGGCAAGATCGTCAGATCAGGCTTATAGAGATCGCCGATAATCTGCATATCCATCGTTGCACTCGTATCACCGGTATGATAGACCGTAAAGCCATTGCTAAAGCGCAGCACAAAGCCAGCCGGGGTACCAAGGTTAATCAACTGACCATTCTCGAAGGCACTGCTCGAATGGTGAGCATTGGTCATCGTCACATGCACATTGGCGACATGGATCGTGCCACCCTTATTAAAACCAATCAGCTGTTCACCGGTAATGCCCTGACCCTCAAAATAATCAAGCAGATCATACTGACAGGCAATCGGCGCGCCCGTACGTTGCGCAATCTCGACCAGATCGCCAATATGATCAAAATGGCCGTGGGTGACCAGAATTGCGCCCAGATTCTCGGTGACACGAGCCTTGGTCACCTCTGGGCAGACGGGATTGGCGGCGACCCAGGGGTCAATCAAAATACCTTTGCCTTCCGGCGTCGTCAGGTGAAACGTACCGTGGCCGACCCAGGTAATCGTTACATCTTTCCCGAGGATGGTCACTTGTTACCTCCTTATTCCATTGCTTCCCGATCGCGTATGTGGCGATCGTAGATGCTGTACGAGCATACAAGGCTACTCACGCTGCCCGCATGCAGTATAACATAAGGCGCAGAGGGCGGACACGAGGGAGGGGAGACGTAATAGGGCTGATGCAAAGTCCACCTGACCGGAGCACCGTCGGGCTAATGGTGTTCCAGTACATAATCCGGTATGAACCCGATACCGTGGGGCTGAAGCCCTCGGCTAGGGGAAGCGAAGCCCGCCTGCGCGGGCTAGACCGGATTCATTTCTGGAAGACCATAAGCCCTCGGCTCGGGGAAGCGAAGCCCGCCTGCGCGGGCTAGACCGGATTCATTTCTGGAAGACCCTGACGCCGACGGTGGGGGCGGATGCGCGTGATCCGCGCGCAGAGCGGCCCCACGAACGCAAGATGCAAGCGCCCTAGACCTGACGCAACGTCCTCTTGATCATCCGCAGATGACGCAGATTTAGCGATCGCGCCCTTTGCCTGGGCTCAGGGTCTGCCGCTACCGATGCGGCCAGGCTGTTAGCAGCACATTCAGCGAGCCGACGCGGAGGGGCCCTCCGTTGCAGTATGCGCGGAGGATGGCGCGGAAGTGGGTGCGGGGTATCGGTGTGGTGTGCGCTGCCTGGTTGCGGACTCTGACGAGTAGATCGATTTCGTCGACGAATTGCTCGATGCTGACCGTGAATGAGCTGTCGTCGGGGTCGACGGTGCTTGCCCAGATTGAGCCAAGGTGCGTGGTGATGCGCCCCCAGAGCAGCGGGTTTTTGCGGCGTACCCCTCCGAGCGCGCCGAGCGTCGGTCGTCCGTGGGGGAAGTCGGCCCCGCTGATGCCAGGTACGGCGAGGATGCGCCGCTGGAGTTCGCGCTCAAGAACCCGTGCGACATGGATGATCGGGGCCGAGTAGTCGTTTGCCTGCACCTCGTCGAGTTGATCACGGAGGTAGACCGCGAGCGCGAGCGATTCGCGCTCGGGTGCCCCGAGTAGATGGAGGGTGCGATCAAGCCCGATGTCGCCGAGTTTGGCTTCGTAACGCGCTAGATCGTGTAGTGCTCCCGTGATTTCGGCGAAGCGGCGCGTCAGTCCTTCGATCCGCTTGCTGACATGCTCGACGGCGCTCTCATCCAGTGTGTCGAGATCGCCAGACGCGAAGAGACGATCGAGCTCTTTGAGCAGATCTCTGGACGTCCGTGGTGGTCGCACGGGTGGTGCGGCGCCTGGCTGGCCGATGATGTGGCACAGGCGCCCATCGCGGCAGCAGTGGTGCTCACGGCTTACCAGGTCAAGCCGCCAATTGCCAATGTGCGGTTTTGGGCAGACTAAGAGATCATCCGGGGCTAGGGTGTCCCCCTGGCGGCCCACGAGCGCCCCGCGCTCAGCCAGGCTCAGGGCGTCGAGAAAGACCCCCTGGCAGCGGGGCAGGCGCGGCTCGCGGAGGCGCCGGTGGGCGTCATCGAGCAGTGCGCTCAGCAGGGCGCGCAGACCATGCAGATCCGCGGCGGGGCAGAGGGGCTGGATGCGCACCTGTTGGTCGGGTACGATGGTCTGGTCGCGGTCGGCGGGGCTGAGGTGGTAGCCGCCGCTGCCCGGTGTGGCCGCCCCTTCGCCCGTAAGAAACGCGAAGAGTAGCGTCCCGTGGTGCTCGCCGAGCAGGGCGAGGTCGGCGATCATGCGCTTGATGGGCGACGACGGCGCTGCCGCACGCTCCTCCCGCTCGCGGTAGTATTTCGCGTCCCATACCACGCCGGGCTCGCGCCAATAGAGGATCCCGTTCTGCTCAACGCGGGCCGGGGCCGGCGCGACCCGCCAGAGGTAGAAGTCGGGGCGGACGCCCGGTACGGCGTATTTGCGCAGCGGTGTTGACCCCCAGCGGGCAGGCGGTATCGGTACGGCCTGGTCGTGGCGGAGTTCGTAGCTGCACACGTCGTCGCCGTCGCCCCAGCGAAAGCGTAGCGCCATCTGCCCCTGCCGGGGGTTTAGGACCTCAAGGCGGCCGTGCTCTTGGAGCAGGTCGGCCAGTTCGTAGAAGATCCAGACCTGGTAGAGGTAGTTGTCGCGCTCGGGGTTGGCCCCCAAAACATCGTCGGTGGATGGTTGGCTGCGCCGCAGCAGGCGTAGGTCGCGTAGGCGCGCCCGCCACGCCAGCAGATCTTCGTAGGCGCTGTTGCCGCCAGGGATGAGCCGCTCGTGGACCTGCTGCTCCAGGCTCGCAGCGCCGCCCCACGCTCCATCAAGCCTCTGCTGCGCCGCGCCTCTGAGGCCTGCGAACTGCGGGAAGGCTAGTTCGCGTTCGCAGCGCTCGGCCAGTTCGTTGAGCGGGTGGCGCAGGGCCATGCTCCCGGCGGTCATCTGTTCGTCCCAGAGCAGACGCTGTACCTCGGTGTGATACTCGAGCAACGTGACGACGGTGAGCAGGTTTTCTGGGGTGGCGAAGTCGCGCCGGCGCTGACGGGTGTGCAGCAAGAGCGGGGCTTCGCCGGGGCGCTCGGCCCAGGCCGCGTCGACACTACGCCCCCAGTCGATCCGCCCGCGCGCAGGTGGCTCCTCGACGATCAGGGTGCGTGGTGACGCAAAGCTGAGCCGCCGCACGATGCGCGGCAGGATGTCTTCAAACAACGCGTCGCGCAGCACAAAGACGGCACCCAGGTCGCGGTAGCGTTGCAGCGTCGCATCTGTCTGTTCCGCCGCGTGGTTGGCGCTCGTGCCAATCAGGCGACCAAAGCCGCCCTCGTCGTAACGCAGCAGTAAGGCAACCAGGCGCGCCTGCATCGCGCCATAGGCGGTCACCTCGGTGGGGGTTGGCACCGGTGTCATCGCCTACAGTCCGCGCTCGCCGACGAAGGCGCGGAGGCGCTGCGCGAAGAGGCCGCGCCCATCCACCGTCAACGGAGCTTCAAGGGCGAAGATGCGCCCAAGTTGGGCCGGGGTGAGCTTGGCGCTGTCCACTTCGTCGATCGCGTCGCCCTCGGGTTGATGATCGGCCCTGCGGAGTTGGGCCAGGTGCCCCACCTGCCGAGCCACCGGCACGCTCCCGAGGATCTGGCGCACGCGCTCGGCAAAGCGCACCGGGTCGCTGGCATGGTCAAGGTAGGCCAGCAGCACCCGCTGCTCGTCGCGGGTGAGCACCTGGAGCTGATCGGCCAGGGTGTCGGCCAGACCCGCATCGAGGGCCTCTTCCCAGCCCATGCCGATCAGATGACCGCTGAAGAGGGCGCTACAGACCGCCTCGGCCTGGGCGGTGCCGAGTTGTCGGTAGACGCGGATGGTGCGGAAGATGCGCCAAAAGGTGCTGAGGGTGCGCGCACCGTCTTCGTCATCCCACGTCAACGTATAGCTTGGGGCGTCGCTCGCGTCGTGCGTGGTGCGGGTGATGGTCAGCACGTCCTCCCAGTTCAGGTCGCCTGCCGCCGCATCGCCCCCGAGCTCGAGCAACCCCTGCTCTTCGAGGCGCATGAGGGCGCGTGAGGCTGCGGCTCCGCGTTCTGCGTCGGCGAGGGGTGGCCCTGGGGGCAGCACGTCAATGAAGGTGAAGCGGCGCTTCATCGCCTCGCTGATCTGGTTGAGGAAGTGCCGGTCGAAGCTGTTCAGCGTGCCAATGATGCGGAAGTCCCGCGGCAGGGGCACGTTCACCTCGCCATCGTCGGTGGGCACCGCCAGCGGGCTGCGCTGCCCACCGAGGGTCGTGAGCAGGCTGCCGAAGGCGGCGTCGATCGGCGCTCGCGTGAACTCGTCGATCACGAGCCAGCGCCCGCGACAGCGCTGGTCGCCATCGAGCACCTCCGTCCGCTGGAAGGTTGGCGGCGGCGCACTGCCGTCATAACCAGCATAGTTGCTCAGCACGGCCTTGGTGAGGCAGCCGTGGCGCACCTGGTAGACGAGGGCTGAACGTCCATCTTCGCGCAGCACCTGCGGCGTGATGCCGCCGATCACGTTCCGCACGCCCCAGTCCTCGGTTGCGGTGACCACCTCGGCCACGTAGCCGTCCCGATAGACCGGTTGCGCATCTGGCGGCTCCATCGGTGCGCGCCGGGGATCCGTGCCCATCGCGGGGAGCATCATCGGCTCTGCGTCACGCCAGAGCACCCGTGGGAGCAGCGTGGCGAGGTGGGTCTTGCCAGTGCCGGGCGGGCCGCTGAGGATGACGTGATGCCCGGCGACCAGGGCACGGTAGATGCGGAGGATGGTGCTCCGGTCGATGAGCAATACGCGCTGGATTTCGGCGATCCGCTCCTCAAGCACGCTGGGGTCAAGGAGTGGGAGTGCGTCGTCCGTCATGGGTGGGAGTCCCGCCTGTCCGGCGCGGGCCTGCATCAGGTAGCTGAGGAAAGTATTGAGCGCCCGAGCGCAGTCGTTATCGTCTGGCAGCGGGCTCAGCGCCGCAGGGAGGGCCTGCCAGGAACCGTCGCCCGTTGCACGCACCAGCCCCGCCTCCTCATACCATGCGACCAGGGCTTCCTGGTACGGCCAGGCCGCCGTGGGATGGGCCTCACCGTCGAGCGGGGCGCGCAGGGCCGGCAACTCGTGGCGTCCGTCACCGCGTGGCACAAGCAGCGTCAAGGCGGCATAGCGGAGCACCTGGTTTTCAATGGCGCCGTCGAGGTACGGCCAGCGGCGATAGGTGCCGCCGGCCTCGTTTGGCTTGAGCAGGCGCAGCCGCAGAAGATCGCCGACGAGCGCATCGGGATCAGGGAGCGCAGTAAGGCTCGCCACGGGCGGGCTAATCCGGGCGAGGCGTTCCACAATCTGGGCTGGCGTATAGCTCGGCCCGTCCAGCAGCGCAGCAAGGCGCACATAGGGCTTCAGCGCAGTACCGAGCGTGCGCGGCAGTGGCCGTGCGTTCGTGGTCGAGACGAGCGGCAAAAACGCATCATTATAACTCATAGAAGCATTTGTTTCTCTTGATCCAGTTCCGCGTTGCGATCAGCGATGGACGCAAATAGCAGATGTACACGCGAGCGTATCTATTGGCGCGTTGTTGCGGTACAGTATACAAGCCATGTCTATGTAGGAGCAACCCAATGCCAGAACTCGTCCAGGATGCAACCGGTAACGATCTGACCTACCGGATTATCGGGGCGGCTATAGCGGTGCATAATCGGCTAGGCTACGGCTACAAGGAGGAAATCTACGAGCGGGCCCTCGCTGCTGAGCTCGCCAGCCAGGGGATCGAGGCCGTGCGCCAGTATCGGGTTGAGGTATACGACGAGCAGGCGCTGGTTGGTCTATTCTACCTTGATCTGTTTGTAGAAGGAACGGTCGTCGTCGAGTTGAAAGCCTTTCGCCATCAGTTGACGCCTGACGAGCTCGGTCAGGTAATCAATTATTTGAAGGCGACGGCGGCCCCGGTTGGGCTGCTCTTCAACTTTGGGCGGCGTAAATTGCAGTTTCGGCGCGTCTTCCCTGCTCAGCCAGGCCCGGTGCAGCGCGTAGGGCGCGATAATGTGCGGCGAGGGCGGGCCGGCCACGAATAACTGACCACGAATATACGAATGCCGGGGTGCGCGCCGCCCCTCTTCGTGGTTGGGCCGGGCGGGCCGGCCACGAATGCTGACCACGAATATACGAATGCCGGGGTGCGCGCCGCCGCTCTTCGTGGTTGGGCCGGGCGGGCCGACCACGAATGCTGATCACGAATATACGAATGCCGGGCTGCGCGCCGCCCCTCTTCGTGGTTGGGCCGGGCGGGCCGACCACGAATGCTGATCACGAATATACGAATGCCGGGCTGCGCGCCGCCCCTCTTCGTGGTTGGGCCGGGCGGGCCGACCACGAATGCTGATCACGAATATACGAATGCCGGGCTGCGCCGCCGCCCCTCTTCGTGTATTCGTGATCACTTCGTGGTCGGCCCGGGCCCTATTCGTGGTCATCCCACGCTTCCAACACCAGCCGCCTCGTCCGGTACTCGCCGTACATTCGCTGCTCTTTCTCCTTCAACACCCTGAAGGTCTCCCCCGGGAAGTCTGGGCCATACACGTCGTGCGGGTCGAGGATGTAGCGCAACTCGTCCCGCGTTAGCCCGTAGAGCTTCGCGATGCGCGCGTCGAGCTCGGCGCGGATCTGGGCGCGGCGCTCGTCGTGCCAGATGAACGGTGGAACCACGAATGAGTCACGAATATACGAATGGGCTATCCCGAGGTGCGCGGCGATGGCCGGGTTCGTGGCCGCCAATGGCTCCGCCGCCGCCATATTGGCCCGCCAACATTCGCTTATTCGTTCCCGTAATTCGTGGTCAGCTGCTTCCCACACGTCCTCTGCGAACGCTTTGATGTCCCACGCGGTGTAGACTAGTTCGACGACCCGTGGCACGATGTAGGCGATGTCGGCGGGCGTGAAGGCCGAGGGCGGGAGGACGGGGAGTTGGTTGACGATGAAGAAACTAAAGTTTACACCACCAACCTTTTGTCTTACGACAAAATCGAAAGGGATGCTATTTAGTATTGCCAAGAAACAAGCAATAAGCAAGCTATTTCCATGTTTTGGCAGTATCAAAAAGACACTGTCACCTGCACCTATCTTTGGTAGTATGGTGAAAATCGCTGTTCTTTCATCTGTCGTTCGAGCAACTCGGCGGAAAGCCAAAACCCAATGGTATTGCCAATCGGCGAGGCGCTCGGCGACGGCGTTGGTGGGCACCCAGTAGCGCGGCGTGATACTGACCGCAGGATCGGCGAGCTCGGCGGCGCTCAAATCGTGCGCGCCCTCCTCTGTGCCTCCGTGCCTCTGTGGTACACTGGCATACGTCGCCCAGCGGTGGGTGAATTGGTGCAGCAGCTTCGCTTCATACAATGGCACAAGCCCGTCACCAGGGGCGCTCTGGAAGAGGTGGCTGTCGTTGGACATATCGAGCATCCGCAGAAAGGACACCCCCCATGGGTTGCCACTATCCTTTTGCCCTTTGCCTTTTTCCTTTTGCCTTTCATCAATCAGCACCGGTGCCTTCCGGTAGATCTTTTTGGTCAGCTCTGCATCTTGGTTGGTGCGAAAGACCGGGGCGGTGTGCGTGTTGGGGTTGATCAGCGCAATCTCGTCGGGGGTCAGCATGAAGGCCCGCTGTGGATCGGCCAGTTGGTTGACGTTGGTGGCAAAGAAGAGAAAGCGGGTTGGCTCGCTGGTTGTGCCTATTGTCAGCAGGGCAAATTTGAAGCGGCTGTCAACTTCGGCAAAAATCTTCTCGCGATTCTCGAAGTCGTAAAAACTGGCAAGTTGTTTTTGTGCATTAAGATCCCCAAAAAACGCCTTGGTACTGTCATCCGTCGCAATGCCCGTCGGCACAATAATGCCTGCCCGTCCCGTCGGCGCGAGCAAGTTGCGAAAATGCTCAGCGAAGAGCGCGTAGGTATTCACATCACCCACTGCCGTCAGCGGAAAGCGCTCACTCGCCCGGACAAAGCGGCTCTCGGCTTCGGCGCGCTGCTTGGCGGCGTCGAACTGGGCGATGCGGGCGCGCTGGTGGGCGTCGCCATTGCGCCAGGCCGCGATCGCCTTGTCGCGGGCCGCCTTATTCGCAGCCTCACGGATCGCCGGCACATCCACAAAATGCTCCTGCTCTTGGAGCTTGATCCGCTCCCACGGCGGATTGCCCAGCACCACATCGAATTGGGCCCGAATGAACGAATGGCCCTCATTAGTTAATTCGCTCCCATTCGTTGTCGGGAACTCAAGCTCCCAGTGGAAGAAGCCAACCGCTTCGGCCAGCGGCGCGGCCATCAGGGTCTTTGCGCTGCCGGGGTCGAAGTCAAGCAGATCCTTCGAGGTGGGCACATAGCGCGCATTCTCGGGCGTAAGCGGCTGGAAGAAGGCCGCCGTCCAGAGGTCAAACTTGGCGCGTTCGGCGTGGGCCTGGCGACGCAGGGCGGCGTAGCGGGCGGCGCGGGCGCGCACTGCACTGACGCTGTCGTCGGCGGCTTCGTCGAGGGCGCGCAGGGCCGCTGCGAACGGGGCATCGTCGGCGGCAGCGGTGGCAAAGAGATCTTGCTGCACCAGGCCCTGCTTGCGATGCAGCTCGCGCTCTTGCTTGTTGCGCTTCTTGAGACTACTTGCCGTCGCTTTATCATCGCCACTGACCGGCTTGTAGGCGTCGTCGGGAATGCCCGCCTCCACCAGTTCGCGGGTCGCACCGACAAGGCTATTGCCATGGCGGATGTGATGATCGAGAAAGCTCAGCGGCAAGCCAGCCGCGTGCCCCTCGATCCAGAGGCTCAGCTTGCAGAGATCGACCGCGAGCGGGTTGAGATCGACGCCAAAGATGCAACGACGGATCACATCACGCACCGCGTGGCGGAACTGCGCCGGCGACGGCTGATCCTCACCAGCGCGCACACGGGCCAACTCGCGCCCCAGGCGACGCGCAGCCGCCAGCAAAAACGCCCCCGAGCCACAGGCGGGGTCCACCACGCGGATGCTGAGCAAAGCGGCTTCTTTTTGATGTACCACCGAGGCACTGAGGCCCTGAGATTCTTTTTGATCCTCTGTGTCTCTGTGTCTCTGTGGTGTATCCCCAACCGCCTTGAGCCGCGCCTCGATCACAGGCACCAGCGCACTCTTGATCAACTCCTGCACCAACTCAGGGCGGGTATAGTAGCTACCGGTCGTCTTGCGCTCGCTACCGCTTGCTAAGTCAAAAGTAAAAAGTGAAAAGGTAAAAGGATCAATGCTCTCGTCGCCATTCCTTTTTCCTTTTGCCTTTTCACTTTTGCCTTGAATCGTCACAACGGGACGATAATCCAGCAGCGACTCATACACACTCCCCAACTCCTCGACATCGAGCGCACCATAATTGACGCGACGGAGCAGCTTGCTCTCTTCATCGCGGTAGAGCGAGAGGGCGCGCACGGCGGCCAGCAACGCGGCGTTCGCGAGGCGGGTATTGGTGGTGAGGGCAGCGCAGGCGGTGTCGCCAAAGAGATCGCCATCAAGCGGAGCGAGACCGAGGCGGCGCGGGGCGATCTCGTCGCTGCCTTCGAGCAGGCGGAACGTGGTCAGCAACCCCTCCCAGAGATCGGTGTACGGCCCGCGCCCGACCCCCGAAGTCTCGGCCAAGCGGCGCAAGCGACTGACGCTATAGTGCTCGTAGTAAATACGCAGAGCGTTTGAAGGCAAAAGGTCAAAGGAAAAAGGCAAAAACTCATCTTCCTCACTTTTACCTTTTACCTTTTCACTTTTGCCTTCTACTTTGCCTTCTACTGCGATCAACCCACGCTCCTCGGCGACCATCAGGAAGAGCAGCCGATAGACCAGGCGCAGCAACTGGCGATAGTAGTCGAGCGGGGTCAGTTGGCCTGAGGCCACTTGCGCCCGCAGCTCGGCATTAGTCGGATGCGCCAAGAGACCATTGCCAAGGGTCTTCAGCGCCACCTCGACCCCAACCCGCAAGCCGTTGCGCACACGGCCACCAGCCTCGACAGCATACTGGTGATACTTCTCCAGCAGACAATCTTCCGGCCTCGCCACCGAGGCACTGAGGGACGTTGCTTCTTTGCGATCCTCAGTGTCTCGGTGCCTCGGTGGTGAACTATCCGGCAAACGCGAGCGATGGAGCAACCGGTAGAGGATCGCGAACTCGCTGAACTTCTCACCTTCCAGAATCGCACGCAAGTCGAACTCGACGTAAGCCGGACGAGTAAAGCGCGCCGAGTCGCGGAGGAGGCGCAAACGCTCGCCATTGGTAACGATACCCCAGAGGTGCTCGGTACTGTTGAGGTATTCCTGCACCAGGGCATGGGGCGAAAGGCGCGGGCGACCCGAGGGCGGACGTGCATCAAGGCTATTGCGAATGCTCTCGATATGCACCGGCGGGGCATCGTCGAACTCATCGGCGCGGTGCGAAATCGCATACGTGCGGCCCTGAAGCACATAAGCGCTACGGTTACGACTGAGCTGATAGCCCAGCACCCGCAGCAGCGGGAGCACCCACTGCTCGCGGGTCTCGGTAGTACCCGTCGCGCCGGGTGCAAGGTCAGCGAGGTAGGACTGGAACAGCGCCCACTGGCTACGTGCAACCTGCCATGCCGCCGAAATGCGGTCAGAGAGATTCCGGGTACGGTCCAGGCCAAAATCCTCAGGGCGCTGACCCTCCATCGCACCAGCAGCGATAGCATCGAGAATATCGGAGGGAAGCAACCCGCCTTCAGTAACAATCGTTGTGTAGGGCATATGATTTCACCACCGAGGCACTGAGTAGTCTGGAACAAAAGTTTCCCGGTAGCACCGCCGACCACGAATACTGATCACGAATAAACGAATATGGGCTTGCTCCATGCGGTATTCGTTTATTCGTGATCGTAATTCGTGGACGGCAGACCACACCGTGCTTACATCAAAACAGGTAACAACACATACAGCCCAAGGACATCAGGCAACCCAGCGGGGCGCACCCGGACGGATCCGCCGCCCGTCTGGGCGCGCACCCGCATATGCGCCTCGCGCAGGTGGGCGGCCCGCTCGTCCGCGATGCGCTCCAATTCACTCCCAAGCGGCGCAAGCTCGCCCAGGCCTGTGCGAAGCGCGATCAGACGCTCGTCACGCGTGAGGTTCGCGGCAGCCTGCGCGTGCTCCAAGAGGGCCAGCGCATCGGGTTGGCTCAGCCAGGCCGGCGCCGACGGCGGCCCGCTGAAGCCGACGACGACCAGTTCCTCGGCGAGAACCGGCACCCGCTGACGGCTACTCTCGATCAACATCCGCACCCGCAGCAGCAAGAGGCGGGTGCGCTTCGGGACGGCGCGTGTCCGCATGACGCCCGAGCGGGCGGCCACCGGCGTGGTTCCGTCGGGGGCCAGCGCCGTCTCCATGAGGTAGTCAGCCAGGGCGAGGATCAGCGGGTGGTTGCGCCCAAGGTGTTCGACGCCTTCGGGGGCAGGGTCGGCGAAACTCACGAGCAACTCGCCGCCCTTGTCGGCGAGGTGGGCCACGCGCTCACGCACCGGCTCAGGCAACGGGTTCAGGCTCAGGCCCAGCACCCCGGCTTTGCGTTGCTGCAACGAGGCCCCGAGGCGCTCGCACGCGGCGGTCGCAAAGCGCTCAATCGAGGATGGGTCACCAAGCACCGCATCCGTCTCCTCAAGTTCGCGGGCCACTTCTTCGGGTTTGATGCGGCGCTGCGCAAAGCGGGTGCGGCTCGCTTGCTCCCGCTCCACAGCCCGGTTCCAGGCGGTCTCAACCTCCTGCACGCTCGGCACCGCATCGAGGAGCGTCAACTGACGGGCGGTGTCGAAGAGGGCCAGTTGCTCGACGCCCGGCTGGAAGAGCGAGGCGATCAGCGTTTCGACCACGGTGCCACTCTCGACCGGCAGCGGCACGCTGATGCCGAGGGTCTTGTGGATCCGGACAGCCTTGCGCAGCAGCACCTTCATCACCGCCTCGTCCATGGGGTTGTCCTGCCCGTAGAGCAGGACGGTGCGGACGGTGGGCCGCCGCTGCCCGTAGCGATCAACGCGCCCCTCGCGCTGCTCCAGGCGGTTCGGGTTCCAGGGCAGATCGTAGTGGATCACGGCATCGAAGCCACCCTGGAGGTTGATGCCCTCGCTGAGGCAGTCGGTGGCAACGAGCAAGCGTCGCGGGCTGGTCTCCAACTCGGCGATCAGGGCCTCACGCTCCTCCTCAGAGCCTTCGCCCGTGACCGCGAGCACCCGCAGGCCAGCCTGTCGGCTGAAGAACTTCACCAATTCGTCGGCCACATAATCGGCGGTCGCCACATAGCGACAGTAGACGATCGGATTGTAGTTGTCGCGGAGCAGATCGCTGAGCACCTGGATGAGCCGCTGCAACTTCGGATCCTCCTTGCCACGCAGCGCAGCAGCACGAGCAGCGAAGCGGGCAAGGCGGGCGCGCTCGCCGGAAGTTTCACCACCGAGGCGCAGAGGCACCGAGGCTTCAACCTCATCCGCATCCAGACCACCGAGCGCGGGTTCGAAGTCAAACGCCTCTTCACGGTCGTCTTGAACAGCGTCACGAAGCGCATCCCCCTCTCCTCCTCGGTGCCTCGGTGCCTCGGTGGTCAACCCGGAAGTTTCACCACCGAGGCGCAGAGACACCGAGGACTCAACCTTTTTCCCCGCATCTCCCGCATCCCCCTCTCCTCCTCGGTGCCTCTGTGCCTCTGTGGTAAATCCTGTGGTAAATCCTCCCCCACGGAGGCGCAGCGCCTTCTCGGCGGCGGCGGGGCTGCTCATCACACAGCGAAGCAGAGCCAGGGCGGCCCAGTAGCGCGCCCGCTGCCGCCACACCTGCCCGTCCGTCCCGAGGCCGCTCTCCTGCACCAGTTCCTTGGTGAAGGTGAAGACCTCATCAAAGAGCGTGCGATAGGCCGAGGCGCGCGGCATCGTGTAGGTTATCTCGGCGGACTCTCTGATGGGGAAAGGCGTAACATCGTCGGTGCCGATCCAGCGCTGCACATCGCCACGGCGGCGCTGCACAAAATGGCGGGCGAGGATGTCGCGGTCGGGATCGGCCAGACGACCGAGGTCGAGCGTGGCAAAGCGCGGGTCGAGCAGACCGAGCAGGCTGGTGAAGGCGTCCTCTACCCCAGAGTGCGGCGTGGCCGTGAGCAGGATGAGCTTGCGGTCGGTGTGCGCCGCCAGTTCGCGCACCAGTTCATAGCGCTGCTGCTGAGACGCACTGCCGCTGGAGCCAACGGCGGCGTGGGCCTCATCGACGATCACGAGTTCAGGGGCCGCGCGCAAGAAGCTGTCACGCCGTCGTTCGCTCTTGACGTAGTCAATGCTCGCCACCGTGATCGGGAAGTGCTCCCAGACGCTCGTGTCACCACGGGGCAGGCTCCGCTCAAGGGCGGCGGCCGTACTGGAACGCACGACCGTCGCCTCGAGGGCGAACTTCTGGCTAAGTTCGCGCTGCCACTGATCGCAGAGGTGGGGCGGGCAGAGCACGGTGAGCCGGGCGATCTCGCCGCGGTCGAGCAACTCGCGGGCAATCAGGCCAGCCTCGATGGTCTTCCCGATGCCGACGTCATCGGCGATCAGCAAGCGCACCGGGTCAAGGCGCAGCGCCATGATCAACGGCACCAGTTGGTACGGGCGCGGCCTTACCCCGAGGCGTCCCAGGGAGCGAAAGGGCCCGGCCCCACTCCGCAGGCTGAGGCGGGCCGCGTTCCGCAGCAGCGCCCCGGCCTCCACATCGCCCATCGCCGCCGGATCAGGCGGCGCAAAGCTCGCCTCGACCACCCGATCGCCCTCAACGGGCAGAAAGATGCCGCAGACCTCGGCGGCGGCTCCCCCCAAGGGGCGGAGCAGCAGCAGATCATCGTCGGCTGAGGGCAACACCACCCATTCGCGTTCACGGCAACGCACCAGCGAACCAACAGTGAAACGCGCCATCCACTACCTCCAGAACGAGTACGGCGCAAGCACGGTGGCTACATCGTCCTCGGGGCTGATCACAATGACAGCGCACCCGGCATCCTCAAGGTCGGCGCGCATCGCCGCGACCGACTCGCCCGCTGCTGGGCAGAGGATGAAGTAGGTCGGGTGGTAAGCAAGGTGGGGCCGGTGGCCGATCACCTCGGGGAAGACCCCCGCTGGGTCACGCCCGCCGAGCGCCCGGATCGCCATCAGCACGCGGGCGGTCGCCGGGGGCAGGTCGGCGCTCAGCGCGGGCCGCACCTCCGCTGGCCTTGTCACCCCAGAAGATTCGGGCGGAGACACCGGCGCTCCCGGTGCGGGGGCAACGGCGGCTGGCGTGGCGAGCGGCACCAGCGGCGCAGGGGGAGCCTCGGCGATGACCTCGGCCTGCGCCAGCTCGACGAGCAGGTCAGACACAATCCGCCGGTCGAGCAGGGCGTGGTCGGGCTGGTTGCTATACGAGAGCAGGCAGCGATAACAGGCCCGCACGCATGCTCCAACGTCGGAGCGTTCCGTGCCTTCGAGGTCGAAGTGGCAGATCTCAAGGGCGGCCTGGGCAACACGCGCCAAAGCGGTTGGCTCCTCGACCAGCCGCCGCAGGGCGCCGGCCCCGCCCTCGGCGGACTCCCAGAAGATCAGGCGCGTGGTTGTCCCGGCACCGAGCCGCTCGGAGCTCAGTTCCTGCTCTTCGAGTTGGAAGGCGGCGGCGATCCCACGCTCGAGGGCGTACTGAAGGGTCGCGGCGCTTTCCGGCTGAGCAGCGATGGCGGGGGGGAGACCGATGATGAGCAGATTGCGGGTATCGCGCACGACTAGGCGCACCCCGCGGCGCACGGCGTCCCCAGAGAGATCCTCGCTATCCTCCAACAACTCCTCACCGCCGGGCTGGCGCCCCCAAAGGCCACGGCGGAGGTCGAGGGCAAAGCCGGCCTCGCGGGCGCGCTTCCAGCCGTGGTTCACGCGCCAGATCGTCGCGGTGGGGGCGTAGGTGAGTTGGATTGCACCACCGAGGCACGGAGACACCGAGTCAGAGTCATCTTTATGTATCTGTCCGACCTCAGTGCCTCGGTGCCTCGGTGGTAAACAAACCACCGTCGCATCCTGACGCCTCGGGCCGTGGATACTCCGGGCGAACTGGTAGAACGTCTCGAGACGGAAGCCCTCGCGGGCGCGCTCCTCCTCCTCGCAGGTGATGCGGTCAGCCGGTTGGGTGGTGACGGTGCTCATCTCAAAGAGATACGGGAGGTACGTGACGCCCTGCCCAGCGAGGATGGCCTGGCACTGCTCACAGACCTCAGCCTCAGCCCCCTCGTGGAAATAGCCACAGTTTTTACAGATCTTAGCGCGGAGGAAGCGACGTTGCGCGTCACCCGAGGGCACGGCGGTGCGCGTCACCCGGTACTTGCGGCCCTCGTGGTAGATGATATTGTACGGGCCAAACTCACTGATCGCCAGGAAGCGCGGCCGCACAAGAAAGCTCCCCTCACCCCGGCTTAGGGGCAGGAAAGCGCGCACGGGAAGCCGCGGGAAGTTGTAGCCGGGGAGAAACCCCTCGCTAGCAAAGTAGCGGTAGGGATAGAAATCGGCCTCGCTGCTGCCCCGGCCCTCACGGCCACCGAGCAGGGCGAGTTGACGCTTGGCCTCAGCCTCACGGCGCTCGGCCTCCTCGTGCGTCTTGCGGTCGCCGCTGCCGCGCCGGTAGGCGTCGGCCACCTCGCGCGCCTCGCTGAGTTGAGCCTCGGCGGCAACGTACAACTGGCGCCAGCGCGCACAGGCGGCGTCAAAGCGCTGGGGGGCCTCGCTGAGCACCGTGCGCAGCCATCCCTCGTCGAACCAGGTGCTGGTGGCGAGCGCCGGGCCGAGACCCGCGAGCACACGCTGAGCCTGGGCAAGACAGCCCGCCTGCGCACGCTCGTCAAGGGTAATGTGCGCCTGAATCTCGGGCTTGAGCGGCAGACCCGGCAGCGTCGGGGCGATCAGCCCGAGCATGTCGCGACCGAGGTCGAGGCCCGTCGCCCCCAACCAGATGGCGTGGACATGGGCCCGCAGCAGATCTTCATTGGCGAGGTCAATCTGGGGTGCGGCGACGGCCCCGGCAACCATGGCCTTGGGGCGCTGGAAGAAATACTGGTCGTGGCCGCTGCCGGTCGAGCAGTAGGTTATCACCAGGGCGGGCTGTCCGCTGCGACCGGCCCGCCCTGAGCGCTGCGCATAGTTCGCCGGAGTCGGAGGCACATTGCGCATATGCACGACGTTGAGATCCGCGATGTCAATGCCGAGCTCCATCGTCGGCGAACAGAAGAGCACCGGGAGGACGCCGTCACGGAATAATTCCTCACGACTCTCGCGGTTGCCCTGATCGACCTGGCCGGTGTGTTCGCGGCCCTCGATACCACGCAGGATCGTCGGCGGGCGGCGGTAGAACTCACGAAAAAAGACGTTCGCCTGGCGAGTAGGTTCACCACTGAGGCCCAGCGCCACCGAGGCTTGCGCTTCTCCGTGCCTCGGTGCCTCGGTGGTCAGATCCATTGACCCCAAGGCTTGCGCTTCTCCGTGCCTCGGTGCCTCGGTGGTCAGATTCATTCTGCGGGATCGGATCAGATCGGGCGGGGGCGCAGTCTGATCGCCGGGCAGCCAGAGCATCGCATCGCGGCGGATCTGGACGGCGCGGGTTCCACGCTCTGCAATATCAACGAGGATGTTCGTCCCAACGAGGATGTCGAGCAGGGCGGTGAGCAACGCTTCGTAGGCGTCGTCGTCCAGGCGCCCATCGAGGCTCGGCCAGGCGCGGGGCGAGCGCAGGAAGCGGCCGAGTTGGCCGCGCCCCGAGAAGCTGCGCGCCCCCGGCGGGACAGGTTCATCGCTTGGCACCAGGAAGCGCGTTGCCATGCGAAGGTCGCGGGTCTCCTCCTCGGCAAAGGTCCAAGGCTCCTTGAGCGCAGCCGTGACCCGTTTAACCAACTCGGGCTGCCGCTGGGGATCGAGGCAGGGCGCATCGATCGCAAGCTCGCGGCGCATATACTCCAGCATGGCGCGGATAACCACCTCGCGTTGCGCAGGGGCGGTCGCGGCGAGCACAGAGTGCTGCGCCCAGGGCTGCTCATCAGCACAGAGCTCGTGCAAGTCGAGATAGTCAATGCGGAGCAGGCCGCACTGCTCGAGATTGGGCTGCGTGATCCGCCAGCCACGGCGCAGATCCTCGAAGACCCGGTATTCAAGGTAGGCCGTCAGCGTCTCCTCATTACGCCGCTTGGCCCCCCCGTAGGTCGCCACCTTGCCGGTGAGGGTGTAGGCCTCTTGGGGCAGGGCGAGGGCCGCACAGACCGCCGGGGCGATAGTGAGGTGGTTGAGTGGCCGGTCGGGCGTGGAGGACTCCAGGGCCGCTGCGATCGCGGCACGCAGCAGACTCACGCCAGCGAAGTCGTTGAAATGACCGGCCTGGAGCGAGGCGTCCTGACGGTTATCCGTGAAGCTGAGCAGCTTCTGCGCACTCGGCTTCAGGTCAGAACGGCGCATCTCGTCAACCGCCGTGACCGCGATCAAGGTCGTGGCGGTGCTCCGGCCCTCGCTGCTGAGGCGGGCGAGCTTGCGAAAGTCGTCTTTATCACGGCGCGTATAGACCGTGCCACAGCGCAGGCACGTCAGGAACGGCGTGCGCAGGAACCAGGCGGTGATGGCCCCATCATCGGGCAAACTGGTGAGCGATCCATCTGGGCGCACGCTCAAGCGGCGGGGGCGGAAGGGACGGTAATCCTTCTTCATCGTTCGCCCCCTGCGCGTCAGGTTGAACCAACTGTCAGGCAGAAGATCTTCGGACTCCTCGCTCCAGGCGTCCGCGCCAATCAGCAGGTAACCAGCCTCGGCAGGCTCAGCGACATCCTCACCACGCGACATCGGCTGACGCGGCGTGACCGCCTCGGCCTCGGGGTCATAGGCACAGAGCGCATAGTGCTGACCGCACTCGCGGCAGAAGACCAGTGGGAAGAGCAACCGCTCGCCATCGTCACCGGCGATGTAGCGCTGCCCTTCGAGCGTCAGGTGGCGGTGCGGGGGCTCGTCGAGCGTGCTGTAAACCGCACTGCCCTGCGAGATGAACTGGTGGAGCTTGAAGGCAAAACCAGGATTATTGTCCGGGTCACACACACTGCTCCCCAGGTCAAAGAAGCGCCGCAGCTGCTCCTCGCAGCGGGCGACGGCAACGCCCGTATGGGCGGCGAGCGCCTCAGCCCCCTGGCGGAGCGTCCGCGGCTCGGCCCGGCGGAGCGTGCCTTCCTGGTCGGCACGCAGGCTAAACGTCTGCTCGATCCAGTGGGCGAGGGGGTGACACTGAAAGCTCAGCCAATCGAGGGACGCAGGCAGGTCACGCTCGAGGGCCGCCCGCAGCGCCTCGCGCGACGGGACGGGCAACTGCGGAACGGCGTAGGTCAACGTCTCCTCGATCACCTGATCGGCGGGGAGTTCCACGCCAAAGATGCTACCGGCCACACGGGCGACGGCGGCGCGGCGCTCGTCCGCCGAGTCGCCGCTCACCATCGTCGCGCTGGTGCCAATCCAGGTGAGGCCCGGGTTGCCCGAGCGCTCGCGGAGGCGGCGGAGCAGCATCGCCACGTCAGCCCCCTGGCGACCGCGGTAGGTGTGCAACTCATCAAGCACGACAAACTGCAGATTAGCGGCCCCCGCATCGACGAAAGTGAACTCATCCGGGCGGGTCAACATCAACTCCAGCATCACATAGTTCGTCAGCAGGATATGGGGCGGGTTCTGCTGAATCGCCCGCTTATCAGCATCGCGCTCCTGACCGGTGTAGCGCGCAAAACGCACCGGACAATCACCGGACACATTGCCAAAGAAACGCTCAAGCGCCTTCGCCTGCGAATTGATCAGCGCATTCATCGGATAGACAATAATCGCCCGGACACGCCCATCCTGAGGCCGATTGCGCAGCACATGATTCACAATCGGGATCATGTAGGTCAGGCTCTTGCCGGAGCCAGTGCCAGTCGTAACCACATAATTGCGGCCAGCCGCCGCCAGGTCGATCGCCCGCTTCTGGTGGCGAAACAGGTGGAGCGAACGCAGCCCACCGGTTCCATCGGGGACGCGGAAAATCTCGCCGCAGGTCGAATGAAGCGTCCCGTGCTCCACAAGGTCAGCGACCGTACTGGCCTTATCATAGGCCGGCGAAAGCTGCACAAGCGAGTCAGGCCAGAGGCGGCCTTCCGCAAGCGAAGTATCAACAAAGTCACGGATAGCGGGGTCGAAGATCGTAAGAAAGCTGCGGGTATAAGCCGCGTATTGGTGAATAATCTGCTGACGAAGTTGGAAAATATCCACGCGCATCCTCGCGAGGTTCGTTATCGGTCTCGACCACATCGAGCAAAAAAGGAAGATCGGGAAAATAAACGGGCGAGAGCAGCGCACCCGAGCGCATTATCGTAGATCAGCCGCCATTTTACAAGACGTATTGAGGGGGAAACGCTTCTTCCATCGCCGCGCTGCCCCTACCATGCCGCATATGGGAACCCACACGAGATGGCATGCACACTCCCCGTCTCTGCGTCTCTGCGTTAAAGCGACCGAGCGCCAGCCCAACTCAGAACCGCCCCACCACCCACACCACCCCAGCCAGCCCGAGCAGGTGCAGGCCCACCAGCAGCCAGAAGGTGAGTTGGTAGGCCACCTTCCGGGTTTTATGGTGCAGCGCCCACTGCGCAATCAGCGCCCCCGGCCAGCCGCCGAGAGCGTCGAGCAGGTGCAACGTCGCTTCAGGGATGCGCCGCTGGCCCTGGGTCGCCTGGCGCTTGTCGAAGCGGTAGACCAGGGCGGTGAACCCGCTGAGCAGCAGATAGGCCAGCACGATCCAGGCGGGCAGGAAGCCGAGCCAGCTTACGACGCCGACGGCGCTGAGAAAGAGGCTGCTGGCGAGGATGGCGAGGCGCAGCGGCGTGCCGAGGCCGGGGCCGACACGGACGTTCAGGGCACGGAGGCGCTGCTGAGCATCGCGGCCCAGGTCATAGACCACCACGCTGCCGGGGCCGAGGCGGGAGCGGCCGGCGACGACCGCCGTGATGTGGACAAAGACCTCCTCGCCGCCCTCCTCGGGGGCAAGGAAGCCATAGCCCTGCGCAGCCTTCCAGGTACGGATGACCCCGCGCTGACGGCGGGCCAGGGGCTGCTCGGTGTTAGGGGCGACGCTCGCTCTGCGCGACATAGGGGACACGCTTCCTTTCAGGGCACTGCGTCGCGTGCGCATGCACCGCGTGTGCGTTGGCGAAAACGGCACCGCATGTGGTGCAGGCATAGATCAGGCCAGTCGGCGCACCCACCGCAGCGGGGGCAGGTTGCGCAGCGCACCCATTGGCATGGGCCTGCGCGGTGGCGGCGCTCGGAAAGCTCGCGCCACAATAGCCGCAGTTGAATTCAGCCATCCCGTTGTTTCTTTTTTCTGCCTCAACGCATCATTGAAGCCACTCCTTAGTATAGCACCACATGGACACCAGCGCATCCCTCACCGCTGGGCGGGGCGTGCGGCATTGCCTGCTCGGTTTGACGCCAAGACGCCGAGGCGCAACGGGTCGTGAGGAACGCGCTCCGTGACCGTGCGGCGGTGTGCAGCGCGTCCTCATTCGTCTGTAACGTACGTATTCTGACCGCACCGCCGACCACGAATACTGAGAACGAATAAACGAAGATGGGCGGCTCGGTGCGGTATTCGTTTCTTCGTGATCCCATTCGTGGTCGGCGAACGACCCCAGAAAACGTACGTTACCCACTACGCAGGCGCTCGCCTCTTTCCTCTTTCCTCTTTCCTCTTTCCTCTTTCCTCTTTCCTCTTTCCCCCAGCCGGTTGCTGCTGGAGGCGCAGGCGCAGGTGACGGCACTGGTGGCGCAGGGGCAGGGGTCGTGAGGGCCGCTTTTGCGCCGGTGGGGGGATGCTCGCCCGGAAATGTGAACGCAGAGGCGCAGAGGGGTGGTGCGCCAACCTCCGCGCCTCCCCGCCTCTGCGGCTCTGCGTTCAAACAATCAAGCCAAGGGGCTTAGATTCGTGCCTGCAATCGGGTATACTGAGGGCAAGCAACGCACACCGAGGTCTCCGGAACAATCTCGATGCCACAAGAGATCCGTTGACCAAACCAGACGCAACGACGATGGCACAGCGTGGATCAAGCGCGTGCTGGCCCTGATGGTGGACGCAGCAGGGGAACCTTTGCCCGCTCCTGGAGCGCAAAGAGAGGAAGTGACGTGATGACCCTCACCGAACTCTTCCCCGCGATTCATGCCTTACCACGGGTGGAGAAATTGCGGTTGATGCAGTTTCTTGCGGCCGAGATCGCCCGTGACGAAGCGCATGCCTTGCCTCCGGCTGAGGCAGAACGCGCGATCTGGTCGCCCTATGATGCGCATGAGGCTGCGGCCACGTTGCTCCAACTTCTCAACGACACCCGACCAAACGGAGCCTGAGATGATGACCGCAGCTCGCTTTCCGTACATCGCCAGTGATCCCACTCGCCCCGACAGCAGCCTGATGCCTTCTGTCCCTCTGCTCCTGGCCCATGACCAACGCACCATGACGTTCATGGGTCTGTTGGATAGCGGAGCAACGGTGAATGTTTTGCCGTTGTGGCGAAGCCTACGTGAATGAAGCGGCGGCACGGACGTTGCTTACCACTGCCGAGCACCTCGCTGCCGTGGGTACCCAGGTGGATGTGCGCGACTATGCCGCGTGATGCTGGCCGCGTGAGCCTCACAGCCAGATTTGACGCCAAGGCGCAGAGGATCGCGAGAGCATGGTTGACGCCAAGGCGCAGAGGGACTGAGGGGGTAGTGGGCCAACCTCTGCGGCTTCTAGCGGCGTCGGGTTGCACCGCCTGGTGAGGCTGCATCGTGAGAAGGCTTCTCAATGTGCTTATATGTAGCGGAGTTGATCGATAAACTCATCTGCGGTCATTTGGTCAAGCACAAGCAAGAGGCGTCGGACGATTTCCTGGGGCGGATGGCGCAGGGCGATGATGATCCCATAGTGCTGGTGACCGCGCTGAAAATATGTCTCGGCAAGCATCTCGAAATCAGTACGGTTATGGGTCAGAAACGCGCGCTGTTGTGCTACTGCGTAGGCAAGTTGATCATCATCATTCCGCCCTAATTGTCCGGCCTCGCGTGTCGTGGCCACATCAAAACCCCGGCCCCGAAGCATCTCTGCAACCAGCACATCGACATCTTCATCAGTATACAGGTCAATAAAGAGCTTCATACCGAACCGGTAACCTTGGGATCAATCAGGTGATCTGGGATACGGTTCTGCGCGATATATGAGTGAATCTCGTCCTGATGGTCACTATAATAACTGAGCGCGTCGAACACTTGGGCTAAGGTGAGGTGCGGCAAGCGCTGTGGGATGGCTTCGGGAGCAATCCCCTGACGCCAGAGTTCGACAATGGCCCGGATCGGTGTACGTGTGCCGATAATAATGGGCTCACCGCGCAAGATGGCGTGATCGCGGACGATATACCGATGTGCGGTTGCAGTCATCGCAGGTTCTCCACCGTATGTACTCTCTCGCCGTAGCAACTGATCGGGTGAATATCTGAAGTATACCACCAATGAGTCGTCGGCAGCCGATCTGGCCGAGCGGCTGCGCAGCCACATCGAGGGCGCGTCCTTCGTCGCCGCAGAGACGGTGACCTTCTCGGTGACGATCAGCATCGGGGTGGCCGAGCTCGACGCCCAGCGCGATACGCCCGAGCTCCTGATCGCCCACGCCGACAACGCGCTCTACCGGGCTAAGGCCGATGGTCGGAACCGCCTGGTCTGCTGGAGCAGCTGAGGGCTGTTGCAATGTCGCCGCCAGGCGGGGGTTTGGGGGTGGCGAAGCCGCAGGGCGTTGAACAGCCCTGGGAGCGCCTGCAGGGCGGCTGCAACGTCGCCGCCAGGCGGGGGTTTGGGGGTGGCGAAGCCGCCCATTATCATACACTTAAGCGATGATACCCCTCAAAGAGGAGGCTGCCGCATGCCATGGCGATGGCGACCATCGGCAGCGCGCAGCGCATCCCGTGTCGGTTGGTCGTGGTGCCGGTGGCGGCGCGCGTCGCGGAACAACGGCGGTCGTGCGGATCGTCGCTCATCGGGCGATCCACAAACTCGACCGTGCAGCCGAGTTGGGACAACTCGTCGATCAGCAACACCTGATGCACGTCGTTGCGCGCCAGTCGATCCGGTGCGGTCATCACCACCCGGCTGAATTGGGCCGCACGGGCATGGTCGCGCAACCGATCCAAGCCTGGGCGGTTGAGCTTGGCGCCACGCTGCCCATCGTCACGATAGATATGAGCAGCCTCCAAGTGCCAGTCCGGCTGCGCCGCCACATAGGTCTGCAGGCGCATCAACTGCTGCTCAATCGTCTGGGTCTGCTGCTGGCGGGTGGTCGAAACCCACACATACACTGCCACCTCGATCATGGTGATCCTCCGGTAATTGGGCGGCGGGGGCTGCCTGCCGCACGAGGTCGTGATCCCGCGTCCAGTGGAGGATGAGTTGAGAGGCCGTATCCCAGCGCCGTTGACCGTCGTCTCGTCCAACCAGGGTGCGCTGCACCTGCCACGAAGGGTGTCGCCGCATCGTTACCTCCTGAGGTCGCAGAAATCCGTTCCTCAGCAGGATAGATCGGCGGCGATTGGCGGATTCAGCGGCGCCGCGGCCCACGTCGCCACGAGAGGGTCAATCTTCCGTGACGGGTGCAGCAGAATTTGTCATTTGTGATCATACCATTGAACTGTTGTTCAAGGTCTGGAAGGGTGACCGCGGGATCACCTTGACGGCGGCCCAGGATGTGACGGCGGTGCAGGTCGAGCGGTACGCGACGTGGTGTGGGTTGATCCTGGCGCATTGGGTCGCCATCGTTGGGGCGTGGCACATGCTGGGCTGGAGCATGATGACCGCGCTGACGATCATGCGCCGGAGCATCCGCGACCTACCCTACGCTCTCTCGGTTCACTTGCGTTGGGTGACATTCTTCGTGAGGCAACGATCCTGTCAAGGTTACATCGAACGTGAGGCAATGCGCCTCGATGCGCTCTTTGCGCCTTTGCGTCAAATCATCGGGAAACCTTGTTAACAGACTATTCACGGTGCAAAAATGGTCGCAACGCACTGGTCTGCCGTGCACATTTGCGCCGGGTGGGGTAGCTATACTGAGCGTAGTGGTTCGTCATTGTACGCACAGGGAGACCCCGCCATGCGATGTACCAATTGTGACTATCTCAACCCAGACGATGCCCGCCGCTGTGCCAACTGTGGAAGTGACTTCACAGACGTCAGCCAACATGCACCCGTTCAGGCCGCTAGCGCTGCCCCGGCAACGATTCGGCTCACATCTGCCCCAGTCATCCCGCAGACCACGGCGGCGGTCGCCGCACCAGTCGCCGGCCCAGTCCAGACGGTCAATGTGATCGTGCAAGCCCCGGCGGCGGCACCCGCGCCCGGACCAACGATCATCCTTGCCCAAAACGCAGCAGGCCCCGGCTGTCTCGTGCGTGCGCTCTACTTTTGCTTCATCGGCCTCTGGCTAGGCTTCTTCTGGACGGGGATCGCCTGGCTCTTGCTGGTGAGTATCATTGGCCTGCCCCTGGGCCTGTTGATGCTCAACCGCATTCCGCAGGTGATGACCCTGAAGCCGGTGCGCACCGTGATGCAGGTCGTGAGTGACGGTGGCGTCACGGTCGTGAGCCAGGGTCGCGTAGCGCAGCATCCCTTCTGGCTGCGTGCCATCTACTTTATCGCGGTTGGTTGGTGGTTCAGCGCCTTCTGGCTCAGCGTGGCCTGGGGGTTGATCGGCATTACCTTGGGGCTCGGCCTCCCGATAGCTTTCTGGATGTTCGACCGCACCCCCGCCATCGTGACCCTGGATCGGTCGTAGCGGTGCGACGGTAGCGGCTGCTTGTCGCTACCGCCAACATCCACATCATGATGAGGAGGAGATGCACGCGATGTTCACTGACCCTAACTCGCGCCTCCGTTTCCTTGAGAGTTGGCTGCCACTGGCTCAGGC
Source organism: Candidatus Chloroploca sp. Khr17 (assembly GCF_004138165.1). Taxonomy (GTDB): domain Bacteria; phylum Chloroflexota; class Chloroflexia; order Chloroflexales; family Chloroflexaceae; genus Chloroploca. The sequence continues at coordinate 96,320 of NZ_RYFF01000015.1, forward strand.
CGAGAGCGAGCGCAACGGCTGGGGCTACGACAGCGCCACCTTGGAACGGCTCGTCCTACGGGCGGCACCCAGTCTCCACGCCGTCACGAACCTGCTCGCCGCCCGGGCCCTCTTCTGGTATTACCAGCAAGGCATCGAACGAGAGCCGCCATGAGCAACGACATGCCCCCCGTACGGGCACGGCGCCGCCGCGCTCCGCCGCCGTAGGGTCACGGCGGCGGAGCGCCCCACCGCCGCGCCCCGCCGCCGCGCCCCGCCGCCGCGCCCCGCCGCCGTGCCCCGCCGCCGTAGGGTCACGGCGCCGCCGTGCCCCGCCGTGCCACCCCTTGCCGCCTTCATCGCCCCAGAAGGAAACAGCAACGCAGCAAACAAGCTTCAGAACTATCGTACTACGCCCCACGTCATTGCCATCGTGCAATATAACCCCGATCATCAAGGCTACCCGTGCGCCAGAACAGGCCAAACAGATATGGTAATCGAAACGGTAAAATAGGCGGATAGCCACGCCAACGGCGCACGATTTCTGCCAAGACGAGCAACTCGCGCGCATATCCATACGAAAGACCGAGGGCAGTCCAGTCGCCTGCGGTCATTTGGGTTGCGCTCAATCCAGATAGCGATTTCTGACGCAAAAGTGGTATAATTGCAACGCTGTGTTGCCCAAAGTATTGGGTCGCTAGCGAAAGGAGGCTTTCGTTCACTATCTGATCCATCATGCATGGTTTGGCCCGATGGAGAGGTTCAGTTCATTGTTCGTAGTTTTCGTTACGTAAGAAGATGTTGCTGTCTAGGAGGACATGCACCCATGCGAAACAAAGGCGTCTTCGCTGTTTTCGCGCTACTCGCGAGCCTGTTGCTCGCTGCCTGTGGCGCTCAGACTTCTACTCCGACGGCTCCCCCTGCCGCCGAAGCAACCACTGCCCCGCCCGCTGCCGAACTTGCGGTCGGGATTATTTTGCCCACCCGCGACGAGCCACGCTGGATTCAGGACGAGGCCCGCTTTAAGGAAGCCCTCGAAGCCGCTGGCTATCAGGTCGAGATTCTGTTTAGCCAGGGTGATTCGGCCCGCGAACAGGCCAATGTCGAGTCGCTGATCACCAAGGGCATCAAGGTGCTGATCATTACCCCGCACGACGGGACAGCCGCCGCCGCGTCGGCCAATGCGGCCCGTGACGCTGGGGTCAAGGTCATTTCCTACGACCGGCTCATCCGCGAGACCGACGCGGTTGATTACTACGTGACCTTTGATAGCATCGCCGTGGGTGCCCAGCAGGCCCAGTTCCTGGTGGATAACGCCACGGGCACTGGCAATCCGCTCTATCTCTACGCTGGTGCCGCGACCGACAACAACGCCTTCATCTTCTTCGAGGGCGCGTGGGGCGTCTTGCAGCCCAAGATTGCCGATGGCACT
>NZ_RYFF01000015.1:98023-116057 GCF_004138165.1 Candidatus Chloroploca sp. Khr17
ATCATTGATGGCAAGCAGTCTATGACCGTCTTCAAGGACGTGCGCAGCCTGGTGCAAAGCGCGATTGATGCCTCGATTGCTCTGTTGACCGACAGTGAACCTGAAGCGTCGGGCAGCTACAACAACGGACGGATTGATGTGCCCGCCGTCCAAGCTCCCGTGGTTACAGTGACCCGTGACAATGTCCAGGCCGAGTTGATCGACTCCGGCTACTATCAGGCCAGTGACTTCACTGGTTTGCCGTAAGGGGTTCGTCCGGCATGTGAGCTAACGCGCACATGCCGGTGGGTAGGTTTTTGGGAGGGCCAGCCCTCCCAAAGCCTACGCGAAGCGAAGGACTGACAATGAGCCAACGAGGCGAGAAGCACAGATGACCACTGCTATTCTGGAAATGCGGAGCATCACCAAGGAGTTTCCTGGGGTGAAGGCTCTGAATAATGTCACCTTCAGTGTGAAGCCAGGCGAGATTCATTGTCTGGTTGGCGAAAATGGTGCGGGCAAATCTACGCTGATGAAGGTGCTAAGCGGGGTCTATCCGCACGGCAGCTACACCGGTGAGATTGGCTTTGCCGGCCAAGTTCAGCAGTTCCGGGGGATCCGCGATAGTGAGCGCGTCGGGATTGCAATTATTTATCAAGAACTAGCCCTCGTGCCCGAGTTGACCGTCTACGAGAATATCTTTTTGGGTAACGAGGTACGCAAAGGGGCCTTGATTGACTGGAACGAGACGATTAAACGGGCCACGCAGATGCTCGCCAAAGTGCGCCTCGATGTCAATCCCGAAGCCAAAATTAAGGATTTGGGTGTCGGCAAGCAACAGTTGGTCGAGATTGCCAAGGCGCTCAGTCGTAATGTGAAGTTGCTCATCCTGGACGAGCCGACCGCCGCCTTGAATGAAGATGATAGCGCCAACTTGCTCGATCTGCTGCGTGGCCTGCGCGATCAGGGCGTGACGTGCATCCTCATTTCGCATAAACTCAAGGAGGTGATCGCGATTGCCGATAGCGTGACGGTGCTACGTGACGGGCAGACGATCTGTACGCTTGATGCCCACGAAGGCGAGGTGAGCGAGCCGGTCTTGATCAAGCACATGGTCGGGCGCGAGATCGAACAGATCTATCCACCGCGTGAGCACAAGCAACCCGGCGAGGCAGTGCTTCAGGTGCGTGATTGGAGTGCTTATAGCCCGAGCCTGGGGCGACAGGTCTTACGCAACGTCAATTTTACCCTGCGCAAAGGCGAAATTGTCGGGTTTGCGGGGCTTATGGGGTCGGGCCGCACCGAGTTGGCGTTGAGTATTTTCGGTAATTCGCCCGATTACCGGATTGAAGGCGAGTTGCAAGTGAAGGGTGCAACACGCCAATTGCGGCGACCGTCCGACGCGATTGCCGCCGGAATTGCGTATGTCACCGAGGATCGCAAAGGCAATGGCCTGATCCTGATCCAAGATGTCAAGCAAAACATCACTCTCGCCAATTTGCGTGCGCTGGCCCAGCGTTCGGTGATTGACACGAATGCCGAGATCAAGATCGCCAATGAATATCGCACGGCAATGAACATCAAGACACCGAGCGTCGAACAGCGTGTCTCGAATCTCAGCGGCGGCAACCAACAGAAGGTCTGCCTGAGCAAATGGCTGTTTGTGAAGCCGGACGTGCTGATTCTGGATGAGCCAACCCGTGGCATTGACGTTGGGGCCAAATATGAGATCTACACCTTGATGAACAGTCTGGTTGAGCAAGGCATGAGCATCATTATGATCTCGTCGGAACTGCCCGAAGTGTTAGGGATGAGCGACCGGGTGTATGTGGTGGCGTCGGGGCGCATTACCGGCGAGTTGCCGAGCAGTGAAGCGACCCCCGAGAAGATTATGGAATTGGCAACGAACTGAGTGGGCGGTCAGGCTTGACCGAGGAGTCACAACGATGATGTCGGGGAAGACCGAAGCGCAGGCGTCGGGGTCGTTTATGCAGGATCTGAGCAAGGTTCTGCGCCAGAACATCCGCGACTATGGGATGTACATTGCCCTGTTCGTAATTATGTTCATCTTCGCCATCACCACGAACGGGATCTTTCTCTCGCCGCGCAACCTGAGCAACCTGCTCAATCAGACGGGCTACATTGCCGTCCTTGCCGTCGGCATGACATTGGTGATCGTTATTCGCCATATCGATCTTTCGGTCGGCTTTTTGGCGGGCTTTTTGGGCGCGGTAGCGGCGATTGCGCTGGTGCAATGGGGCCTACCAACGCTCTTTGTTATTCCGATGGTGCTGGGCTTGGGCGCGTTAGCCGGCCTGATCACGGCCTTCCCGATCGCACAATTGGGGATTCCTTCGTTCGTGGCTTCGTTGGCGGGTTGGCTGATCTACCGCGGCATGCTCCAACTCGCAACCGAAGGAACCGGGACGATTATTATTTCCGATGCAGCATTTAATGCGATTGGCAACGGTTTTATTCCCGATCTGCCCCTTGGTGGGCCACTTGAACAGATTCATAGCCTCACCTTGTTGCTTGGCATCGTTGCAGTTGGCTTTTTTATCTACAATGAGTTGAATAGTCGCAAGAAGAAGATTGCCTATGGCTTTGAGGTGCTGCCAAATGCGATCTTTGGCCTCAAGTTACTCTTTATTAGTGGGATTGTGGGTTGGATCACCTGGGTGTTGGCAAACTTTAATGGGCTGTCGTGGACGGTTGTGGTGATGCTTTTGGTTGTCGGCGCGTACCACTTTATTACGACCAGCACGGTTTTGGGGCGGCACATCTATGCGGTCGGTGGCAACCCTGAAGCCGCCGAACTGAGTGGGATTAGCGTCAAACGCATCACCTACATTGTGTTTGGCTCGATGGGCATGCTCTCGGCGCTGTCGGGCATTCTGTTCGCATCACGGCTTCAATCGGCGACGACAACAGCCGGGACGCTGTTTGAGCTCGATGCGATTGCAGCAGCCTATGTGGGTGGCGTCTCGGCTGCGGGTGGCGTGGGCCGGGTGACCGGATCGATCATCGGCGCACTCGTGATGACCTCGCTCACCAGTGGCATGAACCTGATGGGCGTCGGGATTGCGTATCAGTACATCGTGCGTGGGGTGGTGCTGGCGGCTGCGGTGATCTTCGACGTAGCGACGCGGCGCGCCGCACGCTAAGTCAACAAGGGCGACAACGCGACGAACGGCAAACACATATGCCGTTCGTCGCGTTGTCGCCCTTGTTACGGTATACTGAAATGCAAAACAAGTTGATGTTGCACCGCTTTTGAAGGCAAAGTCTTGTCCGATGTCTTCACTATTCATAGCTACAAAAGTACATATTCCCCCCCCCCGCCCCGATCTTATCGATCGTCCACGCCTGATCAAGCGTCTGGAAGCCGGGCTTGATCGCAAACTGACGATGCTCTCGGCTCCCGCAGGTTTCGGGAAATCGAGCTTGCTCAGCGCGTGGGTTGCCGGGTGTGCTCGTCCAGCTGCATGGCTTTCGCTCGATGAGCGTGATGCGGATCCGATGCGCTTTCTGTATCACTTGATTGCCGCATTGCAGACGATCGAGACAAGCATTGGACAGACAGCACTCAGCGCATTACGCTCGTTCGCGCACGTATCGCTTGCCAGTGGTAAGGTGAACGGAACGGCGCAGCAGACAGCAAGGGTGCCTTGCAAAAACGCCGCACCGCGCCACGCCATCACCTCAGCGGCGCGGCCTACTCCATCATCACCTGCGGCTCTTGGTGAGCCTTGCGTAGCGGCAGCTCGGGCAGAAAGAAGGCGAGGAGCAACGCCACCAGCGCCAACCCGATCGCGTAGCGATAGATGGCCGTGATGCTGTCGGTGAAAGAGACCTTGACGGCCCGATTGATCTCGGTACCAAGCTCGGCGCCCTGCGCTTGGGCCTGGGCCTCGGTATCGTCGAGCAGTGCTAGGATGCGGGCGAGGGCTTGCTCGCGAGCCGATGCTGGCATACTTGCGACGGTGCCCAACAGCTCCTTCAGTTGCACCGGCGTCTCGGGACTCTCTACTAGTGCCGCGATGGCGGTCGGCTCCGCGTCGCGCAGCGCCTGCGTGAGCAGGTCGCGCTGGGCGGCAAAGCGCTCGCTGATTGCCGCCTCGATGCGGGCGGCCGGGTCGGCGGCCTCCCCAGCTGCGCCCTCGCCGCCACCTGCGCCCCCGTTGCGGAGGGCGTTCGGGTCGAACTGGGCCGCCATCTCGGGGGGAAGCTGGGCCTGGATGGGCGCCAGGCTCGTCGCCAGGGAGGCGGTGAGCGAGGCCGTTAGCGCCGCGCCAAAGGCTGCCGAGCCGACCACCTGGCCAATCTGCTGGAAAAACTGGCGGCTCGCTGTGGCCGCGCCCACATCCTCACGGGGCACCGCGTTCTGCATCGCCAGGTTCAGCATCGGCAGGGCCGGGCCGAGCCCCAGGCCCAGGACGATCATGCGCAGACGCACCATCCAGATGGAGGTCTCGGGGCTCAGCGTGGTGAGCCACCAGAGCGCGGCGACGATGATCGCCATCCCCACAATAATGATCAGCTTGTAGCGTCCGGTGCGCTGCACGATCTGTGACGAGACAATCGAGCCAAACACCAGGCTGAGCGTGAGCGGAATGAGGGTCGTGCCGGCTTCGGTGGCGCTCACGCCCAGGACGTTCACCAGGTAGAGCGACAGGAAGAAGATGGCGGCGAACAGCGTTGCGCCAACACTCACACCGATCAGCGAGGTCAGGGTGAAGGTGCGGATGCGGAACAGGTACAAGGGGAGAATCGGGGAGGCGGCGCGGCGTTCGGCCACCAAGAAGAGCGCCAGCCCGATCACGCTGGTGGCGAGCAAGCCCAGAATGAGCGGCGAAGTCCAGGCGTGCTCGGTCTTGTCGAGGGTCAGGGCGAGCAACAGCGGCACCACCGCCAGCAGCAACGTGATGGCACCAGCATAGTCGATCTTCGGGCGCAGACCACTGTGAAGGCGCGGTAGCTTTGCCACGATGAACACAAGGGCAACGATGCCGACCGGCAGGTTGACGAAGAAGACCCAGTGCCAACTGATCTGGTCAGTGAGCAGGCCGCCGATAAAGGGGCCGATCACGCTGGCGAGGCCAAAGACGGCACCGAACATGCCCATGTAGCGGGCGCGTTCTGCCGGGGCAAACAGGTCAGCGGGGATGGCGAAGGCGGTGGAGGTGAGGGCCGCCGCGCCGAAGCCCTGGATGCCGCGGTAGATGACCAGTTGGAGCATCGTTGTGGCTAGTCCGCAGAGCACCGAGCCGGTCAGGAAGACGGTGATGCCAAAGAGCAGGATGATCTTGCGGCCGAAGATGTCGGAGAGCTTGCCATAGATCGGCACCATCGCCGTAGAGGCAAGCAGGTAGCTCGTCGAGACCCAGGCCAGTAGCTGAATCCCCTGAAGATCCGCGACGATGCGCGGCAGCGCGGTTGAGACGATCGTCTGGTCAAGGGATGAGAGAAAGAGACTCAGCAAGACGCCGACAAGAATGAACATTTTGCTGCGCTGGTCGAGGGTGGCGGCATAGTCAATCCGCGTGCCAGGCGCACTGGTGGTTACGGCCATTCGTGATGCTCCAAGAGTTCAACAGAAGTTCGGACACGATAGGGATACGTTTTTCACGGCTTATCGCAGCGGTGCGCCAGGCGGCGAGCGGCGCCCGTTCAATGCGGTGCGGCGGGCTGCTCGAGCTGCAGGGCATCGAGCACCTCAGTGAGAGCTGTGCCGAGGCGGGCGACAAGCTCGGGGGGGAGGTCGGCAAGGCGCCGAGTTGTCTCCTCAAGGCGCAACTGCCGCACCTGCGTAGTGATCTCTCTGCCGACAGCCGTGAGTGTGACGAGCTTGTGGCGCCGGTCGTGGGCCTCGCGCCGTTCAACAAGGCCGGCCTGCACGAGTTGGTCGATGGCCTGGCTGGTGGTGCCGAGCGCCAGGTTGAGATGCTCGCTCAGCTCCGAGATCGTGGCGGTGCCTTTATAGCGTAGGTAAAACAGCGCCACCAGGCGCGGCATCGACAGGTTAGAGCCTTGGAGAATCTGCAAAACGGCACCCATGCTCTGCCCCATCAGCTCGGCGTTCAAAGCCCCGAGCAGCTCAGCGACCTGGGGGAGGGTTGGTGGCGTTTGCTTGGTACTGGTCATACTTCGAAACCTCGAACTATTTGAATAACCAAACTTTTAACAGGATAGCATAGTGGCAACGGGTTGTCAATCCTCTTGCATGCTAGCCCGTGTGGTGCTACAATTGCATTTAATAACTGACCGACCGGTCGGTAAGTGAAGGAGACGATGATGAAAGAGACAGCGCAACCACCGCGTACGTACGTTTTGGGCTTGCTCTTTGTGGGTGTCTTGATGGCGGCGTTGGACATCGCGATTGTCGGACCGGCGCTGCCGGCCATCCAGCGTGACTTTCAGGTCAGCGAGCAGGCCCTGGCCTGGGTCTTTTCGCTCTACGTCTTAGGCAATCTGGTTGGCACGCCGGCGATTGCGGCGCTTTCGGATCATCTGGGCCGACGGCGGATCTACACCTTGAGCATTGCAGGCTTTGCGCTTGGCTCGCTGATCGTGGCGCTGGCCCCGAGTTTCGCGGTCTTGCTGATCGGGCGTCTGGTGCAGGGGATCAGTGCGGGCGGCATCTTCCCAGTGGCAAGTGCGGTGGTGGGTGATACCTTTCCGCCCGAAAAGCGCGGTTCAGCCCTGGGCTTGCTGGGGGCAGTCTTTGGGATCGCCTTTTTGATTGGGCCCATCCTGGGTGGCGTGCTGCTCTTGTTTGGTTGGCCTTGGCTCTTTTTGATCAATCTGCCGATTGCGCTCGTCATGATCATTGCCAGCCTGCGCCTGTTACCGACGCAAAGCGTCGCCGTGAAGAGCCGTTTCGATCTGCTGGGGACGCTGATGCTGGGAGCTGCGCTCAGCGCACTTGCCTACGGGCTCACCGTGCTTGATCCGGCGCAACTCGCTCAGGGGCAACTCGATCCGCTAGCGGTACCGATGCTGATCGCCGCCGTTTTGTTGTTCCCCGTGTTTATTTGGGTTGAGCAGCGGGCCACTGACCCAATTGTGCAACCAGCGCTGTTTCGTTCGCGCCCCATCCGCTTGATTGCTGTGCTGGCGGTAGGAGCTGGGATTGCCGAAACAGCGATTGTCTTCATCCCCTCCTTACTCACGCTCGCCTTTGGGGTTAGCGTCTCGACGGCCAGTTTTATGCTGCTGGTGATTGTGCTGAGTATGGCGGTAGGCTCGCCCGTGTCTGGACGCATGCTTGACCGTTTGGGCTCGCGCCTCGTGATTATCGGTGGCACGCTGCTGAGTGCGACTGGCCTGCTGCTCTTGGGGCTCTTTCCGCTCAATCTCGTCGTGTTCTACCTGTCGTCGGTGCTGCTTGGCTTGGGCTTGGCCGTGCTGCTGGGGTCGGCGCTCCGTTACGTGTTGCTCAACGAAACTGCGGCCAGTGACCGTGCCGCGGCTCAGGGCCTCTTAACGGTGACCATGGGGGTGGGGCAGTTGCTTGGCGCAGTCCTGGTTGGCTTGATTGCCACGACGGCAACCCAACCGCTTGATGGCTATGCCCGTGCCTTTCTCAGCATCGGCATCTTTATGGGCGGACTGACTCTGGCGGCGCTAGGCTTGCATGATCGGGCAACCGAACGTGCTCGTGCGCTGGAGTTGTCTTCCAGTGTGTCACGGTGACGGCCCCCAGCGTGGCATCATCCTGCGCGGGCGAGAGCAGATTTCGTTGACGCCAAGGGCAGAAGGCGTGCTAACATGTTTCCCGGGAGCACCACCGACCAGGCAGAGGGATCACGAATGATTGATTGCCCAAACGATGCAGTGAGATCGCCGATGAAGCCACCCCCCGAGACGGTGCGTGAAACGATCATTGTTGCGGCCGCCGAGCTGATTGTCGCCAACGGCTACGATGGGGTCGCCATGCGTGAGATCGCCGCCGCCGCCGGGATCTCGAAGCCCGGCTTGTACTACCATTTTCGCGATAAAGAAGACCTGCTCGAAGCGGTGTTGACCCACTGGATGACCGAGACGGAAGCGCTGATTGCCGCCGCCCAACAGGCCCCCGCGATCCGGGCGCAGTTGACCGTGCTGGTACGCGGTCTGTTTGCCCAGGCTCCCTTGCAACGGGCCTTGATCCGACTAGGAACCCAGGATCTGCCACGCCTGGGTGATAACGCCCGTGAGCGCATCCAGGGCTGTTACGGCAAGGGCTTTCTTGAACCGATCGAGGCCTTGATCCGGCATGGCATTGCCCGCGGCGAACTGCGGGCTGTCAATCCGCATGTGACAACCTGGCTCTTGTTGGGCATGCTCTACCCTTTCTTTCACAACGCGCATCCCTGTGCGCGGTTGGTGAACGAACAGACTGCCACCCAGATCGTGGCAACCCTGCTTGATGGGATCGCGGCACACCCAGCGTAACCCGTGGCACATGCGAATCCACCACGTGGCGTGCCCTTGGCGTGCCGGCTTATGGTCTTGAGCCCTGTGAGGGCTCGCCCGTGGTGGCGATGTCGGTGTAGCTCGTGGCAAGCGTCGTTGTGCTGCACGTGCTTTGCGCGTGCAGCACAACAAAAACAGCTCTGCGGCAGCGACACAGACCAGTGCTATGCTTCAATCAGCACCGACGCGGTCATGTTCCAGCGCAGGCGCGGATCTTGCTGGTCGAGGGTAATCGTTACGCCGTAGACGATGTCGCCCTGAATGTTGGTGCCGATGGTTTCGATGGCGCTGACGGTGCCGCGCATATCGAGGTCGGGCAGGGCGTCGAAGCTGATCGTCACTGGGCTGCCTTCGCGGATGCGCACGATGCTTATCTCGGTCAGATCGACTGTCTCGAGCTGCCAGCCGCTGAGATCGGCGAGATGCACGAGTGGCGTGCCGGGGCCGACATACTCACCCATGTGCGGCATGATGGTTGCCACGGTTCCCGCAAACGGTGCGTGCAGCTCGGTCTCGTTCAAGGCAACCTGGGCCAGTTGCAGCGCGACCTCGGCGCGTTCCACTTGGGCCGCTGCGATCGCCAGATCGCCGACAGGCGTGCCGCCCTGGAGCAGTTCGAGGTTGGCCTGAGCCTGATCGATGCCAGCCTGCGCCGCCTCAAGCGCGCCGCCACGCTCATCCCCCTGAAGCCGGGCGAGGTTGGCCTGGCTTGCAGCTACCTGGGCCCGCGCCGCCGCGAGTTGATCCGGGTCGGCACCGGCCAGCAGTTCGTCGATGCGCGCCTGAGCCGCCTGCACCCGCGCCTCGGCATCGTTCAGCCCGGTACCTTCGGCCTGATGAGCCTGATCAACCTCCAGTTGGGCTTGTGCCAGCGCAGTTTGGCCGTTCTCGACAGCGCGCAACGCTGCGGCCTCGGCATCGATGCGCGCCTGAGGCAGATCGTCGGGTAGGCGTTCCATGTCGCGGTTCTCCCAGTAGATCCGGCTGTATGCGGCTTGCAGGTCGCGCAATGCATTGGCAGCCTGTTCCAGCGCCAGTTCGGCGCGGCTCTTGGCTGAGGAGAGACTATCGCGCTGGGCTTGCTGGTTTGCCAGCGCCTGGTTCAGGGCGGCGCGAGCCTGCGCAAGCTGGTTGGGATCGGCCCCACTTGCGAGTTGCGCCAGCGTGGCCCGGGCCTGCTCCAGTTGGGCACGTGCGGCAACAAGATCGCTCTGGGTGACAGCACCGCTGACCTGGCGCAACTGGGCCCGTGCCTGATCCAGGCGTGCCTCAGCAGCCGCCACTTCGGCGGGGTCGGCCTCGGCGCTGAGTTGCGCATAGGAAGCCTGAGCCATGCGCAGATCGGCCTCGGCCTGGGCAACCAGGGCCAGCGGGCGACTCTGGTCGAGCCGCAGCAAGGGTTGCCCCTTTGCCACCAACTCGCCCTCGTCGACCAGGATCGCGGCGACAACCCCGCCGCTCGGCAGGCTCAGGGTGGCGTCATAAAGCGGCACGATACGGGCCTCCGCCCGCAGGCCGCCAGTCTGCACCGGCAGCGGAGCAGCGCTAGCAGTGGGCTGCACGGTCACTGCAGGAGCCTCAGTTCCAGGTGCCTCGAACGAACACCCGGCAAGGCCAAGGATCATCAGTGCGCTCAGCAGAGCCACACTGAACGGTGATAGGTGCGCAAGGCTTTTCATCATCACTACTTTTTTCGTAAAATCTGGTTCGCCATGACCGCGCAAGCTCACACCGCATGCTCCGCCAGCGCGCTATCCTCGATCACACGCCCGTCGGTGAGCGTGACGACGCGCCGGGCATAGTTAATGACCCGCGGGTCGTGGGTGGCAAAGATGAAAGCGGTACCCGTATCCTGGTTGAGCTTTTGCATAATCTCCATCGCCTGTTGCCCATTGGCCGTATCAAGGTTGGCGGTTGGCTCGTCGGCCAGCACCAGCAACGGCTGCGGGCCGAGGGCACGGGCAATCGCGACGCGCTGCTGCTGGCCGCCGCTGAGCTGATCGGGTCGATGCCGGGCGCGATCCTCAAGGCCGACTGCCTTGAGCAAAGCGTGGACCCGTGTGCGGCGCTCGGCAGGCTTGACCCCACTCAGCAGCAGGGGCAGTTCCACATTCTCGTAGGCCGTCAGTACCGGAATGAGCGCGAAGAACTGGAAGATAAAGCCGATCCGGCTCCGCCGCAAATCGGCACGCTGGTTGGCCGAAAAGCGCGTGATATCCTGACCTTGCAGGCGCACGGTTCCCTCATCGGGCTTATCGAGGCAGCCGATCAGTTGCAGCAGCGTCGTCTTGCCCGAACCCGACGGCCCGACCAGAGCAGTAAATTCGCCCTCGGCGATCGTCAGGTCAACCTTGTCGAGCGCAATGGTTTCGACGGTTCCGATGCGATAGCGTTTGCTGACGTGTTCCAGTTGGACGGCAGATGCCATGATGGGTATTCCTTCCGGTTGGGTTGATGTGCGGCGACCCAGCCACCAGGCATCATCCCGACCTCTGTTTCATCAATATTGCGGAAACTCAACCTACGCCTCGCGCAGGGCGGCAACCGGTTCAAGCCGGGCAGCGTACCAAGCCGGGTAGAGCGCGGCGACAAGTGTGATCAGCAGCGTTGCCAGCGACAGCCCGACATAGACGTCGGGCACAAAGCGAGCATAGATGGTGCTGCCGAGCGCGATAGCATCGCCGCCAGACGACGCTACCGAACTGCCGAAGTCAATCCCTGCCGTGGCGAGATAGGCCACCGCCGCCAGCCCCAACCCCAACCCAATCGCAATCCCGGCCAGACTCAGGCTGGCGGCCTCAAGCAGCATCATTTGCATCAAGTGGCGGCCTTTCATCCCCAGCGCACTGAGAATACCCATCTCGCGGATGCGCTCGAAGACCGACATCAGCAAGGTATTGGCGATGATTACGGCAACGATCAACATCACAATGATGTCGAGCAGCACATAAAACGCCATGCCGGTCTGCATCGTCTGGATGAAGAACTGGTTCAGATCTTGCCAGGTCAGCACCTGCAGCCCCGAGCTGCGAAAGGCGGCGACAACCTCAGACGTCGCCTGCTGGTCGTTGAGCAGCAAGACAACGGCACTGACGCGACGATTCGTATTGGTCAGGCCCTGCGCTTTCGTCAACGGCATCAGCACCGCGCTCTCGTCGTAGGTCGGAATGCCAGTAGCGAACATACCGACGATGCTGAAGATAGCCTCATCAGCCTGGCCCTCTGAGTCAACGATCGTCAAACTGACCTTACTGCCGACCTGCAGACCGAGCATAGTCGCAAGGCGCTCGCCGATCAAGATCCCCGAGCGATCGTCGGGAGTGATGAAGGAACCATTAACCAGAGCCGTGCGGATCGGGTCGTAGACCGGCGAGTCGGGATCGATACCGTAGACTTGTAGGCCGGCTGATTCATTGACGGTGGCGAGAATACCGTTGGCCCAGAGCACCGGTGTTGCCGCCTTGACCTCATCCAGGGTTGCGGCTTGCGCAATCAGATTCTCGGGGTCGAGCAACAGATCGCCCCACTGCAGGCTGCGCTCGTCTTCGCTGTACGAAGGCGCACGCAGCTGGAGGTGGCCGGTGCGGAGCTTGATGCTATTTTGCAGCGAATCTTCCATGATCCCGGCGATAAAGCTATTCATCACCATCAACAGCGCCAGACCCAACGCCACTGCGGTCATGGTCAGCAACGTGCGGCGGCGATTACGTCCCAAATCGCGGAACGCAAGTACCCAGAGTTTATGTAGCGGCATACCCCGCTCCTCTCTTTGTGAAACGCAGAACGCAGAGCGCCTTTTCAGAACAAACATACGTTGTCGCGTTCATGCTCGAACGCCCTGTGTTTCCACGCTCAAACGTGGTGCAATGAGACCGCCGGCTCCTTGCGCGCTGCCTGCCAGGCCGGGTAAAGCGAGGCCAGGGACGTCACGACAATGACCATCACACCCCGCGCCAGCACATCGGGCAGGCTGACCGAGGGATAGATCCGATCACCAAGCAAGGCGCCAATCTCCCCCAGGCCTGATGCGCCCTCGAGGCTGATCCCGACCTGGCTGAGGGTTCCGACAAGAAGTGCGCCGAGACCACAGCCGATGACAGCACCAACAAGGCCAATCAAGGCACCTTCGACCAGGAACAGACTCATGATCTGGCGCCCCTTCATGCCGAGCGCCGCGAGAACGCCCATCTCACGAGTGCGCTCGAAAGCCGCCATAAGCATCAGGTTGAGGATCCCGATACTGGCGATCAGCAGCACCACCAACCCGATGAAACTGGTAAAGGCCAACTTGGTATCCAGCGTCTCGCGGATCTCGGGGCGAAGCGTCTGCCAGGTATCGATTTCATAGCTCGGCAGGCGCGCCTGGAACTCGCTCATCAGTCGGGTCTCGGCACCGACCGCGTCGAGAAAGACGACGGCTGAAGTCACCTGATCGCGCAGATTGTAGAGCACCTGAGCATCAGACAGCGACATATAGACCGTGCTCTTCTCAATTTCGGGCAGACCGAGGCTATAGATCCCCACCACCGTCATACTGTGCTGGCGCATCGATTCATTCTGGCGCCGCCCCAACAGGCTCACCCGGTCGCCGATGCCGACCTGCAGACGTTCGGCCATCGCTGCGCCGATCACCACTGCATCGCGATCATCGGTGTGCAAAAAACGTCCCTGACTGATACTGGAGGCCTGCAAACTGAACGGAGCCTCGATCTGCGGATCGAGGGCCGTGATCAACACCGGCAAGGTATTGCCACGATTACTGATCATCCCAGCCGTATTGATCCGAGGCGCGGCAGCAACAACCGTTGGCTCCTCATTGACGACTTGCAAGACCGTACTGGGACTGTCGAGCGGCAACAACGGCAACCGGGCCGCCTTCTCGCGAAAGCCTGGTGCGTGTACTTGCAGATTGCCGCCGTAGAGCCGAATCGCATTACCAAAGATCGCCTGGTCGGAACCTTTGATCAGGCCATCGAAGAGCAACAGCAAGACCACACTGAGCACGACCGCCACCAGCGCGATGGCAGTACGGCGCCAATTGCGCCACATATTGCGCCAGGCCATAGTAAAGATGCCAATCATATCTGAACCTCATGTGATCGTGAACCATTCGTGAAGCGTCTCGACATCAATCAACTGCAGGTGGCCGGGTTCGGCCCCAAGGACGCGCTCGATCGCATCATTGTAGGCATCAATCAGGCGCCTGGCTTGCGGCCAGAGGAGATCGTTCGGCTCGTCCGACAAGAGCATCTCGACCAGGGGCGCATTCAAGCCTTGCATAAGCGTCAGCGCAATCGCACCGGCATAGTCGGGAAAAGGCGTGTTGAGTGTGCCATCGCGGACACCTGGCTCGATCAAGCGTGCCAGAAACGGCGTCAGGTGCTGAATAGAGCGTGCCATCATCTTCTGGCGCACGATGGCATTATTGTCGGCGTGCCAGACCCGCAGAATGCTCAGAAACATCGCTTTCTGGTCGGTCTTCCAGCGTCCAATCGTATCAAAGAAATACTTCAGTTTTGTCGACTCGGACAGATCAGTTCGATTGATGATCTGAGCCATAATCTGCTCGGTTTCGGTGAGCAACTGGTCAAGCAACCCTTCGAGCAAGTCTTGCTTGGACGAGAAGTAGTGATAGAAGGCCCCCTTCGAGATCTGCAACTCGTCGAGAATATCTTTGATCACCATATGCTCGTAGCCCTTGCTATAGACCAGTCGCCGGGCTACAGCAATGATTTCGGCGCGCTTCTCGGCATATTCTTGCTCGTTAACGGTGCGGGCCATGAGTTGCCTCCTAAAAAACCGACTGCCGGTTTATTATATATCGAGATAAAGCCCATGTCAAGCTTCCCCCGCAGCCCCGCACCCCACCCACGGGCATGGCACCCGCCCGGCGTAGGGGCGCAGCAGCCCCCACGCCCCCCCATCAACCATACCGCCCGCCTCACAGCTGCGGCGCCCCCCGTGGGTATGGCACGCTCCCCGAAGATCGCCCCCGCCCGGCGGCATCCCACGGGCACGGCGTGATCCCATGTCGGAGCGCGAGGACACCGAACAGGTTACGGAGCAAATCAAGGTGGCCAATCCGGGCGAAATTGCACAGAACCGTTGTATTCGTGATGATGCTCACGGGCATGCCTCGCGCAAGGCGGCAACGTCTTGCCCAAAGATCCGCACTACGAAGCGCTTGTTGGGCAGGTCGCGTTGGAGCACGTACCGTACAAATTAGGGTCGTACGTGCGCTACGCCTGCGAGCGCCACCCAACGATCCCGCTTCGCCGCGCCGCTGGCGGGTCGAAGATCACGACGAGCGCTGATTCTGATTTTCAAAAAAGCCCCGCTTCCGCCCATCACCTGCATGCGCATGTTGGGCGGCCACTGAGGTCGAGCGGGACATTCGGTCGCCGCAGAGATGATGGTGGCGCTGGAGCGGTTATTTTGATCCGGGTGGCGTTGTCGTTTGACGAACTGCTGCGGCAAGCTCGGCCACGGTCATATGACCAAACAGGCAATCCTTTTCGGCAAGCGAATCGCCGACCCCGCGTGTGAAGTGGACAAGGCGATGTTGGGTTGCTGATTTCGTGGATGGTACTATTTGACCGCAAATTCCGTAAATGGGCGAATTTCTTCGCTCTGAAATCCTAAGACAATATTTTGTTTGGGAATCCCTGCCGCGACAAGTTCAAGTGCGACCCCTTCTTCGGTTCCATCGCGTTGGATCCACACCTTGCCATCAATAATTTCGATGTGCAGGAGGCACCCGTGAATACGGCGGTTTCCTTGCCAACCTACGGAAACGACCATATACCGATCCGAACGCTCATCAAATATTGCTTCATTGCGAATGTCGCCGTAGGCGTAGCGAATGCTCGTATATGCATGTAATACGGTTTGCACAATGGTGCGATATGCGATTACGGTATCCATCGTACGATGACCTCCTGAGCCGGATCAAAGCTGTCAATTATAGCCGAGCTATAGCAGTGTTTGGGAGTCAGGCTATAGCTCGGCGCAAAACCGGCGCGGGAAGCTGCCTTACGTGCGTTGGTGCAAGGCGGCCCGAATCGTTGCTACAACGGATTCTGGATCTGGCACAGTCGCGATAAACCGCTGATACCGCGCACCGGGCTGCAAGGTGATCACGACGGCGGGCAGCTTTTGGTACACCGCGACAACGTCATTTCCACCGCGCCTAAGCATCGTGCCCAACACAATCACCCAAGGAAAACCTGTGCCCACCCGCACACCTTCAAGGATCGTCCACGGATCGTCAACCACCTCAACAAAGCTAATCTCGTTGAGGTTGGCTACTGCGCCGGAACGCAAGCCCCCAAGCCGCTCCCACAGCGAAAAACGGAACACTAATTGATCACGTTCACATTCAAAACGCGCCATGGTACACCTCCAATGACCTTAAAAAGACCAAAATGCCCTCGATAGGCATGGAGCATACCCATCACTATAGCGTATGTTCCCATGCTTTGCCCAATCAAAGCGTAGCAGGGGTAGGGCTGAGGCAACGTCAGTTCTCCGGGGCCGCCGTCGCCGTCAACGGCTCGGCTCCCGTCTGCGATGCCGGCCTTCGCCGGCTGGATGAGGCCGCGCAGGCGGCCTTCGCGACCAATAGCCGAGGGCTTTAGCGCGACGGTGCTCCGGTCAGGTGGACGTTGCCTCAGCCCTAGTAGCAGGAGCAGGGTTGAGGCAACGTCATCTGCGTCATCTGCGGACTTTATCTAACCCTAATGGGCCGTTGCCTCAGCCCTGCTGCATAATCAGCATCCTCCTCGGATCGTAACTTTTATCCTCTAATACACGGTCTATGGTGGAGGTACCCTTGACATCACCGTGCCCGTGTCGCATACGTACGCGGAAACAGCACAATGCAGAAGGATACGCATGGCTCCCAGCCTCACCCCACACGAGTTCGTTGCGAAGTGGTCTGGCGATACGCGCAAAGAGCGCAGTGTGAGTCAGGAGCACTTTCTTGATCTCTGCCGCCTGGTCGGCCACGAGACGCCGGGCGAGAATCGGGATGGGACGCTGGTGTTTGAAGCGGGCGCGGCGATGAGTGATGATCCCCGCGTTACCGCGATCAGCGCGGCTGCGCAGCGGCTCGTCGCGCAGCGCGAGGCCTGGCTGAACGAGCCTGGCTTGAGCGAGGCCGAGCTCAAGCAGCGCACGCTCACCAAGCTCTGCAACCAGCGCCCGCCCTGGCTTGACCAGGCGCACACGGAACTCGACCAGGCTGTCTGTGACGCCTATGGCTAGCCGCATGATCTGAGCGACGAGGCGATCCTGACACAGCTGTTGGCGTTGAATTTGGAGCGGGCGGCCAAGCAGGGTGATGCAGCGGCTGCCGCTGTGGAGACGCATACCGAGAAGGTGGGCTTCGCTTCCCTTAGCCGAGGGCTTTAGCCCCACGGCATCGGGTTCATAGCGGATCATTTCCTGTAAAACCATAAAGGCAGAAAGACACAACAAACGCAACGCTGATCCTTCAACCCTTCGCGCCTTCGCGCCTTTGCGTCAAAAACCCCTTGCGCCTTCGCGCCTTCGCGTCAAACCAACCGGCGTTGTTGCCTGATCCTGGGCTACCCCTCGGGCTTGCTGGCCCCTTCGACCAGCGCCCGCAGCGCGTCGAACACCTCGACGGAGAGCAAGACCGCCGTCGGTTTGCCCTTCTGCGTGATCACCACGGGGCGCTGCTGCTGCGCCGAGCGCCGAATCATCGCCGCCAACGAACTGGCCGCTTGGGAAACGGGGAGCACACCATGCTGGAGGTCAATGTCAAACATATGTCGGGTGGAAGCGGGCATCGGGTTGATTCCTTTCGTGGGGTTGGGTGGCCGAGGGCCTGAGAAGACAACGGCATGCAGGCATGTGGCCTCATCCTACCACAACCTCGCATCCGTTGCCAAACAAACAGAGGCAAAGGCACTAACAAAATCGCTGCTGTGGGTATGAGCCAATTCAGTGGGGCATCAAGGGACGCCCCGCATGGCCTTCGTCTCCAGCGCCAGCCTCGAAACGCGGCTGGGACGCGCTGGTTCCTGCGGGCGTAGCCACCGCACACGGCTTATTTGGCTTTCCGTAGCCGCACATAGACCACTTTCGCCCCAGGTTCGCCGCGTGCCTCAACCTCCACCAGATCGGGAAACTGGGTGCGGATCAACTCGCCGAGCTTCTTGAACCCATAGCGGCGGGGATCGAAATCCGGCTCGATCTTCATGAGATAGGAACCGACGGCCGCTAAGGTATGCCAACCCTCCTCGTCGCTTGGCACATTCGCCAAGGCGTCGCGGAGCAACTGTGCAGCATCGCCGGTCACCGATTGTCCGTCAGCAACCGGCTTTGGCGAGGTCACGGGTATCGGTACCGGTGCATCTGGTGGGGGCAGGGGCGCGACCTTGGCCGCACTGGTGCCTTTGCTCTTGACCAACGTCGTCACGTCCGCACCCTCAACCGGCACCTCCTGCGTTTCGAGCAATTCCACCGTGATAAACTTATGGCAGACCTTCCGAAAGGCTTGCGGGGTACGCTCATCACCAAAGCCATAGACCAGCACGCCTTCTTCGCGCAACCGCATCGCCAGCCCGGTAAA
>NZ_RYFF01000076.1 GCF_004138165.1 Candidatus Chloroploca sp. Khr17
CTGCGAGAGGCGTACGTCGCGGCGCAGCCGGAGGTGGCGCCGGTGTTTACCAGTCTGGAGCACCACTGGCCGAAGCTGGTCAACGCCATCGAGAGCGAACGCATCCCGCTGACCAACAACACGACCGAGTTGGTGATCCGGCGTTTCGCGCAACACTATCAGAACTTCTGCGGCTTCCACAGCATTGAGACCGCGCAAAGCTATCTGGTGATCTTCGAGTGGTGCTACCGCCTGACGCCGTTTACGTACGACGCGCAGCAGCGCATCCGGGGCAAGTGCCCGCTCGAACTGGCTGGCTACGACGTGCGCACGCTCCCGATGGCCCAACTCTGTCGGGGGCAGTTGCTCGGCTGGCCCCCAGAGGGCCTGGCAGACGTAGTCCCCAAACCGTAACGGTCACAGACCTTGTTTGACAGTTTTCCAGGCCTCATGCTATACTTGTAGGCGTTCTTGTGGTGCCTGTAGCTCAATGGCAGAGCGCCTGACTGTGGATCAGGAGGCTGCGGGTTCGAAACCCGTCAGGCACCCCACTTCCGTCACTTCTTCTCAAGACGGCACAAAAGACAACCGGAAGGGGCACACCCCTTCCGGTTGTCTTTTGTGCCGTGTAAGTGATGGTTTCTCACCTCTTCAAATTCGTTCACAGGCGTAGCATGTCGTCAGGGTCTTTTCTAGCTCCTCCATCCTTGTCTTGCGGGGTATCCTATGCATATTGTTGTCTTAAGTACCCAGGATAACTATACGGTCGGTTTGCGTCGGGCAGCGGCTACGATCAGTCGTGAGTATAGCCTCGAAGTGACGGTGGCGGTTTATATGGCTGCGGATCTCGCTGACCCTGAGCGCCGTGCCAAGATCGAGGCCGATCTCCAAAGGGCTGATTTTGTCCTTGGGGCGATGCTTTTTGGCGAGAGTTATGTGCGCCCGCTCGTGACGATGATTCAGCCCTTGACGTGCCCCGTCGCAATCATTATGAGCAATCCCGCGCTCACCAAGCTCACGCATCTCGGCAAGTTTAACCTGGGTGGCAAGGGTGACGCCAACGACAGCCACGGCGGAATGATGCAGGCCCTTAAGCCCAAACACGGCCATGGTGAGGCCTCACGGCAACTGGCACTGGTCAAAAATCTTACCCGGATTCTGAAGTATCTACCAGGCCGTTTTCGCGATCTCCACAGCTATATTGTGTTGCATCAATTCTGGGTACACAATAGTCCCGAAAATTTGCAGCGCATGCTCTGTCTGCTGATCGAACGCTATGTGCCCGGCATGAAGGGGCGTCTGCCCGTCGAGGAGCCCTACCTCTATCCTGATGTCGCCCTGTGGCATCCCGATGCGCCGGCCCCTTTCCCTGATCTCAAAAGTTACCAGAAGTGGCGCAAACAACGGCGTCAGAAACTTGACCAAGGCATTGTTGGCCTGCTCTCGCTGCGTGTCATTGCGCTCTGTGATAACGTCGCCCATCTGAGTGCGCTGATCCGTGCGCTTGAGGCCCGGGGGATCGAGGCGCGCCTCGCCTATACCGCAACCCTCGATAATCGGCCTGCGCTCGATGCTTTTTTTCACGAGCACGCCTCGGCAGGCAAAAAGGGTGGTTTTTTTAGTGCAAGCCATCACGCCACCGCCACTCCGGCGAAACCGGCGACCATCGATCTTCTGGTGACCACCTCGGGCTTTTCGCTCGCCGGTGGCATGGCCCAGAGCCGCCCCGCCGAGGCGCGGGCCGCGCTGGAGGCGCTTGATGTGCCTTTTTTGCAGACGATCCCGCTCGTCTTTCAGCGCGTCGAGGGCTGGGAACAGGACGAGCGCGGCCTCAGCCCGATGCACCTGGCAATGAATGTTGCCCTCGCTGAACTCGAAGGTGCCGCCGAGCCAATGGTCTATGGTGGACCATCGGGTGAGTCAGGGGTGGCCGTGCCAATCCCCGCCCAGATCGAGCGTTTTGCCGACCGGGTGGCGCGACGCATCCGCCTTGCCCGTACTCCCAATGCGGCCAAAAAGGTGGCGCTTGTGCTCTTTAACTATCCGCCCAACCTGGGCAGCGTTGGTACCGCTGCCTATCTCGATGTTTTCGCCAGTGTCTTCCGGCTGCTCCAGACGATGCAGGCCGAAGGCTATACCGTCGATCTGCCTGAAGATGCCGAAGCGTTACGACGGATGGTGGTCGAGGGCAACGCGCTTGTGCATGGCACTGATGCGAATGTTGGGGCTATGCTGAATGTAGAGGAGTACCGCCGCCTCTTTCCCGAGTATGTTGCGATCGAGCCGCACTGGGGCCAGGCCCCCGGTGAGTTGCTCAGCGATGGCAAACGCCTCTTTATCCAGGGGCGGCAGCTTGGTAATGTTTTCATCGGGATCCAGCCGACCTTTGGCTATGAACGTGATCCGATGCGGATGTTGATGGCCCGCGATGCGTCACCGCATCACGGCTTTGCGGCCTTTTATACCTGGCTCGACCGGGTCTTTGGGGCCGATGCCGTAGTGCATATCGGTACGCACGGGGCGCTCG
Source organism: Candidatus Chloroploca sp. Khr17 (assembly GCF_004138165.1). Taxonomy (GTDB): domain Bacteria; phylum Chloroflexota; class Chloroflexia; order Chloroflexales; family Chloroflexaceae; genus Chloroploca. The sequence continues at coordinate 2,507 of NZ_RYFF01000076.1, forward strand.
AATTTATGCCCGGCAAACAGGCTGGCCTCGGGCCATCGTGCTGGCCGACCCGGTTGCTCGGCAATCTGCCCAATATCTACTACTACTGCGTCAATAATCCCAGCGAAGCCACCATTGCCAAACGCCGCGGGGCCGCTACGCTCGTGAGTTACCTCGTGCCGCCGGTGCAACAGGCCGGTCTCTACAAAGGTTTGCTGCAACTCAAGGATAGCCTGGAGAGCTATCGTACCAAACCCGAGCCGAACCTGCTCGCGAGCATTGTCGCCCAGGCCGAACGCATCGGTCTACGGACACCAGAAGATGAGATGCTTGCCGACGAGGCAAGCGAAGCCTATCTCGCGGCCCTGAGCCACGAGTTGCTCCAGGTTGAGCAGCGCCTGATCCCGGTGGGGCTCCATGTGCTCGGCAAACCACCGGCGGGCGAGGAACTGGTTGATATCCTGAACCTTGTGGCGACCTTTCAACGCCCCGCCGGGGCCGCAACGCTGCCCGAACAGGTGGCGCAGGCGCTGGGGCTGGAGTATGCCGAACTCCGCGAACGCATTGCGCACGATGTTGAGGCGCAAGGGCAGTGGCGCAGGATTGACGATGTGTGTCGCAAGACGGTCCAGCATCTGGTCGAAGCAGGCCCTGAAGCAGCCGAACGAGTGCTGAGGAGCGACGTCAACCTCGCCTCCACCAACCTCACGGCGCTCTGGGCGATGCTCAACGACCTGCTCGCCCGCCTGCGTACCGAAGGCGAGCTTGCTGGCCTGATGCGAGCGCTCGGCAATGGCTATATCCCGCCCTCACCCGGCAATGACGTGGTACGCAACCCTGATGTCGTGCCCACAGGCCGCAACATCCACGGGCTCGACCCGTACCGTATGCCGTCGGAAGCGGCCCAGGTCACCGGCACGGCCTGTGTCGAAGAACTGCTCGCCAATGTCGTCCAGAGCGAGGGCAGCCTACCGGAAACCGTAGCCCTGGTTCTCTGGGGCACCGACAATATTAAGACGGGCGGCGAAGGCGTCGCGCAGGCGCTGGCCCTGCTTGGGGCACGGGCGATCAGCGACGAACTCGGCAAAATTGCCGACGTCACCCTCATCCCCCTCGAAGAACTGGGCCGCCCGCGAATCGACGTCGTCTGCACGGTCAGCGGCATCTTCCGCGACCTGATGGCGCACCAGGCAATGCTCATTGACAAAGCGGCCCGCCTCGCCGCCACCGCCGACGAGCCACACGACGCCAATTTTGTGCGCAAACACGCCCTGGCGCAGGCCACCGCGCTCGGCATCGCACTGGAAGAAGCCGCCGCCCGCGTCTTCTCGAATGCCCCCGGCAGCTACGGGGCGAATGTCAACCACGTCGTCGAGCAGAGCACCTGGGAAGACGACGCTCAACTCGGCGAGGTCTTTCTCGAACGCAAAGGCTTTGCGATGACCCCCAGTGGCGAATGGCGCGAAGCACGCCCCTTGCTCGAACAGACCCTCGGCACCGTCCAGGCTACCTTCCAAAACATCGACAGCGTCGAGACCGGCATCTCGGATGTTGATCACTACTACGAATACCTGGGTGGCGTCACGAAAAGTGTCGAGAAGCTGCGCGGCAGCCGCCCAACCGTGATGGTCGCCGAAGTCGAGGCCTTCAGCGGGCCAGGAAATAGTAGGGTACGCCCACTTGCGCAGATGGTACGGCTCGAAAGCCGGGCCAAACTGCTCAACCCAAAATGGTTTGAAGGCATGCTGGCACACGGCTACGAAGGTGCGCACGAAATCGAAATCCGCCTGAGCAACACCTACGGCTGGAGTGCCACTGCCGACGCGGTTGATGGCTGGGTCTACCAGGGGTTTGCCGAAACCTACCTGCTCGACGAGGCCATGCGCGAGCGGCTCGCCCGGCTCAACCCGCAGGCCACCGCCGGTATGGCACGTCGGCTGCTCGAAGCGAGCGAACGCGGCTTCTGGGAAACCGACGAAGCCACACTCGATCAACTGCGCGGCATCTACGCCGACCTGGAAGATCGTCTCGAAGGTGTCACTGGGTAGAAACAGGGGTTGCACTGACAAAAAAGCCAGCGACGCTGGCTTTTTTGTCAGTGCAACCCGCTCGCCTCAACTGCGGAAGAAATCAACAACTGAACTACGCTCTTCTTCACTTGGCATCAACTCGATAAAGGTAATGCGATGCCAGGGAAAGATAACCGCCTGCACGCCTGCAGCCAGATAAGGTACCGGCTTGCCGTCGCGGCGGCGCATATTCGAGACCTTTAAAAAGAGATCGGTCGGTTGAGGTTCATCATCAAGATCGGCAAGAATCGGATCTTCGCCAGTCAAGTGGAGGATGACGGTCTTGGCCACACCCTGCTCCTATTCAAGCGCAAAGCGCACGGTCAATGTTCCAAACAGTAATTCGTCACCGGAATGCAATCTGGTCGGCACCTGAGGAGCAAGCCGTCGGCCATTCACAAACGTCCCATTGGCACTCGCCAGATCCTCAAGGGTATACTCAGCACCACGGCGCACAAGCAGCGCATGGCTGCGCGAAACTCCGGCGTCAAGGCCGCCAACAAGACTAAGATCAACTTCGGGATCAATGCCACGTTCAGGATCTTTGCGCCCAATCAAGAGTTGTGTCGCCTGACCAGGCTCGATGCGCCGCCTGCTTGAACCGACGAACAACACCAGCGTACGCTGATGGTGCGCCGGGTGCATCGACGCCTGAGTTGAGCCACCCACCGCCTGACTGGCGGCTACCGTTCGATTTACCGCTAGCGTTGCCGACCCCAGCATAACCCCTTCGAGCAGACTTGCCCCACACTCAGAACAGAAGATTGTTCCATCAAGTTGTTGCGCACGGCAGTTTGAGCATTGTTGCATTGTTGTCTCCGGTGCATCACTTGGTATCGTCAGGTGATCCCATCAACCCGCGGGTTCCATACTTAATCCGTTTCCGACCTTCGGCACTCGCATGCCCAGACTCAGCCAGACGGGTTGCTTCCTCTTGCACCGTACGGGCCAAGTCAATTTCGCCTGCATCAAGCAGGCGTGATCCAGCCATCTGCAAGCGTTGACTAGCGACTTCCGCATTGCCCTGTTCAGCCTGTTGCCATGCGTTGGCCTGCAGGCGATAGGCCACCAATCGTTCCAGCCACTGTTTGACTGTCGGATTGACTTCATAGGGCACCGCACCGGCCTGGCGTACACTCATCCGCAAAACCAGTTGTGCCTGCTGATTCTTGAGGCTCAAACCAGGCAGGCTATACGTGATGCGCAAGCGTAATAACGGATGTTCACCCACCCGCAAAACAGGGACGACAACCTCCAATAAGAGCGCCTGCGGTTCGGTATTGGGCCAATCACCCAGCGACGCTGTCCAGACATGCTCATGGTCTTCGCTAATCGGCACTGAGGTAAGATAGGGGCGCACCCGGTCGAGCGAACGCAAGAGAGCGCCTGGACGCATCTCGACATGAAACCTGAGATCCTGGGCAAAGATCGAGGACATCCGCTTGACTTCGTCGGCAAAGACCTGGCTAATCTGCGTTGCCGACGTAATGTACTGGGTACGGCTATTCTCACGCGCGGCGATCGTCTCGAGCAGATCCTCATTCCACTCGGTGCCAATCCCCATCGCGGTCACACCAATGCCGCGATCCTGTGCGCGGCGGGCCAGTTCAACACAACGTCCCTCATCGCCATAGGTACGACCATCCGTCAAAAGCAGAATCCGGCTGACACCCTGCAGCATCACCGGCTTCTGAACCTCCTGGAGGGCCATCGCCATACCCGTCGCCATCTCGGTTCCGCCAGCGGCTTCAATCCGATTCACCGCCTGTTTGAGATCCTGCCTATTGCGAACGCGCTGTGTATTGACGACCACATCGGCGCGATCATTAAAGGTCACAAGGCTAAAATAGTCATCCTCGCTCAACAGATCAATAATGCGGGCTGCACCCTCTTTCACCTGTTGCAAACGCTCACCACGCATTGAAGAACTACGATCGATAACCAGACAAAGATTCAATGATAATTTCAAAAGTGGGGCCGTACCCCCAAGAGCCTGCATATCAAGCAACACATAGACCAGTTGCGGCTCGGTGCTTTCGGGGAGAACCGCACGGCTGAGGGTGGCCTCAAGCTGAATCGCATTGCTCATAGGGCATCTACTTTCGGCAAGGTCACCACAACAGCCGAGATATTATCTTCCCCACCAGCCTGATTAGCCTGGTCAATCAACGCCTGACACGCCTGGTGGGGCCACACACAGGCCTGAAGCGTCGCAGCGATCGTTGCATCATCAAGCATCCCCCAGAGCCCATCGGAACAGAGGAGCAGATGGGAGCTTGGCCCAAGCGGTTGATAGAGAAAATCAACCTTGACCTCGGGCAGTTGCCCAATCGTACGATAGAGTTGATTGCGCAACGGATGTTCACGGGCCGCCTCAAGGTCAAGTTGACCAAGCTCGATCAAACGTCCAACCGCCGAATGATCGGTCGTCAACTGACACAACCCTTCTGGCCCGTAGAGATACGCCCGCGTATCGCCAACGTGCGCAAGATAGAGCCCGGAACCAACGAGCAGCGCAGCGGTACAGGTTGTCCCCATATCCGTCCCGAGACGACGAGCCTCAGACCAGATCAACTGATTGGCGGCTTCCAGCGCACCAATCAGCAGCGGCTGGATCGCCTCACTCATCTGGTCATCAAGAATCGGCAGCACCAACCGGCTGAGCATATGCGCAACAACGGTACGCACTGCGAGGCGACTAGCAATTTCACCTCCCTCGTGGCCACCCATCCCATCAGCCACCAAAAAGAGCCCGACCGCGACATCACCGCCTTCGCGGGGCAAGGTCAACAACAGCGCAAACACCCTGTCCTGGTTGATCGCACGGATCTGGCCAATATCACGCAACGCCGTTGCCGCAAGGCCCTGTGGGAGAGGAGGAGAGGCATTCATAGGCTACGCCTTCAATGCATACAGATTATAATCAAGCGAACCAATATAGACGACCCCATCGTGGATAAAGGGCGATGAAACAACCGCAGCCTCGGTCTTGTATTTCCAGATCAATGCACCATTGTTGGTGTCTACGCAATAGACATAGCCGTCTACCCCACCCACATAGACACGACCGTTGGCAACTCGTGGTGAAGAAGTGATCTGATTTCCGACTTCAAATTTCCAGGCAACGCGACCAGTTTTCACATCCAAGGCATAGAGCATCCCATCAACACCGCCGACAAAAACCCGTGTCCCCGCCACATACGGCGAAGAGTTTACATAGTGGCCGGTACGAAACCGCCAGGCCGGCCACCCACCTGCGGCATCTAAACCATAGATATTCTGATCAAGCGAGCCAACGATCACCAGGCCCTCGGCAAACACTGGCGACGAGCGCACCGGCTGCTGGGTTCGCTGCTTCCAGCGTACCGCCCCACTCCGGGCATCAAGGGCATAGACACAGCCATCATCACCGCCGATAAAGATGACGTCATCCTGAATACAAGCCGATGAACGAATCGGATTCCAGGTACGATATTTCCAGATGATGGAACCACGGAGGCCATCAATGGCATAGATATGCTGATCGTCCGAGCCAACAAAGATAACGCGATCCTCGACCCGCGGCGAAGAGCGAACGGGCTTATCGGTACGGCACGTCCAGCGCAACGCACCTCGGCGCACATCAAGGCAATAGACGGCACCATCCTCCGAGCCAATAATGACATTATCTTCCCAGACGGCTGGAGAAGAATTAATCCCGCCTTCGGTGGCGTATTTCCAGCGAAACTCACCTCGCCTGGCGTCAACGGCGTACATATTGGTGTCGTAGCAGCCGATAAAAACCGTCCCTGCACTGACGCAGGGCGACGAACGCAACTCATCTTCGCAGGTAAATTTCCAGACCAGCTCGGTCTGGGCCGCCGTCTTAATTACCGCAGGCATCGTGGGCACCGCAACCCGTTCGCCCGCCACAACCCCCGGGATCGCCATCAGCGCCTGCTTCATCTCTTCCGCGCTCTGCCAACGTGCCGCCATCTCATACTCAAGCGCCTTCACGACAATCCGTTCTATGTCAGGGGAGAGCTTTGGATTGATCTGGCGCATGGGCCGATCCTGGAATGTAAATGGTGTCTCGAGACGCGGATCCGAAGCGGTCAACAGATGGTGAAGCGTCGCCCCGAGGGCATACAGATCGCCGACGGGTTCAGCAAGACCACGATACTGTTCGGGTGGCGAATAGCCCTCGGTGCCAATCATTGTCCCTTTGCGATCGCTGCGGTTCAAATTACGGGCAATGCCAAAGTCAATCAGCACAATGCGTTCGTTGCTATCCACCATCACATTCGATGGCTTCATATCGCGAAAGACGATTGCTTCGGGCTGATGGTGGTGGATATAATGCAGCACATCGCAGATCTGAATCGCCCAGCGTGCGACGCGAAGCTCATCAAGCGGGCCACGAGCTTCATCGAGCACGGCTTCAAGGTCTTTGCCGTCAACCAGTTCCAGCACCAGATAGACGCGATGATGCTCTTCAAAAAAGTCGTAGACTTTGGGAATCGCCGGATGCTGCAGCGTTGCCAGCAGGCCAGCCTCACGCTGAAAATTCTTCAAATTGAGCAAGCGCGTATGCGAGTCAGAAGCTGACTGCGACATCTCTTTGATCGCACAGTAACGTGCCACATCTTTGAAACGCAGATCGCGACCACGATAGACCACACTCATGCCACCAACGCCAAGCGGCGCAATGATCTGATAACGCTCTTGCAGCGTGCTGCCAGGTGACAGCATATGCATCGGTGCTTCGGACTCATCCCGGCTAGACTGATCGACCGGTGCAGGTTGTGGCTGGCCAAGATTGATGCGTGTATCGCCACCTTGCGCCGGATCCGTCGGCAAGCTATCGCTAGCTTCCGCTGGTTGAGTTGTTTGCTCACGCGATGACGAAGAGGCGAGTCCTCGGGTGCCGACTTTTTTTATCAGGCCCATACTGTTCCTCGCTGAGTGGCAGAGGGAGGGTGGTCAAAAAGCATGTTCGAGCCACCGATGGCGCGTGCTTGTGTCTATTATAGTGACAGGAGGGCAAAGAGGCAATGCGTATTGGGTCTTGACTGCATATTTTGGGGGGCTGAACCATGCAAAGGGGGGCGCCCTGCGGGTTTTTAGGGGTCTGTCAACCAAGTTTTCTGGCTTTCCTGGGAGCGCGGGCGGCCCGCCCGCTGTTGCTTCCGAAGCGGGCGGGCCGCCCGCGCTCCCAGGCCACACACAGCCATCCGTCGTATCTTTGGCGTCTCGATGTGCTCTGAACACCCTTTCGCCTTTGCGCCTTTGCGTCAAATCATCTTAGATCGGGTGGAGCCCGGGGAAATCCAAACCCTCGGTTTCACCAAACCCAGCCATCAGGTTCATGCACTGTACGGCACTGCCCGCTGCGCCTTTCATCAGGTTATCGAGGGCACAGATGCTGACGATGCGCCCGGTTGTTTCATCAAGCGTAAAGCCAAGATCAGCAAAATTGCTCCCCGCCAGGATCTTTGGTTCAGGATAACGATAGATACCCTGGCGTTCTTTGACGATCCGCACGAACGGCTGCGTCGCCGCAAACGCCCGGTATGCCTGCCAGAGATCTTTTTCGGTGACGGGACGGTTGGCAAAGACATGCGCCGTGGCGAGTGCACCGCGCACCAGTTCAACTGAGGTAACCGAGAGATGGACATTGGTCAGACCCGTGAGCATCTCGACCTCGGCGGTGTGGCGATGGCCCACCGGGGCAAACGAGCGCACGGCACCAGCGCGCTCGGGGTGGTGACTGCTCTCGCTCGACGTGGCCCCGCCCTCAGACGAACCGACTTTGATCTCGACGATTATGGGGCGCTGCTCGTCCACCAACCCGGCCTGCACCAGTGGTAGCAGGGCCAGGTTGGTCGCGGTCGCATTGCAGCCAACCCCGCTGGCATAGTTCACACCCCGCAACGCCTCACGGCTCACTTCGGGCAGGCCATACACAAAGCGCGCGAGCCAGGCCGGGGCCGGGTGTTCTTCGCGATACCAGCGGGCATAGAGCGCCGGGTCGCGCAAGCGAAAATCCGCCGAGCAGTCGATCAGCCTGGGGGCCAACCCCGCGTACCGCTCGATCGCCTGCGCTGCTTCGCCATGAGGCAGCGCAAGAAAGAGGAGATCGCACGGTTCAAGCCGATCGGGATGCACAAACTGCACTTTGCTGCGTCCACGCAGGTTGGGATGCACCTGATGAAGGTAACGGCCCGCGTTCCGCCCGCTCGTCGCCTGGATCACCGCCACTTCGGGGTGCCATAAGAGCAAGCGAAGCAGCTCGCCACCAACATAGCCGCTTGCCCCAACGACACTCACACGCAAGGTCATACGCTTGCTCCTCGCCCGACAGTCACCACATAGTCAATGATCCGTGCCGGGATATCAACCCCGGTCGTCTCAATTGAATTGCGGAACTCCATCGTGTAGTTGACTTCATTGACGAGCAAGCGACCGTCATCGGTCTCCAACAGATCGATCGCCACGACGCCACCGCCAACGGCGTGCGCCGCACGCACACTCAAGTCAGCAATGGCTGGCGTGATCGGGCAATGGGTCGCAATGCCACCACGGGCGGTATTGGTAATCCAGTGCTCGCTCGTTCGATAAATCGCCCCAATGCACTCATCACCCACCACAAACGAGCGAATATCGCGCCCCGGCTTGTCAATATATTCCTGAATATAGAAGATCGAGTGCTGATAATTGCCCAGCACATCCCGATGCTCGAGAACGGCCTCGGCAGCATCACGATCATTAATCTTGCTGACCATGCGTCCCCACGAACCAACGACGGGCTTGAGCACCACCGGATAGCCCATCGCTTCAATGGCCTCCAGAGCGCTCTCGGGGGTAAAGGCGAGACGACAACCCGGCGTCGGCACTTCGGCATGCACCAACGCCTGCGTGGTCAGCATCTTGTCGCCACAGACCGTGGCAACGTGAAAGGTATTGACGGTCGGCACACCAGCGTCGTTCAACAACTTGAGCATATAAACAGCCCGGCTATGCTGAATGCAGCGCTCGAGCACAACATCATACGGGTACTCGCGTTGATGCAGGTCAAAGATCTGCTCGCGATCATCAATGCGGGTATACGCCAGCCCACGCCGCTCTAATTCGCCAAAGAGCAACTTTTCTTCGGCCCGAATCCGTGAACATAAGACCCCGATACGCATACGAGATTCTCCTTGCAACATTGCCATCCTGGCGGTTATTCGCCCCAGTCTTCTTCGACCTCGGGGGCCAGGGCCAGCGTCGGCGGATCGAGGCTGATCACTTCAAGCTCGGCCCCACACTCGGGACAAACCACAATCTCACTCGTCATCGTATCCGCAGGCAGTTCCACCGTTGCGCCACACTCAGGACACATTGCTTCCATGATCTCCTCATTCATTGCTACAAAAACTGCGGCCAGACATCCAGCCCCCTTCAAAGAACCATCCCAGCTACAACAAGCCGATCACCGCTTCCGTCACTAGCGCCGTCCGCGCCGTACCGCCCAGATCTGGGGTATGTGGGCCATCGTGCTGCACGTGCCGGATGGCCGCCTCGAGCCGCGCCGCCTGTTTCAGATAGCCGTACCGCGTGAGCAACAGCGCCACACAGGTGATCGCCGCCAAGGGATTGGCAATCCCCTGACCAGCAATGTCAGGGGCCGCGCCGTGAACGGGCTCAAAGAGCGCCTGGCGATCACCAAGATTGGATGAGGCGGCCAGACCAAGCCCGCCCCCGTGGATGCAGGCCACATCCGAGAGGATGTCGCCAAAAAGATTCGTTGTCACCACCACATCAAAGCGTTCCGGACTCTGCGCAAGGCGCATTGCCGCGACATCAACCAGTTGCTCTTCGATCATCAGGTCGGGAAAGGCTCGCGTTACCTCCAGCGCGGTTTCCCGAAAGAGCCCGTCACTCACGCGCAAGACATTGGCTTTATGGACGATCGTCACCCGTCCTGGACGCCCCCGTTCACTGGCGCGTTGCCGAGCCAGTTCACACGCGATCTGCACAATGCGCTGGCTGGCCCGACGGGTTACCACCCGCTCGGCAATCGCCGTTGCCCCCGCATCCTCTAGGCGCTCACGACCAGCATAGAGCCCCTCAGTATTTTCGCGTACCACCACCAGATCGACGGGCATACGGCCTGGCAGCCCAACCACTGGGCGAATATTAGCATAGAGATCGAGCTCACGGCGCAGCTGGACAATTGGGCTCCGATAGCCTGTCACGCTATGACTCGGCGAGGCCACAGCACCAAAAAGGATCGCATCAGCTACACGCGCCGCTGCGAGCGTTGCCGCCGGTAACGCCGTCCCCTGCTGCTCAAAGGTAGCCCAGCCTGCGTCAGCCTCGTGCAGCACGACCTCAGGCACCAGCGTTTGCAGCACGCGCACGGCAGCGCCAAGCACCTCGGGCCCAATGCCATCACCAGGGATCACACAGATCTGCATAGGATTGCTTCCTACCACTCACCTGGCCTCACCAGGAAAGTGCCCATACTGGCGATAGAACGGCACAATGCCCCCCGCAGCCCAGACGTCGCGCAAAAAGGCCGGTGGCGGGGGCAACTGAATGTGCTGACCCTCATCCGTGACGATCAAACCCTCTTCCAGCCGCAACTCGACCTCTTGCCCATCGCGCAGGATTGACGTCAGATCGGCGGTAAAACAAGGGATGCCGAGGTTGAGCGCATTGCGAAAAAAGATGCGCGCAAAGAGCGGGGCCACAATCGCGCCCACACCAACCAGGCGCAACGCGAGTGGCGCATACTCACGCGAACTGCCACACCCAAAATTATTGCCAGCCACAATCAGATCCCCCGGCTGCACCCCCGGCGCAAAATCGGGCCGGTGCTCAACAAACGGATAGTTACGCAAATCGGCTTCGTTCTTGAGCATATAGGGCGCATAACGTCCCGGCACAATCTGATCGGTATTGATATCCTGACCAAAGATCCAGACACGAGCCATCACAATCTCCTTTTCTTCTCGGCCTTGACTGCTGATACCCCCCTCGTCTTCGACCAACTGGAATTGAGCAAGCTACGCAAAGAAGCTCACGCGAAGACGCGAAGACGCGAAGGGTTACGCTCACCTACGCAAAAACCTTTGCACCTTTGCGCCTTTGCGTCAAAAGAGCCGCCTTCTTTGCAAGGTATTGAGCTTAGACCTCCAACGGAAGACGCGCCTCAACCTCCTGGGGATGGGTAAGATAGCCGGTCAGGGCCGTCGCGGCGGCCACTTCGGGCGAGGCCAGGTAAATATTGGCCTGCGGGCTCCCCATCCGTCCACGGAAATTGCGGTTGCCGGTAAAGAGACACACCTCACCGGGGGCCAAGACGCCCATATGACGGCCAATGCAAGCACCGCAGCCAGGGGTGCCGATGGTTGCGCCGGCCTCAAGCAGCGTCATCAGGGTGCCATCGGCGGTCGCACGCTGCAATGCCTGGGCACTTGCGGGAACCACGAGCATACGCATGCCAGGGGCCAGCCGACGACCGCGCAGAATACGTGCGGCGGCGGCCATATCTTCGTAATGCCCATTGGTACACGTGCCAAGGTAGACCACATCAATCGCAACACGGCCAAGTTCGCTCAAATCAGCGACATTATCAACCGTATGGGGGGCACTGATCTGCGGCTCGAGGCGATCCAGATCAACGGTCAGCACCTGGCTGTAGCGGGCACCCGCTTGTACCTGCAAAAAGTCAGGCTGCAAGGCGGGGCGACGCACCTCGGCGCGGGCCGGGGGCAGGATCGCGCCAGACTCGGCAAAGACCGGGGGCACAAGGCCCGCCTTGGCCCCCACTTCAATCGAGAGCGTCGCGAGCGTCATCCGCTCCATAATGGTCAAGAATTCAACCCCGTGCCACTCAACGGCCGCATAGGTCGCTCCATCGGCGCGCAACCGACGAGCGGCATACAACGCCAAGTCTTTGGCGCTCACACCGGGGCGAAAGCGACCCTCGGCCCGCACAAGAACCGTCTCGGGCACACGGAACCAGGTTTGCCCGGTCGCCGCCGCAAGCGCAATATCGGTGGTGCCCATCCCCGTGCCAAAAGCGGCGACACAGCCATAGGCAGTGCTGTGGCTATCACTCCCGACAATCACCATCCCAGGGCGAGCCAAACCCTCTTCGACCAGCACCGGATGCGAAATGCCACGTCCCACATCAAAGAGATAGCGAATACCCTGACTGCGTACCCAGCGGCGTACCTCGGCCTGCTTTTCGGCAGTTTGCACGCTCGCTGCCGGGGCAACATGGTCAATCACCACCGCCACCCGTTCGGGATCCCAGACCCGTTCCGCCCCCAACTCCTCGTGCAACACCCGAATAATGCTTGGCGAGAGGCTATCGTGCATCATCACGAGATCCACATCAACCGTCACCACCTCGCCTGCCATCACCGTGCGCCCCGCTGCCCGGCTCAAGATCTGCTCACTCAACGTCTGCATTATGCTACTCCGCATATTCATAGAGAATTTCATCAACGGTAGTACTATTCAATTCGTGGTCATCGCCGATCGTCTTGATCCGCGTGGCAGCCTGACGAGCGGCCGGCTCGCTGAGGTAAATCCCCAACTCGCGGGCGCGTTCAGCGACAGCGTGCCAACCAACCAGGCGATGGGCCACGGCCACCGTGCGAGCACGCCCAAAACGCGCCGGGTCGAGCACCTCGTAGCTCCGCGGATCATTGATCACCGCCTTGGTATGCAGGCCAGCCTTGTGGTGGAAAGCAAAGGGACTCGAGATCGGGGCGTCAAACGGTACCGTCACCCCAACCATCTCGGCAACCATCCGATCGAGTTCAGGCAGCATTGCCACCTCATAGTGCGCAACCATCTGCGGATCGAGCGAGGCCATACGGGCGACCATGCCAGCAAGTGACGCAATGCCATTGCGTTCACCAATGCCAAGCACCGTCACATCGAGGTGCGTCGCGCCGCCTTCGAACGCACAGAAGGCATTGGCAACGGCGCAGCCAGCATCATTGTGACCGTGAAACTCGATATCACAGTTCACCGCAGCGCGCACCTGCGCGACCGTCGTATAGACCTGGCGCGGGGTAGCAATGCCGACCGTATCAGCGAGGCCAACCCGGTGGACACCGAGTTCGGCGACCGCCTGATAGACCCGCAGCAGACTGGGGAGATCGGTCCGGAAGGTATCCTCGGCGGAGAAACGAATTTCAACGGGAAACTGACGGAGGTACGCAATCACCACACTTGCCTCCTCGACAATCTGGTCGAGGCTCCGGCCATGGCTGGCCTGGCGTAGTGGTTCAGAAGTAGCATAAAGCAGGTGGACACCCTGGGCGCCATGTTCAATGGCAAGGCGGGCATCATCAAGGTGGCAGCGAACGTGAGTTGCAATGCGAGCGCGCAAACCACGGCGGGCAATCACTTCGAGGTCACGGGCACTCTGCGGCGAAGCAGCGGGCGAAGTCAGTTCGATATACTCGACCCCAAAGGCATCAAGAGCCTCGGCAATAGCGAGGCGCTGACTGCTACTAAAGTGGGCAGTCGCAAACTGCTCACCCTCGCGCAGCGTCGTATCAACCAGCAACGGCCGATCATGCGACTGCATAGAATGTGCTTCCTTGTCTCACTTGACAGGCTCCAAACAACTCTGGGCGGCGATAGCGCGGCGTATAAGCAACGGCAGACGGCTTGAACTGTTTCACAGGCTCCTCCCTTCAAGAACACACAAAAAACCCGGCGCACCATCGGTCTGGTGCGCCGGGCCTACACTTCCACTCGCGTGCAGGCGGTGCTAACCAGACCGAAAGGCTGGCTTCTTCACCCGCTTGAGCTGCTTTGCGAAAGGCATTGACACAAACATACTTTCTTGAGCGCAACGATCAACCGCTCAACACACCGCGAGAGCATAGCACAGATAGAGAGGATTGTCAACGTACCTGAAGGTGACCGTTAGGGTTTGGGGACTACTTCTGCCAGGCTCTCTGGGGGCCAGCCGAGCAACTGACCTCGACAGAGTTGC
>NZ_RYFF01000077.1 GCF_004138165.1 Candidatus Chloroploca sp. Khr17
GTCGCCTCACCATCCCCGCGAACGTCTGGAAAGTCATGCTGGTGCTGCCCGCCGCCGACGGCGATGATCGCGCCCGCATCACGCCGTCCACCCCCGTGATCGCCCTCTGGACGCCCAACGATGCCACCGTCGACGGGCGAGCCTGGCAAGACTATCAGACCACCGTCCGCTGCGTCGAGGAGCGTACCGGGCTGAATTTCTTCGCCGCCGTGGATCGCGCCGTCCAGGATGCGCTCGAAGGGCCTGGCTGTCCCGAGCCAGCGCCAGCGCCAGCACCAGCGCCACCTCCATCCCCAGCCGCTGATCAGCGCTGTTTCCCAGAGACCGGCCAATGCATTCACGGCCCCATCCGCGCCTATTGGGAACGCAACGGCGGGCTCGCCATCTTCGGCTTTCCCATCACCACGCAGCGGGCCGAGGCCGTCGAGGGCCAGACCCTCCAGGTGCAGTGGTTTGAGCGCGACCGCATCGAGATCCAGGCGACGGGGGCCGTCACCACCGGACGTCTGGGGGTCGAGCGCCTGGCGCAACTGGGCACCCCCTGGCAACCCGGCCCGGGAGCGCCGGCTGGCCCGGGCTGCACCACGTTTGCCGTGACCGGCCATACCGTGTGTGAGCCCTTCCTGCGTTCCTGGCAGACCCAGGGCGGGCTCGAGCGTTTCGGCCTCCCGGTCACTGGGGCCTTCACCATGGAACTGGAAGGCCGCCCCTACACGGTGCAGTTCTTTGAACGGCGGCGCTTCGAGGCCCATCCCGAGCTTGGCCCCAGCACCGTGCTGCTCGGCCTGCTCGGCCGTGAGGTGCTTGAGGCCCAGCCGGGCCAACCGGCGGTGCCACCACCACCACCGCCCGCCGCGCCACCGCCCGCCGCGCCCCAACCGACGACCGCCCCGCCACCGCCCCCGGCCGCGCCCCAACCGACCCCGGCTCCAGCGCAGCTCCCACCGAGCTTCAACAACTGTGCTGACGACCCCAACGCCGCCGCCGCACCGCATGCCCCCGTGCGCATTCGGGCCATCGACAAACGGGCCGAGACGGTCACGTTGCAGAATGTCAGCACCGCCACCGTCACGCTCGACGGCTGGATCATGTGTAGTGTGCGCGGGGCGCAGCGCCATCCCATCGGCGGCGTGCTCGCGCCAAACGAAAGTCGCGTCTTTCCGGGGCCACCCGAGAACATTTGGAACAATAGCTCGTCCGATCCGGGCTCCCTCTATGATCCAGCGGGCCGCCTGGTCAGCTACTGGCCGGATTAAGCCGCTCGGAGCCTTTGAGTCGAGGCTGCAACAAGATGAAGGAACGTGCGCGTTCCATCGAGAATCATGTCCCCGAGCCTCTTGCACGTTGCAGACAAGGGGTTCGAGCTGGGGGCTTGCCCGACGGTACGCGCATCTCCCGAAAGTCCTGCGTAAAAACCATCTGGTAACGGTGTGGTAATCCGTTTGTACCATAATGCTACTATGCGACATGGCATCACGTTCATCATACAATGCAGGAGGGTGCAGTGGCTACGACCAATATGACGCAAACCCAGAAAATCCACACCAAATTCAAACTTGGCATGACACGCCTTGAGGCAGCAAAACAGGATCAGATTGCCCTGGAACAAGCGCTCCTGAGTTTCCATGGCGCACTTGAGGATCATCTCAGATTCGTCTTATCACAGAAGGCCATCATTTCCGCAGAGACCCGTGCGGCAGTCGGTGACCGAAGCAAAACACAATGGCGGGATCTGGCTGAATTAGCACAAGTATACAAAATAATTACAATGGACAATAAGTATGTTATTCTTAAAATGAATAAGAAACGACAAGCGATAGCCCATGGACACGCATGCGAACTCAGTAAACAAGAGGTCGTTCGCTATGCAGAGTTCATTGCATCAATTATCAAATATCAAGAACCTGTCTCTGTAAATACATCAACAACAAGCCATCCTCCATCTACCCAACCTGTTGCCATACCCAAGTCTTCATCCCTATCGGGTTACCATATCGCAGTCGGCATTGCCTCTGCCATGCTTGTTGTCATGCTCATTGGCGTTCTCGTTCTGCTGGCACAACGAAACCCCTCCGCTGCATCGCCATCCACCCTTCCCACACCGTCATCGGCTTGTGTCATTAAAGGGAACATCTCAATTAGTAGAGGGATCCGCTATTATCACCTTCCTGGCATGGAAGACTATGAAGCAACGATTATTACGCCAGAGAAAGGGGAGCGATGGTTCTGCACTGAAGCCGAGGCAATCGCCCACGGATGGCGAAAAGCCCCACGCTGAGGAACCACCATCACGCCAGGGACGCGCCCTGCTTATTGCAGCGCCCTGCGCTAACTTGCATCGGTCGGGAAGCCATGCACTGCACGACGACCAGGTGGCTAGTTGGTGGCGCGATCACTGCGGAAACCTTCGAATTTGGGCCGCCCGACCCCGATGCTAGGTTGAGAGTGCCCCGCACGAAGAGGCTTGCCACAAGGTTTCGGTCATATCAGTGGCGTTGTTCACGCCACGGGGTGGCTCGACAAAAAGTGTTGTCTTTCGGTCACACTCCCAGACGATATGGTAATGCTATGGTAATTCACCATGATGATAATGGAAACCATAGGGTGTCGTCTCACTACGAACTCGTTCAAGTTCGTTACCTCGATCTCATACGTAATTAGGGCCGTGTTCACCACGCGTTACGCATCATACATCATGCGCCATTCTGCACAATGAGGAATCAAAGCCATGGCTGAGTTGATCCAGGCCGGTGCGTTTGCAACCGAAGGGGAAAAGGTTACCGCCCAGACGCTACGCGATGGCTTGCCTGATGACTGGATCATCATTACCAATACGCTCTTGCCGCTCCGTGATGGGCGCAGCTTCGAGCTTGATTTCATCGTGCTGGCACGACACCACGTCTTTGTGCTTGATGAGAAGGCCTGGGGTGGTACGATTACCGGCGATGCTCACGCCTGGCAGTGTGCTGATGGCCGGATTGAGCACAATCCCCTGAAGAAAATGGAGATGCTCGCGAAGGTGGTCGCGGGTGACCTGCGCCAGCGCCTCTGGCGTGCGCCCAATGACCGCTTTGTTGATAGTGCGGTTATCTTCTCAAATCCCAGTGTACACCTGCGCATTGATGATGTCCGCCGCCACACGAAAATTATGCGGCTTGAGCAGGCTTGTGAGGTGCTGCGGCAGTGCGATGCCCAGGGCCGGGTGGATTTGCAGCCTCATCGCGATGCGCTCCGTACGGCATTCGCGGGCTTTGAACCGCGCCCAATCGTGCCCCAGACCATCCACCTTTACCAGATCGATGAGGTTGAGTCTTCACGGACGGGCGTACACATCCTCGCGGCGAGTCTGCGCGGCCAGCGCTATCGCCTGATGGTCTATGATCTCGGCACCGACCCGTTCCAACGTGAACAGCGCCAGGCCTGGTATATGCGTGAGTTTGAGGCGCTGCGAGCCTTGCAGATGACCGGGAGCGTCGCCTACGCTGAAGCACCGATCATCTGGGGTGAAGCCCAACTGGTTGTGCCCGTGCGCTTGCCCGATGGTCAGGCGTTGAGTCGGATTCCCTTCCCGAATGATTGCACCACGTTGATCGCTGATCTCCACATGGCTGAAGCTGCCTTCAGGTCATTGCAGCAGATTCATACCTACGAGGTGCTCCACCGGGCGCTCAATCCTTCGGCGATTTTCATCGTTGAACCCAAGCCGCTCATAGCGGTGTTGAGTGATTTCCATGCCGCCCGGATCGGCGACCAGTCGATTGCGGCCTCGCTCGATCTGCTCAAGCTCGCCGATCCCTATGCTGCACCGACGCTGGCTGCGGGCTACGGCAATGCGACCCCGGCAACGGACTGCTTTAGCCTGGGCTTGATCTTTCTTGAGCGCCTGAGTGCCACAAATGTCGAACAGTTGCGGCTTGGGAGGCAGATCGAGTGGCCAAATTTGTTGCGTCGCTGGTCGGGCCTCCCCCTTACGCCCCTCGAGCGCCTGCAAACCCTCTGGCAGCAGTTGCTCCAGCCCAAGCCTGGGGCTGAGCCGCTGACGGCAGAGTGCGTGGCCCACGAACTACACCAGATTATGCGCATGCTCGAGCAGCAACACGAGCCAACCCAGGAGACGATCTTTGACCGACGCTACCGCGTCGAGCGTAAGCTCGGGCAGGGGGCGATGGCGCGGACGTTCCTTGTCACCGATCTTGCCTACCCCGAACTGGGGTTGTTTGCCGTCAAGCAGTTTCGCAACCCGGACATCGTGCTGGAACAAGCCCGAACGGAGTTTCAGACGCTCCAGAAGCTCCGGAGCCGACACGTCCCTGCCATCCACGATATTTATAAGCCCACCGATGAGGTGCATCTCAAGCTGGAGTATATTCCTGGGCCGACCTTTATGGAACTGGAAGCGCAGTTTCCGTTTGCCTTGACGACGTGGTGGGAATATGCGCGTCAATTACTTGATGTCCTGGCGGAGTTGGAACAACACCAGTTGCTGCACCGCGATATTAAGCCAGCCAATTTGATGCTCCACGAGGAGGAGAACCGCCTTGTGTTGATTGATTTTGGTTTTGCCATTTCACGTGAGCATCAAGGCGGTGCCGCTGGCACCTTGATCTACCAACCGCCCGAGGCCGCAACGAGCCCGACACCACCACCAGACAGTGATCGGTATGCGGCAGCGGTGGTGCTCTTTCGG
Source organism: Candidatus Chloroploca sp. Khr17 (assembly GCF_004138165.1). Taxonomy (GTDB): domain Bacteria; phylum Chloroflexota; class Chloroflexia; order Chloroflexales; family Chloroflexaceae; genus Chloroploca. Next base: position 4,688 of record NZ_RYFF01000077.1, read on the forward strand.
ATGTTGACCGGCGAACTGCCCTTTGAAGAGGGGGATCGTCAGCGACCTCGTGCGCCAGCCAGCCTTGCCCCGTTCGATCACGTGCAGCAGCGCGTGGCGGAAGCCTTGCTCTCCGCCGTCCACCCCCAACCCAGTCAGCGTCCCGCGTCGCTGGCCGTGTGGCGACAACAGATCGAGCGCGCCCTGTTGACGCTGCCTGAAGCGGCGAGCGAGCATCGCAGTTTCCAGCGTAACCCCTGGGCCGCCGCGATCCGTGGACTCTACCGCAATAGCGAGGGCGGCAATGCCGATAATCGTGGTCTTGATAGCCAATTTGTCCGCCAAACCTATGTACCGACGAGGCTCGATACCGACCTGTTGCCACGGTTGCTGACGCGACGGCCCCAGGCGATCTTTCTCTGTGGCAACCCCGGCGACGGCAAGACGGCTTTTCTTGAGCAGGTACGAACGACGCTACTTGCTCAGGGTGGATCGGAACAGCAGCACGATGCCAGTGGCTGGGAGATCGTCTTGGCAGGTCATACCTACCGCAGTTGTTACGATGCATCTGAGGCCCACGCCGGACGCAGCGCCAACGAGCAACTGACCGCCCGCCTGGCGGGACTTGAGGGAGCCAGTGCGCCTCAGGTGGCGCTCACCGTGCTGGTCGCGATCAATGATGGCCGGTTGCTCGACTACCTGGATCATGTGCAAGCAACGTTCGCATGGCTAGCCGCCCAGTTACGTACCGCGATGCGTCCCGACCAGAGCGTCACTCGGCAGGTCTGGTACGTGGATCTCAAGCAGCGTGCGTTTGTGGCCTTGCCCGATGCCGCGCATCCATCGATTTTCCAGCAGGTGCTGGCCAGACTGGTCGATCCTGCCCAGTGGACGGTCTGCGCAAACTGTGCCGCCGAGCACGTCTGCCCGCTTGTTCAGAACGCCACCCGTCTGCGCCACCCGCACGTCAGCCAACGTCTCGAAAATCTCCTGCTGCTGGTGCATCTCCGGCGACAGCGCCACATCACGATGCGCGATCTGCGCTCGGCACTGGCCTACAGCATCACCGGCAACCGCAGTTGCCAGGACATCCACGCGGCCGCGACGTCGGTTGATGGGGGGGCCAGCCTGAGCGCCTACCACTACTGGCACCTCATCTTTGCGCCCCACGAGCAGGCCGATGAGGTGCTCCAAGATGTACGCAGCCTCGACCCCATTCAGGTCAGCTTGCCACAACTCGACCGCTTCTTGCACGCCCGGCGACGGGCCGATCAGAGTACGCAACGGCAGACGCTCTTCCATCCCGAGCTCGCCGACGACCTCACGCCGCAGCGCTACCTCGAGCCGCGTGATTGGCTCGATGCGATGAAGCGGCGGCTCTATTTCGAGAGCGCAGCAACGCTCATGCCAGGCTTGAGCTGGTTGCACCTGTTACCGTACCGCTATGCGCAACAGTTCATCCCCTTGCTAGCCCAAGCCCGTTTGCCTAGCAAGGTGAAGATGCAACTCGCCAACGGAATCTGGCGCTCAGATAACGTAAATGTGGATCTGCCAGCAGGTCACCTCAATCTCGTTATTGACCACTCCGAGGCGCAACAAATGATTGTGGCGAAAGAGTTTGAACTTGATGATTTCTTCTTGACGATCCAGCAACCGATAGGAACCGAGGGCATCGAGGCGATCCCTGAAGGGCTGCTGCTGGAACACCGCAGTGGGACGCCAAAACTCAACATCACGCTTGATCTCTTTGAATTGCTCATGCGTCTGGACGAAGGACTCCTGGCGGATACGCCGGAACTACGTCCGCTGCGCGAAGATCTTGTACCCTTCAAGAGTGCCCTGTTGCTTGACATGGCCAAGAGTCTGGTACTCATTGAATCAGGCCGTTATCGTCATCGCCTGGAACATGACCAGGGATACATCCGTCTCGTGACTGATGGGGAACGCCCATGAAGATCAAACTGCCCAAAGAGTTGGTTGGCACGGTCTTTCCGAAAGTCTTTGCCGTTGAACTCAATGGCATTGACATGGATATTTTCCTGCCCTCGCTCTACTTCAAGATTCTGGGTGAGGGCAAACATCGAGTGAAACGCCCGAATGAAGCTCAGGAGATTGCACGCTATATTGATAACCTTGCACAGCACCACACGATGCAGGGGACGAGCACGGCTGAAGGGCGTCGTATCATCGAACGTCTGGTGCGCACCAGCCTGATCAAGACCGGTGCGGTCGGGCGAGCCAAGAAGGGCGAGCAAATTCTTGCTGTTGCGCCCTTCTCGATCCTTGCTGCCAAGCCTGGTTTTCCTACTGAGAATCGTCGCCAGCGTGGGGCTGACAGTTTTCTATACTTTGCACTGAAGAGGCAGAGCCTTGGTCGCAATTTACGTGAATTTTTCCGGACTTTTTTTGGTCGTGGAGTGAAGCTTTCTGCCGCACCACAGATTGGTGGAAGCTACGATGGTGTCACTGATCTTGATATTCTCTCGTTCTTAACCATCATTTTTCTTGATGGTTTTAAGGAGACATCAGTTGCGCTGAAAGGTGATACCGATATTCCGCCTGCCTGCCCACGCCAGGAACGCGAACTGGCCGATGATCTGGTCAAATACCTTTTTGCCTACAGTGAGCGCATGCCTACCCAGGCGTTAGTCGTCTACCTCAAGTCACTGATCAATTTAGAACTTTTTATCTACTCGTTACGACTCGTCTATGCGATCAATGCGCTGGTGCGCGATCCGAGCATGTTGCCCCCAGCGATGGGTGAGGATGCTGTCGCCATTCCCCCTGAGATCTACCTCGACTTTACCGGCCAGGTCGATGGCCTGAGCCACCAGATGGCGGCTGAGGCCGTGCGCCGCGATATTGAAGCTTATCAGCAGTTCTTTGCCACTAACCTGTGCCTGCGTCAGCTTGATAAGTATGCCGAAAAGCTCCGGGGCAGTACCCATACCAAAGCCCGCGCTAGCCAGATGCTTCCCTCAAAGCCCTATGGGCCGACTTATCTACAGGCCATCCTGAATCTCGTTGAGGATCCGATTTTACGGTCGAAAATAGAAATGTACGCCTATGACGACTACGAGAAAATTCTCAAAGCAAACCTCAATACAGATGCCGAAGGGCACGATGAGGAAGACTTGCAACGGCGGCTTGATCAGATGACCACGACTGCAACGAGCGACCTCGATAAGCTGGTCATCCTGCTTGATCTTGGTCAGCGCGGCAAAATTCTGGGCAAGTATATGCAGTGGTTCGCCAGTGTTGGTGGCATCAACCGCAATGATGGAATCCTACGAGGTGTGCAGCGTAACCGACGCAGTTGGCGCTATGCACCCAGTAACGACCTGCTGGCCGTACTGGTGCAACTCGCGGCGGTACGTTTGGCTCCACCGAATGCTGAAGCTGATCAGAAGGTGGTTGCTGAGCTGGGCCTGCGCGAATTCCTTACCTTCCTTGAAACACGCTTTGGCATCATCGTCGATCGTCCGCCCCAACGCGTAACCGGGGCCGAGTACCATGCCGCCGCTCGTGACAACCTGCGGGCGATGCTGGCACGCTTACGCCAGATGGGGATGTTCACTGACCTGTCGGATGATTTTACCGCCCAGCGGCTCCAGCCGCCCTATGCGAAGAGTCGCGTATGACAAGCGTAAGCCCTGATCTGGTTGATACCATTCTTGCCGAAGCGATTGCGCACAGCTTCGTAGGCACCGAGCCTGGACATTGTGCCCGCGTCGATTTCTTTGAATTGCCACAGATTGAGGCCATCTGCACCGCCTTGGCGACCCAGGCACCCCACCTGGCGATCCATTATCTGGGTTCCCACAACCACGACCGCATGATCACGACGGATCGTGCGATTGAGTTGCGCAATCGTAAAAATGGGCACCTCTGCCTCTTTGTGCCTACCGATCTCGTGGATGCAGCCTTCAGTTCATTGGCGAACTCCTTTGCCGTGCTCGATGGGCGTGAGTTACTCATTTTTGCCTCGCAGCGCATACGCGCACAGCTCTCACCAGCCGTCGCAGCTATCGTCAATGACATCCTGGCTTCGGTGCGCCGACCGCTTCGGGCGAGTGAGAGCCAGAAGATCGCCTTGTGCCGCGCCGTGAGCGAACTTGAAGCGCAAGACCGTCTGGCCGAAGCAGGAACGATGCTCTGGCATGTGGGGCTCATCGCTGATCGCGGTGCTGATTTTCGTACCCGACTAGATCGCAATCGCCACTGCGTGATTAAACTGGCGATGCCGCCTAAGCTGCAGGCCTCGCTCATGGAGCGCATTGCGACGACGAAAGTTGATGCTGTCACCACGACTCAGTTGGCGGGCTTCTTTCGTGATCGTGCAATGAATGATCACGCGGCTTGGTCACAAGCTCTGGCGGACGGCCACGGACCGACGTTTGATCAATGGACGTTTCCTGAAGAGGAGCGCAGCGACTTACGCCAGGTGACCCTCCAGAGTTTCATTGATCGCCAGGGGAAGGTGACGAGCCACTCGAAGCTGAAACAACCCGACGGCCCCGGTGGAGCCTTGATTGCTGAATATGGCGATCAGGCGAAGGGTTTGAGTGTCAAATGGGTGACGGATCCGCCGAAAGCCAGGAATATCGGTGGCTGGCGCGTTGAGCTTATTCCAGTCGCCAACCCTGATTATCATGACCTCGATCTGCCCAGCCGCGATCTCCCCGTGAGCCGGGGCAGTGCGACGCTCAAAATTGAACTCGACTTCAGTGGTGAGGAGGAGAGCCTGCCTGATGAGAGTTTCCAGGTGCGCTTGATGGCGCTCGATCACACCGGCGATGTCCTCCCGAGTGCTGAAGATGGGCAGAATCTCATCGCCTTCAGCGAAGAGTTTTTCATCGCCAAAGCCAATGAACCAATCAGTCAGGGCAACAAGCGTGAACTTCGGCCCCACACGGTGGCGAACCTGGCCCTGGCGCGACTTGAGGTGGTGCTCGAAACCAAGGCCGACCAACTTGATGAGCAGGAGCCGCTCTGGGCCAGCCGTGATCTCGAGTACTTCAGCTTACGCCTTGATGAACGGCGCAAAATCATGCTGGGCATGAGCCGCCTGCTCAAGCAGTTGGAGGAGCGCACGCTCGCGGAGCCGCTCAGTTGGGGGCGCTACAGCCTGCGGCTCGACGAGATTGATGAAGCGACCAGCGAACAGATCGAAGCCCTCACGCCCCCAGCACTCAGTCAAGCGGTCTGGCAGAAATTCCGCAGTCAGCGCGAGCAACTCTGTAAGCAGTTAAAGGGAGCCGAGCCGCGTCACCTGGTCGCGGTAGCGGCATGGAATCTCGAACTCGCCCGCCGTGCAGAACGCTATGCCAAAGCCTACAGCGAATTGATCGCGAGCCTATCGAGTGATCCGGCGCTCCAAACCGAACTTCAGGTCGCCTTGTCGGTAGATACGCTGTTGATTGTGACCCCCAAACGAGGTGGCGGCGTCGAAGAGGCGGTGGTGACCCTGCCTACCCATCCCCTGCGCATGCTCTGGTACGCGGCCTACCACCAACTGCTGGGCCAGTGGGAGCGCAACCTGTTGGAATTGAAGCTCAAGGATCGCAAGCTCACCCTGGATCTCGACCAACTTAGGCAGATTACGCCCGCTAACATGCCAGCCTTCGTCACCCACCCTCTGGTGGCAACGCCGCTGCTGCATAGCGCGAACCTCCGCTTCTTCTACGGGCTGGCCTTGCCGCCAACCCTCGAAGATCCTCAGCGTCGGTTGGCTGACCTGGCCGTCATTCTTGGGGATCGCTACGGTCTGGAGCAGCACAGCGATCCGAGCACACTCCAGTTGGCGGCCCACATCAAGCGTTTCCGCGAGCTGCACCCCTACCTGCGTGGCTTAAGCATCACCCAGATCAATGCCGATCGTGGCGATCTGCTAACCGAGAGCCTAGCACGCGTCTTTGCCCAGCCAGATTCGACCGAAGAGGAGGAACGCGAAGCAGGCGACTTGCCCAAACTCAGCATCTATGCTTACGTGGCAACGGAACAGACTGGTACGGCCCAGGACGTGACCGAGTTACGCCGTCTCGTGGATGATCAGGTGCGCTTCAATGGGCAAGCCTACTTGACGCCAGCCCTGAGCTACGTGCAACGATCGCTGGCGGTGCTGAAGCACGAAACACCGCCGGCAGCGCACCTTGCCATTGCCAGTGATCTGATGCAGCCCGAACCGGTCGCACTTGATCGGGCCGATCAGACGCTGCTTGGCAGCAGTTTCAGTTTCTATGGGTTGATGTGTCGCCTGATGCCTACCTTCACACCCCAGGGCGACCAGCTCTACTGGCAGCAACACCTGGTTGGCGACGGGGTGAAAGCCGATCGTCACCCCATCGACAAAGCCTTCACCGATACACTTGTGAACACCCAGATCCAGGTGGCTCAGGCAGGCAGCTGCAGCCTGGGGGGCAACGCGGATCAGCGGCTTGGGTTGCGTGTCGAACTCGTCCCCTTCCAGCAGCGCTTGCTTGAACAACTTCATATGCAGAGCAGTTGGGTCATTACGATTGACCGCTTCTTTGCCCTCGACTACTATGATATGCCGCATGACCCCCAGTTGCAGCATCTGGCACGCAAATATCTGATCGACTACAGCCCCGAGTTCACCGACGGGATCGCCCATCGGCTTGTTGTCACCACGATGTGGCGCGACGAGATCGAGGAGCTACTGAGTCGAGCGATGGACGAGTTGGGTTTTGCCCAACTGGAGCAAAGCGTTGGCAAGGTCTTAGATGCGCTCAAGCTCGTCTCGGGACAGTTGGCGCTTCATGTCAGTGATCGCAACAACAATGCCGCCGCTGCGGTAGGCTTAGGGATCGTCGTGCGCCATTTGCAACAGAGTGGGCGGTTACGGAACAGTATTCTGGTGCCGGTGGATAGCGCCCCTCAGATCTTCCGTCGCACCCTCCCCGGTCAGCCGCAGAGCGAACGGCGCTGTGACCTGGCACTCTTTAGCTTCAAACGCGGCGGCGTCGTGGAGGTGACGTTTATCGAGGTGAAGTGGCGGCGTGGGGCAGTGCCCTTCGAGAGCCTGGCGAGTGATATGCTCATTCAGATGCAGAGTTCGGCGGCGTTGGTGCGCGCCTGCTTCTTCGCTGAGCCGGATCGGGTGGATGGCGTTTTGCAGCGTGCCCGCCTGGCCAACGTCCTGCGCTTCTACCTTGCGCGTGCGCAGCGTCACGATGCAGTGGAACCGGAAAGCGTGGCTCCCATCCTGGAACACCTGGGCAAGCTTGAGCGCCGAGAGGTTGAGTTTCGCCCACGCTACGAGGGGTACATCATCACACCAGACGACATCCCTGAGCGCATGCTGCACCCACAGGATGCCACGATCATCGTACGCAGCATCGCGTCACTGGCCGAGGGATTCGTCCTGGAGCATGGCCTGCCCGCACGTGATCGCCCCGCTGGCGGCGGGAATTCGACGGCTCACGCCACGCCGGTGGAGGCTTCGGCTGCGCCTGCCGCACCCATAGATGGCCCAGCGGCTCACAGCAGAGACCGAGCCGCCCCTGCTCCTTCAGGGGATAGCTCGGTGGTTAATGATCCAGGCTTGGCACGGTCAGTCACGCCCGTTGATGGGATAGCGGAACCAGCCACGTCCGTTGATGTGATAGTGGAACCAGCCACGTCCGTTGATGGGATAGCGGAACCAGCCACGTCCGTCGATAATGCAGCGGCTCCCGGCAGTGACTCGGTATCACCAGCCACGCCCGTTGATGTGATAGCGGAACCAGCCACGCCCGTAGATGGCCCGGTTCCACTCACCATGATCAGCGTCGAACTCGGCACGACCGACGAGCAACCAATTATGTGGCACCCCTCGGTCAAAGGCAGTCCACACCTGTTCATTATCGGCATTCCCGGCCAGGGCAAATCAGTCGCGATGGGCAACGTACTCAGCGATTTGCTCGCCCAACAGATCGCACCACTGATCTTCGATTTCCACGGCCAATTTGCCAACACGAACGGCCCGCTCGTGCGCGACTACGGCCTTCAGATTCTGGATGCGGCCGATGGGCTACCTTTCAACCCCTTCGAGGTGCTCATCCGCAACGGCAAGCCCGACTGGCGCACCAATAGCCAGGAGACCGCCGAAGTCTTTGCCCACGTGGTCGAACTTGGCGGCATCCAGCAAGACGGCCTCTCGCAGGCGATCATGGACGCCTACAAAATCAAAGGCTTTCACGCCACAATGAGCGCCGACGATCTCCCCGAACTTCCCACCCCCAGCGATGTCCTGCACTGCATCGAGCGCCGCGAAGACCAACGAAAAGTCAAAAACTTGGCCGCTCGCTGCCGCCCGCTGCTCGAGATGGATCTCTTCAAGCCAACGCTCAGCCCCATGCACCTGCGCGACGAAATCCGCCATGGCATGGTGCTCGATCTCCATGCCGTCCCCTCAGAGAGCGTCCAGATGGCTGCCGGAGCCTTCGTCTTACGCAAACTCTACCGCGAGATGTTTCTCTGGGGGGAAGCGGATCGCATCCGCCTGGTCATCCTGCTCGATGAAGCCCATCGGCTCGCCAAAGACAAGACGCTGCCGAAGATCATGAAAGAAGGGCGCAAATACGGCATCGCCGTCGTCGTCGCCAGCCAGGGCATGAAAGACTTTCACCCGGATGTGTTGAGCACCGCCGGGACGAAAGTACTCTTCCGGGTCAACTACCCCGAATCACGGACGCTCAGCAAATACATCGCCTCGCCACCCAACAAACGCATTGACGCGATTGTCGAACAACTCCCCGTGGGCCAGGCCTTTGTCCAGACCCCAGAGATGCGTTTCGGGCGTCAGGTGCGCATGCGGCCACCGGTGGAGTAGAGGGTAACACGATGATAGGATCAAGAGTTGCTCACCTACGCGCGAAAAACGTTGCGCCGTTGCGTCACAACAATCGCCTTCTTTGCAAGGTATTGCACCTAGGTGAGCACTGAGGTGTGGCACAGCACCTCGCCCCAACGCACACCGCTATGTGCGTAACAATGCTTGAAAACCTGCCTGTTCAAAGTGCTGATCAGTGGTCAAGGCTTCGGTCAACATCCGTTCGCGCATGACGACAAACGACAGGCAATCGACCAGGCCCCATTCCTTGTCCATCCGCGAGCGATAGAGGATCAGCGCTTGGGCATAGAGATCATTCGTCAGTGGGACAATCCCCACCGTCGGGTCTGCTTCGAGGGCGTCTCACAACTGCACCGCAGCCGTGCGAAAGCGTTGGCTTGCCAAAGCATTGCCAATTTCCAGCAGCACGGCACGTGTGGTTACCAATTTCGTCTGCTGAGCACGGAGGTCTTGCGCCACCTGGACGGCTTTCGGATGAAACGCATCCCGCACATTCGCAAGGGCAATCGCGTAGGCGGTGTCCAAAAACACCTCATGGTTCATTGCGGCACCTTGCCGCCATATACATAGGCATCGAGGTGAAGCGACCAATCGGCTGGCCCTTCCAGCGCTAAGGCTTCAGCGACATCGAGGAAGGAGCGAGCCGCTGGCGGCGCTTCGGCAATGATGGAGAGTTGAACCCGAGTGTTTGGGGGTACGTTGATCGGCTGCGTCGGCAAAAACACGTGGCCATCAAACACCGCATCAATGGTCGTTGTCATCGCATGCTCCCTGCTTGCTTTCCATGCCACCCACATACGGAAACACCGTTCCAGAAGCCATTGTAGCATAGAAGGGGAGGACGGAACGACAAGCTCATGGTCTGGCATGAGCCTTGAGCAGCGGGGGTGCATGGACACGATGAAACATCATGGCAGCGGTCGCTGCGTGCTCAGCGCCGCTCGTTGGAGCACCCGCCCCAACGCCTGCGGCAACGCGCGCAGCCGGGCTGCTTGATCGTGTCCACGGATCACTCTATCAACGGGCGATCACGGCACAGCCAGGTGATCATTATATCGGGCGTCCCTCGCCGCTCGGCAACCCGTTTGTCATCGGACGCGACGGCACGCGGGCAGAAGTCAAACCCCAAGGGCATTGATCAACTGCGCAGCTTGCTCACGAACCATCTCATTGTAACGGGCATCAAGGCCAAGCCAACGAAAATCGTCGTGCGCCATCGCCATACAGAAGAGGCTGTACGCGACTGCACGGCAATGCGCCGGCGGAGCCTGAGGATAGAGGCGTGCCAGCCCAGCTGTCGCCTGAGTTACGATAGCCTCGCAGGCCTGGGCGACCAGATCACGCGCCTGCGGGTAGCGCTCCGGCGGCGCATTGAGCACCGCATTGAGCGCTTCAACGTCGGTTGGCTTGATCATGTCATGACCAAAGAAAACCTCAAGGATGCCCGCGCCCCCGCGCTCCACTGCCAGATCTATCTGTCCAGCGACCTTGCGCGGGTACTCTTCGGTAATCCGTACGACCAGTTGCATGACGACGTCGTCGCGGTTGCCCAGGTAGTGCCTGATCAGGCTGCGCTGCACCCCGGCTTCTTCGGCAATGCGATCAAGGGCGACATCAATGCCGTAACGCCCGATGCAGCGCTCAAAGGCTGCCAGGATCTCTGCGCGCCGCGCTTCGGCAATGCTCTTTCTCCCCATCGGTCTCCCGCTGTCGCTCGTGGTTCACTGCAATCCAGATCAGAATGATATTTTATCAGAGTTGACAATCTATCGCAACAAGCTTATAATCAAACATAGATTGTCAATATGGATAATCTATTCAATCATGGGCGACCAGCTCTCAGGGAGGCTTATGCAGCCCCAGCACGATCTTGCGCCGTCGGCTCCCGATCCCGCGTTGAGTGAGCCGTGGCAACTCCGTTTCTGGAGCATCTGGCTTGGCCAGGCGCTCTCGTTAACTGGCAGCGCACTGACCCAGTTTGTCTTGCTCTGGTGGATCACGGTCAATACCGGCTCGCCGATCGCCCTGTCGATCGCAGGCGTGATGGCGTTACTACCGCAGGCGCTGCTTGGTCCCCTCGGCGGCATTCTGGCCGACCGTTACAGCCGCCGGATGCTTATGATCGTTGCCGATGTCATCTCGGCCGCCTGTATGCTCGGGCTCGTCTGGCTCTTCCAGAGCGATCAGATCCAGCTCTGGCACCTCTACGTGATGATGTTCATTCGTAGCAGCATGCAAGCGTTTCAGGCTCCGGCGGCAGCAGCAAGCACGGCGCTGCTCGTCCCCGCCGCTTGGCTCAGCCGGGTGGCCGGGCTCAACCAGATGCTCCAGGGGGTGATGACGATTGCCGCCGCACCTCTGGGGGCATTGTTGTTAGCCTTCTTGCCCTTCGAGGGCGCGCTGCTGATCGATGTCGTGACCGCACTGTTCGGGATCGTCCCGCTGCTGGTCTATCGGATCCCCCAAGCACCGCGCAACGTGGCGCAGCGTGGTGGTCTGTGGACCGACTTTCTCGGCGGGGCGTACGTCATCCTCCACAACCGTGGCCTCTTGATGCTCTACGGGCTGGTGGCCCTGGTCGTGCTGACGATCATGCCTACCTTCACGCTTACCCCGCTGCTGGTCAAGGATCATTTTGGTGGCGGTGTGAATCAGGTAGCCCTGATGGAGGGGCTGGCTGGGATCGGAATTATCGTCGGCGGCGCGCTCATTGCTGCCGTGCCGCTCTTCAAGCGTCGGATTGTGACGATCTTGCTCTCGTTCGCGATCTCATGCCTCACCGTCGCTTTCACTGCCCTGATGCCCAGTTCGCTCTTCTGGCTCGCCGTATTCTGGTGGACCGTGAGCGGGGTGACGTTTTCAACGGGCAATGCGCCACTGATTGCGCTCATTCAATCGCAGGTGCCGAACCAACTCC
>NZ_RYFF01000078.1 GCF_004138165.1 Candidatus Chloroploca sp. Khr17
CTCATGCCGGCCCGCGCGGCCGCCTGTTCCTGAGTTTTTCCTTTGCTCCGTTCTCGTCGCATCTGTCGTACCTCGTGGTCTGTTTTCATGACGCCCTCCTCTGAAGGCGTCATGGTAGGTCATCGTGGAGGCAGATGGGATCGGCAATTCTCAAGATCACCACCGGCATCGTTGATCAAACGGTTAAGAAGCCGCTTCCTGCCGCCCACATTGTGCTCGCTGGTGCTCCTGTGCCATAATCACCGTGACGTTCGCAGGTCAACGAGGAAGCCATGCATGCCTTCACCTTTGCCGAACTTCCTGCGACGAGGCAGGAGGGCTGCTCTCTGCGCCGGCCCGAACCACCGCCACGCGGACTTGGCAGTGCTCGACTGGCTGGGCTGCATCGTCAGCGCCCGGAGTCGCGGTGTCGCTCTGGCCTACATCGGCAGTCTGCTCGCCGCCCATGATATGAGCGACGCGCCGTACAAGCGGGCACGTGCGGTGAACCCTGAGCGGAGCACCAGGTGACTACGGCGTGGCTCGTTGGAGTGGCGGGCACAGCACGAGGTGGGCCTGACGTGGAGCGATGCGGAGATGATGGCGAGTGGGCGTGCTGAACACCCGGGCTGGCCCGACGACATCTTCCCCAACTGGGCGCGGGCCAAGCTGGAGACAAGTCTAAAAGCCTTTGAGTGGCTAAGTTGCCTGAGACTATCGACCCGCTTAGGTTTGCTGACCAGGCTACGCTTGCTCCAGCGGGAAATGCCAGAACGAGACGTCAAGGGGTCGCCCCTCGGCCACGACCGCGCCTGCAAGATTGGGTGCCGGTGTGAAGGCGACCAGATGCCAGCGCAGTGCCGCTGCCGGATCAGCGTGGACGTGCAGCATGCGGGCCGGTTCGCCAGGGGTCAGCGAGACATCAAAGCTCTGGAGCGAGTATGATAAGCCTGCTCCAAGCGCCTTGACAAAGGCTTCCTTGCGCGTCCAGCCGGCATAAAAAGCCGCCTGGCGCCGCGACACAGGTACGGCATCCAACGCCGCCAACTCCTGCTCCGAGAAGATACTGGTCGCGAGTTGACGCAGATCATTGAGGGCGCGGCAGTACTCGATATCGATGCCGATGCGGCCCTGGCGCGTGAAGCCATAGACCGCCCACGCATCGGAGTGAGACAGGTTGAAGGTAAGCGTGGCAATATCGCCCGGCTGGACCAGCGATGGTTTACCCTCCGGCGTATACCTGAAGACAAGATCGCCGGCCGCGTATGGCGTGTACCCGGCGAGCAAGAGGCGCAACACGCCGCGGGCCGCCACATAGCGCCGGCGATCCCGTTCAAATACAAATCGTCGCGCTCGCTCAATCTCGTCGCTGGACAGGAGCCGCCACAATGCGGCCAGAGTGGTGGCCGACACCTCCAGGCCTGCGCGCCAGATGTGTATCTGATGCGCCCCAAGCTCGGGATGAGCCGCGGGTGTATGCCAGCGTTCCATGTCTGCGCTCATAGGGCAATGATACCGCAACGTGGCCAGCCCCCAAACCGCAATAGGCTCAACGATAGCCTTCCAGGAGGCCAAGCTCGCCAGCGCGGCTGATCGCCTGGCGCCGATTCGTTACCTCCAGCTTGCTGTAGATGCGCCGGGTATGTGTGCGCACCGTAGTAATAGCGATGATCAGCCGCTCGGCGATCTCTTGGTCGGTGAGGCGTTCGGCGAGTAGGACCAGGATATCCTGCTCGCGCTTGCTCAGCAGCCCTGGGGTTGCTGTCCCGGCAGCTTTGGGTGCCTCAAGGGAGGCCGTTCGCTCTGGCGGGGGCTGAGCGCCCTCGCCGAACGCGGCGAGCACGCGCACCACGTTGGGGCCACCGGAGTTGCCGGGCGACAGTTGGCGCAGCAGTGCGGCGATCGGCGGCCCGCAGTCTACCAGCGAGCGTATGTGGCCGCCCGGCGCAGCTAGAGAGACGGCGCGCCCAAGCGCCGCCAGGGCCGCCTCGTGCTGGCCCTGGGCGTGGTGTGCCAGAGCCAGCAGTCCGCCTGCCCGAATCTGCCAATACACATTGTGCGCGACCTCTGCTTCGGCGAGGTAGCGTGCCAGACTGGCCGTGGCCTCGGCCAGGCTCTCCGGCGTAGCCAGACCGATCTGCACCGCGGCCCAGCACCAGCGGGCCTGCACCAGCCAGAGCGCATGGCCTGTGTAGAGCGCCGGATCGATCGCCTGCACATGCCAACTCGCGCTTGCCCAATCGCCCTGGGCCAGAGCGACCACAGCCTCGAGCGCGGCCGTAGCCTCCAGCAGCCCTGGATTGGCACGCTCCTCGGCGAACACGCGCCCTCTGTGTCCGTAGCTAGCGGCCCGCTTGTGCTCGCCGCGCACCAAGGCGATGTGGGCAAGCCCCATAAGGCTATCGTGATGCACTCGTTCCTGGGCGTTGTACGGGAAGCCGCTGGCTCGCAGGAAGCAGATCTCGGCGGCTTCCAGCTCGTTGCGCTCATAGTGATAGCGACCGAGTAGATACTGGCCCCAGCACCAGTAAAAGCGGTTGCTGTTGGGGTCATCGCCGCTCAGCTGACGTGCGTCGTGGGCAACCTGGTCGAGCCGCCCGCTGAGCAGGTTGATGTAGTTCAGGCCGACCAGGAGCATCGCGGTGGCCGTGCTCGTCGGCGCGTCCGCCCAGCGCAGGTGCCCGCGTATAAAGGTAATGGCGCCGCCGCCGTCGCCACAATGAAAACGAGCTCCCCCAAGGTAGGTGACCGTCAGAGCGTAGGTGTGCGCACGCGCTGCTGAGATATGCTGATACGCCTCCTCGATAAGGGCGCCTGCTCTGATGAAGTCGCCGACCCAGAAGCGGGCGATGCCCTCGAGCAGGGCGATGTCGCCGCGCAGATCCGCGCCCTCAAAGATGTGCTCCTGGTTGGTCGGCCCCAGTTGCGCCATCACACGTCCGGTCATAGCCGCGAAAGCCGAGAAGTCCCAGCGGATAAAGCAGTCGAAGGCGCAGGCCAGCAGCAGGCGCGGGCGACTGGCGATCAGCGGCTCGGGCAGCAGGGCCAGCAGCGGAGCCAGGCGGACCAGGCCCTCATCCCGCTCGAGCAGCGCACTGTAGCTCTCCTCTACCAAGCGAGCCGCCATGGCCTGGTCGCCTACCTGGAGGGCGTGGCGCACGGCCTCCTCGATCAGCCCGCGCGAGGCGAACCAAACGCTGCAGCGGCGGTGGAGCAACGCCACCCCCTCGCTGCCGATGGTCTCTGTGAGCCGAAAAAGGAGCAGATCACGCACGAAGTGGTGGTAGCGGTACCAGGTGCCCTCATCATCGAGAGCGACCAGGAACAGGCCCTGTCGCTCGATCTCGGCGATAGGCGTCTGAGCCAAGCCCCTCGGCTGTTCCTGTAGAAGCGCAGTGTACAACTCCTGACAGAAGCGCTCGGGCAGCGCAAGAACAAGCAACATCTGGAGGAGCGCCTCGGGCTGGTGCCCGAGCACCTCGTCGAGCAGAAAGTCAGCGATGTGGCGGCTCGTCCCGCTGATGCCCCTGGCCAGGGCGAGGGCATCGGGCGCAGCGCGCAGCGAGAGGCAGGCCAGCTGCAGCCCGACGGCCCAGCCCTCGGTGCGTGTACAGAGCAGGGCTGCCACCTCGTCGAGCGACCCGGCGGCAAGACTCTCGCCCACTAGCTCGCGCGCCTCGGCCTCGGTGAAGCGCAACTCGATGGCGCGTAGCTCGGCCAGGCGTCAGCGCCTGCGTCCGCGTCCGCTACGGCCTGAGGAGGTGACGATGCCCCCCGCCACAGCCCCGACCAGCACGGCCTGGTTCGCCATCCCCCAGCCCCGGCCCCAGGCCCAGGTGCGCCTGTTCGCCTTCCCACATGCCGGCGGAGGCAACACCTCATTCCGGCCATGGTTTCAGTACGCCCCGCCCAGCATCGAGTGGTGCCTGCTCTCGTTGCCGGGCCGTGAGCAGCGCCTACACGAGCCGTCAGTGCAACGGCTCGACCAGTTGGTCGCGCTGCTTGCACAGGCTATCGTCCCCTTTATGACCATGCCGTCGGTCTTCTGGGGGCACAGCCTGGGATCGTTTGTGGCCTTCGAGCTAGCCCGCGAACTTGTGCGCCAGGGTCGCCCGGGGCTGCGGCAGCTCATTGTGTCGGGGCAGCGAGCGCCACACCTACCTCATTCGAGGCTGCCCCTCCAGCACCTGCCAGATCAGCAGTTTCTCCGCGAGATTCAGCAGCGTTACAATGCCATCCCCGACGCGATCCTCCAGGAGCCGGAACTCCTCCAACTCTTCCTGCCAGCGATGCGTGCCGATGCCGCGCTCTTGGAAACGTACACCTATCAGGAGGGCGACCCACTGACGTGTCCGATCTCGGCGTTCGGCGGCACGGGCGATCGCATGGTCAGCGCGGCTGATATCGAGGCGTGGGGGGCGCAGACCCGAGGGAGATTCAGTGCGCGCATGTTTCCCGGCGGGCATTTCTTCCTGAACGAGACGCGCGGCGAGATGCTACGCGCCATCGCCCAGGATCTCGCCATCTGAGCCCACGGCCAGGGGCCTACGAGTCTTGTCTAGTCCGATCCGGTTCCTGCGTAAGCAGGAGGGGGAGCGCGGCGTTGGCGACCCCGGCAGCGAATCCGGTCGTAAAGAGCAAGATCGAGGTTCCATAGCCCACGATGCCGGTGAACGCGCCAAGGATGATCACCGCGCCGGGTACGACGCTGCTGATCAGGTTGCCGCGCATGCTGGCCTCGAACTCCTTCGAAAGCTCGAAGAGGGCTTCCAACTGGTTGAGCGACTGATCCATCAGAATGATCTGCGCGGTGTCGGTGGCGATGGTACTGGCACCACGCAGCGAGATCGAAACGTTCGCCTTCTTCAGGGCGATCGAGTCGTTGATGCCGTCGCCGACAAAGCAGACGGTCTTGCCAGCCTGCTGGAGCTGGGTGATCAGCTCGGCCTTGTTCTCGGGCAGGGTCTCGGCGAAGTAGCGGTCGATGCCCAGAGCAGCAGCCAGGGCGGCAGTGGGGCGTGTGTGGTCGCCGGAGATGATGACCGTCTCCAGGCCGGCCTGGCGGAAGTAGTCCACGATGCGGCGCGCCTCGGGGCGCACGGTGGGGATCAACTCGATCGCGCCCGCCAGCCGCTCGTCTACAGCGATATACACGAGCGAGTGGCCTTCGGCGTGAACCTGCTGTTGAAGCTCCTCGGTGCCGGCGGGGAAGGCAAGCCCTTCCATCTCCATAAAGCGCAAGCTGCCGACGCGCACCCGCCGCCCGTCGAGGCTCACGGTAATGCCGTAGCCAACCTCATAGGCGGCGTCGCTGATCGCGGGCACCGCGAGCTCGCGGGCCGCTGCCGCCTCCAGAATAGCTCGTGCGATCGGGTGGCTCTGCCGCTGCTCGGCGGCGGCGGCGTAGGTTACGATCTGCTGCTCGTCGTAGTCGTAGAAGGTGAGTACGCGCCCAACGTGGGGCAGCTCCTGGGTGAGTGTTCCCGTCTTGTCGAAGACGACCGTCGTCACGGAGCCGACCTGCTCCAAAGCCCGGCCATCTTTGATCAGAATGCCCTGGCGGGCCGTCAGTTGGAGGAAGTTCATCACGCTCAGGGGGCCTAGCGTACGCATGGTACGACCCATACCGGAGAGGAGGATCGCAAGTGTCTGGTTTAAGCCGACGAAGGGCAGGGCAACGGCGGAGAGCAGCAGGGTCGGGGCAGCCGAGCGATCGGCGATCTCCTTGCCGCGTAGCTGCACCGAAGCGGTAAAGTTTGATGTGTCGGTGAGGATCTGCCCCACCTGGGCCGCCGCCGTCGCCGAGCCAGTCTTCTCGACCTGGATGACGACCCTGCCGGCGAGCACCACCGTCGCCGCGAAGACCGGGTCGCCAGCACCTTTCTCGGCGGGCTGGGCCTCGCCAGTCAACATATGTTGATCGATACTGGCGGCGCCACTGTGGATGCTTCCATCTACCGGGATCATCTGACCGGCATCGACGACCACGAGATCGCCCGCCTGCATCGTCTCAAAGGGGACTTCGAGCTCGATACCGTCCTGGATCACCCAGACGCTCTTGGGCTGCTGCC
Source organism: Candidatus Chloroploca sp. Khr17 (assembly GCF_004138165.1). Taxonomy (GTDB): domain Bacteria; phylum Chloroflexota; class Chloroflexia; order Chloroflexales; family Chloroflexaceae; genus Chloroploca. The sequence goes on from NZ_RYFF01000078.1 coordinate 6,051, forward strand.
CGAAGAGGTTGGTGATCTTCTGGCGCGTGTTGTCCTTACTGTCAACCACGATCATCTGGGTGATCGAGAAGATGATGCCGCCGATCTCGCCGACGATCAGTACCGGCAGATGGGTCAAGGTGAAACCGACCGCACCGATGCTCAGGCACGCATCGACGACGGTGGTGGTGATACCTCGCGTGCGGAAATCCTTCCAGGCCTGCTTGTACATCGGGATGGACAGGTAGAACAGGAACGGAAGGTGGAGCGCTAACAGCGGGGGGTAGACCATCCAGGAGATCGTGGTGCTCGCCAGCAGGGCAAGATGAAACTTCAACTGCTTGCGGGCGAAGAGTTGCTCCTTGCTGACAACATGGGCATCAAGGGAGATCGTCTTCAGGTGCTGGGTGCGCTTATCCTCAAAGAAAGGGTCAAGCTGCTTGCGCTTGAAGGCATGCAGCCTGGTTGCTGAGCGCCTGATCCAGCGCCCAGCGCTGGTGTCGGGTAGAAGCGCCTCGGGCTTAAAGGCGTCAGATGGAGCAGCGGGCTGCCCGGTGAGGACGATAATAAGGGTCGTGCGTCGACGCAGCGGACTGCGGCTGAGCAAGCTCTGCGAGGCTTCGAACGCTTCACGTAGCGCGGAGGCAGCCTCGCTGGGTGTCATAGCTGTCGAAGGTGTCTCGGTCACAGGCTGTGCCAGGATGGCACCCAGCGTTTCGCGCTTCCGCAACGGGTTGATGTCGGCCAGGCCCACAGGCAGCGTGAGGAAGCCACCAAGGCTAGCCTTAATCGGTAATCGCATGAGGAACCCTCTTCTTAATCCGCTGCAAGTGCTCGCGCAGGCGCAAGGCCAGAGCTTCCACGTGTGGGCGGCTCATCATCGTCAGGTGATCGCCTGGCACGGGGACGACCTCAACCTGCGTTGCGGTGAACGCGGCCCATCCAAGGGTCGGGTCGTCGGGGCGTCCCACCCGGTGATCGCTGTCTGGAACGTGGGCCAGGGCCGCTTCCGCCCGGAAAAGCGTGAGCGGCACAGGGGTGACCGGGCCGGGCGCATAGGTTGTCTGTTGGTTGCACTTAAAAACCTCGACCCAGCCGCGTGCCTGGCTGAGGCTGGATCCCTCCGGCAAGAGGCCCAACCGCTCAAGCTCAACCTTGAAGTAAACCAGTTGCTCCTCGGGCGCGAGCGCGCGCAGTTCCTCGGCCACGAGGACGCTTTGGCGGCCCGCTATGGTGCCAAAGGCGCCAGCGAGCGCGACCAGCCAGCGGGCCTCGTCCCACTCAGGGGGTGCCTGCTCTGGCTGGAGGGTCGGGGCCGCCACGTCCAGCAGCAGCACCCCGGCTACCTCGTGTCCAGCTCGGCATAGCTGTTGTGCCATCTCGAAGGCGACCTTGCCGCCGAAGGAGTGCCCGCCCAGAAGATACGGACCCTGGGGCTGCACACGCTGGATGGCCTCGATGTTGTGGGCAGCAATCGCCTCGACGCTGGTGTATGGCCTCGTCTCGCCGTCAAGCCCAATCGCCTGAAGCCCGTAGAAGGGCTGGTTTTTGCCCAGGCAGCTAGCAAGGTCGTAGAGGTAGAGCGGGTTGCCGCCAGCACCGGGCACACAGAAGAAGGGCAGGCTCTCGCCGTCGGGCTGGATCGGCACCAGGGTAGGCCAGGCTTCCCCAGGCGACTCCGCTGGCATGCCCAGCTGTTGAGCCAACTGCTCGATCGTCGGGTACAGGAACAGTGTCGCAAGGGGCAGGTTGCGGTCGAACTGCTGCTGGAGCTGCGCCATCAGTCGCAAGGCGACAAGCGAGTGCCCACCGAGATCGAAGAAACTGTCGCGCACTCCAACTGTCTCAATTCCTAACACGTCCTGCCAGATTCGGACGAGCTGCTGCTCGGCCTCGGTGCGAGGGAGGGCCAGCCCTGACCGGGCTGCGATGGGCGGTGCTAGGCGCAATGTCGGCGCCTGTTCAATATCCAGTAGATACCGACTCAGAGGCTGGAGCGGATCGGCAGCCACTTGCTCAAGCAGCGCCAGTAAGCGTGTCTGGAGCCGTTCGATGTCGGCTGCGGTCAGGCGCTGTGTATCGTAGACAAAGCGGAAGGCAAGCTCGGCGCCGGGGAGCACCAGGGCGGTGAGCGCATAGCGGGTCTGGGCACCGGTCGCGCGCTCACCGCTGAGCGGGAAGGGGGTCAGCCTCGGCGTCGCCCCTTCCGTCGGTGCTACCGCAGTCGGGTAGTTTTCAAAGACCAGCAGGCTTTCGTAGAGCGGCAGCGATCCAGGAACCTCGCTCCACTGATGGATCTGGCCCGACGAGCAATAGGTATGCGGCTGCTGCTCTAGCCCCTGCGCCTGGAGTGCCTGAAGCCAGGACAGCAGCGCTATATCAGGGGAGGACGGAAGCCGGACGCGAACCGGCACTGTGTTGATGAATAGCCCAACCATCGTTTCGGCCTCCACCACCTCCGGTGGCCGACCGGCGACCGTCGCACCGAACAGCAGGTCGCGTGCGCCGCTGTGATGGTGCAGCAGCAGCGCCCACGCGCCCTGGATCAGCGTGCTGGCGGTGAACCCGTGCTGCCGACCCAGGGCCACAAGTGTCGCGGTCGTCGCCGCCGGTACCACCAGCTCGGCTGAGGCGTGGCGAGCGCCTTCCGTGACCTCAGTGAGCCGGGTGGACAGCGGGGTCGGCGTAGTGAAGCCTGCCAGGTACGTGCGCCAGAACGCCTCGCTCGCCGCAAGATCCTGCTTCCTCAGCCAGGCGATATAGTTCCGGTAGGGGCGACTCGGCGGAAGGTGGAGCGGCTGCCCAGAGCACTCTGCCTCGTACAGCGCCATAAGCTCCCGCATCATGATCGGCAGCGACCAGCCGTCGCTAAGCAGATGGTGGCGAGTCCAGACGAGGTGGCATAGACTGTCATCGACTTCAAAAAGCGCCAGGCGCATGAGCGGTGGCTGGCTCGGGCTGAAGCCCCGCTGCCGATCCGCCGCAAGGTAGCGCTCGATATGCTGCTGCTGCACCTCGGGCACGAGGCCGCGCAGCGAGTGATGGGCGATGGGCAACTGCGCCCCCCGCAGCACAAACTGGAGCGGCTCGGCCAGGTTCTCCCAGGCGAACCCGGTACGCAAGGTGGTATGGCGCTCCAGCACCTGACGCCACGCCTGCGCGAACGCCTTACCGTCAAACGGCCCGTGCCAACTCAGCACGGACTGCTCGATGTGGACACCCGAACCGGGAAAGGCCAGCGTTTCAACAAGCATGCCTTGCTGTGATGGCGAAAGGGGGTAGATGGCCTCGTTCCGCTGGTTGATCGACCCCGTCGCGTGATTGGCACGGGCGATCTCGCCCAGCAGTGCGTCCAATTGCGCCTGGCTCAGGCTGATGTCGGGAAAATCACTGGGCGTGTAGCCGCCAACCCCTGGCGCCTGGCAGTGGGCGACCAGCTCTTGGAGCGCATCGTCAAAGGCGTGGGCAAAGCGCTGGATCGTTCCCGCGTCGTGGACATTGCGGCTGTACACCCAGTCGATCTGGAGTTGTCCGTCCATGACAATCGCGCTGATCTCCAGCAGGCGTGCTCGCGGCCCTGCCGGGCTACGCGTGCTCCCAACTGTGTCGTTGGCGAAGGCTGTGATCAAGCTGCCCTGGATGCTCTGGTCGAACTGGCCTAGGTAGTTAAAGCTGATCTCGGCGCTTGCCGCAAGTGCCTGGTCGTCGTGGATGAAGCGCAGCAAGCCGTAGCCAATGCCCCGGCGTGGAATATGGCGTAACTGCTCCTTAACCTGCTTGATCGCCGCCCCTGGCTCAGCCGTGGTAAGTTCCAGCACCACGGGAAAGACCGTGGTAAACCAGCCTACCGTGCGCGACAGGTCGATGGCCTGATCGCTGAACAGCTCCTCGCGGCCATGACCCTCCAGATCCAGCAAGAGCGTTGTTTGCCCGCTCCAGCGATGATAGGCGAGCAGCAGCGCGGTCAACAGGAGATCGTTGATCTGGGTATGATAGGCAGCCGACGCCTCATTCAACAGCGCGGCGGTTTGGAGCGTGCCGAGACGGGTCGAGACAACGGCTGCCGAGGCGTGATCATTCGGCCCTACCTTCTGGTCGGTAGGCAAGGTCTGTGTGCGTATAGCGCAGATCTGGCGCCAGTAGTCGCGCTCGTCAGCGACCGCTTGCGGCCCCTGCGCCTGCACGAGCGTGGCCCAGGCTTTGAACGAGGTGGTCTTGGCTGGCAACTTGAGCGGCGAGCCGCTTGCGGCCTGCTGATACGCCGTCTGGAGATCCTCCAGCAGAATACGCCAGGAAACTCCATCGACCACCAGATGGTGAATCACGATCAGCAGGAGCTTGCGCGCCCCGAGCTGAAAAAATGCCACGCGCAGCAGCGGCCCTTGCTCTAGATTCAGGCTGGCCTGGAGCGCATCGGCCTGCGCCGCTAGGGCTGCCTGCTGCTCGTGCTCCCCCAGGGGCGATAGATCCACAATGGTAAAGGGTAGCTCCAAAGCAGGCGCAATCACCGTCTGCTGCCAGCCCGCTCCAGTGCGCTTGAAGCGCGAACGCAACGCATCGTGATGGGTGAACAAGCTGCGTACAGCGGCCTTGAGCCAGATGGTTTGGACCTCGGCGACCAGCTCAAGCAGCATCGACTGATTGTAGTGGTGCGGCTCACTCCAGCCTTGGGCGAAGAAGCGCCGCTGGATCGGGGTCAGTGGGAGCGCACCTGTGACAATCCCTTGCTCAGCCCTGGTTTGCGGTGCTGACCGTGCCACGCCAGCGAGATCAGCGATCGTCTGATGCTGAAACAGATCTTTGGGCGTCAAGTGAAGGCCAGCCTCTCTGGCGCGGCTGACGATCTGAATACTGAGGATCGAGTCACCCCCGACCTGAAAAAAATTGTCGGTCACGCCGACCTGCTCGATCCCCAGGATATCCCGCCAGATCGATGCCAGGAGCGTCTCAGTCGGGGTGCGCGGTGCGACTCGCCGGGCGGTGTCAATGGTTTCGTCCGGTGCGGGCAAGGCGCGGCGGTTGATCTTGCCGTTGGGGAGTACGGGGAAGTCCGGCAGCTGGATGAACTGGGCCGGGACCATATACGGGGGCAACTTCTGGCTCAGCCTGGCGCGCAGCTCTTCCACCGCTACAGCCCCCACGACATAGGCCACCAGCCGCTTACCGCTGGTTGTCTCGCGCACCATGACCAGCGCCGCCTGCACACCTGCACACTGGCGTAGCTGCGCCTCGATCTCGCCCGGCTCAATGCGGAAGCCGTGCAGCTTCACCTGGTCATCTATCCGTCCCAGAAATTCAAGCGTGCCATCCGGCAGATAGCGGCAAAGATCGCCCGTTTTGTAGAGCCGACCTGGGCCGAACGGGTTCTGGATGAAACGCTCAGCCGTCAGCTCGGGGCGATTCAAGTAGCCACGGGCGACCTGCACCCCGCCGACATAAAGCTCACCGGGAACGCCGATCGGCACGAGCTGGCGGTAGCGATCCAGCAGGTACAGCTGCGTATTGGCAATGGGCCGACCGATTGGCACGATCTCTGGCAACGTGGTGTGCGGGAGAACCTCGTACCAGCAGCAAGCGACGGTCGCCTCGGTGGGGCCGTACTGGTTGAAGACACGGCTGCCCGGTGCGTGCTGCCACCACAGGTCTACCAGCGAGCGCGGCACGGCTTCACCCCCGAGCACCAGGGCGTGGGTGCGCAGGGTTGCCCTGGGCTGACCAATCAGGCGGTGCAACAGATTGAGGTGGGTAGGCGTACCCTTGATCAGGCTGAATGGTTCCTCGGCCTCGCGTAACGCTCCGCTGAGCAGGTCGAACTGTCGCTCTTCGGGCAGGAGCGACACCTGCTTGCCGACGAGGAGCGGGGCGAAGAGCGCTGGCAGGGTGCCGTCGAAGCTGAACGAGCCATTCACCGGAATGCCGTTGCCCGCGCTCACCGGGTAGGTCCGAACGCACCAGTGCAGGTAGTTCACCACGCCCTGGTGGGTTATCTGGACCCCTTTAGGTTGCCCGGTCGAACCCGAGGTATAGATCACATAGGCCAGGTTGGTTGGCCTCACAGCCACTTGGGGATTGGCGGTGCTCAAGGTCGGCGCGAGATCTTCCAGCTCGATGACCTGTTCGGCCTCCAGGCCTAGCTGCGCACGGAGTCCTGCCTGAATGACGAGTAGCTTGACGCGCGCATCCTCGCGCATCGCGGCCAGCCGCTCGGCAGGATAGTTTGAGTCGAGCGGTAGGTAGGCGCCCCCGGCCTTGAGGATGCCCAGCAATCCGACCATCATCGCCGGCGAGCGTTCAACGCATAGTCCAACCAGCACCTCTGGCCCGACACCGCACTGCTGGAGGCGATGGGCAAGCTGGTTCGCACGCCAATTCAGCTCGGCATAGGTCAACGCCTGCCCCTCATAGGCGACTGCGGGTGCGTTGGGGGTGCGCTCCACCTGGGCCTCGAAGAGCTGATGGAGGCACAGCTCGGCGGGGTAGTCCGCGGCCGTATCGTTCCACGTGACCAGCAACTGGTGCCGCTCGGCTGCGCTCAACATCGGCAGGCGCGCGATGGCCTGGCCGGGGTCGGCGGCGATTTCGCCCAGCAACGTTTTGTAATGCCCGGCCATGCGCTCAATGGTGGAGCGCTCAAAAAGATCGGTATTGTAGTTCCACGCTGCGGTCAGTTCCCCGCTGCCTTCCCAGACGGTGAGTGTCAGGTCGAACTTGGCGACTGGATGTTCGACATCAAGCGGGCTAAAGGCCAGTTCGCCTAACGCCAGTGTTTCCTGGCGATTGTTCTGAAGCACAAACATCACCTGGAACAGCGGGCTGTAGGCCAGGTTGCGCTCGGGCTGGAGTGCCTCAACGACCAGCTCGAAGGGCACAGCCTGGTGCTGGTACGCGTCGAGCGTGAGCTGACGAACCCGTGCCAGCAGCTCGCGGAAGCTGGGATTGCCCGTCAGGTCGTTACGCAGCACGAGGGTGTTGACAAAGAATCCGACCAGCGGCTCGACCTCGGCGAACTGGCGGTTGGCGATCGGCGTACCGACGCAGAACTCCTCCTGCCCGGTGTAGCGCGCTAGCAACGTGGCGAAGGCCGCCTGGAGGACCATAAACAGCGTTGCATCGTTGGCCTGGGCCAGCCGCCCAAGCGCGCGGGTGAGTGGTTGGGCCAGCGTGACTGCGATCTGGTCGCCCTGGTGACGCTGTACCGGCGGGCGCGGGTGGTCAACTGGCAGGGGCAGAAAGGGCGGCGCATCGGCGAGTTGGCGTCTCCAGTAGGCCAGTTGCTCCTGGAGCACCGCGCCCTCCAGCCACTTGCGCTGCCACAGCGCAACGTCGGCGTACTGAAGCGGCAGCTGCGGCAGAGCCTCTGCCTGCTGCCCACGCTGCTGGGCGTACAGTGCCGACAGCTCGCGGGTTATGATACCGATTGACCAGCCGTCCGAGATGATGTGATGCATGGTCACAAACAGGGCGTGCTCCTGCTCGCTCAATCGCGCCAGCGTGACGCGCCACAGCGGGCCAGACGCCAGATCGAAGGTGGTGCCCGCCTCGTCGTGGGCGAGACGAGCTACCGCATCCGCCTGCTCGTCCTGGGGTAGCGCCGACAGATCGACCCGGTTGAGGGTGAAGCCAGGGAGATTGATCTGCTGGTGGGCCTGCCCGGCAAGCTGGGGGAAGCTGGTGCGTAGCACCTCGTGGCGGGCCTCAATCTGCCGCCAGCTTGTGGCAAAGGCTTCCACGTCGAGGGGGCCGTGCAGGCGCAGCGCGGCAGCGATGTTATAGGTGTCGCTCGCCCCTTCGAGTTGGGCCAGGAACCACAGCCGCTGCTGGGCGAACGAGAGCGGGAGCCGCTCGGGGCGCGGGCCTGGCACGATCGTCGTGACGCGCGCGGCCGCCTGGTGCTCGCGCAGAAAGGCGACCACCTCGGGCTTGCGTTCTTTCAGACGGGCGACGAGGGCGGGCGAGAGCCCACCCGTCGGCGCGTTAATGCGTAGCGTATCGCCGTCGAGCCAGAGCTTGATATCCTGGCGGGCCAGCTCGGCGACAAAAGCAACCGTGTCGGTCATATCATGATCTCTTCTCGCTCGATGGCCGGATCGACATCCATCTGCTGAATGGTCTGGGTCAGGACAATCGCCTCGACCTGCTCGGCGAGTTCGGCGATGGTTGGCGCGCCAAAGATAGTGCGCAGCGGCAACTCGACCTGGAACTGCTGGCGTAGCCGCGATACCACCTGGGTTGCCAGCAAGGAATGCCCGCCGATGGTGAAGAAGTTATCGTAGATCCCAACCTGCTCGATCCGCAGCACCTCGCACCAGATCTTCGCGAGCAGCGCCTCGGTCGGCGTGCGCGGCGGGGCGTAGCCGCTCGCCGACAGGCGCTGGCTTGGGTCGGGCGCGGGCAGGCGCTGGCGGTCGATTTTGCCATTGGGCGTGAGCGGCAGCGCGTCTAGCACCACGAACTGGCTCGGCACCATGTAGCCAGGCAGGCGCGCGGCCAGGAACTCGCGCCACTGCGGCACAAGCTGCGCGGCCTTGAGCGCAGCTGCTTCAACTAGCGGCGCTTGCGGCTGGCTCAGGGCGAGATACGCTACGAGCTGTTGCTCGCCATTGGCGGCGGTGTGAACCGTCGCCACGCTCTTCTCGACGGCGGGATGCTGATTCAACACCGCCTCGATCTCGCCCAACTCGATGCGGAAGCCGCGCAGTTTGATCTGGTGGTCCAGGCGTCCGAGATACTCCAGCGTGCCGTCGGGAAGGTAACGCGCCAGGTCGCCGGTCTTGTAGAGACGAGCTTGCGGGTCGGGCACGAAGGGGTCGCCCAGAAAGGCAGCAGCGGTGCGCTCGGCGTCGTGCAGGTAGCCCCGGCCCACACCAAGCCCGCCTACGTACAGTTCGCCCATGACCCCGAGCGGCACCGGCTGCATGTGCGGGTCCAGCACATAGACCCGCACATTGGGGCGCGGCGTGCCAATCGAGGCGCTCATACGCTCAGGTGGCAGGGGAGCGCGAATGAAGGCATGGGTCACGTTATCGCCACACTCGGCGGGGCCATAGGCATTCAAGATCGGGATGTGCGGGTAGTGCGCGAGCCAGGCGTTGCAGAGCGTGGAGGAGAGTGCCTCGCCTACTGAGGATAGCCAGCGCAGGGCGGCAAAGGTGGGCCGCTGCACCCCGGCCAGGGCTACCTGCTCCAGCATATAGCTGAACAGCGAGGGGACAACCTGGAGTACGGTCACGCCCTCGGCGTCAGCACAGCGCAGCAGCGCCGTAGGGTCGCGTACGGTCTCGTCGTCGAAGATGCGTACAGTGCCGCCGACGAGCAGTGCGGTCAGGAACTGCCAGATTGAGATGTCAAAGCTGGTGGGGGCAGTTTGAGCGAGCTTATCGGTGGCGCTGAGGCCGTGGTCGTGGATCTTGGCGCGCAGGTTATTGAGTAGGCTGCGTTGCTCGATCATGACCCCCTTGGGCTGGCCGGTCGAGCCTGAGGTGAAGAGCACATAGGCCAACTGGCTGGGGCGGGTATCAATGCTGAGATTGGTGGTGGGCTGCTGGCCCAGCAACTCGCTGTCACGGTCGGTACAGATGAGGCCGACGGCAGGTTCGGCGAGGCGGAGGGCGTACTGCGCGCGGGTCACGACAAGCCGGAGGTCGGCGTGGGCGATGATAGTCGCCAGCCGAGCATCGGGGAAGGCGGGGTCGAGCGGCAGGTAGGCCCCACCCGCCTTAAAGATCGCCAGCAGGCTGACCAGGGTGTCGAGGGAGCGCTCCAGGCAGACCCCGACGATCGTTTCCGGCCCCAGGGTGGTGCCGACGCCGTGGGTTCGCAGCGCATGTGCGAGCTGGTTCGCCCGCTCGTTGAGCTCGCGGTAGGTCAGGCGGGTAAGGGGGGCGCCGGGGGCGGGCTGCCAGTGGACGGCTTCGGCCTCGGGCGTGTGGGCGACCTGAGCCTCAAACAGGCGCTGGTAGCTCGCGATGTCATTGGGCCCCGTTCCGGTGTTGTTCCAGTCGACCAGGAGTTGCTGCCGTTCAGGGGCGGTGAGCAGGGGCAGGAGTGTGACGGGCTGCGCGGGGTCGGCGACGATCGCCTCAAGCAGCACCTGGAAATGCCCCGCCATACGCTCAATCGTGGCGCGGGCGAACAGGTCGGTGCTGTACTCGAACATGGCGTACATCCCCGCTTCCTG